>NZ_AP028654.1:650625-1301250 GCF_033097505.1 Helicovermis profundi | reverse complement strand
TTTATTAGTAGATTTTCTGATTTTAACGTATTGCGAATTAAGTTTATTTATCAAATTTTTGTCTTCATTAACAAGGTATATAATTCCACCAGACATTCCAGCTCCAATATTATTTCCAAGCTCACCTAATACTAAAACTTCACCCTTTGTCATGTACTCAAATGCATGATTTTTTGCACCTTCTATTACTGCTACAGCTCCACTATTTCTAACGGCAAATCTATGACCTACTGTTCCATTAATATATAATTCACCTCTAGTTGCACCAAATAACACTGTATTTCCAGCTACAACATTATTACTAATATTATCTGAATAAATAATTATCCTTCCTCCAGAAAGACCTTTTCCCACATAATCATTAGCATCACCATATAAACTTAATTCAATATTTTCATGTAAAAATGCTCCAAAAGATTGACCAGCATATCCTTTAAAATTCAACTTAAAAATTTTATTTATATTTGTTTCTTTTTCATTATCCATTCTATTTTGTGAGAGTTGTGCTAATTTTCCACTTAAATATGTTCCAACCGATCTATCAGTATTATTTATTTTTCTATTTATTTCAAAAGGAATTTTATTTTCTAAATCTGAAAATCTGCTTTTAAAAATTTTCGAATCAATTGTATTCATTAAATTCAAATTTCTATATCCATAAAATTTAGTACCTATTTTTTGAGGCAAAATAGGCCTGTAAAGAATTTTTGATAAATCAATATTTTTATAATTATACTTTTCAATTGTTTTAAGCAAATCCGTTCTACCCACAATATCATCAAGTGAATTTACTCCAATACTTATCAAAATATCTTGAACTTCTTTGGCAACAAATTTAAAATAATCTATTATATACTTTGGCTTTCCTTTATAGTTTTTAATTAAATTTTTATCCTGGGTTGCTATTCCAACTTGACATTTACCTAAATGGCACTTTCTGCAATTAACACAACCAAGTGAAATTAAAATTGCACTTGCAAAACCAAATTCATCAGCCCCTAGTAAAGTAGCTATAACAACATCTTTTCCATTCATCATTTTACCATCAACTCTCAGTTTAACGCGACTTCTAAGATTATTTAACAAAAGAGTTTGCTGAACATCTGAAAGTCCAATTTCCCAAGGCATTCCAGCATATCTCATAGAATTTAGACTTGCAGCACCAGTACCACCATCATGTCCACTTATTGTAATAATATTTGCATGCGCTTTAACTACCCCAGATGCAACTGTTCCAATTCCTAATTGCGAAACTAATTTTACTGAAATCTTCGCTTTCTCATTTGCACTTTTCAAATCATATATAAGTTGTGCTAAATCTTCTATGGAATATATATCATGATGTGGAGGCGGTGAAATAAGATCAGTATTTTCTAATGAATTTCTTACTTTAGCTATATCTTTTGTTACTTTATGTTTTGGTAGATGCCCTCCTTCACCAGGTTTTGCTCCTTGTGCAATTTTTATTTGAAGTTCACTAGCACTTGACAAATAATCAATATCCACACCAAATCTTCCTGAAGCAATCTGTTTGATTTTACTATTTGTACTTTCTCTAAGGTCCTTTGATTTTATTCTAAAACTACTTTCTCCTCCTTCACCGCAGTTACTTCTTGCTCCCATTAAATTCATTGCTTTTGCAATATCTGCATGGGCTTTTTTACTTATAGAACCATATGAAATTGCAGAAGCTACAAATCTTTTAATTATTGATTCAATAGATTCAACGTTAGAAACAATTTTATCACGCTTCTTAGGACTAAATTCCTGCTCATTTTCTACCTTAAAATCTAATATATCTCTTATTTTTTTTGCTTCTTTATGATTATTTATTTTATTTGATACTTTCAAATAATCACTATATGAATTATTAATAATAGCATTTTTTAGAGCCACGGAAAGTTTTGAATTAATTAAATGTGATTCTCCATATTTTTTGTACTCAAATATTCCCCCATCACTCAATTCTTTATTTTCAACAAATGCCTTTCTATGATTTTTAAGTACCCCTTTTTCTATAAGCTCTATACTTACACTTTCTATAGATGAATTCGTCTTAGTAAAATACATATCTTTCAACTCTTTATCAAGTCCTATTATTTCAAACATTTCTGATCCACAGTAACTTTGAAGAGTTGAGATACCAATTTTAGACATTATTTTTAATAAGCCATTATTAATACCCTCAATATAATTTTCTTTTTTTTCTTCAAATTCTTTGAAGCTATTCGAAGAATCTCTAATAGTATCAAATGCCAAATATGGATTTACTAATTTTGCCCCATATCCTGATAAAAGAGCAAAATGCATAACATCTCTTACTTCACCACTCTCAATAATAATATCAATTTTCGTTCTCTGTTTTATTTTTAATAAATATTTATGAACTGTAATAAGGGCAAGCAAACTTGGAATGGGAGCATTATATTTATCAACTTTTAAATCAGATAATATCACAATATTCACATCAGAAAATACTAAATCTGCAATCCTTTTTTTTAGTGTATCAAGACCTTCTCTTATACCATTTACACTATCAATTTGGAAAATTATCGGTATTACTGCAACTTTTAAATCTGGATTATTTAGTTTTTTCAAATAATCTATTTCTCTATTTCTTATAACAATTCCACTTGCTTTAAAGTATTTTATATTTGAAGTTATTTCAATTTTATCGATTTTCTCTCCATGCTTACCAATATACTGATCTAAACACATAACGTTTTTCTCTCTAATTGAGTCTAGTGGCGGATTCGTTACTTGTGCAAATTTCTGTTTAAAGTAATTAAAAAACACCTGATTTTTATTTGAAAGCACACTTAGAGGAATATCAAGCCCCATAGAACCTATTATTTCACTAGAAGTTTCTGACATATAATTTATACTATTTAAAATTTCTTCTTTTGTATAATTAAATAATCTCTGTCTCAATTTAGTTCTACTTGTTTCAATATTATATTTATAGTTAGATTTAGAAGCTTCTTCGCTTAATATATACCTATTATCTTCAACCCATTTTTTAAAATCATACGATTTATAAAGTTTATCTTTTATATCTTTATCAAAAATAATTCTTTTATTATTAATATCAATTAAAAATATCTCACCTGCACTTACTATATCTTTACGAACAATATTATCTTGATTTGTATTTAATACTCCAACTTCAGAAGAAAAAATCACTTCGTCTTCTTTAGTTACAATATACCTTGCAGGTCTAAGTCCATTTCTATCAACCGCAGCGCCAATTTTATTTCCATCAGAAAATACAATTGTACTTGGTCCATCCCACGGCTCCATTATCCTAGAATTATACTCATGATATAATTTCGCACTTTCAGAAATACTATCATCTTTTTCATAAGCATTTGGCAACATTAGCGATAATGCATATTCCATACTATGATTATTATTAATAAGAAGTTCAAAAGTATTATCAAAAGCACCCGAATCACTAACATTTTCTTCAATAAACGGTTTAAGAGAATCAAAATTTTTTCCAAAAATATCAGACTTTAAAATTCCTTCTCTTGCTTTCATCCAATTTTTATTTGATTTTATAGTATTAAATTCTCCGTTATGAGATATAAATCTAAACGGCTGAGATAATTTCCAAGATGGAAAAGTATTGGTTGAATATCTTTCATGAACTATACAAAACGAACTAACTACTCTATCATCAGCTAAATCCTGATAATATTCACTAATTAAATGTCCTAAAATTTGACCTTTATACACAATCGTCTTTGAGGACAATGAACAAATATAAAATTTTTTACTAAATGTATCATTAAATCTGTAAATATCATTTTGAATTCTTTTTCTAATAAGATATAATTTTCTATCAAATAATTTTTCTTCAAGAACGCCCCTATCAATAAAAATTTGTCTTATAAATGGTTTTGTCGCCTTTGCAAGTTCACCAAGTGCATAATCATTAGTTGGCACATCTCTCCAACATAAAATACTTAAATTACAATCTTTAATATGCTTTTCTATAATACCTTCATACAAAACTCTCGCAAAAGGATCATTAGGGAAAAAAATCATACCAACTCCGTAGTTTTTCTTTCCAGACAATTTGTTAATCTGTGAATTGAAATACTCGTATGGAATTTGAATCATTACACCTGCACCATCTCCAGTTGTATCATCCGAACCAACTGCACCCCTATGCCTTAAATTTTTTAGAATCATAAGTCCATCACTTACAATTTTATTTTTTTTATCACCATTAATATTACAAATAAAACCTACACCACAATTATCCCTTTCATTATCTTCATTATAAAGACCCTCTTTTGAAAGCACACTCCTTAAATTCATAATAATCCCCCTAATCTCTTCTACAAAATATTCTATTAAATGAAAGTTTTATATATGTTGCTTTCATTTTTTACGATATATTATTCGAATAATAACACAATTAGAGATTGTATACAATATAATTGAATAAAACTTAATATTTTATTTCATTTTTGACATTGAATAATCTTAATAGGAATAATACTAAATTACAAATTTATATCACTATTATTATTGCTAAAGTAAAAAAGTTAAAAATATAGCGCCTCACGCCTAATTTTGGTGTGAAGCGAAGTTACATCGCCTTTTGCACCTAAAAGGCAAAAAAACAGTTATAAAACGCAGCGCCTCACGCCTGATTTTGGCGGTGAAGCGAAGTTGCATAGCCTTTTCTATTTATAGGTAGAAAAAAAGTTATAAAACGTAGCGCCTTACACCTGATTTTGGTGTGAAGCGAAGTTTTATAACTTTTTTTCATTTATTTTGCATCTATTATATTTTGCAATTTTACTTTTATTTCTGAAAAAGATATTTCTTTATCTTGACAATATGTTCTAATACTCATTAAATTATTAGGTACTTCGCCAAATACTGATTCAATTTCTTCTTTTGTCATTCCATAATCATAAAGATCATTAAAAACACTATCACCTTTAAGTTTATTTTCCTCTATCGAAGATTCCTCTGAAGATACTACACTACTATTATTTGTAGTCGAATCTAAATTAAGTTCGCTCTTAGATATAAGATGTGAGTCTAAATACTTAGTTTGTTCTTCCGTGATTTTTCCTGAATTAATCAATATAGATTTTGCATTATTTAATAGATAATTATTTTCACTTAAGTCTACTGGTAAACCCAAATAAAATCCAACGAATACCCTTACAGAACCTGTTCCAATTTCATAATTTGGGTCCGTGTACATTTCTTCTAAGTTCTTAACTAAAAAAGTTTTAGTATTAATGTCTTCACCAATTTGAAAAGCTTTAGCTATATCTTCTGCTGGCACATTAAATGCATTTTCAATATCTTCTAATGAATATGATCCTCTAATATCGTTTGGATCGCTCATACCAGCAAATTCACCAGATTTTATAGATACGGGTACTTTTGATGATTCAGTTTGCCATAAATTCATAGATTTGCTAATAAATATACCCACGAAAAGTACTGATATTATTATTAATCCAACTGTTATTGGTTTTAATTTCATATTTGCCTCCTTAAAATTTTATATCAACTGTTTCAGGAATAGGACAAGAATTATCTGAAGTACATTTCATACATCTTATACACTGTAAATCTGTAACAATTGATTTACTTGAAACTTCAATGTTCATAGGACAATCTTTATCGCATTTTTTACAAGTAACACAAGTATTTTTATTCCTTTTTATTTTAAATATACTAAATTTATTTGTTAAACCTAGAAGAGCACCATAAGGACATGCATATTTACACCATGATCTCTCTACAAAAAGTGATGATATAAGAGTAAGCGAAAGTATTACTAAACCTTGAATTGCAACCTCACCTGTATAAAAATTAAAAAGTGCATAATAAGGATCTACATGTTGAAACAATATTTCTCCACTTCTAGCTGTAATAATAATAACCCATACAAGTACAAAATATCTAAAATATCTTAATACTCTATCAAGTTTTGAATTTACAAAAGTATTATATTTTTTGCCAAATATTTTCTTTCCTATTTTACCTATCCACTCCTGAATACTTCCAAGAGGACATAACCAACCGCAAAAAACAGGTCCTAAAAATACTGCGAGTAGTAATACAATAACAAGTAAAACAAGAGTTGCGGCATGAATTTGTTTAACAAAAGTACCTACTGTAAGTAGCTGATAAATGGTCACTACACCACCAAATGGACAAACAGCATGAAGCGAAGCTGAAGAAAACCATGAAATACCACCGCCACTTTCTAGTAAATTATGATTTATTGAAATTAATAAAACAAGTGTAAAAATAAATAATTGAATAATTCCTCTTATATGTTTTTTAATAAATTGCATACATATCTTCCTCCCATTAATATTATTTAATAAAGTAATATTAACATCTCTATGTGACAGTTATGTTTCAACAATAAGTATAATGAAAAATTATAAGATAAAGAAAAACTACATTAATTCTTGTTTTGTGCGGTAAAAAATAGTTGTAAAATATAGCGCCTCCCGCCTGCATTTGGCGGTGAAGCTATATTTTACAACTATTTTTTTCTTTTACTCATATCTCTCAATACATTCACAAAATCTATCAAAATCTAATGTTTGTTTTTGAAGATAATCATCTACATGTAAATTTGGAAATCTTTCTATTGTTTCATCGTATTCATTTGCTGAAATAACAATTATAGGTATATTTGAAAATTTTGAATTTTTTACTTCATGTACAATATCTTCACCCGTCATATCTGAGAGTTCCGTACCGGTAATAATCAAATCAATATCATTAAGTGCTAATATTTTAAATAACTCACTACCTTTTTTTGAATCGAAGGATACATTTCCACTTTTTATAATCATGTCTTTTATTATCATTCTATACATTCCACTATATTCTAAATGTAAAATATTCATATCTACCTCCGACTTAATTTTAAAGAAACAATTTATATATTACCAAAATTATTAATATGTATCACATTACATGTTTACCATTAAATAAACCCTTTTAAACAAAATTCTATTATTTATTACTTAATAAAGCTTTACTAATCAGTTTATTATAAACAACAATAAGTTCAGGTTCATTTGAAAATTCACTAATTTTATTTATATCAATCCATTTGACTCCACTTGTTTCTTCAATATTTACTTTTAATAACTCTTTATCATCCGCTTCGAAAATATATGAAGTATTCAAATGAAGATGAGCACTAACATATTTGCTTTTTTTGTAGTGTCCCCAAACTGGTAATATATCTATAGAAGAAATTTCACTATTAAGTATTTTTATATTTTCCAAGCCAGTTTCTTCTTTTGCCTCCTTTAAAGCTACATATAGAAGGTCACAATCACCATCTACGTGTCCACCTGTCCACGACCATGTTCTGTAGATATTATGATGAATCATTAAAACTTTTGTTTTTTCTTTGTTGAAAATCATACTAGAGCTTGTAATATGCATCGCTTCATTTTGCCTTAATAATATATCATTAGGAAATTTATCAATATACTTAAGTATTATTTTTTTATCGTTTTCTTCTTGTTCATTTATAGGATTATATTTTTCAATTTGCTTTATATACATTTTTACTCCTTCTAACACTATTTTTTGTAACTTTAAAATAATTACGAGGTTGATTCTTTGTATTTAAAATCACACGATTTATTCTTTTTATTAGCTATAATATTTCTAATTACCACTGAAGATACTACAATCATACCACCAATAATTGCCATAAGACTTGGTTTTTCACCATTAAATAAAAATACCCAAATAGGATTTAATAAAGGCTCAATTACAGGTATTAAAATAGCTTCAACAGCTGTAACGTTAAAAATTGCTTCTGAATACAATATATATGATAAGCCCAATTGAAATATACCTAGTAAAATTATTCCAATTATACTTATAGTACTCGGCATCGACCACAATATAAAAGGAATTGATACAATTAAAGTTATTATATTACCAACAAATGTCATTTCTACTGCTGAACCTTCCTTTTGAAGCTTTAATAAAATAACTACTCCAGCAAGTGCAAAGCCACTTAACACTGACACAAAATTTCCTATCATTTGACCTGTATTTATATCTCCAACGAAGAATAAAACCATACCTGACATTACAAAAAATATAGAGATCCAATCTCCTTTTTTCACTTTTTCTTTTAAGAAGTAACCAGAAAATAATGCTACCCATATTGGAGCAGTATATTGAAGAAGAATTACATTGGCAGAAGTAGTTAATTTATTCCCTAAAACAAATAGAATAACAGTAGCTGCATATACACACCCACCTAAAAATTTAATTTTAGTTAATTTTATTTTTGGTGAAAGTAGTTTACTATCTTTATTTTTTTTAATTATATAAAAATACATAAGAATTGCAGATACACCACTTCTTGTTCCTGCAATTGCTATAGGATTCCAATCAACTAATTTTATAAGTATTCCACCCGTGCTCCAAAGAACTGCAGCAAGAACTAAAAATACTATAGATTTTTTTCTAGAAATATTCATATCTACCTCTCAATGTAAAATAATAAATAGACCATAAAGCATCTAAAGTTATGATAACAGTATGATCTATTAAAGTCTACAAAATATTTAATTATATTATAATAAATTATGAATTTTTCTAATTATTTTTTGTATTTATAATATATTCTTCACTGCATTCTTTACATGTAATTTTAATTTTACCTTTTCCTTTTGGTACTCTTACTCTAGTTTGACACTTTGGGCATTTTTCGACTGTATAATCAAGAAGATTTTCTATTTTAACCGAGTCAAATCCAACGACTTTTTCGCCACCAATAAGAAATGCTGGTACCCCCATAATATTCATACTCATTAATTCTTTTTGAGCTTCTTTATCTATTTGAACATTTTTTTCGATAAACTTATATCCATTATTTCTAAGGAACTCCTTAGCAGTTTTACAATGCGGTCAAGTACTTGTAGTGTACATAATAATATTTTTCATAAACTACCTCCATTTTTAAATTATTTTACTATTACATTTTAACTATTTACAATCATTTGTCAACATTGTTAAAACTATTACTTACATTCTCAAGCATTTTAATAATAGGCAAATCATATGGGCATTTTGTTTCACAAATACCACATTTAACGCAATCACTAGATTTAATTTCAAGTGATTCATATCTGTTTATGGCCCAATCCTTTAATTTATATCTTGTTAAATAACCTTCAAGTATAAATTGAGATGGAATATCAATTCCTTTTTCGCACGGAAGACAATAACCACAACGTCTACAAAATTCTCCACTTAATTTTTCTTTAATCTTATTTAACTCTTTAAGATCAGTTTCACTTAATTTTAGTGAATTATTACCTACACTCGCATTTTTTTCGACTAGTTCTTCAGTTTCCATACCTGGAATTGCAACAGTAACATTTTTATTATTAAGAACATATTTGAGACTTAATTCTCCATTGTCTATTGCTCCGCCTGCAATTGGCTTCATAATAATAACACCAACGTTTTTTTCATTTGCAATTTTAAATATTTTTTCTCCTTGATTTTCAACTAAATTATATGGAAATTGAATTGTTTCAAACAAATCTAATTCAAGAGCTTTTTCTAAAATATCCACACTATGACTAGTTATTCCTATATGACCTATTTTCCCTTCTTCTTTTGCTTCTACTAAGGCTTTAAGTGCACCGTTTTCCGAAACTATCATTGAAAGATCTTCAAGTGATTTTACAAAATGAAATTGATACAAATCAATATAGTCAGTTTTAAGATTTATTAAACTTATTTCAACTTCTTTCTTCATACCATTATAATCTCTAACAGGAGATTTGCTTGCAAGTATCCAGTCTCTTCTATTATTTTGAATTGCTGCTCCAATATATTCTTCGCTTACTGTATAACCTCTTGCAGTATCAATAAAATTAATACCTTCGTTTTTGCATTTTTTTATAACATTTAGTGCTTCTTCCTTAGATATTCTTTGAATTGGTATTCCTCCAAAACCTATTTCAGAAACCAAAAGTCCAGTTCTTCCTAAAATTCTTTTTCTCAAATTATACCTCCATTTAAATAATTAACTAAAACTCAAATTTATAAAGCTTAATATATTTATTATACTCTTTTATTTAAGTTCTTTCTATTTCAAAACTCCATCTTAAATCAAAAAATATATTTATTATACCTCCTCATTATGATATCATTAAATAAATTGTTAAAATTAATTGTTTTTACAAAATATAAATTTGTAATGAAGCGAGGTAAATATGAGTAAAACTACATGGAAACCTGGAACAATGGTATATCCTGTTCCTGCTGTTATGGTAAGTATTGGAGCAAATAAAGACGAATTTAATATAATAACAATTGCTTGGACTGGTACAATTTGTTCGGATCCAGCAATGACATATATTTCTGTTCGTAAAGAAAGACATTCTTATAATATATTAAAAAAAAATATGGAATTTGTAATTAACTTAACTACTAAGGACCTTGCTTTCGCAACTGATTATTGTGGTGTGAAATCAGGAAAAGATATTAGTAAATTTAGTGAAATGAATTTAACACCTGAAAAAGCAAGTAAAATCAATGCACCACTTATAAAAGAATCTCCTGTTAATATTGAGTGCATTGTAAAAGATATAATCGAGCTTGGTTCTCACGATATGTTTTTAGCTGAAGTTGTAGCAGTTAACGTTGATGATAAATATTTCGACGAAAAAGGAAAATTTCATTTAGAAAAAGCAAATCCTATTGCCTATAGCCACGGAGAATACTTTGAACTTGGAAAAGTCATAGGTGGTTTTGGATTTTCTGTAAAAAAACCTAGTAAAAAAAAGAAAAATAAATAATTCATTTAAAGTCAATTATAGAAAAAATCAAACAAAATATACTTTTGTTTGATTTTTTTGTTTATCCGATGCCTTAGAGTTCTTTATCCCCCACTTCTTAAAAAAATTGGGGATAAAGAACTCTAAAAAGGCCCTGGATTATGTTTTCTAAGATTCAGAGGGAGTAAAAACTCCCTCTGAATCTTAGAAATTCATTTATCTATTCAATATAATTTATAAGCGTTCCAATTTTTTCAATATAGCTTTCAATAACATCTCCAGAATGTAGCATTTTATATGGCTTAAACCCTAAGCCAACTCCTGCAGGTGTTCCTGTTATTATAATATCACCTTTTTTAAGCTTCATTCCTTTAGATAAATCAGAAATAATATACGAAATATCAAATATTAGATTTCTAGTATTTGAATTTTGCCTTAATTCACCGTTAATTGAACATTTAATATCTAATTCAACAGGAAAAGGTATTTGGCTTTTACAAACAATATATGGTCCCATAGGACAAAATGTCTCTAGACTTTTTCCTCTAAACCACTGGCTATGTTTTCTTTGCAAATTTCTTGCTGAAATATCATTAATTATTGTATATCCAAAAATATATTCTTCTACGTTTTCTTTTTTTATATTAATTCCATCTTTTCCTATAATTATAGCAAGTTCCACTTCATAATCAATTTTATCAGTAATAATCTTATGGTTTAATATAATATCATTTTGACCAATTGCTGGAAATGCTAATTTAGAAAAATATATAGGAAATCTCGGAATTTCATTATCCGCGCCTGGTAATCCTGCAATTTCATTTGCATGATCTATATAGTTTTTTCCTAAACAAATTATATTTCTTTTAGGATAAGGAATTGGTGCACATAATTTTATATCATCAAGCGATAAATATGTAAATTTATTTTCTTTCAAATTACGTTTTAATTGAATAATCGTATTTTCATCATATTTATCAATAAAATCATTCATCGAACTAACTTTTTCATAGTTTAAATTTATTAAAATTTCATTTAAAGAAATAACACGAGTTTTAGAATCATCTAAAATTCCCACCTCTTCAACTTCTTTGTAATTATACGTACAAAAATACATGAACACACTCCCTTTATAAATGAATTTCTTGGATTCAGGGGGGTTTTTTACTCCCACTGAATCTTAGAAAACATAATCCAGGGCCTTTTTAGAGTTCTTTATCCCCCACTTTTTTAAGTAGTGGGGGTATTAGAACTCTAAGGCATCGGATGAATTTTAATTATATTATAACTTTTTTCGCAGTAAAATCAAAACAAAAGTCTAGCGTAATTTATATTTACGAAGACTTTTGCTGATTTTATTATATATTATTTTTTCTCTATCTTAACCGCAGTTCCATAGGCTAATATTTCTGCAGCCCCTTGCATTACTGCACTAGTTGCAAACCTTAAGTTAATAATTGCATCCGCATTCATTTCCTCAGCAACTTTTACCATTCTTTGAACAGCTATTTGTCTTGCTTCAGTTAACATTTCAGTATATTCACTAAGTTCACCACCAACTATAGTCCTAAAACCCGACAATATATCTTTACCAATATTTTTCGACCTTATTGTACTTCCTTGTACTACTCCTAAAGTCTCAACAATAACATTATTTGCAATAAAATCAGTATTGACTATAATCATCTTTATCTTCCTCCTTTTTATGTTTAATTCTATCTCTTAAAACTAAAACAAAAATAATAACAATATCTATAGCTATAAAAAATAATACTAAAGGAATAAAATTTGGAGCTGAAAAAGCAAGAACGTAAATTGTAATAAATAAGCAAAATAATATTATACCTAAAATAGCCATAAATTCCTCCTAATTATTATACTTTAAAACTTGCTATCATCAATATTTTCAATCCATTGTTCTATCGGTTTAATAATTTTTGCAATTGAACCATCAATAAAAGGATTAACTAAATTTGCTTCTTTAACAAGTTCAAGATAAGACTTGCTACCACCAAGTTTACAAAGTTTCAAATAATCACTCCACGCTTTTTCTCTATCAATATTTGATTTATTCCAAAATTCAAAAGCGGAAATTTGAGCTAAAGTGTAATCAATATAGTAAAATGGATTTGCAAAAATATGCCCTTGTCTAAACCAAAATCCACCATTTTCTAGAAATTCATCACTACTATAATCTTTATACGGAAGATACTTTTTCTCTATTTCTCTCCATTTTTCTTTTCTTTCTTTTGGAGTAACGTTTGGATTTTCGTAAACCCAATGTTGGAATTCGTCTACTGTAACTCCATAAGGTATAAATAAAAGCGCACCTGTTAAATGGTCAAATTTATACTTTTCTGTATCTTCTTCAAAAAATAAATTCATCCAAGGCCATGCAAAAAACTCCATACTCATTGAGTGAATTTCACATGCCTCTAAAGTTGGCCAAATATATTCTGGTATTTCATAATTTCTACTAGAGTAAACTTGAAAAGCGTGACCTGCTTCATGTGTCAATACATCGACATCTCCTGAGGTACCATTAAAATTAGAAAAAATAAACGGAGCTTTATAATCACTAACAAATGTACAATACCCTCCATTCGCTTTTCCTTTTTTAGTTTCTAAATCCATTAATTTATGATCATTCATAAAATTAAAAAATTCGTCTGTTTCTTCAGACATTTCTGTATACATTTTTTTACCATTATCAATAATCCACTCTGGACTCCCTTTTGGCGTTGCATTTCCAGAAAGAAAATTTAAATTAATATCATAATGCATAAGTTTATCAACTTTCAATCTTTTCTCTTGTCTTTTTCTTAACTCATTTGAAAGTGGAACAATATTTTCATAAACCTGCTTTCTGTAATTTTTAACCATTTCAGCATCATAATCACTTCTAAGAAGTTTTAAATAACCAAGTTCAACATAATTCTTATAGCCTAACTTTATTGCAATTTCGTTTCTTGTTTTAACAAGTTTATCAAAAATTCTATCAAAATCAGATTCATTTTCTAAAAAAAACTTACTAACACATGCATGTGCGTCTTTTCTAATATTACGTTCTACACTTTGTGCATATGGAGTCATTTGAGAAAGATTTCTCTCCTCACCATCAAACAAAATTTTTGCACTAGCAAGAAGTTTCATATATTCACTTACTAATTTATTTTCATTTTTCAAATCTTCAATTATTGAAGAATCAAATACTTTTAATTGCATATCAGCAATTGAAAACAAATGTTTACCCCATTTTTCTTCAAGTTCTTTTCTGAATTTTGACTCAACTAATGCTGAATAAAATTTATTTTGCATCTCTTCAATTTCAGGACCGAATTCATCCATAAAATCATTTTCTTTATCATAAAATTCATCCGTAGTATCAATTGAATGCCTAATAGACACTAAAGTCATCATTGTTTCAATATGATTTCTTTGGTCATTTATTTTTTCAAAAACATTACTTTGTTCAGTAAAAGTTGAAGAGTTAGTAAATTTGTCTACCAATTTTTCAAACTCAACTTTAATACTTTCCATATCAAGTTTTTCATATATAAAATCATTAAATTTGTTCATTTTGCCTCCTTAAGCAATAAAATTTTTTTTATATGTATCTACTCACATTTTATAATATTTTTTACCTAAATATATATATTTAATAAGTATAAATTATTAATTTTTTTTAATATTTCATACTTGTTTTTTTAAACAATCAAATAGCAAAAACAAAATTAACAGTATTGAAAAAATAATTAATAATATTCAATAAAAAGTTTTAAAGCTCACAAATATGGTATATATGAATATAAAATAAATTAAAGGATGCGATGTGTATGTCAATAAAATGGGAAGAAAAATATTCAGTAAAAATCAAAGCAATTGATGAACAACACAAAATATTACTTAACTTAATAGGTGAACTTGAAGACTTTTCAAAAAAATACAATTATAAAGAAGTTTTGCCAGAAACACTTAACACTTTATCTGAATATGTAAAAGTACATTTTTCAACAGAAGAAGAATTAATGCAAAAAGTTAATTACCCTTTTTTAAAAGAACATAAAAAAGTTCATAATAATTTTACTAATGAAGTAGAAAATGAAATTAAGAAACTTGAAAAAAAAGAAGTTACTGCACTTGATATAATATTCCTTTATAACTACCTTTTGGTTTGGATCAAAGAGCATATACTTGGTGAAGACCACAAATACGTTGATTATTTAAAAGAATTTCACGATTTATAATTTCCTCTTGAATTAAAATTACATACAAGAAGCCATGCTAGTAAAGCATGGCTTCTTGTATGTAATTCTCTCCAAATAATTTATCATATTGAATTATACTATAATCATTTAATTCATTAACATATTTAGCATGATTTTCGCAAAAAAATCGCTTTGTTACCACAGGCATTTTTCTTGATAAATTATAAATATAGTCAAAATATGTTGTTTTTTCAATATTTGCACAGTTAAGTATATAAGCGCCTAAAAATGATGGACTTATTAAGTCTATTTTCTCTTTTTTTGATTCAAAATTCGACCATATAACAAATGGGACACTTTGAATTTTCTTTCTCTCTTCATTTGTAAAATTTGCTAGAACTTTTGAACTCAAAAAACCATTTTCTTTATAGAATTCAAAATTTTTACCTATCATAGGTAAATGGTCACCTAAAAACGCTATTATTGTTTCTTCTTCTTTAGAAGAAAAATAATCAATTAATTCATTTAAACTTTTATCTGCATCATAGACTCCCTGCGTATATATTTTAAATTCTTCTAATCGCTTTTTATCTTTAGCATTTGTAATATCAATTTCTAAATTTTCATACCTTTTATAATTATACGGTCCATGATTTTGCATAGAAATACCATAAATAAATACCGGTTTTAGACTGTTTTCTTTTTCTTCTATAACTTTTCTTACAAATTCACTATCAGAAACATAAAGCCCCTTTTTAACAGGCTTTACAAAATCATCAACACTTACAAATTTATCAAATCCCATTTTTGTGTAAGCTTCTTCTCTATTCCAAAACCACTTTTTATAAGAATGAACAGCTATTGTTTCGTAACCTTTTTTAGAAAAAATACTTGCTAATGATTCTGTATTTCTTTTTAGATAACTATTAAAAGCCATAGTACCTGTTGGTAAAAAGCTCATATTGCACCCTGTAAGAATTTCAAATTCTATATTACTAGTTCCTCCACCAAATTCTGGTGATGCAATATATCCATTAGTATATTCTTTTTTTAGATTTCTCAAAGTTGGTATAGGATCTTTACTAAATTTTAAATTCTTAATTAAACTCGGATCCCAAAATGATTCATTCATTATAATTATAACATTAGGATTCTTCTTTTTTCTATTCTTAGAAACAACATTTGTTTTTTTATTTACTGTTTCTTCTTTTGCAAAATTATTATGTACTATTTTATTTACTGTTTTTTTAGAATAATTACTAGGAATCTCAATTTTTTTACTTTTAATATTTTTAAGTAAAAAAATTAAAACACCTAAATTGTAAAAACTTTTATCTTGAAGTTCAAAAATATTTTCTTCTAATTTAAAAACTTTATTTTGAATTTTTTTGTTTGGGAAAACATAAAATTTACATAATAATAATATAGAAATTAAAAAGAACACCACTCTCATATTTTTTAAAATTATTAAATTATAAAAAACATTTCTAAAAACGAATATAAGAGATATATTTATAACAACAAGTGTAATATCCATAATCATATTTTTATCACCAAATGTTTTTAGCATATCACGCGATTCTTTACTTATTTCAAAATCCCAAGGGAAAAGCGGATCACCTCTATAACTAATTTTGTTTTTATTAATTATTGATATAATTAGATAAAAAGAGCTAATTAATATTAAACTAATAACTGCATTTAATATTAAAACATCAATCATAATAAATAGTAACAAAAGAGTAATAAAAGTAAATATAAAAGAATTACCATGGTTTTTAATCCAATTTAATGTGTATTTACCTCTATAAAGAAATTCACTTAAGCTAACCAAAAAGCATAAATATAAAACTAAAAATATGTAACCCATTTTACTTCCCCACTAATTTTACAAAATAATAAAACAAACTGTAATATCATCACCACTGCCATGTTTGGTAGTATCTTCAAGCCAAAACGATAGATTCTTTTCTATAATAAACATTCCATGTTCTTTTTCAATATCAATTAAATCATCAATTACTTTAATAAAACCTCTTTCATTTTTAAAAGAATTTGGATAACCATCCGTAGTCATTAATATCGCATTAACACTTTCTTTATCCATACTCATATAATTAAAATATTTATGTGAATTTTTAAGAGACAAACTTTCAGTATCATTTCCAATCCTATTAACACTTTTATTTAGAGATTCCGTTTTTACTTCGCCTTTCTTTTTAAGAAGTAATTCACCATCACCAATATTAAGTACATGTATATAATTTTTAGTTATTATCAATGACATTAAAGTTGAGCCGTATATAAGCAAATCATTTTTTTCAATTTTTTTCAATTCTAATTTATTAAAATCTTTTATATCTTCATCTTTTATTGGATTATTTTCTAGATGCTTTTTTACTCTTTTATACCATTCATTTGTTATTTCAATTGTTATTTTTTCTTTGTCAATGTTTTCTTTATTTAATAGTGCTACTTGTCTTTCAATAATTATATTGGCACTTTCTACGGCAAAACTTGATCCAATATCGCTTCTAAAACAAATATTACTTCCATGTCCATCTGCTATAGATGAAATAAAATATTTAGTTTTATCAATTACTTTAATTGAATCCTGATTTTTAATATTTTTTATTGTATGTGAATTCCCAATAACACTTGCATAGGCATATTTTTCCATCACCAAACATCTCCAACGCTAATATCTTCTGAATTCCAAAATTCTTCCGGCATATTCGGTATAGTAACATTAGAATTAGCTGTAATTGAATCCTCTGATTGTGAAGCTGGTGAAGAAGCAGACTTAAGAACAACAGTTGAAGCCCATTTTATATATTCAACTAATTCACTTGCATTTTCTGCCTGAAGCACTTTTAATTCATCATTTGCAATAAACTCTTTAATAACTCTATTATTTGTTGCTTTACCGATTGCGATACCGAGTCTCACTGCTTTTGTTCCCCAAGGCAATTTAAGTAATTTATCAAGTTCACTTTTGTACTCGTCGGTTGGTTGTCCATCTGTTATAAGTACTAAAACGGGCGGAAGTGCTCTATCGCTCATTGGAGGCATTCTAAGTTCTTCTGAAAGAAGTTCAAAGGCTTTACCCATATCAGTAATTCCGTGAGCTACTAAATCATTCCACTCAAATTCATCAATTCTTGTTGCTTCTTTTACATGCCACGTGGCACCTGAAGAAAAGCTTATTGCTCTTACCAACACTTCAGCGTTAGGATTTTCTTCAGCAACTCTTGCCATATGAGGAATTGCTTCTCTTATCGCTTTATTAAGTGCATCCATTTTCCCATTATATTTCATAGATGTAGAACAATCAGCTATCCATATAAAATGAAGTGGTCTAGTTGCTAATTCACCACCAGGTCTAACAATATCCATATATTCAACTCCTTAAAATTATATTCTAATTTTTCCAACAATCCCCTCTGTAAATTTCACTTCAGAAACAGTTTCTATATTAATACTCCAACCATCATCTATACTTAAAATTTTATCATCGATTGTTTTTACTAGCCATTCTTGTTTTGATAAATTTCTAATTCCAAGCTTCCTTTTATCATCTGGATTAGCAACTACTTTTGCAACAATTTTTTTATAGTCAATTTTTCCATCTTTATAAAGAGTATGCTTATATATTTTAGTGTTTTCACTTAACACTACAATATTATCATTAATTTTAATTCTTGGTGGAATTTTTAATTTACTATTACAATTCCAACAATGGTTATTATTTCCCTTTTCGAAATCTAATGCATTATAAAAATTTTCTGCACCACATGAACATTTATATATTGACGATTTTAATCTAATTAATACATTTTTCCATTCTCTTTCAGTAATTCTAAATCCGCTATTTGGTTTGAGCCCTTTAGTGAATATCTTAGTAAAAGATTCTTTTATATAGGTAGGATAGATATTCCAAAATACAAGAGCATTATCATGCATACCCTTTACTGGTCTATTTGAATAATTCATAGGATCAAAAATAAAAACCGGATTTGTACCATATAATTTATTCATAGCAGGCAAATCGAAACACTTAATAGTTGATTCAACTTTACCCTCTAAAGGATGGTGAACAATTAACATATAAAATAAAAGAATCGCGAGTGAAAATAAATCTGATTCAACATTCGGCAAACTATCTCCCCTTACAATTTCAGGAGCCATAAATCTAGGTGTACCTAGAATACTTCTATCTGCATGTTTTTCGTGTGTTATATTATCATTATCGCAAATTAATATCTCGCCCGTTTTTTCATCAATAAATAAATTTCCAAAAGATATATCCCTATAACACAAATCTTTCTTATGAAGCTTCTCAAAACTATCCACCATTGTAATAGCAGAAAGAATAAGTGTGTAGAAACTTGGTTCAATTTTTCTTTTCATTAAACCAACGATTCCTTTAAACCTATTTTCTCTAATTTTCATAATATAACCAAAACCATGGAACCTTGAATCTACAACAATTTCAGTTGGCCAAAGAAAATTATCATTAGGAGGTCCTATTGATATCAATTTTTTAATAAGATTAAATTGTTTTTCTGTAGCAATGTTTGGATAGTACCATTTTAATGCGTATTCTTTATTTTCAAAAGTTACCCTAAAAACCTCACCTTGTCCACCAAAACCTAGCATTTCTTTTAAATAATATCTTTTACCAGTATTGGATTTTACAAGAGAGCCTAAACTGATTTTTCGTGACATTACAACCTCTTTCTAATAAATGAATTTTCTTTTACTATTTTGTTAATTCATATATTGCTTTAGTATAAATTTTTGTCATTTTAATTAATTCATCTATACCAATAAACTCATTTTTTTGATGAGCTAATTCCTCTTCTTCTGGAAACAAAGGACCAAATGCTACAATATTAGGGCAAGACCTTGCATAAGTTCCACCACCAATAGTTATTGGCTCGCTTTTAATATCGCCGGTTTCTTCTCTATAAACATCCATAAGTTTAATAATTAATTCATTGTTTTTTGGAATATAAATTGGTTTCTTATGTTCTAATACATCTAAAGTTATACCATTTTCATTTGTTATTTTTTTTATTCCATTTATAACGTCTTCGTAATTAATTGTAATTGGATATCTTATATTAATCGCCATTGTAACAGTATCTTTATTTAAATCAATTACACCGACATTAAAAATTAATTTTCCAGATTCTATATCCTCAAAATCGCATCCTATTCGTTCGCCATAATAGTCCATACCAATAGTTCTTGAATAAAATCTAATAAAATTAGTTAAATCTCCAATTTCTAAATCTAGTAAATTTAGAAATTCTAACATAAGACTTATTGCATTAACTCCGCTTTCTGGAAGTGAACCATGAGCAGAAACACCATATGACTTAATCACTGTAATTTCTCCATCCATTTCAAGAACTAGATTTGAATTTTTTTCTTTATTATATGCATCTAAAATATGCTTAAACCCTTTTGTATCTATAAGTCTAGCCTCACAATAATCCGGCACCATATTAGGTCTGTTTCCACCCTTTATGCTTAATACTTTTATACCACCATCATTTAAGCATTCTTCGAATTTTTTATTAAAATTAAAAATAACAATACCTTTTTCACCATGAATAACTGGAAAATCTGCATCAGGTGTAAATCCAAAATCTGGAGCTTTTTCTTTTGAAAAGTAGTAATTTATTCCATCCCATCCCGATTCTTCATCCGTACCAAAGATTGCTCTTACTTTAGTATTTAATTTAATTCCTGAATCTTTTATAACTTTCATAGCGAAAAGAGCAGCAATTAATGGTCCTTTATCATCTATTGTACCTCTTCCATATATTTTGTCATTGTGAATTTCAGCTGCATATGGAGGATAAGTCCAATCATTTCCTTCTGGTACAACATCGACATGTGCTAAAATACCTAATACTTTTTCTCCGCTTCCTATTTCTGCATGCCCGCCGTAATTATCAACATTTTTAATATTAAAACCAAACTCTTCAGATTTATTTAGAATCCATTTCAAAGCATTATCGACGCCTTCACCAAATGGCATATTCTCTTTTGGTTCGCTTTTTACACTCTTAACTCTAATAAACTCTTGTGTTGTTTTAATTATATCATCTCTTAAACTTTCAACTTTTTCATTAAAATTCATAACATTACCTCACTTTAATTAGTATTAATTTATTATATCATATTAATTTTTTATTATGTTTAACATATTGTTAAAGAGTTTATCCGTTTTAAGCGTTTTAAAATTTCCAACTAGCACAAGTTTTGATTTTGCTCTACTAATTGAAACGTTCAATCGTCTATAGTCATTTAAAAACCCAACTCTCTCGTTCAAATTTGCTCTAACAAAAGATATTATTACTATATCTTTTTCTCTTCCTTGAAAAGAATCAACTGTATCTACTTCAATTTCATGTTTAATTAAATCTTTTATTTTAATTGTCTGTGCTTTATATGGTGAAATCACAGCAATTTGACTATCCTCAATTCCCTTTGACTTTAGTGTTTCAATATAATCTATCACCTTGTCAATTTCGAAATTATTATAGTATGATTTAGAATCTTTTTTTCTAAGTTCATGTCCACTTACATCAATTACTTCTATAATATTCTCATTATAAAGTTTTTTAATCAACCTATCTCTAACACTGATATCGGGAATTAATTTATTATTATAAAACAACTTACTAACCAAATTATTTATTTTTAAATTCATTCTGTATTGCACTTCTAAGCGCGTTAATTGATATGGATATTTATTAGCTAAATAATCCATTAATGAAGTACTTAGACCCAGTTTTTTTGCCTCTGAGCTAATAACAACTGGTGGAAGCTGAAAATGATCTCCTATTAAAATAAAACGATTTGCCTTTAGCACTGGAATTAGTGAAGAAGGAATTGACGCCTGGGCTGATTCATCCATTATAAGCCAATCAAAATTTTCATATTTTAATAGATCTGAACCCGCTGTAGAATTTGTTGTAGCAATTACTCTATGAGAATTGATTAAATACTCCTGAATCTCAGTTTTATTGCTTTGAATTTTTTTATATAAATCATCGATTTTTTTTTGTGCTTTTAACCATGGACGCATTGATTTAATTGTTTTTTTTGAAAGTCCTCGCATAGACTGATTTGAAAGCGCGAGTTCAAGCAATTTGTCATAGGGTATACCTCTAGTCGTTTTAGCATTCGGTCTAACACACCTTCCTTGTTTAGATTTATATTTTTCAATTTCTTTTTCAAATTCAGTTATTTCTTTATATTTTACATGTTTTAAGATTTTATAGTCTAGTGTATATGCTTTTAAATCATTATTTACTCTAATTGGATTTCCAATTCTTAATACATCAATTTTAAGTTCTGTTAGCTTCCTAATCAAATTATCAACAGCAGCATTTGAATCTGCACTAATAAGAATTCTGTTTTTTGTAATAAGAATTTGTTTAATTAAATAAGAGGCTGTATACGTCTTACCAGTACCCGGCGGCCCCTGAATGCTATAAAAAATATTGTTTTCAATAGCTTTATTAATAGAAATATTTTGAACTTCATTTAAGTTATTTATTTGAATATCACTTTCAGATGTATCTACTAAATAATCCCCTGAAAGTAGTGTGTGAAGCCTATGGAATGTATGTGTTTTGGCATAAGTAAGTGCTTCTTCCATTCTTTTAAAAGTAGTATCGTTTACGAATAAGTCCATCCTTAGTGAATTTGAGTTAGATATTTTAATGGCTCTTGGAAATGCGACGGAAATATTTTTTTTTGACATAGAATATACTGTACCACTTGGATTCAAATGATTAAGAGGATTAAATTGACTAATAATAACTTGGTCCCCAATACTAATTTCAGTATCAGGAAGTACTTTTGAACCGTTTTTTCTAAATTCATAAATCCAATCGCCACCCATAGATCGACCGATTTTTCTTTTATGTAAGCCTATAAAAGCTCTACCTTTTTCCTCCCTTTCATATCCAGAAAGTTTTTTTATTTCTTCAGTATGTCTTTCTCTTTCTTCTTCTCTTTCATATTCTATTGCCCGTAGAAGGTTATTTAATAGTAATTTGACATTTTCTTTCACATTACCTCCAAATGATGTTTTTTATATGATTAGTATTTCATTAACTAACTTAATTATAACGTATTAATAAATGTGTTTCAAATTTGTAATAAAAGCAAAAACACTCCAATTGACATAGTCAGTTTTATTAGAGTGTTTTTATAGTTAGTTGATTGTATATATTATCCGCCCATTTAACAGACGCAAAATAAGCATTTGATAAATTTTCAATATCATACTCTATTAATGGAGCTAATTTAAAAGCTTCATCAAAATTTCCTTTTTCATATAATAAACAAAGTGAAAAAGCATCTGAATATTTTGTTTGTTTACCAAGTAAAGTCAATTTTAATTCAGTATTTATTGGGATATTTTTTAGAGCCTCTTCCATATCCATTTCAAGTATTGTATCAATAACAGAAAGAGTACCAATTAAGGCCAATTCTTCTCTATAATCAGATAAGGAAGAAGTTTTGGCAATCTTACTTAAAAAATTTGAACGTTGCATAGATAGTCTTACCGATTCATTTGTTTCATAGTTTGATAAATCTTTTACCATTGCAAGCGATAGCCAAGTTCTAAACTCCCTAGTACCTATTATTGTAAGTGCTTGATGAATTGAATTAACTTCATCTTTATATTTTGTTTTAGAATTCACCAGCTTAAGCAGTCTATAAGTAAGTGAAATATCAGTAACGATTATATCTGTTATTTTTTTATAATCAATATATTTCTCATTAAGTTCATTCATTAGTTGGACATATTTAAGCGCATTTTCAGGCAAATTTTTCTTTTTCATTATCGAAGGTCTTGCAAAATAATAACCTTGAAAATATTTAAAACCAACGTTTTTCGCCCACTCAAATTCTTCCTTAGTTTCAACTTTCTCAGCTAAGAGTACTTTACTTTTATTTTTAAATCTATTAACAATAAATATAATTTCTTCCTTACTATTTTCAATAAAATCAACTTTAATCCAATTACAAACTTCAGTTATTTCTGAATACCTATTATTCTTTGTGTAATCATCATGTGCAATAATATAATTCATATTTTTTAATTCTAAAATATTTTTCATTAATCTATCATCTGGTGCAACATCTTCTAATATTTCAATAATTATTTTGTCTTTATCAAGTAATTTAGCAACACCATAATTTATTAAATGTTTATCAAAATTTATAAATGCTTTTGCCTCTCCAACTAAATTATCAATACCAAAATGCACATAACTATTTATTAGTAA
This sequence comes from Helicovermis profundi, assembly GCF_033097505.1. Lineage (NCBI taxonomy): Bacteria > Bacillati > Bacillota > Clostridia > Peptostreptococcales > Caminicellaceae > Helicovermis > Helicovermis profundi. The sequence goes on along the minus strand of NZ_AP028654.1, from coordinate 1,276,893 downwards.
AATTGAAGTTGCTGCGTTGTGAGAGATATCATTGCTAAAATAATTATTTAAATTGTTGCGATACAGCAGTTCATATCCAAATACTTTATAATTCTTATCAAGTATTGGTTGCCTTGCAATAAATATATTCATATAATTCACCCACTTTTAAAAACCATAAAATTTAATTATAAGGCACTTTATTTTATACTTTCCATAATATCCTTATTAATAAAATTACTAATAATGAATTTATCAAGCTCTGCTAACCTACTAAAATCTTCTTTAAAAACATAGAATGAGATTTCTCCAAAATTCAAAAAGTAAAGCGATTTGCCATTTTTCTCTTTTTCTTTTTCTTTTTCTTTTTTTCTTTTATAATAATTTCCCTTTACAAAATCTTGAATAGTCGTAAAATGTTCAATTTCATCTTTCTTTTTTTCTGCTTGCTTTACACATTTATACTCTTCTATATTTAATGACATTACCTCCTGTAAATATGTTACATCATTTTTTTTGATTTTTTCTGTACTTTTATCAAATAAAATAATTCTATTTTTTTCTTTTTTAATATCATAATCTTTAATTGCTTTACCATAACTTTCAAGAAATTTTTTGACTGATAATTTAGCTAAATTATTATTCATTTTTATCGATAAAGAAGCGAGTTCAACATCTTTTGTATTTGAGAATTTTTTAATATAATCACAATCTTCTACATAGTTATCTATAACATTTGAATTAACAGTGACTCTAACTCGGCAACACTTAACTGTTTTATCAAAATAATTATATAATTTAGAATACTTATCCAGTACATTGATATATTTCCTAAATTTCTTTATATCTTCTTCATTTGACTTTTTTAGAAGTAAAGTTTTATATTGATCAACACTATTATAATTAAAAATTTCATCAAACTTGATATTTTTAAAATTAGGAGTCTTAATATTTTTGTTTTTTGCAATAGTTCCAGGCGGAAGCTTTTTAACAAAATTTTCTACGTTAATTGATTCCTCTTCTTTTTCATAAATAAAATTGTTATTCTCATCAAAAATCGACATTGAAACTATATTAGTTTCAGCCATTGTTCTAATTTTAGGATTCCTTTTATAATCAAATACCCAGCTCATAGATTTTAATTGATCATATTTGCTATTAATATAAATATCATTTAAATTAATAACTATAAAAAGCACAATCAAATTGAATGGTCCAGTGTATATAAAATACGGAGCAACAATAGTTTTAGAAAAATAGAGTAAAAGCAAAACTAAAAAAGTGGCTATATAAGAAACTATAGCAATTTTCCTAAAAATTTTCTTTTTATCCTTAATGTTTTTAACAAATCTACCTTTGTTAGCATCACGAGATAAGTCGCTATTATAATATGTAAGCATAGCTATAGCAACCAATGAAATTAATATAGAAAATAACATCGTTACAAGAATGCTTTTACGTGGTTCATTTAGATCAACAGCAGTAATTATCAATGTGAAATTTAGAACCCATAAAAATAAGTAACTTCTTATATTGTTTATAGCAAGCGTAAATAGTAATTCAAAATTCATAAAATCATCCTCTATATATTTTTTATTAGTCTATATAAAAAAAGCTCTACTGTTATAATACCCTATTATTGAGTATTATAACAGTAGAGTATTCATTTATTATTCATTAAAATATCCACTTCCGAATAATTTGGAAGTGGATATGGTTGGTGGAAGCGGTGGGAGTCGAACCCACGTCCAAAAGTAAATCTAAGTAGCTTTCTACGAGTATAGTTACATATTTAATTCTCGTCCTTTTTTACGCCATGTAACAGGCTTAAAATCGGACCAGCTTCTAAAGGTCCATAGTAATGCGAAGCCTTCTTACTAATCGCTCCTTGCAAAAGTTATCCTGTTGTTAGTGCGGCAAGAAAAAAAAGCAACTAACTGGATGGCTGCTTATGCAGCTAACGCGTAATTATTGTCTGCGTTTAATTTATGGTCCAGTTCTTTTACGTGTACCCCAAACCAATAAACACGACTCGCTTACTAAATTTCCTTACCCCTGTCGAAACCTTTACGCCCCCATATATTATATAAAAATCAAGTTAATAATTTTTTAAACTTGATTCTTTTTTCATTCTCATATCTGCATCTCTTTTTGCAATAGTTTGCCTTTTATCGTAAAGTTTTTTACCTTTTGCTACAGCAATTTCAATTTTAACTTTACCTTTATCATTAATATATAATCTTAATGGTATAAGCGTTAAGCCCTTTTGAGTAGTATAGCTTATAAGTTTTAAAATTTCTTTTTTCTTTAAAAGTAATTTTCTTTTTCTAAGAGGATCAACGTTGTTAATATTTCCTTGTTCATAAGGACTAATATTCATATTAAGTATCCACGCTTCTCCGTTATTTATTTCTGCATATGCTTCTTTTACACTGGCTTTACCGTTTCTTATCGATTTAACTTCAGTTCCTTTAAGAACTAATCCAGCTTCATAAACTTCTTCAATAAAGTAGTCATGTCTTGCTTTTTTATTATTTGAAATTAGTTTACCAATTGCCATAAAAACACCTACTTATATAACTCTTCCATCGAAATTCATATTAACAACAATTGAAATTTTATCATAGTTATAAACCTTAAGTCAATATATTAATTCATTAGTAATAATATCTTAACAATAAACTAGTAACTGCTTAAATATTGGTCTGTTCATTTTCAAAAATCAATCTTACAGTAGTTCCGTCATCTAAATCCGAATCAAATTCTATATTTCCATTATTTAATTCAACTAATTTTTTTGTAATAAAAAGTCCTAGTCCATTACCATTAGATTTTGTTGAAAGAAAAGGATCATACAAATTTTCTATCATATCCTCAGAAATTCCTTCACCCTCATCCTCAATTTCAATAATTATTTTACTAAGTTTTTTAAACGACCTTATAATAATCAAATCTCCAGAAGCTGATGCATCTATTGCATTCTGAATAATATTAATAACCATTTGTTTAAATTGCTGAATATTTGCATATATATAAAATTCATTAGTTATATTTTCAATTTTAATATTTCTTGTAATAACATTTAATTTAAAAAGCACAACAGCTTCTTCTATAATTTGGTGAATGTTAAAGCTATCCATCTTCGTTGAATCATATCTAGCAAAATCTAAAATATTTGTAACCATTTGATCTAATCTTAATATTTCTTCATTAAAAACTTTTTCTAAATTTTTAATATATTCTATCGAATCATATCTTGATGGTAATATGTCTAAATAACTTTTCATTGAATTAAGCGGACTTTTAATCTCATGAGTTATGCCAGCAATAAGCCTCCCTAACGAATTTATTTTATCGTCATGGCTAATAGCATCTTGTAAAAACTTTTCTTCTGTATAATCATGTAAAAGAAGAATACTCCCCTCTTTTTTATGAGGCCCTACCACTCTAGAAAAAGAGTAATCAATATAATATTTTTTGTTTTCTCTTGAAAAACTTACTGAGTTTCTTATTTTTTCATCACTATCTGTTATATTAATATTAAATTTTTCATTCAAATTAAGTTCAGTAAGTTTCATTCCTTTCATAAGTTTTATATCAAGAAGTTTTACAGCACAATTATTAAAAAGAACGATTTCGTTATCATTATTAAAAGCAATAATTCCACTTGGAACTCCTTCAAAAATATTAATACTCTGTCTATAGTTTTTTTCAATTTCAAATTGCTTTTCTTTTATTTCCTTTGTACGTTTTTCAACTTCATTTTTCAGTTTTTTGTTAATTATAGCAACTATTAATCCTATTAAAACAACAAGAATTAATATTATTAGTAATACTGCGAATATCTTCTCTAAATACTTCGAATTATTAACAAATGTTTCTCCAAACCATTTTTTATAAATTTTATCATAAGTACCATCACTTTTTATTGCTTTAATGCCTTTATTAATTACACTAAGTAATTCAGTATTTCCTTTTTTTACAGCAGAAGAATAATCAATGCTAAAAATAGGCGAACCTACAATCTTGACAAGCTCTATATTTCCTTGTTTTTGAAGGTTATAAATCCCTGTAAGTTTATTTCCAATAAATGCTGAAACTTTTTTATTTAACAAAGCATCAATAGCCTCTTTTTGATTTTCAAATTCAACTAATTCAATGCCTTCTTTACCTTTAAGAATTTCATAGCTTATATCACCTTTTTGATATGATATTTTTCTTCCTTTTAAGTCATCTAAACTTGAAATATAAGTTGTATCTTTATTTACAAAAATAACTTGTTCATTACTGATAAGTCTATCAGAAAAATCAAACTTTTTACTTCGCTCTTCACTCTTAGTCATCCCTTGAATTAAATCCACTTCGCCAAATTCAAGCAAATCTATTGCAGCTTTCCAGGGACGCGGCATAAACTTGATTTTAAATCCTTCTTTCTTAGCAATTGCTTTTAAAATATCTACATTAAAACCTTTAAATTCATTTTTTTCATCTAAAAATTCATAAGGCGGATAATTGTTATCACCTGCTATATAAACAGTAATATCTTTGTTTTCTGATAAATTATCATATGAAAAAGCAAAAAAATTGCCATTAATAAATATTATCAATAAAAAAAGTATAATTATATATACTGAAGGTTTTTTCATATTTTCAGCCTCCTATTCATACAATAATTATACTATATTTCACCTATATTTTGTATAAATAAATAATTTTTCTTATTTATTTAGTATAAATTTATCTATTGCATATCTAACTCCATGATTATCATTAGTTTTTGTTATAAAGTCAGCATTTAATTTTATTTCATCACTTGAATTATCCATAGCGATTCCCTTTCCAGCATATTTTAACATACTAATATCATTCTCGTTGTCTCCAAATGTCATAATGGAATCCTTCTCAATCCCAAAATACTCTCCTAACTGTTTAAGGGCATACCCTTTATTAATATTTTTCGCCATTATATCATACATATAACTCATTGACTTACAACTTTCTATATTATTTAATCTTTTTAATTCTTTTATCATATTTATTGAAGTCTCACTATCATCAAAATATACTCCAATTTTATAAATAGTTTTACTAGTAATTATAGTATTTATGTCTTTTACCACGCTTGTTTTAACTTTTAAATCATCTGGAAGTTTCTCTGAAAACTCTCTAAAATATTTTATAACTAAATCGTATTTTTCTGCATATATTGTATCTTTATCGTATAAATGAAAATAAACATCATATTTTTTTATTATATCTACAATTTCATTTATTGTTGGAGCGTCGAGCGGATTAGAAATAATAATTTCGTCATTATTTACATCAACTACCATAGCACCATTTGAACAAATAAGTGGTGAATTTATATCGAGTTCTTTGGAGTAAATTTTTGCCGCTGGGTAAATTCTCCCAGTGGCTATTCCAAAAATAATATCTTTTTCTTTTAATTTTTTTATTACTTCATAATTTTCAGTACTTATTTCCTTCTTTGAATTAAGTAAAGTTCCATCCATATCGCTATAAACCATTTTATACATTTTTCACCTCATACATAATATCTATAAACCCTTTTTCTATTATAAACAAAAAGAAAGAAGAAAAATTAATTTCTTCTAACAATTTTTTACACTACTAAAGAGGGGGGAGTAGTTAAAATATTTATCTCTAATTCAATATTATCAAATAAAAATAACAGAATAGTTACAAAATGAAAAATTTCATCAAATTGTAACTATTTTCTCGTAAATGTTATAGTTTTCTAACAATTCTGAAATCAATTTCTCTTAGATCTACATTTACTTTTACTACTTCTATCCTAACTTCGTCTCCTATTGCATAATAATTGTTTGTCCTCTCACCTACTAATTTATAATTTGCTTCATCAAAAACGTAATAATCATCTTTCATTTCGTTAACTCTCATTAGACCTTCTACAGTATTATCAAGTTCAACAAAAACTCCAAAATTCGTTACTGATGAAATAATACCGTCATATTCTTCTCCTACATAATCTAGCATATATTCTGTCATTTTTAAATCATCTGTTTCTCTTTCAGCTTTTTCAGCAATCCTCTCCCTCTTGGAAGATTGATTTGAACAAAGTTCTACAATCTCATTAAGTTTTGCAATTCTACTTTCTGTAAGCTTGCCTCTTAAAACTTCATGTATTATTCTATGAATTTGTAAATCAGGATACCTTCTTATCGGAGATGTAAAATGAGTATAATGCTCAGCAGCAAGCCCAAAATGACCCTCATCAGTTGGAGAATATTTTGCTTGTTTTAGTGATCTAAGCATAAGTTTTGAAAGAATATGTTCTTCATGCTCGCCTTTTACCTTTTTAAGCACTTCTTGGACTGCTTTTGGATGAACTTCTTCTAACGAACCTTTTATTGAGTATCCGAAGTTATAAATAAACTTATTAAAGTCTTTTATTTTTTCTTCAGAAGGCGTTTCGTGAATTCTATATACAAATGGAATTTCCATCCAATAAAAATGCTCAGCAATTGTTTCATTTGCCGCTAGCATAAATTCTTCAATTACTCTATTTGCAATACGTCTTTCTGCCTTAACTATATCAAGAGGTTTTCCACTTTCATCTAATATTATTTTTGGCTCAGGAAAATCAAAGTCAATAGTACCCCTTTCATCTCTTTTCTTTCTTAAAATTAGACTAAGGTCTTTCATATTTTCAAAGAAATCTTTTAGATAATTATATTTATTTAATTCTTCACTCTCAACACCGTCTAATATATCTGATACATCTTTATAGGTCATTCTCTCATTTGTTTTAATGACAGATTCAAATATTTCGTGATCCACAACTTTACCTTTAGAATTTATCTCCATATAACAAGTAAGAGTTAATCTATCAACATTAGGATTCAAACTACATATACCATTTGAAAGTCTTCTTGGAAGCATTGGAATAACTCTATCAATCAAATAAACACTCGTTGCTCTTTTAAATGCTTCTTTGTCTAGTTTTGAATTTTCTCTAACGTAATAAGAAACATCAGCAATATGAACCCAAAGTCCAAAATTATTATTATCTAATTTTTTTACTGAAACAGCATCATCTAAATCTTTTGCATCGGCGCCATCAATAGTTACAATTGTTTGGTTCCTAAAGTCTTTTCTACTTTTAATTTCATCTTCACTTACATCTTCAAGGACTTTATTCGCTTCATTTTCGACTTTTTTTGGAAAGTTTTCAGGCAATTCAAACTTTCTAATTATTGAAAGTATATCTACACCAGGATCTGATTTATTTCCTAGTATTTCTATAACTTTACCCTCGGGTTTTCTGTCATCTTCAGAATACTTAAGTATTTTTACAACTACTTTATCATCAGTTTTTGCGCCCGATGTTTTTCCATTAGGAATAAAAATATCAGAATGGATCTTTTTATCATCTGGCACAACAAATCCAAAATTTTTACTACTTTGAAAAGTACCAACAACACTAAGAGTTCCTCTTTCTACAATGTCAATCACTGTACCTTCTTGTCTTTTATTTTCAGAACTTGATTTTGTTATTTTAATGAAAACTGTATCACCATTCATAGCTCCATTTAATTCAGATGGTGGAATAAAAATATCTTTAATTTCTGAGTTATCTGGTATAAAAAAACCAAACCCTTTACTTGTAATTTGCATCTTTCCTGTTAAAATATTAAACATTTCAGGAATACCAAATTTTCTTTTTTTCGTCTTTATAAGTTTACCCTCTGCGACTAACTCTTCTAGTAAATTATTTATAAGAGCAACTTCATCAGATTTTATATCAAATATATCAAATATTTCTTTATCAAATACAGGATTTCCGTATTCTTTTATAAATTCTATTATTTTTTTCTTAAGCATATTCTCCTCCACTCGTGTGTTAATATTATTAAAACTAATTTTCCATAATATTAATTATCTATTTATGATTTAACACATTACTATTATACCCCATTTTCGTATGTATGAATTTATTTATTTTTATTTTCTTTACTAATATACTCTTTTAAACTATTATTGTATTGAGCTTATTTAAATATTATAAAGGAGGCATTTATGATTAATAAAAATGATGAAATTTTTGATATAGTCGAAAAATATCCACAAGCAGAAAATATATTTAGAAGTTATGACGCTATAGCTGATTGTTGCATTCTATGTACACATCTATTCGATACAATTGATCTTCTATCAAAAAAATATAATATAAATATAGATATTTTGTTAAAACAATTAAATAGCCTATAAAAAAATTAATAGGATTGCATTTTTTATTATGCAATCCTATTATATATTGTATTATTTCTTATTTATTTATATTAAAGACCCAAAGTGTAAAAATATTGGTGCAAATACCAATGATACAATAGTCATTAATTTGATAAGAATATTAATTGAAGGTCCAGAAGTATCTTTGAACGGATCACCTACAGTATCTCCAACTACAGAAGCTTTATGAGCATCGCTTCCTTTTCCACCGTGATTACCTTCTTCTACATACTTCTTTGCATTATCCCAAGCTCCACCTGCGTTAGACATGAATATTGCAAGTAGTACTCCTGTAACAAGCGCACCAGCAAGCATTCCACCAAGTGCTTGAGTTCCTAGTAAAAGACCAACTACAAGCGGAGAACCAACTGCCATAACACCTGGCATAACCATTTCTTTTAATGCTGCTGATGTTGAAATATCAACACATTTTGCATATTCAGGTTTTCCGGTTCCTTCCATAATTCCTGGAATTTCTTTAAACTGTCTCCTTACCTCTTCAATCATTTCAAAAGCGGCTTTACCAACTGATTCCATAGTCATAGCTGAGAATAAGAATGGTAGCATACCCCCAATGAATAAACCAACAACAACATATGGGTTTAAAATATCAATAGTTTTAAGTCCAACTGCTTGAGAATAAGCTGCGAAAAGTCCAAGAGCTGTAAGTGCTGCAGAACCAATTGCAAATCCTTTACCGATTGCAGCAGTTGTATTACCTACTGCATCAAGTTTATCTGTAATATTTCTTACTTCTTTTGGTAATTCACACATTTCTGCAATACCACCAGCATTATCTGCAATCGGTCCATATGCGTCAACTGCAACTGTTATACCAGCTGTTGAAAGCATTCCAACTGCTGCAAGCGCAATACCATAAAGACCAGCAAATTTAAAAGCTATTAAAGTTGCTGCTGCAATAAATAGTATTGGAAAGGCTGTTGAATAAAAGCCAACTGCTATTCCAGAGATAATTGTTGTTGCTTCACCTGTTTCAGCTTGTTTAGCGATTCTCTTTACAAATTTATAATCACCAGAAGTATATACTTCTGTAACAAATCCTATAAGTGATCCTGCAATTAGACCTGCTGTGATAGCAGAAGCCGGAGCAGTTGTTCCTAACATTTTAGCACTTAAAATATATGATGAAATTAACACAATACCACCACTTACATAAGTCGCAAGTTTTAATGATTTATGAGGATCTGCTGATTCGTTTCCTCTAACAAAAAAAGTACTAATAACAGAAGCTAAAACACCTACTGCAGCTAGTGCTAAAGGAAAAGTTGCACCTGCTGGTCCGTACTTACTTGCTACTCCAAGAGTAATAGACGCAATAATTGATCCAACGTAAGACTCAAATAAATCTGCTCCCATTCCCGCAACGTCACCAACATTATCACCAACATTATCTGCGATAACTGCTGGATTCCTTGGATCATCTTCTGGAATTCCTGCTTCTACTTTACCAACTAAATCTGCACCAACATCTGCAGCTTTAGTATAAATTCCACCACCAACACGGCCGAATAGAGCAATAGATGATGCTCCAAGTCCAAAACCAGTTATAATTTGTGGATCTTTAAATATGTAGAATAAAACACTTATTCCTATAAGTCCAAGGCCTACAACTGTCATTCCCATTACAGCTCCACCACTAAATGCAACTGATAACGCTTTGTTCATTCCATTTTCTTTGGCAGCATTTGCAGTTCTTACATTTGCTTTTGTAGCAACTGACATACCAATGTATCCAGCTAATGCAGAAAAGAATGCACCAATAATAAATGAAATTGCAGTTTTAATATTAATACCTACCGCGATTACAGCAAATAACACTAATGCAAAAATAACTAATGCTTTATACTCTCTTTTTAGAAAAGCCATTGCCCCTTCATGAATGTACCCTGATATTTCACGCATTCTTTCATTGCCCGCTGACATATTGTTAATTTTGCTAGACGTTAGAAAGAAAGCAAAAAATAGTGCAATTACTCCTGAAGCAATTGCCGTCATTATAACCGTTTGCATCTTTTGTCCTCCTCTAATAAATAAAATAAGTTCAATAATAATAATAAAATACTAACAAAAAATTGCTATAAACAATTTAATACTGTAACCAAATTCATGATTACAGCATCAACTTTTAAGCAATTTATTATTTTGATAGATGTATATAAAAATTATCTCTGTAAAGCAGTTAAAGCAATAGCTAAAACAATAAATAGTACAGCTCCAATTTTAGTTACTCTATCAAACAAAGTATCATATTGTCTTCCTTTTTGCTTTCCAAAAAGTTGCTCAGCACCTCCGCCAATTGCACCAGAAAGTCCTGCACTTCTACCTGAATGCATTAATATACTAACGATTAATACTAAACAGGCTATTACAAAAACAGCTGTTATTACGGCTGACATAAAATCCCCTCCCTTATACTTCTTCAACATTGTTATTTTAACATATCAATACTTATAAAGCAACAAAATTAAGTAAAAAAGAAGCTACATATAATCAATAAATTATATGTAACTTCTTATTATTAAATTGATTTTTACTATTTTAAGTTAAAGAATGTATCAATACCTGGATAAATTGAACTTGTACCAAGCATATCTTCAATTCTTAATAATTGATTGTATTTTTCAACTCTTTCAATTCTTGCTGGAGCTCCTGTTTTTATTTGACCAGCGTTTACAGCTACTGCGAAATCAGCAATTGTAGAATCTGTAGTTTCACCAGATCTATGAGAAACAACAGTAGTATAACCAGCTCTATTTGCCATTTGAATAGTGTTTAAAGTTTCAGTAACACTTCCGATTTGGTTAAGTTTAATTAAAATAGAATTAGAAGAATTATTCTTAATTCCTTTTGCAAGTCTTTCTACATTTGTAACATAAAGGTCATCACCAACGATTTGAATCTTAGATCCTAATCTCTCAGTCATAATTTTCCATCCATCCCAATCTTCTTCTGAATGACCATCTTCAATTGAGATAATTGGATATTTTCCTATTAACATCTCATAATAATCTACCATTTCTTCAGCAGTTTTTTTGATTCCCTCCGCTTCTAAGTTATATAATTTAGTTTCAGTATCATAAATTTCAGTCGCTGCTGTATCAATTGCAATCATTACCTCTTCGCCTGGTTTATAACCTGCTTTTTCAATTGCTTCAACAATAAATTTAAAGGCATCTTCATTTGACTTTAAGTCTGGAGCAAATCCACCCTCATCACCAACACTTGTACTTAATCCTTTTGCTTTTAAAACAGCTTTAAGACTATGATAAACTTCAGCACCCATTCTTAAAGCTTCTTTGAATGTAGGAGCTCCAACAGGCATTACCATAAATTCTTGTATGTCGACGTTATTATCAGCATGTGATCCACCATTTAATATATTCATCATTGGTACTGGTAAAGTTTTTGCATTTACTCCACCAATATAATTATAAAGTGGTAATCCAAGAGTTTCAGCTGCCGCTTTTGCTACCGCAATAGAAACACCTAAGATCGCATTTGCTCCTAATTTTGCTTTGTTTGGAGTGCCATCTAAATCAATCATCATTTGATCGATTTCTACTTGATCAAAACAACTCATTCCAACTAATTCTGGTGCAATAATTTCATTTACATTATTAACTGCAGTTTCAACACCTTTTCCAAGATATCTTCCTTTGTCACCATCACGAAGTTCAACAGCTTCAAACGCTCCAGTAGATGCACCAGAAGGAATTCCTGCTCTTGCAACAGTACCATCTTCTAAGTAAACTTCAACTTCTACAGTAGGATTACCTCTTGAATCTAAAATTTCTCTTCCATAAACACCAATAATTGTAGACATTTTCATACCTCCATATTAATTTATATATGACTATTATTTATATAGTAGTCTTAACTATAATACTTTCACCAGTCATCTCTGATGGTTTTTCAATTTGCATTAATTCAAGCAAAGTTGGTGCAAGGTCACACAATTTACCATCTTTTCTTAACTCTACGTTTCCTTCCCCAAGTAATATACAAGGAACATGATTCGTAGTATGAGCAGTCATAGGAGAATTTGTTTCAAAATCAATCATTTTTTCTGCATTTCCATGGTCTGCTGTGATAATCATTTTACCATTTTTTGATTCTAATTTATTAATTATTCTTCCTAAGCATTCGTCGACAACTTCGACAGCCTTAACAGCTGCACTCATAACGCCTGTATGTCCTACCATATCAGGATTTGCAAAATTTAATATAATTAAATCATATTTGTCTTCATCGATTCTCTTAAGCAACTCTTCTGTTACTAAATATGCGCTCATCTCAGGCATTAAATCATAAGTAGCCACTTTAGGAGATGGAATTAAAACTCTATCTTCATTAGGATTAGCTTCTTCAACACCACCATTAAAAAAGAAGGTTACATGTGCATACTTTTCTGTTTCAGCAATTCTTAGTTGTTTCTTTCCTAGTTTACTAATATATTCACCTAAAGTATTTGTAATTTTATTTGGTTTATATGCAACATCTACATTTTTAATTGTAACATCATACTCAGTTAAGCAAGCAAAATCTGTTTTAAAATAATTTCTCTTAAAACCATTAAAATCTATATCAACAATCGATCTTGTAATTTCTCTTGCTCTATCAGGTCTAAAATTAAAAAATATGATAGAATCATTTTCTGAAATTGTTGCAGTAGGCTTATTATTTTCTAAGATAACTGTTGGTAGCACAAATTCATCTGTTAATCCTTCAGCATATGATTTTTCAATAGCATCTTTAACGGAAGTTGATTTATTACCCTCTCCATTTACAAGAGCTTTATATGCTATTTCAACTCTTTCCCATCTTTGATCTCTATCCATTGCATAATATCTACCCGAAATAGTTGCAATTTTACCAATTTCGTTTTTCTTCATATAATTTTCGACCTCAGCCAAATAATTAATTCCACTTTGAGGTGGAGTATCTCTACCATCTAAAAAAGCATGAAGATAAACTTTATCTACACCATTTCTTTTTGCTAAATCTAAAAATGCAAATAAATGTTTTATATGACTGTGAACACCACCGTCAGAGAGAAGTCCCATTAAATGAAGTGAAGAGTTATTGATTTTAGCGTTATTTACAGCCTTAAGTAACACTTCATTTTCAAAAAAATCTCCATCTTTAATGGACTTTGTAACTCTTGTTAAAGCTTGATAAATTACTCTTCCTGAACCAATATTTAAATGTCCTACTTCTGAATTTCCCATTTGTCCATCAGGTAATCCAACATCTAATCCACTTGCTCCCAAGAGAGTATTTGGAAATTTTTTCATGTAGCCATCATAATTGGGAGTATTTGCATTAAATATTGCATTACCATTATTCATATTGCTTTTTCCCCAACCATCTAAAATTATTAACGCTACTGGTTTAACCATATTTTATCTCCTTAAAAATTCACTAATTCAACAAAACTATCTGCTTTAAGGCTTGCACCACCAACTAAAGCACCATCTATATCTGATTCATTCATAATTTCTTCAACATTGCTAGGTTTTACGCTTCCACCGTATTGAATTCTTACTTTTTCAGAAGTTTCTTCATCATACAAACCTTTTATTACATTTCTGATATACATTATTACTTCATTTGCTTCTTCACTTGTAGCAGTTTTTCCTGTTCCTATAGCCCAAATAGGTTCGTATGCAATAACAATTTTTTCAACATCATCTTGATTAATATTATTAAATGCTCCCTCAATTTGAACTTTACAAACGTCTTTAGTTAAATCTCCTTCTCTTTGATCAAGAGTTTCACCAACACAAACAATAGGAGAAATTTTAAATTCTAATGCTTTAACTAATTTCTTATTTACAGTTTCATCTGTCTCATTATAATACTGTCTTCTCTCAGAATGTCCAAGAATAACATAATCCACGTCAATTTCTTTTAACATCAGTGGAGATATCTCACCAGTAAAAGCACCTTTTTCTTCATAATGCATATTTTCTGCACCAATTTTAACGTTTGATCCTTTTGCTGCTTCAACTAAATCTTTTAACATAACATAAGGTGCACAAATTAGTACTTCAACATCAGTTCCCTTTACAGAAGGTTTGATTTTTCCAATAAATTCGATTCCTTCTTTTATTGTCATATTCATCTTCCAGTTTCCAGCAATAATTGGTATTCTCATTATTTCACCTCTTTAAAATAATAAAGTAATTTACTTATATAATTTTTATAACAATCCATTTCTAATTTACTAATTTTTATCACTCAAAGCTTCAATACCTGGTAGTTTTTTCCCTTCTAAAAATTCTAAAGAAGCTCCTCCACCAGTTGAAATATGTGTCATTTTATCTCCAAATCCCAGAATATTAACAGCTGCTGCGCTATCTCCACCACCAATTATTGTTGTAGCATCAGATTCAGCTAATGCTTTAGCAACTTCTACTGTTCCTTTTGAAAAATTCTCAAACTCAAACACTCCCATTGGTCCATTCCAAATAACAGTTTTAGCATTTTTTACAGCGTCAGCAAATAATTTTGATGTTTTAGGTCCTATATCAAGTCCCATATATCCATCTTTAATATTCTCATTTTCTGTTACAATAGGAGTTGCATTTCTATCAAATTTGTCAGCTATAACATTATCAATAGGTAGAAGTAAATTGATACCTTTTGCTTTTGCTTTTTCAAGCATTAAAAAAGAATACTCTAACTTTTCTTCCTCTACAAGTGAATTTCCAATTTTATAGTTCATAGCTTTAAGGAATGTATATGCCATGCCTCCACCAATAATAAGAGTATCAACTTTTTCAAGCAAATTATCAATTACTTTTATTTTATCTGAAACTTTTGCTCCTCCTAGAATAGCTACAAATGGTCTTTTAGGACTTTCAATAGCACTGCCAAGAAAATCTAGTTCTTTTTGTATTAAATACCCACAAACTGAAGTCTTAATATACTTTGTAACTCCTACAGTTGATGAATGAGCTCTATGTGCAGTTCCAAATGCGTCGTTAACAAAAACATCTGCAAGTGACGCTAACTCTTTAGAAAACTCTTCACCATTTTTTGTTTCTTCTTTTCTAAATCTAGTATTTTCTAAAAGAAGTATATCACCATTATTTAATTTTTTAACCGCGTCTAAAGTTGATTTTCCAACTACTTCTGCTTCTGAGTTGAAAATAATATTTTGATTTAGAAATTCACCTAGTCTCTTTGCAACTGGCTCAAGACTAAGTTCTTTTTTATACTCACCTTTTGGTTTTCCCATATGTGAACAAAGAATAATTTTAGCATTATTTTCTAATAGATATTTAATAGTAGGAAGTGCTCCTAATATTCTATTTTCATCTGTAATTTTACCATCTTCAATCGGCACATTAAAATCACATCTTACCAAAACTTTTTTTCCTTCTACTACGATGTCTTCAAGTGTTTTTTTATTAAGCATTTGTCCCTCCAATAAAGATTTTTAACAAGGTAAAAAGCCCTGAAATTTCAGGGCTGTTTTTTTATAATCCTTTTTCAATCATAAATGAAACTAAATCGATTACACGGTTTGAATATCCCCATTCATTATCATACCATGAAACAACTTTTATTAATCTATCACCTATAGCCATAGTTGATAAACCATCAACTATTGAAGATCTTGGATCTTTTAAATAATCTTTTGAAACTAAAGGCTCATCAGAATAGCCTAAAATACCTTTTAAAGATCCTTCCATAGCTGCTACTTTAAGAGCTGCATTTACTTCTTCCGCACTAGCAGTTTTTTCTACCTCAAATACAATATCAACTATTGAAACATCTGGAGTTGGAACTCTCATTGCCATACCATTAACTTTACCTTTCAATTGAGGAAGTACTAAAGCAACTGCTTTTGCAGCACCAGTAGTAGTTGGTATAATAGACTCAGCTGCTGCTCTTGCTCTTCTTAAATCAGAGTGTGGAGCATCAAGAATTTTTTGATCGTTTGTATAAGAATGAATTGTAGTCATAAGACCAGATACAATACCAAAATTTTCATCAATAACTTTTGAAAATGGTGCTAAACAGTTTGTTGTACATGATGCATTTGAAACAATATTATGATTCTTAGGATCATATTCATTGTCGTTTACACCCATAACAATTGTTTTGTCTTCTCCAGATGCTGGTGCAGAAATAACAACTTTTTTAGCTCCTGCTTTAATATGTTTTTCAGCTCCTTCTCTTTTTCTAAAGAAACCAGTTGATTCAATTACTATGTCTATTCCAAGTTCACCCCAAGGTAAATTTTCAGGATCTCTTTCGGCAAAAATCTTAATTTCTTTACCGTTAACAACAAGAGAACTCTCTTTAGCTTCAACAGTACCTTCAAATTGACCAAATAAACTATCATATTTTAATAAATGAGCTAATGTTTTAGCATCAGTTAAATCATTAATTGCTACAATATCAAAATTCAAATTTTTGTTTGCCATTGCCACCTTAAATGCATTTCTACCAATTCTACCAAATCCATTAATTGCTACTTTTGTCTTCATTTTTACTTCCTCCTTAGTTGTCGTTAATAATTTTCCTTGCAACATTCTCATCTGTGATTAACACTAGATTAGAATTAAGCTTACATATTGAAATAATTGATGCAACTTTTTCTTCACCACCAGCTACAGCAATTAAATTACCCAATTTTTTAAAAGTACTTAATTTAATACCTATCGTACTCATTTCATGTACAATTTCTCCATTTTTATCAAAATAATAACCAAATGCTTCTGAAACCGCACCCTTATTTAGTATGATACCAATTTTTTCACTGTTCAAACTTCTTCTTTTTGACATTGTTTCAGCATTCCCAATTCCAAAAATTAATAAATCAATTTTTTCAAGTGTATCTATAGTTTCTTTAATCTCGGGTTCACTCATAAGCAAATCAATAGTGCTTTTAGATAAGACGTCAGGAGTATACAATGTTTTATAACTTGAACCTAGCTTGTTTGCCAATTTTTCTGCTAATGTATTAGCTTGAAATTCAGCTTTATTACCAAGTCCACCCCTAGCAGGTATTACTATGCATTTTGAAAAATCTAGCTTATCTTTTTTAAATACATCAATTACACTTGCGACAGAAGAACCACCCGTTACACCAATAACACTTTCTTTTAATAAAATTTGATTTAAATAATCAGATCCAACTTTTCCAAGTTCTTTAAGAGTAAGTAATTTATCATCATCTGACGATGCTGCTATTATAACTTTTTTTATATTAAGTTTTTCAGCCACTTTTTCTTCAAGAGACTTGATGCCTTTTAAATCTTTAAAAAATATATTTAGCATTCTAAGAGTATTTTCACCGGTAAGAGTTAAAGACATCCCTTCAAGAGAAAATTCAACTAAATTATTTTCTTTTAATACGTTTGCTTCTTTTCTAATAATTCTCTCAGTAATATCAAGTTTATTTGATAAACTTCTTCTCCCAATAGGTTCTAAATAACTAATAATACGAAGCATATTATACCTGTCTTCTAAAACTTTCACCATTTCAGGAGCAATCGTTTTAAATACCGATGTGATTTCATCAACCTTTATGCAATTTTTACATTCTTTTAATTCTCGCATATATTCCTCCACACGGGACATTTGAAGTCCGTACGTCACATTTTGTCCCATCAAGTATAAAAAAAAACCAATCACTAGATTAATAATACCATAATTACATCTTAAATGGAATACTCAATTAGTTTTTTTTATTTGTTAATTTTTTTATTTAATATCTTTTTCGCTTCGAGGATGACAATATTCCAAGTTCATCTCTATATTTTGCAATTGTCCTTCTAGAAACTTTAATACCTAATTCATTTAGCTCATTAGAAATAAACTGGTCACTAATAGGTTTGTTTGAATTTTCTTTATTAATCATCTCTTTAATAATCATCTTTATACTCTCAGACGATACCCCTTCTCCAAATGAACTTGAAACACCACTTTGAAAAAAATATTTAATTTCAAATAGTCCATTAGGACATTGCATGTATTTTCCACTAATAGCTCTACTAACCGTAGATTCATGAACTTCAATTTCATCTGCTATATCCTTCAAAGTAAGTGTTCTTAAATACATTGGCCCTTTTTCAAAAAAATCTAATTGATAATCTAAAATCGACTTAACTACTCTATAAATAGTATTTCTTCTTTGTTCAATATTTTTAATTATTTTCAGCGCTGCATTTAATTTTTCTTTAATATAAGCCGTAGTACTGTCATTGAGATTTTGATTTAACAAAGAACTATAAAATTTATTTATATATAGTTTAGGCGCACTCGTATCACTAACCACAATTACATATTCATTATCAACCTTGTTAATAATAACGTCTGGTGTAACATACTTAACATCTTTTAGAGAAGAATAGCTTCTTCCAGGTTTAGGTTCTAATTTTTTTATCTTATCACATGCATCTTGAACGCAAGTAATAGGTTCACCTAAAGCTTTAGCAATAATAGAAATTCTATTGCACCCCAAGTTTTCTAAATGATTTTTTATAATGGCTTTAATAATTAAATCATCTTCATACTTCACCCGAGATTGAATTAATAAACATTCTTCAAGCGTTCTTGAAGCAACTCCAAGTGGTTCAAATGTTTGAATAGTATTTATTATTTCTTCAATTTCATCATCGCTAACCCCATATATTTCTTTTACCTCGTCACTTGAAATATCTAAATATCCATTTGTATCAATATTTTCTATAATATACTTCGCAACTTCTTTATATCTATTAGAAAGAACAGTCAATTGAAGCTGAAAAAGCAAATGCTCATTCAAAGTTTCTTCACTTGCAATAAAATTATCATAAGAAACTTCATCTTTTACTTCATAATTAACTTTTTTAAATCTATCAGAAGAGAAATCATTTGCTAATGATTTCCAATCAATTTCATTTTCAACACTATATTCTTCTTTGCTTTCATTATCTTGATTATCATTTTCTTTATCATTTATTTTTTTTTCTTCACTTATCTCATTTTTTTCACTATCAACTTTTAAAACTTCATCTTTTGACAATATTGGATTATTTAACAGTTCTTCTTTTATATATTCATTAAGCTCCAAAGAACTATATTGCAACATTTCAATTGACTGTCTTAATTCAGGAGTCATAACGAGCTTTTGAGTTTGAACTAAATTTAAGCTAAAATTCATTTTCATAATAACACCATTTCCTTGATATTTTGAACATAATTTAAGTACATATCCATTATATCAGTATTTAGCATTAATCAAAAGCTATTTATACTAACAATCATTTCTAAAAATTAAAATTACTAAGATTTAATATTGCTTCTAAAACTGCTCCTCCAATTGATCTTGCTTTATCTGAAATTGTAAAACAATTATCTTTAACATCTCTTGGATCTATATCTGCAATTTTAAAACCCTTTGTAACAAGATAGCCTTCATTAATAAGACCTCTAACCACACCAGAAATACTAGCATATACAATTTCACCTGAAACTTTCAAAATCGGATCGCCTTTTTTTACAAGGTCAGATATTTTAACAATATGTTCAATCTCTCCAGCACAAGGAGATTTAATCACTCTCTCTTTAGCGACTCCTCCAATCACTCCTGGTATACCAGTATCCTTTAAAGCTGATCCGCTATATATTACTCTTCCGACATTATGTCCTCTCATTGTTTCAATAACTGCATTAACATCTTCTCCAGCCGTGAATCCTGGTCCAAGACCTATAACAATATCAGCCATATCAATATTTGTACCTAAGTTTTTTTTAGCCAATATAGCATCAATTACTACTTTAGGTTTTAATATTTCTATAGTTTTACCTTGAGGGTCAACTACAAGAGGTATTTTTTTTTCGTCGAGAAGTTTATTAATTTTTTTTTCAAAATCCACATCATCTAAGTCAAGTTTAACTGCTAATTTATCTTCAACCTTATATTCATCATCATACACAGCCTGTGCAAAAGACACCGTTCTTCTTATAACAGATGGTTTTTTTGTCTCAAGTGATACTACATTAAATCCTGAATTTGAAAGTCTATATATAACACCACTAGCAAGATCGCCTGCACCTCTAACAACAACATAATTTTTCACTTTTTAACCTCCTTCATTTGCCTTGCACTTCCACCATTTTTAATCATAAGTATTTCAGAGATAATACTTATTGCAATTTCCTCAGGAGAATTTGAACCAATATCTAAACCAATTGGTGCACATACTTTATCGATAAGTTCTTTTTTTACACCGTCCTTTGCAATATTATTCAAAACTACTTTTACTTTTCTTTTACTTCCAATAACTCCAATATACGCGCTTTCCTTTTCAATAATCTCGCGAAGAGCCATTTCATCTCCATCTCTTGTTGCAATAACAATATATGTATTACTATCAGTTACTAAATTTTTTAAAGATTTCTCCATATCAAAGTCATTATACAATTTTTTCGCAAAAGGATACCTTTCTTTATTACAAAATTCTTTTCTATCCTCCACAACAATTAAATCAAACTTTAAAAAATCAACTAATTTCGAGATAGCATAATTTACATGTCCACCGCCTATTAACACTAAAGTTGGTCTTATATTATTAACTTCAATAAATACTTTTAAATCTCCACCACAAAGCATATCAAGCCCGCCTTCTTTAGCATTATTTAATGTGTATTCTACAATTTTAGATGAATCTTCTTTAATTGCAGAAATAGATTCATTAATAACATATTTTTCTGCTAAGCCTCCTCCAATAGTACCAATTATACTTCCATCACTATTAATAATCATTTTGCCAGCATGAGCAGGAGTTGAACCCTTCGACTCAATAATTGTAGCTACTGCAAATTTTTTATTTTCTTTAATCATTTCACTTATTTTATAGTATATACTCATATTCCCTCCAATTAATATAAATTCATTATTTATTATACTTTTTTAATATTTAAATATATATATTATAATTTTATAAATCATTTTTTAAGTTTATATTTTCCCATTCTATATAATAAAGTATGTCTTGTTATTCCAAGTAATTTTGCAGCATTTGTTTGATTATTGTTAACTTTTTTTAAAGCTTGTAAAATAAATTCCTTTTCTAATTCATCAAGTTTTATTCCTTTTTCTGGCAACTTATAATTAGATTTAATACTTTCTTTTGCAAAGATTTCAATAGGTAAAGATTCACTTTTTATAATGTTTTCTTTTGAAAGTATAACCATTCTTTCTATTATATTTTCTAGTTCTCGTATATTACCTCTCCATCTATAATTTTTCATCAATTCTATTGACTCTTTTGAAAATTTTATATTTTCTTTATGCATTTTAACAGAGTATTTCTTTAAAAAATATTCTATTAAAAGTGGAATATCATTTTTTCTTTCTCTAAGAGGAGGCATATGAATCGGAATAACATTTAATCTATAAAATAAATCTTCTCTAAATTTACCTTCTTCAACAAGCTTTTTTAAATCTCTATTCGTTGCAGCAATAATTCTAACATCAAGCTTAAGAGATTCTATTCCACCGACCCTTTCAAATTCTTTTTGCTGAATTATTCTTAATAGTTTTACTTGGACGTTTTGTGAAATTTCACCTATCTCATCTAAGAAAATACTTCCACCATCTGCTCTTTCAAATCTACCAAGTTTTTTTTCAAAAGCACCGGTAAAAGCTCCTTTTTCATGACCAAAGAGTTCACTCTCTAAAAGACTATCTGATAGTGAGGCACAATTTACTTTTATTAATGGACGCTCATTTCTTTCACTTAAATTATGAATATAATCTGCGACCACTTCTTTTCCTGTTCCACTTTCTCCAGAAATTAACACTGTCGCATCGCTACTTGCTACATTTTTAGCCATATCTATTACTTCAATGAATTTTTTTTCTTTTCCAATTATTGCGATATTTGAAGTTTTTTTGAGCTCATTTTTAAGAAAATATATTTGTTTTTTCATTTCTCCTATATCTAGTGCCTTCTCAATAATTATTTTTAATTCTTCTAAATCAAAAGGTTTAGACAAATAATCCGTAGCACCAATTTTCATAGCAGTTATTGCAGTTTGAATTGTACCATGTGCTGTCATCATAATAATTGGTATATTGGAGTCTATTTTTTTAAGTTCTTTTAAAACTTCAATTCCATCAATATCTGGTAACTTTATATCTAATAAAACCAAACTTGGATTTTCATTTTTAAAACTTTTAATCGCTTCAACTCCGTTCATTGCATTAACTACACAGTATTTTTTTGATGATAGTGCATTATTTAATGCCCAAATCATGTTTTTTTCATCATCTACAACCAATAATTTAGTTTTCATATACTCTCCTATTTGTATCCTATACATTTATATCAACCAAGTGGTAAGACTACTTTAAAATTACTCCCTTTATCAACTTCACTTTCCACTTCTATTAGTCCATTATGTTCTAAAATTATTTTTTTTGATATTGCTAATCCTAAACCAGTTCCAACTTTTCCAGATGTGAAGAAAGGATCAAATATCTCATTTATATTTTTCTTCGATATTCCCTTTCCCTCATCAACAAACTCTATAACTGCATTACTATCTTTTTTATAACCTTTAATTATAATTACCCCACCCTTATCCATCGAGTTTATTGCATTAAGTAATATATTTAAAAATACTTGCTTAATTTTATCTACTTGTATAGCGCAGATTAGTTCATCAACTATTTTAACTTTAAATTTAATATTACATTTTTTTTCATAAACATTTAATGTAGTTACTACATTATCAATTAATTTAGACAAATCAGATCTAAAAATAATTTCCTTTTTTGCTTTTGAAAAGTCCAACAATTCATTTACAAATTTATTTGCTCTAGTAATTTCTTCAATAATGATATCCAATCCCTCATCCTTTTTCTTCTCACTAATACTATTGTATTTAATAGTTTGAACTATAGTTTGAATTATGCCAAGCGGATTTCTTATTTCATGTGCAATACTTGATGCTATTAACCCTATCGATGTAAGACGAGAGGAGTTTTCAATTTCCTTTTCAAGCTCTAAAATTTCTGTTACATTTTCTAAAATAATTACTATACCTTCAGTTTTATTTAGATAATTTACTAAAGGATACATTGTATATTTAAAAACTTCTTTTTTATTTTCTCCATCAATATTCAAAATGCCTTTTACAATTATTTCTTCACCATTTATTACTTTATCTGCATCGATTTCCATGCTCGAAAATTCCAAATCTTTTTCGAAAAAATTTGGAATTTTAATTTTAGATTTATTAAATTTATTACTAAATGCTTTATTTGTGATCTTTACTTTTTTATTTAAATCCAAGGCAATAAGTACACTGCTCATACTATTCAAAATGTTTTCATTTAACATTTCAATTTGCGATATTTTTTCTAACTGTGACAATAAGAGCTGATTTTTTATATCCAATTTTTCTGCAAGGTACCCTGTAATAACACCAATAAATACAAATAAAAACATTTCAAGAATTTGATTCAAAAAATTAACATCTGTATTATTTATGTTTAAAACAACATGTGGTGTGTAAATAAGAACTATAAAAATTGATGTTACTAATCCACCCCTCAATCTAAATTTAAATGCTGCAAAAATAATAGGAATATAGTATAGTCTTCTATAAATTTCATGAATTTCCCAATGATTAAACGATGTAAAATAATGAAGAAAAGTTATAACTATTATCATAAAAAGCAAGCTTATTAAATTTTTATTCTTATAATTCAAAAAATCACCTTCTTATCTTTTTTTCCATTATACCATTATTTTAATTCTAACTTTGGCATAAATATTGCTTTATCTTATTGTAGGAGGTGTTAATTATGAAAACATTTGGTAGAGTTATTTCATCAAATAATGACAATGTTATTGTTAAAGTAATTAGAAATTCAGCTTGCGGGAAGTCTTGTGAAAAATGTGGATCTACATGTGATATGAGTTATTTAATATCTGTAAACAATGATATAAACGCTAAAAATGGTGAAATTGTAAATATCGAGTTAAATTCTAATAAAGTGCTAAAAATTGCAGCTGTTTTTTATATATTACCTTTATTCCTTATTGTACTTGGTATAATTTCAATTAAAATTTTTCTACCGATTAGCCTATCTAATACTAATTCAGATTTGCTTGCCATTTTTACTGGTATTTTTCTATATTCGATATGTATGGTATTAATTCATAAGTTAAATAAAAATAAGAATATAAATTATAAAATTTCACATAGACAATTTTAATTAGCAAATAATAATTAAATTTAATTATTATTATTTATTTACAATCACATTCACTGTGTTATTTCCTACTATCAGTGTATTATATGACTCATCAAATGCTAAAGGAGAAGATAAATATGACTAAAAATATTAAAATTAACCTTGAAAAAGATGTTATTGATTTTATGAGAAAAAAAAATAGAACCGAACTTACTTTAACCGTTCGAATAAGTGGAGGTGGTTGTTGTGAAACTTTTGAAATTTCAGAAATTGATTTAAATAAGCCCTCAAATATAGACCTTTATAATGTTTTTAAAATAGACGATATAGATATATATATTTCAAAAAACACAAAAATATCTACGCCTTTATTAAATTTCAAATTAGAAAAATCTTTATTTAGTAAAAACATTATAGCTGTAGGTGTGCTTCTTAAAAAGCATTAATTTATATATTATATATTTTCTAAGCTTTAAATATTTAATTTATCCGATGCCTTAGAGTTCTAATACCCCCCCTTCTTAAAAAAGTGGGGGTATTAGAACTCTAAAAAAGCCCTGGATTATGTTTTCTAAGATTCAGTGGGAGTAAAAACTCCCTCTGAATCCAAGAAATTCATTTATCTAAAGCTTAGAAAGTTAATTTCTAGTACATTTTTCTCAGTACCTTTTCCATTTTTACAATTGTTGTTTCAACATCTTCTTTTGTATGAGCATCCGATAAAAACAATCCTTCAAATTGAGCAGGTGGTAAAATCACACCTTCTTTTAACATCTTTCTAAAAAATTCGGCATACGATTTTAAGTCTGATCCTTTAACATCGTCATACGATTTTATTTCATTATCAATAAAGAAAATACATAACATACCTTTAAACCTAGTTACAGTTAACGGCGCTTTAAGATCCTGTATTATTCTATTTAACTCATTTTCAAAGTAAATAGCAAGATTTTCAATTTTTGTATAAAGGCTCTTATCATTTTTTAAAGCCTTTAAAGTTTTATAACCCATATGCATAGCAAGTGGATTACCAGAAAGTGTTCCCGCCTGATAAACCCCTCCAAGAGGTGAAACTAACTCCATTATTTCTTTTCGCCCGCCATATGCACCAACCGGAAGTCCACCACCAATGATTTTCCCAAGGCATGTAATATCTGGCTTAATACCTAGTACTTCTTGCGCTCCGCCATATGAAACTCTAAAGCCTGTAATTACTTCATCAAAAATTAGAAGTATATTATTATCTTCCGTTATTCTTCTAAGTTCTTTCATAAACTTAATATCCGGTGCAACAACGCCCATGTTTCCTGCAACAGGTTCTACTATGACAGTTGCAATATCGTCTCCATACATTTCAATTAATTTTTTAACAGACTCAATATCGTTATATTTTGCTACAAGTGTGTCCTCTACTACTTTACTGGGAACTCCTAAACTTGTTGGTTCAAAATACGTTAAGGTTCCTGAACCAGATTTAACTAATAAAGAATCAGAATGACCATGATAACATCCTTCAAATTTAATTATTTTATTTTTTTTTGTATATCCTCTAGCTAATCTAATTGCACTCATGGTAGCCTCTGTACCAGAACTAACCATTCTAACCATATCTATTGACGGATAAGCATCAACTATCAATTCCGCCATACTTACTTCTATTTCAGTAGGAAGTCCATAGCTGGTACCTCTCATCATGATTTCTTCTACACCACTTATAAATTCTTTTTTTGAATGACCAAAAATAAGTGGTCCCCATGAACATATATAGTCAATATACTCATTTCCATCAACATCATAAATCTTAGAACCTAATGCACTTTTAACAAAAATAGGATCAATTCCTACTGCTCCAAACGCCCTAACAGGACTATTAACACCGCCTGGAATTACTTTTTTTGCTCTATTAAAAATCGAATTTGAATTATTCATCTAATCTCACCTTTATTATAAATTTTCATTATTAATTTTTTTTGCCAATTCTTTAGCAAAATAAGTTATTATTATACCCGCACCTGCTCTTTTAATAGATAACACTATTTCATAAATAATATCATCACTTACTAGTCCTTGGCTAATAGCATTTTTAATCATTGAATATTCACCACTTACATTGTAAGCTGCAATTGGAATATTAAAATTATCTTTAGCCCTTCTAATAATATCTAAATAAGATAGAGCGGGTTTGACCATTATAATATCAGCACCTTCTTCAATATCCGATTCTATTTCAATTAAAGCTTCATCTGAATTAGAAAAATCCATTTGATATGTTTTTCTATCACCAAAAGATGGAGCTGAGTGTGCTGCTTCTCTAAAGGGTCCATAAAAATTTGAAGCGTATTTTGCAGAGTAAGCCATAATTGACACATATTTAAATCCATTATTATCTAATGTTTGTCTTATTGCAGATACCCTTCCATCCATCATATCTGAAGGTGCAACCATATCAGCACCAGAAAGTGCATGAGAAAGAGCAATTTTACTTAAGTAATCTAAAGTAATATCATTCTTTACCACTCCAATATCACTTAATATGCCACAGTGTCCATGATCAGTATACTGACACATACAAACATCAGTAATTACAAACATATCAGGAGAGTGCTTTTTTATCTCTTTCACAGCCATTTGAACAATTCCTTCATCATTAAAACTTTCTGATCCAATACTATCTTTATGATTTGGAACTCCAAATACAAGAACCTTCTTAATTCCAAGTGATATTAGTTCATTAAGTTCTTCTTTTATCATATCCACTGAAAAATGAAAAACTCCTGGCATTGTAGATATTTCTTCTTTTATATTATTACCTTCAACAAAAAATAAAGGGTAAATAAAATTTTCCGTTGATAATTTGTTTTCTCTTACCATATCTCTAAGCACTTTGTTTGTTCTAAGTCTTCTAGTTCTATTAAACATTTTTCACCTCATTATCTTTTAATAACACATCTATAATTCCATCAATTGTGTATTCATCTGCTTCAATAACATTGTTAACTCCATACTCTTTTAAAGTTGCAGATGTTATTGGACCAATGGAAATTATTTTCTTAGTGTTAATTAGATCAACTGACTTTGTATCAAAAGATTCAATAAAATTTTTAACCGTTGAAGAACTTGTAAAAGTAATATAATCGGTATTTTCAACTTCTGAAATATCTGTTTTAATTAATTCTTCATCTTTTATAGATTCATAAAGAAGTATCTCTTTAGTCTTACAAATGCTAGAAATTTCATCTAATAAATATTTTCTTGACCCCTTAGCTCTTGGCAAAACTACATAACTCGATGAATCTATTGTTCCTTTAATAGATTTAAATACTTCTTCTGCAACAAATTTCTTTGGCATAATATCAGCAATAATTCCATATTGCTTAAGTTTATTCCTAGTTGATGACCCAATAGCAACGATTTTAATTCCTGCTAATTTTCTTGCATCATAGTTATTTTTTAATAGTTCTTCAAAATATATTTCTACTCCATTAACACTAGTAAAAATTATATGAGTAATTTTACTTAATTCATTTATATGAATTTTAAATTCATTTTCTTTAAGTATTTTTTTTATTTTAATTGCTGGCATTTCAATGACATTAGCTCCAAATGATTCAAGGGAAGAAGTTAATGAACTACTCTGTTTTCGGCTTCTTGTTACAATTATTTTTTTTCCTCTTAACTTACCATCAAGGGGAGAGCTTAATATTTTAGATAAATTAACTACATCGCCAACAACTAAAAGCGCAGGACTTACAATGGAAGATTTAGCTAAAACTTCACTAATATTTTCAATTGTACCTCTTATAATCTCTTGGTTAGTTCTAGTCGCATTACTAATAATCGCAACAGGCGTTTCTTTTGATTTACCATAACTTTCTAAATTAGAGCATATATTTTTCACATTACTTAGTCCCATTAAAAAAACTAAAGTTCCTTTTAACAAGGCAATAGCATCCCAGTTATGGTCTCTATCATCACTTTTAAAGTGGCCTGTAAAAACGTGAAAAGATGATGCAAAATCACGGTGTGTAATTGGAATTCCCGCATAAGCAAGTCCACCTATTGCAGAAGTTATACCAGGAACAACTTCAAAGTCAAGATCATTTTTAAGTAAAAATTCACCTTCCTCTGCTCCTCTTCCAAAAACATATGGATCTCCGCCTTTTAACCTTACAACTAACAGATTTTCTTTAGCTTTATTGACTATAAGTTTATTAATTTCATCTTGCGTCAGTGTATGATTTGAGCTTGCTTTTCCTACGTAATAAAGTTCACAGTCATCTTTTTTGTATTGCAAAAATTTCTTATTTGCTAACCTATCATATATAAGGACGTCAGCTTTTTCAATAAGCTTTTTCCCCTTTACAGTAATTAAATTGATATCCCCAGGACCAGCCCCAACTAAATATACTTTATTTTTCATTATTTAACTCCTCCTTAATTTTTTTAGAAAGAATTAATGCTATATTTTTATAATTTTGTTTTTTTCCTTTTTGCGCTTTTCTTACAACTTTTAATAAATTTTCACTGCCAAAGATCCCCGTTAATTCGATTTCTTCTTCATTAGTTTTTGCTGATGCTCCAATTGGCGAATGACATCCTCCATCCATTAGTCTCATAAATTCTCTTTCACATTTTACTTCTATATCATCATCTTCATCGGAAATTTCGTTAAACACTCTAATTAAACCTTTATTGCTTTTTCTTACTTGGATAGCTAAGGCTCCCTGAGCAGGCGCTGGTAAAATTTCCTCTTCTGAAAATATATAAGAAATTTTATTAGTTAAATTAAGTCTTTTAAGCGCAGCGTAAGCTAGGACAATACCCCCAAAGTTTTCAGATTCAATTTTTTTAATTCGAGTTTCTATATTTCCTCTAACAGGAAAGAAATTTAAATCATCCCTAATTGACTTTAATTGAATAATTCTTCTTGTTGACCCTGTTCCGATAATCGATCCCTTCGGTAGTTCACTTAGCGAACTATATTTTGGGTTAAGGACTAATACGTCTTTTCTTTCTTCTCGTTTTGGTATAGGCACAATAAATAAATCTTCTTCCATTTCTGTTGGCATATCTTTAAAACTATGAACCGCAAAATCAATTTTTCCTTCTAATAATTCAGATTCTAATTCCTTAACGAATAGTCCTTTATCACCTATTTTATCAAGCGACTTATCAAGTATTTTATCACCTTTAGTTTTAATGATTTTAATTTCAACCGTGTGACCTTTTTTTTCAAGTTCATTTACAATCTGCTTCGTTTGCGTTAAAGCTAGATTACTTCCTCGAGTCCCTACTACTAATTTCATTTATTACCCTCCTGAGTTAACAAAATATATTTTTCATATGAAATTTTTAGTAACTCCTCAATTCGTTTTTTCTTTATATCTTCATCGTTTTCTCTATTTATTATTTTATATCTTTCTTTTGAAAGATAGTTTAAATACTCTGAATACTCCTTTGGAAAATCTGTTTCAATTTCTTTTCTAATTTTTTTAGTCAAACCTGGAAATTTACCATTAGTTGAAACTGTAATAGTTAAATCGCCCCTACTAATTTCTCCAACAAACTTAAAATCAATTTCTTTAGCTTCAGTAATTGATGATGTTAAAATCTTATATTTTTTAAAATCATAAACAATCTTGGAATTAACACACTCGTTATTTGTTGCCGCTATAACAAATGATATATCATTAAAAAATTCAAACTCCTTTTCCATCTTTACTATAAAATCTTTTGTATAGTTTTCATGATATATCTTAATAGCATCACTATATTTTACTAACAGTTCTTCAATCTTCTTACAAACAGATGGCGCGATTACTATTACTTTCATATTATGATCAAGAACTTTGCATATCTTCCTATATGCAACATTTCCAGCTCCTATAATAAGAGCGTATTTATTTTTAGTGTTTATCATAATTGGAAGCATTTATTTTTCCTCATTAAAATCAAATACATCATCAAGCATTTCAAGATAATTCTCTCTTTTTTCAGTATTTTCTATATTTTTAAGTTTTAAAATTGGCTTTCTAATTACTCTTTTAAGCGCAGAGTGTAACATTTTATTTAGTATTTTATTTTCTTTATGAGATAAAGTTAGTTTACTTTCAAGATAGTCAAAAGTATCCTTTTCTATTTCATCTGACAATTTATTAATATCTGAAATAAATTTATCAACATTTGAAAATTCAATCCAATTTTCAAACATTTCAACTCTTTCTTCTATGATTTTATAAGCATCTCCAGCTAATTTTTCTCGTTTTTTACTGTTTTTATCAGAGTAGTCTTTTAAATCATCAAGGAAATATACATGAATATTTTCAAGTTTTTGAATATTTATATCGACATCTCGTGGCATTGCTAGATCTAAAATATAAAGTTCATTATTAATCGATTTTATAAGGTCAAAATCTTTTTTATTTAGAACCGTATGAGATGCTGTAGTAGAAGAAATAATAATATCTATTTCTGGAATTTTACTATATCTATCATTAAAATCAACTAATTCTATATTAACAGCGTTATTATATTTATTAAATAAATTATCAAATTTAGAAACATCTCTTCCTACAACAACAATATCTTTAACACCATATTCAATAAGGTATTCTAGAGCAAGTTCACCCATGTTACCATATCCAATTATCATAGCTTTTTTTTCCTTAAAATTATTTATTTTTTCCTTAATAAACTTTATTCCTATATAACTCAAAGATAATGGTATTTCAGAAATTTTAAATTCGTTTTTAATGAACTTTGAACATGTAACAGCATCCCTAAAAAATTTGTTAAGAATTTTCTTGCTTCCACCAAGCTCCATTGAAAAATCATGAGCGTCTTTAACTTGACCTAAAATTTGATCCTCACCTATTACGATTGAGTTTAAGCCTGATGTGACTTTAAATAGATGTATATTGCAATAATGTCCACTTAATATATAAAGAAATTTTTTTAAATTTATGATACTATGTTTTTTATTTAAATAATCAACAATCTTATTAGTATGTAATTCTAAATTGCTTGATTTCGTTACAAAATATAATTCTGTTCTTGAACACGTAGATAAAATAACTACTTCTTTAATACCCATGTCAAGTATATCAGTTATAACTTCAATTTTTTTTGATTCATTAAATGCTAATTTTTCTCTTATTTCTAAATTTGCTGTTTCATGATTCAAACCTATTACTGATACTATCATTTGCTCTCCTTTCATAAATGAATTTCTTGGATTCAGAGGGAGTTTTTACTCCCACTGAATCTTAGAAAACATAATCCAGGGCCTTTTTAGAGTTCTTTATCCTCCACTTTTTTAAGAAGTGGGGATATTAGAACTCTAAGGCATCGGATAAAAACACACGTTTAATTTTTTAATCGTTCTAACCAATTGTTTTAAATAATCTAACACCGTGTTCCTACTATATTATAATACATAGTTAAAAATAATCTAGCAAAACATAAAAAAAACTATAAAAATCTTAAAAGATTTCTATAGTTTTTAATTTAATTTATAGTTTTTTCTAATAGACAAAACTAGCTAAATAACATACTATCTATGTCCTTTTTCATATGGTTCACCATCTGCAGCAGGTGCTACTGATTTACCAACAACTCCTGCAAGTGCTAGGATAGTTGCTATATAAGGTAACATTTGTAAAAACTCTGATGGTATCCAGCTTAAACCGAGTGACGCTGCTTGAATCTGAACCGCTTCAGCTAATCCAAAGAATAAACATGCAAGTAGTGCTCCAACTGGATGCCATTTACCAAATATCATTGCAGCAAGCG
This sequence comes from Helicovermis profundi, assembly GCF_033097505.1. Taxonomy (NCBI): domain Bacteria; kingdom Bacillati; phylum Bacillota; class Clostridia; order Peptostreptococcales; family Caminicellaceae; genus Helicovermis; species Helicovermis profundi. The sequence goes on along the minus strand of NZ_AP028654.1, from coordinate 1,244,618 downwards.
CAATGAAACCTTTACCAGAAGTCATTCCATTTCTAAATAAATTTACAGTTCCAAGTGATAAAGCCGCACCAGAAAGTCCTGCTAATGCTCCTGAAATCATTACAGCAATATATCTAGTTTTGTAAACATTTATACCTAAAGTATCAGCTGCTGCTGGATGCTCACCTACTGATCTTAATCTAAGACCAAAGGGTGTTTTAAATATAACATAGTATGCAATCGCTACTGTAATTAAAGCGAGGTATACAAATGGCGTAAGTCCATCAAATAAAACTCCAATAACTGGAATTTTAGCTAGTACCGGAAATGGGTTTACTGTTAAATTACTAGCAACAGAATCTGTTTGACCAGACCTTTTCCATACCATAACTAGTAAATACGACGTTAAACTTGCAGCGAGAAGGTTAATTGCCACACCAGCTACTACCTGATTTGCTCTTAAATGAATTGCAAGTACTCCAAGTAAAAGCGAAGTAATAATTCCAGCAAGGATTGCAACTAAAACTGCAAGCCACGGACTATTAAAGAAGTGCATCGATAAAATGGAGAAAAATGCCCCCATAATCATAATACCTTCAAGTGCTATATTTACAACTCCAGCTCGCTCAGAAAAAACTCCTCCAATAGCTGAAAAAATTAATGGAGTTGCAAGTCTAAGGGTAGACGCAATAATTGCCATAATCAAAATACTCATTCTACGCTACCTCCTTTGTTTTTTTATCTTTTTTCTTTAAGCTAGGTAAGTATTTAAGAATAGCTTCACCAGCAATAAATACAATAATTACACCTTGGATAATACCAACGATTTCTTTAGGTATTCCAGCAATTTGCATTTTTCTAGCTCCATTTGATAAAATACCAAATAGTAATGCCGCTGCAAGTACTCCAAGTGGATGATTTTTACCAACCAACGCAACTGCGATACCAGTAAATCCATATCCAGGCATTCCTGATGCTTGATCTACTTTAAAAGTTAATCCTGCAACCGTAGCAGCACCAGCAAGTCCTGCAAGCATACCAGAAATAACCATAGAAAGTACTATATTTTTTGAAACACTAATTCCACCATATTCAGCTGCGTATCTATTATTTCCAACTGATCTTAATTCGTAACCTAAAGTAGTTTTGAATAATAAAAAGTAAATTACAAATGCACAGAAAATTGCAATAAAAATCCCTGTATTAACACTTGAATACTCAAATTGAGGTATAAATTCATGTAATTGAGTAAGTCTAGCTTTTTCTGGAATTAATACTGTATATGCCTTTTGCTCCGTTCCCTGTAATAGTGAAGGATTAAGTACTTTTCTAACCACATAGTTACTAAAAAATAATGCCGTATAGTTAAGCATAATTGTAACAATTACTTCATGTACTCCAAGTTTTGCTTTTAATATACCTGGAATAGCTGCCCAAAGGCCACCACCAATTGCGCCAGCAAAAATAATTACCACAACTAATATAGCTCCTGGTAAATCTCTAAAAATCCATGCTGCAGCAACGGTTGAAATTGCACCCATTATATACTGCCCTTCAGCACCAATGTTAAAAAGTCCTGCTCTAAAAGCGAAAGCAATTGAAAGTCCAGTAAATATAAGAGGAGTAGTTTTAAGTAAAGTTTCACCAATTTTAGGTAAACCACCTAAACTTCCAGAAAATAACGCTGCATATGCAACTATTGGATTTTTCCCAACTGCAATAATAAATATAGATCCTATAATAAATGATAAGAATATTGCAAGTAAAGGAAATTTTATATTATCTACAAATATTTTTAATTTGTTTTCTTTATTCATTTTCACATCTCCTTATACTAATTTTTGTACGTATTTATCAATTTTTCCACCAGCCATCATAATGCCTAGTTCTTTTTCAGTTGCTTCTTTTCCAGGAACTATACCTACTATATTTCCATCATATACAACTGCTATTCTATCAGCAAGAGCCATAACTTCATCAAGTTCTAATGAAACAAGTAATACGGCTTTATTCTTATCCCTTTCAGCTACAATTCTTTTATGAATAAATTCAATTGCACCTACGTCTACACCTCTTGTTGGTTGCGATACAATCAATAATTCAGGATCTCTTACTAATTCTCTAGCAACAATCAATTTCTGTTGATTACCACCAGAGAGAGATCTTGCAAGAACTTTTTCATTTGGTGTTCTTACATCAAATTCCTCTATTAAATCAACACAATGTTTTGTGATAACGTCGTACTTCATAATTCCATTTTTTGAATACGGCTCATGATCATGATTTCCTAAAATAGCATTTTCATAAAGAGTATGTTCTAAAACAAGTCCTCTTTTATGTCTATCTTCTGGAACATGCGATACGCCCATTTCAATTATTTTTTTTGTTGCAAGATGTGTAATGTTTTTTCCAAGTAAGTCAATTTCACCTGAATCAGATTTTCTTAGTCCAGTTATTACTTCAACAAGTTCTGTTTGACCATTTCCATCAACACCTGCAATTGCAAAAACTTCACCAGCTTTCACATCAAAGGTGATTCCTTTTAAAGCGGGTAAACTTCTATTATCTTTACAAGTTAAATTCTTAACTTGTAGGACAGCTTCCCCTGGTTTTCTTTCCTCTTTGTCAACAACAAGATTAACTTTTCTTCCTACCATAAGTTCAGCAAGCTCATCAATATTTGTATCAGAATTATTTAATACATCAATCATCTTACCTCTTCTAATTACAGTTACTCTATCACTCATTGCCATAACTTCTTTTAATTTATGCGTTATAAGAATAATAGATTTTCCTTGTTTCGTCAAAGCTCTTGTAATTTCAGCTAACTCTTCAATTTCTTGCGGAGTAAGTACCGCAGTTGGTTCATCAAGTATTAAAATATCCGCACCTCTATATAGCGCTTTTAATATTTCTACTCTTTGTTGCATACCAACTGAAATATCTTGGATTTTAGCATTAGCATCTACTTTTAAGCCATACTTATCCGATATCTCATTAACTTCTTTTATTGCTCTTTCCATATCAAGTTTAATACCTTTTTTAGGCTCCATTCCAAGTATTATGTTTTCAGCAACAGTAAATGGCTCAACTAACATAAAATGCTGATGTACCATTCCTATTCCAAAGCCTATCGCAACATTTGGATCTTTAATTTTTACTTCTTTTCCATTGATAAAAATTTCACCTGAAGTTGGTTCATACAAACCATATAGTTGATTCATCAATGTTGTTTTTCCCGCGCCATTTTCACCAAGTAATACATGAATTTCACCTTTTTTTAAAGAAAAATTAATTTTATCATTAGCTACAACTCCCGGAAATACCCTTGTGATATTTTTCATCTCAACAACATTAGGCATTTTTTCCCCTCCATATCTTTGAAAAATAAAATGAGCCAGATGTCCTTGACACCTGACTCCTTATTATATCTTTTTTGAATTAATAAATCAAGTATATTCTATAACTGAGGAACTTCAAAAGCATTGAATTCTTCTTCAGTTGCAGGTACTACAAATTTACCATCTTTAATTGCTTGCATATATTTATCAGCAGCATCTTTTAATTCTGGAGTTAAGTTTCCAGCATCATCTGAGTAACCAATACCACCATTAGCAATATTGAATACGTTAGCTCCGCCTTTAAAGTTTCCATCTACTACAGATTTAGCGATTTGGAATACACCAACATCAACTTTTTTGTTCATTGAACATAATACATTTTCTGGAGCTAAAGCAGATTGATCTTGATCAACACCGATTGCCCAGAAGTTTTGCTCTTTTGCAGCTTGGATAAGTCCAACTCCAACTCCACCAGCAGCATGATAAATTACGTCAGCACCTTTTTGATGTTGTACTAATGCAATTTCTTTACCTTTTGCAGCATCTGAGAATGAATCAGCATAGTTAACGAAAACTTCAGCATCAGGATTAACAGATTTTACACCAGCTCTAAAACCATATTCAAATTTTTGAATTAGTGGGAATTTCATTCCGCCAATAAATCCAATTTTATTTGTTTCAGTTTTAAGACCAGCGATAACACCAACAACAAATGAACCTTCGTTTTCTGCAAATGTAATTGAAGCTACGTTTGGAGCATCAACAAATGAATCAACGATAGCAAAGTTTTTGTCTGGGAATTTTTCTGCAGCTTGTGCCATTGCTTCGTTAAATAAGAATCCAACACCAACAATCAATTGTGCATCTGATTCAGCAAATGATGAAAGGTTAGGGAAATAATCATCAGCACTTTCTGACTCAAGTACTTTTCTTTCTACACCTAATTCATTAGCAGCTTTTTCAAGTCCAGCCCAAGCTAAATCATTGAAAGATTGATCACCAAGTCCACCAGTATCAGAAATCATACCCATAACAACTGGTGTTTTTTTCTCTTCAGTTGGTGCAGTTGCAGCGCTGTCGTCAGCTGGTTTAGATGAACACCCTACTAACATTGCTCCAACAAGCATAACAACTAATAATAACGAAATAGTTTTTTTACTCATTTTCTTCCTCCTCCAAATAGTTTGAATAATGACAACATGCAATTAATTCTAAAACAATTTTTCTATGTAGATGTTTTTAGAAATAAGTTAATAATTAACACAATTTTCATTACTCATAAATTAATATAAGACACAATTACATTATATCCAAATATAGGTCATTTAATCAATACATATTTGCAATTTTATAGTCTTTTTACAAATTTTTTTGTATATTTTATCTAATAAAAATTAATTTAGATAAAAAAAATGATATTTGAAAATTTTAATTTCACTGTATATTTCAACAATAGCTGTATTTTTCAATGTTTTGAACTTGTATGATAAGTTTACAAAGATTTTTTTTGATTTTTATGCTAATTATACGAACAAAATTCTTGTGTATAATTATTATAAAATTTTTTTATTTTTTTGCTAAAGTGAACATATGACCTTTTTTTTCAATATATAAAAAGCATATATTGACTTTAATCGTCAATATATGCTTTAAATTATATAAATTTATTTTACTTATTAACAAGGAGAAGAATTTTTTGCCAAATATCCTGCATTTGCTAATACAGATAAGGCTTTTTCAACATTCTTTTCTCCTACCATAACTATTGGACCCGTGCATCCCATTCCACTTTCAGCATAAATTCCTTTAGCCCAAAGTGCTTTGCATGCATCATCTAAATCCATAATATCTATGCCAGAAACTGAGCCTGTTACTACTTCTTTTGCAGGCATTACAATTTCTTTTTCATCTTTTGATTTGTTTTCTTTTGAAAAACCCTTAATTATTTCTTCTAGTCCGGCCTTTTTTGCATCTTCATATTCTTTTTTTGTGTTTTCTACTAAATTACCTTTAGAAAGTGAAGCCGCATAACTTAAAGCACCTGCAACAACAGGTTCTCCAGAAGCTCTTGAAAGAATCAAAATATTTCTTTTATAATCAAAACCTATTCCAGGACCATAACCATAACCAAGTGCTTCGTAACTACCACCAGTACTATATGAAGAGAACATTTTCATTAAAATATTTCCTGTTAATGTATCTGTGACCATAACATCAACCGAAGCCATTAAAAGGTCATTTCCCCTCATAATTAGACCTCCATCAGCGCGTTTTGATTCACCAAAGTTAATATTATATCCATTATTCGATAATTCCTTTAATGCACGTTCTACAATTCTTGCATTATCTACATTTAATATTCCAACACTTGGATTTTTTATTCCCATCGATTTAGCGGCAATAATACCATAAAGTGTATTTTTAAACATAGCCTCAGATCTGTTAGTAGCAGAAGTTCCAGTTGTAGTTGCAATAAACATATCCTTACCATAGCTTGGTGTGATAACTCTTCCAACAGTAGACACACCTATTGGAAAACTATAATGCATAGTAACACAAGCACTTAAATAATTTGAATCAAGTAAGTCTTCCATTTTTTTATGAGCTTCATCCTCTGAATTAACTTCTATAGTTTCAAGATTGGTATCTACTTTAGGTCCAATTAAAACTATTTCATAATCTGCAGTTAATGCAGCTTTTTCAGCACCCTTCACTATATTGTCAATACCATGCTCACTGCCTAATGTGGTAATACCAATTTTAACTTTCGAAGCAAAATTCCCAGTTTCAATTGCACTAGCAATTTCAAGAAAAGCATTACCAAGTATCTTCTTTACTTCTTTATTTTCAGACATTGTAACACCCCTTTATTCGCTTAATAATTGAGCTGCAAAACCCTTCATAGCCTCTGCAATCATTTTATTTATTTCACTCTTAGAAATATTGGATGAATTTTCTTCAGATAAGCCTTCATTTCTTTCAATAATTACAGAAACTCCATCAAATAAATTTGTCATTCTTCCAAGGAAAAGCGAACCTTTTCCAACTAGCATAGCTCTATTAAGATTGCCACTAGTTAAATCGTCAAGTGCAAAACCAATATAAGGAATTCCTGATGGAATATGGCCTTGAGTTGGCGCCCAACCTTGCATTCCATGTTTACCTGCAAACGTCAAAATATCTTTTCTTTCAAGTTCTTTTCTTTTTACTCCAATCGCAGCAATCATTTTATAATTTGCTTCTGGAACATCTCCAGCGCCAGCTGGTTTTGTAATATCAGGATTTTGCATTTCTACAGAATATCTATCAACATCAACAATTTTAAGATTTGCTTTGTCAAGCGGTGCAGTTACAAGAGACTGAATAACTGCTTGTGGTGATGAACCAGTACCTACATTATGTTTTCCAACTAAATCATTTCTAATTATTGGACTAATTCCATCGTTTTTAGAAATAAGAATAGCAAATCCACCTAAAACATCTTCTAAAATTGGTAGATCTTTTTTAACATGATCTTTACCATTCATCCCAAGTTTAGCAGTAGCTCCACCTGCGACAACAACCACATTGTCATAAGTTCCAGCTTTAACTAGTGACGCAGCCGCGATAACAGCATGTATTGGTCCAGCACAAAATCCTCTCATATCTGAACCAGTAGCATTTACACAACCAGCTTTTTCAGCAATTGCCTTAGCAAAGTTTCCGCCGCCTCTTTGATTCATATCTCCACAAGCTTCTTCTGAACACTCAATTACATAGTCAATACTTTTAGGATCAATATTGTTTAATGCTAGTAAATGTTTAAATGCTAAAACTCCTGAAGCTTTCACAACTAAGTTTTCAAACATAACATGTGCATTTAGATTAACATCCAAATCATGTGCTTTTTTTACGCATCCTACAAGTTTACCACCATTGTATATTCCTTCAGATCCACTTTCTTTTACCAATTTCTCTATTTCATCAAAATCAATTCCATTATTCAAATCATTAAGTTCTTCTTCAGTAGCAAGTTTATGCTTAGAATAATCATTCTTAACACTTTCTAGAAAACTTTTTTCAAATTTAACTAGATCAAAAACATCTGAAGATTTTAATAGTGCATAAAACTCATTTTGTGGCATAACTTCACCGAATTTCCCGAATCTATCTGCATTATCTATTTTTTTATCTACCCAAGGTTTTTCAATTTTACCTAATTCATCAGGTGTTGCATTTCCAATATAAACTTGGTTTGGAACATACTGAACTACTTCTTCAAAACTTCTTAAATGATTAGGAACTTTTTTCAAATACTCAGAATCAGGATTTGTTTGCTTTTCAACTGTTTGAGTAGTTCCATTATGAATTACCATATCAGGTGTATGTACTAATACATATCCCGCTGCTTTTAAAACTGCATAACTCATTATAACGCCTCCAAATAAATTATTTTTAAAAAGCTGAGGCAAGGCCTCAGCTCAATATTTCATACTATTTCCAATCAAATACTGTTTGTTCAGTAATTTCAATTGTTAATGCTTCAAGAGCTTTTGAAACGATTTTTCGTCTTATTGCTTTTTCTTCTTCCTTATGAAGCGAAGGATCGCCAAATGGGAATGGAATAGCTACAGCAGGAACAATTCTATTAGCTCCTACAGTAAGCGAAATTGGAACTACAGTAGCAACATGTACTACTGGAAGTCCTGTTGCTTCAATACCTTTAACCATCGTTGCACCGCAACGAGTACAAGTGCCTCATGTAGATGTTAGTATAACAGCATCTACACCATCAGCAAGTAGTTCTTGAGCAAATTCATCTGCAAATGCTCTAGAATTTTTAGTAGAAGTTCCATTTCCAGTTGTTGAGTAGAAGTAATCATGAAGTTTACCAATTTTACCTTCACTTTCCATTTCTCTAAGTACATCAACCGGTAGCACTCTATCTGAATCTGCATTACAATAAGTTGGATCATATCCACCGTGTGCAGTTTCGTAAGTGTCTCCCGTTAAATTCTGTACGCCAACTAAAGAATATTTACCATATTTAGAAGCTGAAGAAGCTTCAATTCTATCAGGATTTCCTTTAGGTACTACTCCACCTGATGTTACTAAAGCTATTTTCGCTTTAGAAAGATCTTTAATCGCTTTTCCAGGTTCTACGCTATCAAATATAGGCATTGGATACTCAGTCTCAAAAGGAGCATTAGTTAATTTCTTTATTAACATATCAACTGCTCTTTCACCACCAGTTTTATCCGAAAAATAATTTTTTCTCATGCCACGAACATGATAACCTTCTTCTTTAGGTGAGCCAATTTCTTCTTTTTTTGCTAATTTTAGAGCTAGTTTTGAAAGAGCAGGAACCGCTTTTCTCATACCAGCAGCAGAATTTGATGTAGAAATAATAAATAAGTCTTTTCTATACATATCCACACCAGGATTTTCTTCATACATAGCAGTAATAGCTGGTATTCCAAGTTCATCTTTGACTATTTTACATATAGTACCACATGCAGTACCATATCTACCAGCATTAAATGCTGGACCTGCTATAAATAAATCAGCATCAAATTTTTTGATCATTTCTAGTATATCAGATGTTGCTTCCTCTAAATTTTCATTAAAGTAAGAGTCACCACAAACAATAGTTCCTACAATTTCAGCTTCCTCTTTAAATGCAGCGTTTAATGCCATTCCTGGTCCTACAACACCTTCTCTTGACTCTGCTTTAATATCTGCTTTTTCTTCTCCACCGATACCGGCAAAAAATTGATTTATATAATGTACAACTTTAATTTTATTCATAATAAGCCTCAAAATCGAAAACGATTTTACAGAGGGTACCTCCCTTCGAATATTTTTTTTGATTCCAAAAGGATCTCAAATTTTTTAAAACTCAAACTGAGTTTTTTTTACAATGATTTGGTTTAGGTTTAGGGTTTATAAAAATTTACAAAAATCTTTTCTAATTGAAGACATTTCTTCAATTATTGCATCAACATCAAGTACCATTTCCATCATACCTACTTGTTCTTCATAAACATCAGCATCAACAGAACTTTTAAATTCAGGTTCAACTGCATGATATACAGTTAAGCCCAGACTTACTCCAGCAAGCGAACCTGCAAAAGTAGGATCTCCATTTGTTACTGTTTCAGCGGCAAGTCCTGAAGTTTCAGCTTCAGATGCTCCAAATAATACTACTACATTTTCAGCACCGTGCTCCTCAGCTAGTGCTTTAACCCTGTTTTGATTTTCCAAATCCATTGCTCCTGCTGCAGTTCAGACAAAGCATTCAGTTGCAGAATAAACAACTTCAGCTGTTGAATGAGTTTTAACACATTCTTCCATAGCTTGGCCAGGAACACCGTCTCTGTCACCAATAATGATTACTTTTTTATTATCTAAAATACTCATTTTAAGTCTCCTTTATTTTTTTATTTTTTTCTATAAATTATTAATATGTCTTTGCAGACATTTTATTAAATCCAAGTTCATTTGTAGCACCTGTAATAATTTGAATTTCAGCTTCGATGCTTCCGTCTTCTCTAAGAGAACCATCAAACCCACCAGCAACTACATCAACAAAATCTAACATTCCAATTATTTTTTTCATTGGAGGAAGAATTATAGTTTCATTAGCATTTCCACCAGTTACAACAGCATTGGCTGCAGCATCCGCATCTGCAAGTGATTGTGAAGTTCCTTCACGGCCAGCATATTCATCAGTTACAATAACAGTTTTAACGCCTTCAGCTTCAATCTTTTTACAGTTCATAATTAAATCTGTATCAGGATTACCAAAACCTTCTTGGGAAATAACAACTCCATCAAGTCCTAAGAATTTTGTGAACTTTGCAGTCCAATTTGATGATCTTTCTTTATCAGCTAAGTAAACATTTTCATTAGTTATAATTACGCCCATAAAATTAATTGTTTTACCATGCTCTTTATAAAGATTTTTAATAATCGGATTATTTAGATGATGATAAGTAGTATTTTTATCACATGCTGAAACACAGTTACCACTTAAAATTGCTCCGTCCATAATTTCTGTTGGATAAAGAATTGTTGGTACAATCTTCTTTGCATCCACTCCATAAACATAAGTGTCATGAAGTAAACCTTGAGTTTGAAGCATATAAACATAGCCTACCTTTGGTAATTTTGGATATTCATTTGCTTGCTCAAACATTGGTTTTGTTTCGAAAGATTCAATATTATCTGGAGTTAATTCTCTAGATAATTCACCTAAATATGTTGCTATTTTAAGTCCAGCCATTCTTGCTGCAGCTTCATATTGGTATGGTTCAATTCCTTCTTTAGGTTCAAGAATTACCACTACATTATTTAATTTTGAAAACGGTGTAAATTCAGAGCCAACTCCAGTCATATCAATAATACCTTCCTGGAATCCGACAATTTTACCACAAGTAACAACTGCAGCACCCTTTAGTACGTTAGTTCTTCCTTCTCCTACAGTATCAACTTTACTAATCACTCCAGGAAAAATACCACCTTTGCCTTCGACTTTAACTCTAGGCTCAATCACGTCTTTTACAGGTGTTATTCTTACCTCTTCACCTGGTCTTGCTAAATCAACATCTACTTTACTTAAATGCTCATCTTCACTTGCCAACTTGATTATTTCTTCTTTGTTTACATATAAAGTTCCATTTTCAATTTTTGATACTTCACCAAATTGTACATCTTTAATTAAAATTTCACCAATCTCTAAACGCAAAAGGTTCACCTCCTCTTTATTCCAACCAAGTGGTTGGTTAAAAACTTTTACAAATTACTTTCAATCATTTTTTTGATACCATCTTTTGTAGCATCATCTTTTGTAACTTCAGCCAATTTCTGACCATCTTTATATAATACAATAGTTGGAAGTCCTAAAACTCTTTGTGAAATTGCAAGTCTTCTAGCTTTAGTAGTGTTCAGTTTACAAAACTTAACTTTTCCTTCATACTCATTTGAAAGAACCTCTACATCTGGCATAAGCGCCTTACATGGTTCACATGAATCACTCCAATAATCAACAAGAGTTAATCCACTTGATTCTAAAACTTCTTCACTAAAATTATCTTTTGATAAAATTAACATTTTTACCTCCTTTTTAATAACGTTCTTAAAATATTTTGCTATAAATTTTTTGAAAAAATAGCAATAAAATGTAGTTATAAATTTAACATTTGTAATAATAAAATAAGCATTCTTCCTAGGACTATTAAACTCTAATGAAGAATGCCTAATAGTTTAGCTAAATTTATGTTCAATATATTTTTCAGCTTGTACCGCGGCTATCGCACCATCAGCAGTTGCTGTAACTACCTGTCTTAATGACTTTTGTCTCACATCTCCTGCAGCAAACACACCTTCAATATTTGTTTTCATATCAGAATCAGTTAAAAAATATCCTCTTTCATCAAGTTCTACTTTGCCCTTAAACAATTCAGTTTGTGGAATATAACCAACAAACACAAATACACCAAAAGTTCCGTCTTCTTCATCTGCAAGATGCTCAGTTAGTTGGCCAGTTTTTTTATTTTTAAGTACTAAAGATTCAACAATTCCATCACCTTTAATTTCTTCTACAACCGAATCATAAATTAAATTGATTTTATCATTAGCTTTTATCTTTTCAACAATTGATTTGGCAGCTCTAAACTCATCCCTTCTATGAACAACATTTACTTTTCTAGCAAACTTAGTTAAGTACATAGCTTCTTCAAGAGCAGTGTCGCCGCCGCCAATACAGTAAACTTCCAAATCAGTAAAAAAATCAGCATCACATGTAGCACAGTATGAAATTCCTTTACCAGTTAATTCGCTCTCACCTGGACAGTCAAGTTTTCTAGGTGAAGCACCTGTTGCAATAATAACAGATTTCGTTTTTATATTTTTACCACTATTTGTTTTTATAATTTTTATATCCGAATCGAGATCTATATCAAGTACTGAATCTTTTAAAATTTCAGCTCCAAATTCTTCACATTGTTCTACCATTCTAGCTACTAAACTTGGACCAGTAGCTTCTGGAATTGAACCAGGATAGTTTGCAACTTCTTCAGTAGTTACAATTTGTCCACCTGTTCTGCTTTTTTCTAAAACTAACACATTCATCTTTGCTCTAGCAGCATATAAACCAGCTGAAAGTCCAGCAGGGCCTGCTCCAATTACTACAACATCAAATATTTTTTCCACTTAAAAGTTCCTCCTTAAAAATTTGGTCTTAAAATTTAATAAACCTGATTAATACTTTCTATACCACTATCAATTAAACTTTTATCAATAATCATAAAATCTTTTAAATGCTTTTCCTTTAAATTTCTTGGCTTGTAATCTCTTAGAAATTTTTTTGTAACTTCAATACTATTTTCAATAATATTTAGCGATTCGAAATCCATTTCAGTTGTTTCACTCGAAATGACAACTGATTTAAATGGTGTTTCGTATGGTTTAACACTACCCGTTAAAGGATGAGTAAGTAATTTATGACCTTTATGAATACTATCTCTTGCAAATTCAAGAACATTAATAAAACTAGCAGTTTCCATAAAAATTATTTTTTCTAAATTTTTGAAATTAATTTCGTTTAAGTAATACTCATTTACTAATTTATTATTAGTAATAATTACATATTTCATACACACACATCCAATCCTAAATATAGAAACAAAAACAAAAACAGGAGAAACAGCATAAATGCCGTTTCTCCTCTGTTATAGTAACCTGAGAGATTCTCTTTTTTCAAAGATTGCCCCTTCGGTGTCTATTAAAAGACTTTTCAGAGTATCGTCAAAATCCGGTCCTTTTGCCTGAGAAATTCATCACTACTGGCATAGCAGAGATTTGTTCCTTCGGCGATCAATTAAATGATTCTCTCCCTGATTCTTCATCCGATTGTACATATATGTTAACGTTTGTTAACATTTTGTCTACTTACATGTTGATTATATAGCATAAAAAATCCAAATGCAATACTTTTTTTTATCAATTGATACTTTTTTATCAAATACTATATAAAAATATATTATTTTAAAAAGCTTATTGCAAGGCATCCCGGTCCGGCATGAGTTCCAACTACTGAACCTACTTCAGATTCAATTATTTCCTTAAACGTATAATTTTTTTCAATAGCGCTTCTTAATATATTTAAATTTTCTTTACTAGTAGCATGATAAATACCAATTTGTTTATCAGATAAATCAATTTTATTTTGGTCTATCCAATTGAAAATCCATTTAAATGCTTTCTTTCTTCCCCGAACTTTATCAATAGCTTTCAACTGGCCATCAACTATTGTAATAATTGGCTTAACATTTAATATTTTACCAATAACGGCTTCAGTTTTAGATAATCTACCACCTTTTAGAAGGTATTCTAAAGTATCTACAACAAAAAAATATTGCATATTCCTGACCATATACTTTATTTTATCTATTACCTCTACTTCTAATTTACCATTTATCACCATTCTAGCAGCTTCAATAACGATCATTCCGTATCCAAAACTTATTGCTTTTGAGTCTATTATAACAATTTTATCACTATTAATATACTCTTTAGCCTTAATCGCCGCATTATATGTTCCGCTTAATTTAGATGACATTAAAATTACAATTAAAAATTCATGTTCTAATAATTCTTCTTTAAAAACATTAATAAATTCACCTGGCGTAACTTGCGAAGTTCTTGGTAGTTTTTTAGAAGATATTAATTTATTAAAAAACTCTTCGTTATTAATATCTACGCCATCTTTATATACTTTATCTTCAAAATTAACACTAAGAGGTACTACTCTTATATTTAACTCATTTGAAATAGATTTTGGAATATCCGATACGCTATCTGTGATTATTCTTATACTCATTTTCTCCCCCAATTGCAATATTAATTTATTTATAATTTCTATTCATAAATTACAGCATAAGCAATATTTGAAGCATGGTCACCAATTCTCTCTAAATTGCTAATGATATCCAAAAATATAACACCTGAATTTGCTTGACATTTCCTCTCGCTTAGTCTTTTGATATGTTTTTTTCTCAATGTTTTTTCTAGCACATCAATTTCTCCTTCTCTTTCAATAATTTTTTGCGCTAGTTTTATATCAGCTTCCTTTAAACATGTCAATGAATCAGAAAAGGATAAAATTGTTTTTTCACTCATATCTTTAAGTTCCTCTATCGCTGAATCGGAAAACGCTAAAAACTTTTCTCCTTTTTCAATAGAAAGTTCAGCAATATTATCTGCATGATCACCCACTCTTTCAATATCATTTATAGTAGAAAAAAGTCCATCTATACGTTCCCTAGAATTTTGAGATACAGAAGTATTAGAGAGTTTAACAAGATACTCTGTTATTTCTCTTTCCATCAAGTTTATTACCTCTTCAATCTTAAACGTTTCTTTAGCAAGTTTTATATCATTATTCATAAATGAATTCATAGCATTCGCATAAGACAGTTTAGCCAAATTCCCCATATGAAGTATTTCTTTAGTAACTTGAAGAAGTGCAATCGAAGGAGTTTCTAGAATTCTATCATCTAAGTACTTTATACCCTTAATTTCTTCAATTTCTTCTTCCTCAGTTTCTGGAATTATTTTTTCAACCATTTTAACAATTAGTCCTGCAAAAGGAAGTAATAGTAAAGTGTTTGCTATATTAAAAATAGTATGTGCATTAGCTAATTGCCTTGCTGAATTTGAATCTAAATAAGTTACTAATTTTATAGTAGGTCCAGCTAAAAGTATTATAAAAATTAGCGTTCCCATAACATTAAATAATAAATGCATTAATGCTGCTCTTTTAGCAGTTTTTGACGCACCTATTGATGAAATCATTGCTGTAACACATGTTCCAATATTTGTTCCAAGTAAGATTGGAAAAGCTGCATAAATATTTAATAGACCACTTCCAGCAAGCGCAACTAAAATACCAGTTGTAGCACTTGAACTCTGAACAATTGCCGTAATTGCAAATCCTGTAAAAATAGCAAGAGCTGTATCAATTAAGCGTCCACTACCAAAACTTGTTAATAAAGTTGTAAAGCCTTCATATTCTCTAAGTGGTTTCATAGCATGTTTCATTGTGTCCATTCCTAAAAATAAAATACCGAAACCTATAAAAATATCAGCATATTTTTTTAACGATGAATTTTTCGAAAAAAGTTTTATAACAACACCTATTCCAATAGTTACAGGAGCAAGCGCAGTTAAGTTAATTGATACTAATTGAGCTGTTACTGTAGTACCAATATTTGCCCCCATAATAATTCCAATCGCTTGCGTTAAATTCATAATACCTGCGTTTACAAAACCAACGACCATTACAGTAGTTGCACTCGAACTCTGAACTACCATTGTTACTGCTGCTCCTACTACAACAGCGACAATTCTATTTCTTGTTAATGCCTCTATTATTTGTTTTAATTTATTACCAGCGGCTTTTTCAAGACCCTCACTCATCAGTGTCATTCCATACAAAAATAGACCTAGTCCCCCAAAGACTTGAAGCGCAATCATAGCTCCCATAGAATTCATATTCTTCTCCCTTTTTATACTAAAATAGAAAAACAACATACAATAAGTCAACATTTCCATCTTAATACATTTTATATTTTTTAACACATAAAAAGAACATTAAAAGTAGAATTTTATTCTTTTAATGTTCAATATTATCTTACTATAATAATCCCTTAAAATCTAGTTGTCTTAATGCTTCATAGACAATAATATTTGCAGAGTTTGATAAATTAAGACTTCTAGCTGCAACATTATTTATCATAGGAATTTTAATTCTTCCTTCTTTGTAGATTTCATGAAGTTCCTTAGGTAGCCCCGCAGTTTCTTTACCAAAAACAATAAAACAATTGTCTGTAAAATTCACTTCATGATAATATTTAGTGGCTTTTGTAGTAGCTAAAAAAATCTTTTCTTTTCCATATTTTTTTAAAAACTCATCTAAATTTTCATGAACTTCTAAATCTACTAAGTGCCAATAATCAAGACCAGCTCTTTTTACGGCTTTATCATCAATTGAAAAGCCTAGAGGCTTAATTAAATGAAGTTTTGACCCAGTTATTGCACATGTTCTTGCAATATTCCCTGTATTCGGTGGAATTTCAGGTTGATATAATACTATATTAATTGACATCTTTAATCCTTTATTGAGATATCTAAAGAAATATCTCCTATTTCACTAGTTAATGGCACTCCAACTGTTTGCATAGATCCTGAAGACATACTTACGCTTTCTCCAATCATAAGTGTAGGCGGTGTTATATCAATGCTTACGCCAGTATTAAATAAAAGAGTAGCAGTATTTCCCATAATCATATTTCCAAGCTCAGAAATCGCACTTTTACTTAGTTCATCAAGTTCATCTACAGGCATCCCCATCATCATAGATGATGCAATTTTCTTTGCCAGATTAAGATCCATGCTAATAGCAGCTTGTCCTCTCATTTCACCTGTAATACCTACTAATATAATTAAATTTTTTGTCTCATATGGACTAGTTTTTATATATGGTTTTCCCATATTAAAATCTATATTAGCAATTTGTTTTAAAACTGATGTTGTTGCTTTAATAAACGGATTAATATACTCCACTTTCATAAAATTTCCTCCTATTTTATAATGGTATTTGTACTTCTTAAATCATTACTACCCCTATGTTACTTTAAATACGCACTAAATTTTCACAATCTTTCTTAATAACCATGGTCTATACGCTTCAACAGCTCCTACCGGACAAAGTTCTTGACAACAATAGCACCTAATACATGTTTCTAAATTTACAAATGGTTTTTTACTTTTCATAATTATGGCTTTTGGAGGGCAAGCTTTAAAACACTCTTCGCATCCAACGCAAATTGTATGATTAAATTTTGGTCTAGGTTTTAATAATCTATCTACAGCCTTTTTAATAAAAACAGGTGTGCCATCTCTTAAAAAAGACACACTTCTAATACTAGGCGACTTAAAATTCGAATATTTAACTTCATCAATTTTTTCACCTACAATAATAATATCATTAAAATCATTTGAAACAAAGCCCCTCTCAATAGATTTTCTTACCGTAGGTACTTCTTTATAATTCATATTTATAATTTCAACTGCTACTCTATCTAATTTATAAGGACTAGTAGATGCTAAAACAAGTCCTAATTTTACAGGATCACCATTTGATGGACCAGCTCCCTCCATAGCTACAATTCCATCCATAAAAGAAAGGATAGGATTTGCATTTATACAAACATCAACAAGCATATCTGCAAAATCATTTACATCAGGCATTTTAAAATGATATTCTGCTTTTTTTATTCCTGGAATAGTTCCGAACATATTCTTTACAGCACCAGTAAATTTCATCATTGCGTGAGTTTTTAATTTTGATACCGAGATAACTTTATCTATATCGTTGAGAAAATCTACTGTAGTTATTTTTTTTGATAACTTGCAACTTAAACATTCTTTTTCAAACTCATTAAAATTCCAATTAAGCATTTCACTTTCAAATCCATATTCTTTATTAAAACCACTTACCTCATATATTGCAGAAAGTGATTTTTCATTAAAAGGACCACCTGGACTATCTCCAATTAACACTTTATAACCATTTTCAAGTAAAATGTCAGCTAAAGCTTTAACAAAAATAGGATGAGTCGTAGTCGCTTTATCAGGACTTTTTTTCATAAGTAGATTTACTTTAAGCAGTATTTTATCACCATCATTCAAGTATTTATTTAAACCACCAATATTTTTTATAGAACGAACTAATGAATTTTTTACATCGTCATAGAAATAATCTTTACATTTTACAATCGATACTTTGTTCACAATGCACCTACTTTCTATAATCGTTAATACTATAGCCACCTTCACTTATCATAGCATATCTCACTATATCATTTTTAAATATACAATTTTCTTTTTTCATTTCATCAATAAAAGCAATTTGATTAAAATCTTCATCATATATAATAACTATCAAGCTACCGCTATGTGCAATATTTACCCCAATCGAATTATACTTCAAAGCTATTTCAAGTGTTTTTGGTAATTTTTCTTTAAAAATCACTTTTTGATTATTAATAGAACTACTTTTTAATGAGTTAAATACCAATTTGAAATCATTAGTATTTATTCCTTTAAAAAATTCATCAAATTCATTAGTTAAATCAGGCTTAATGCTAAATTGATTGGTTTTTCTAAAATTTATTGTATCAATAGTTTCATTTGATTCAATAATAATTACTTTTTTACCAGCCAAAGTGACTTTCCTTTTTTTTAGTATATTTCCATTTAGATGATCAAAAATCATATAATCATTTAAAAAAATGCTATCTGTTGGTTCAATATTAGCACAAAATATAGCTATATCTTCTATAGAAAAATCTTTTTTAAAATACGTGCTTAACGCAATGAAAATACCAGCAATCTCTGATGTACTAGTAGCGTAACCTTTTCCGTATGGAAGTGGTGAATCAATTGTCAAATTAATATTATCCATTTTCGTATTTGATATTTTATATTTTTCTTTAAAATTTTTAATAGCCTTAAGAGATTTTGAAAGCAACTTATTTTTAGAAATACCTTTTACTATAGTAATGGTAGAATATATATCTATAGGACAAGAAACAAGTGCTTCAACACCTTTATACTCACCCTGCAAAAATTCACCTGCACTACACGGAACCCTAACTTCTAGTATTTTACTCATAAATTTCCTCTAATAATTTTAACAATTTATTGTTTTCATTTATTTTTTTTATAGCAATTCTATAAAAGTTCTTATTTAAACCAACGTAATTTGAACATTCTCTAATCATGATATTATTTTTAATAAGTCTTTTTTTAAGATCTATATTTTTTAATGATTTAAACATAATATAATTTCCATATGATCTATAGGGCGTTAGATAATTAAAAGATCTTAGTTTTTCATACACTCTATCTCTTTCTTTGCTAATATAATCTTTACTTTCTTTTATATAATCCAGATCTTCTAAAGATTTTATAGCCACCTGCTCTGCAGGTATATTTATTGACCAAGGAATATTAACTCTTTTTGACTTACTAGTAAATTCATCATTCGCAGTAAGCATATATCCAATTCTTAAACCTGGAATAGCGAAAAATTTCGTTAGTGACCTAAGTATAAATAAATTATCAAAATTTTCTAAGCGATTTATCATAGAATTTTTTTCATCATAAAAATCAATAAATGCTTCATCTAAAAATAGTTTATAATCATTTAGCGTAGCATTTTTCATAAGTTCTTCTATGTTCTCTTTCTTAATAACTTTTCCAGTTGGATTATTAGGAGAACAAATAACAACTAATTCATAGTTTTTTGCTAGAAGAATTAATTTATCAATATCAATTTCAAAATCATTATCTTCTTTTAGTACAAAATAGTCTACCTTAGCCCCTACTGAAAGTAGTGCCTTTTCATACTCAACAAAGGTAGGTGATACTATTAATGCTTTCTTTGCTTTAATAATCCTAAAAGTTTTATAAATAAGTTCAATTGCTCCATTTCCAAGGTTAATATACTTTATATCTACATTATGAAACAAAGATATTGCTTCTTTAAGTTTTTTATAGTTTGGATCAGGATAATTTAAAACCATATCAATTGATTTATAAAATGCCCTCTTTGCTTTTTCACTTATGCCAAGCGGATTTATATTTGCACTAAAATCAATAATTTTTTCTTTATCAATATTGTTGGTTTTAGCAAAATCGTATATATTTCCTCCATGTTCATACTTCTTCATTCAACACATCCATTCTAAAACAATATTTTAAGTTTTTTTAGAAAAATACAACTCTAAATATAATAAGTAGTACTATAGAAATTATTGAAACTAGATTCACTAAGTAAACGCTATTTTCAATATCTCTGTAATTTGGAGTTTTATTATCATCACCCATTGTAGGCTTGTTTTCAACTTTCCCAAAATAACTTGCTTTTCCGCCAAGTTCAATGTCTAACGCTCCTGCTGCTGCAGATTCAGGATAAGCGCTATTAGGACTTGAGTGATTAAATCTATCTCTAAGCATAATTTTAAAAGAATTCTTATAATTTAATCGTAAAATAAAAGCACTCAAAACAACTAATAGAGCTCCTAGTCTTGCAGGTATATAGTTTAATAAATCATCAAATCTTGCAGATGCCCACCCAAAATCAATATATTTTTTGTTTTTATATCCCACCATACTATCAAGCGTATTTACAGATTTATACAAATAAGCGAGTGGTGCTCCTCCAATTGCTAGGAAAAATATTGGTGAAACTATGCCATCTACAATATTTTCGGTTAATGTTTCAACAGTTGCTTTAACAATATCTTTTTCATTCATATTTTCTGTATCTCTAGATACTAAATAAGAAATAAGCTGCCTTGCTTTTTCAGTATTATTTTCTTTAAGTGCTATAGCGATTTTTTTGCCCTCAAGCGATAAGCACTTAGTTGCAAAGATTGTATAAATAATAAAAGATTCAATGATAAGTTTAAAAATACTATTAAAAGAACTAATTTTTAATATCCAAAATATTAAAATATAAACGGTAGTCATTACAATTAATAATAAAACAAGTCCAGTAAATTTTTTGTTATATTTGTCTAAGTTAAGTTTTTTTTCTAAAAAATTTATATACTTTCCGATAAATCTTACAGGATGAGGAAACCAATATGGATCGCCAAATAATTGATCTAAATTATAAGCAATTGCGACTGCCACAATGCTAACATTTAAGAATATCATATATTTTTTCCATATCTATATTTTTTCTAACTGAATCGGCTAGTTTATTGTATTGTATTTCTTTAAAATCACTATATTTCATTCCTGCATTTTCAATTTCATCTAAACCTTTTTCTTTTCTAATATTATTTAGTAAAAATCTTGTAAATTCCAAATTATCAAATATACCATGCATATAAGTTCCAAAAACATTTCCTTGTTCATTAATTGAACCATCTTTTATATTAACTTCTTTATCAAGCCTCATATTAAGATTTATAAAATGCTTAGCACCATCAATTAATTTGCTTTCACCCATATGAATTTCATAGCCTTTAACCTCAAACTCTTTATTTTTAAAGTCTTCTCCAAAAGCTCCATCAATTGTGCCTATAGCCTGAGTAGTTACTTTTTCAATATCGAACACAGTCTCTACACTAAGAAGTCCAATTCCATTAATCTCGTTTATTGCACTTTCTGTGAAATGAGGATCCCTTATTTTTCTTCCAAGAATTTGGTATCCGCCACAAATTCCTACAACATATTTTCCTCTCTTAGAAAGTCTAATTATTTGTTCATCTAAACCTGTGTTCTTTAAATACACAAGATCTTCAATAGTATTTTTTGATCCGGGAATAATTAAAATATCCGGATTATTTATACTTTCTCCTCTCATTACATAGCGAAGATTAACATCATTTTGGGTTTCAAACACATCAAAATCAGTAAAATTTGATACATGAGGTAAGTATAGAACTTCAACATTAATTTGAGCTTTTTTGCTATAAGATTTTTTCACTCTATCAGACAAACTATCTTCATCTTCAATTTGAACATCAATTAATGGCATTACTCCTAAAACTGGAAGTTTAATTAAATTTTCAAGCATTTTAAGTCCTGGTTTAAGTATTTCTATATCTCCTCTAAACTTATTAATTATTACTCCTTTAACTCTTTGTCTTTCTTTCTCCGTTAAAAGCATAATAGTCCCATAAAGTGAAGCAAATACACCACCTTTATCAATATCGCCAACTATAATTACTGGAGAATCAGATATTTCTGCCATACCCATATTCACAATATCTTTTTCTCTTAAATTAATTTCAGCTGGACTGCCTGCTCCTTCAATTACTACAAAATCAGATTCATTTGACAAAGAAACGTATGCCTTTTTAACAACATCTTTAAGTTCAAGCTTATATTCGTGATACTCTTTAGCTGACATATTTGAATATACTTTTCCATTAACAATAACTTGAGCTTTTTTTTCTGCAGATGGCTTAAGTAGTATTGGATTCATCTTTACAGAAGGTTTCTTTCCACACGCTTCTGCTTGAACTACTTGAGCTCTACCCATTTCAAGTCCATTTTCTGTTATATAAGAATTCAGTGCCATATTTTGTGATTTAAATGGGGAAACATTATAACCATCTTGCATCATTACTCTACATAGTCCTGCAACCATAATACTTTTTCCAACAGATGACCCTGTTCCTTGTATCATAATAGAATTTTTTTTCATTCTAATCCTCCAAAGATTCTTTCCTAAATTTTTCTGCATTTTCAAGTAAATTCAATGCAATATTTACATTATTAAAAAAATGTATATGCGAATAGCTTGCTAGTAAATTTTTTTTCTTATATCCACACAACCAATTTCTATTTCCAAATTCTCTTTTTTTACTTACATCAAATATTTTTTCATCATCTGAGATTACAATTGATCTGTGAAATTCATGTGCCTTAAAGTTTGTATTTTTTTTACCTACAATTGAATCCTTAGTAGTATTCACTTCAATATAACCAAATCTTTGAAGCCTCTTTGTCATTTGACTTTTTCCATTTATTATTGAACACATCTGAAAAATATCACCATTTAATGTTTTTATTGAACCTGTTAAATACATTAATCCACCACACTCTGCGTAAATTGGCATTTTTTTATTAAAAGCATCCTTAATACTATTAATCATCAAAGTATTGTTTGTTAATTTCTTTGCAAATACTTCAGGAAAACCTCCTCCAAAGTAAATTAATGAAACATCTTTTGGAAGTTCATCATCACTCATTGGAGAAAAATATTTAATTTTTGCGCCAAAATACTCTAAAAGATCTAAATTGTCTTTATAATAAAAATTAAAGGCTTTATCTAAAGCAACTCCAATTTTAACATCTTTATACTTATTTTTATTTGAAATTAGCAAATCTATTATTTTATTATCCTTCAAATTATAATTACTATTATTTTGAACCGATAAGTCAATTAATTTGCCAATATCCAATGTTTCTTCTATCATCTGAGAAATTATATTTATTTTTTCATCTAATTGATCAACTTCATCACTTGGAACTAATCCTAAATGTCTACTCTCAAGTGAAATCGAAGTATCTTTATTAACATAACCTAAACAAAGTACATCAGTATATTTCTCAATAGCTTTTCTTAAAATATCATAGTGTTTTTCCCCATGAACTTTATTTATAATAACACCAGCTATATTTACTTTTTTATCAAATGTAGCAAAGCCTTTAACGATAGCTGCTGCAGACGCTGCAATACCACTTCCATCAATAACAAGCACTACAGGTAAATTTAATATTTTAGAAACATGTGCCGTACTTCCAATTTCAGAGTCTCCTGAGAATCCATCATACATTCCCATCACACCTTCAACAATTGCAATATCAGAATCGGCTAAATTTTTATGGTATAAATATTTAATTGTTTCTTCATTTAACATCCAAGAATCTAAATTTCTTGAATATGTATTTGTAACATGCGTATGAAAAGCTGGATCAATATAATCAGGTCCAACCTTATAAGCTTGAACTTTTAATTTTCTTTTAACAAGTGCCTTCATTATACCTAGAGTAATTGTAGTTTTTCCAACATTACTATTAACTCCAGCTATTACTATGCCTCCCATGTAATCACCTCTAAATTTTTTCTAAGCTATTAATTTTTTTTGCATAACAAAAACCCTTCTCATCATATTCAAGTATATTAACACTGCAATTATCTATTTCAAATTTCCAGTATCCATCAATATCACCTATGATTTCACTTGAAAGTATACTTCTGACTACTCCAGAATGCGCAAATATAGCAATTGTTTTATTTTTATCTTTATTTGTATAGTCGAATCTATTTATTAATTCTTTATATTCTTTAATTACACGAAAATAAAAAGTCCGTCTACTTTCGCCATTTAAACAAGGAATATTTAGAGTATCTTTTGACCAAACATTAAATTCATCAGGATATTTTTCTCCAATCTCATCATATTTACATCCTTCCCATTCACCAAAATTCATTTCTCTTAAGCCTGATTTTTCTTCTATATCAAGATTTCTAGATTCTATAACTATTTTTGCTGTATCTACTGCCCGAGATAAATCAGAAGAAAATACATAATCAATTTTTAAATTAACTATTCTATTTCTACAATTTATTGCTTGTTCTTTTCCTTTTTCAGTTAATTTTGCATCTAAATGTCCAGAAAAAATTCCTTTTCTATTAGCTGTCGTCTCTCCATGTCTTATTAATATTACTTTCAAAAAAACCTCCATATATATTAAACATATTAGTTTATTTAGTTTTAAAACAACTTATCAATCTACAAAGAATAATTAATAACCACAAAAGAAGAAAATAAAAAAACTATTTCTGAAAGTTCAATAAGTGCTCCAATATTATCACCTGTTAAACCACCAATAATTTTTTCAATATGTCTTCTATATAAATACGAAAATAAAATAACAGGAATTACCATAATTGATACATTAATGTTAAATAAGCTAAGTAATATATACATAGCTATAACAATTACTAAATGAACTTTTTTTACTTTTCCAATAAAAAAATTGCCCATTCCTTTTTCTCTAGCATATTTAGCTTTATAACAAAAAAATGGCACAGCCATTCTAGAAACTATAGGCATAAAAAAAAGAATTGGATAAATATAATCCACTCCAACTGATAGTATTAAAGTTATTTTTAATGCAAAAAGCCCAATTAACGAAAGAACACCATTTGAACCTACTCTAGAATCCTTCATTATTTCAAGAATTCGATCCCTATTTCTATTAGAATATAATCCATCAAAAGTATCTGCAAGCCCATCTAGATGAAGAGCACCTGTAATAAGCACTTCAAAAATAACAGCACTAACTACTGCAACATTATAGGAAATATAGCTATTAAATGCCATAAAAACACTTGTCGTTAAGATACCAATAATAGCACCTATTATTGGAAAATATATAATTCCTTCACTAAAATCTTTATCAGTAATTTCTAAATCAAAATTTAAAGGAATCCTTGTTAAAAACTGTACCATAAGTAAAAACCTTTTCAACACTTCACCTACTTTATTTTTATTTCAACTCCCGAAACTAACAAATATACATCATCTGCATTTTGTGCAATTACCTGATTAATTCTACCCGCAATATCCCTATATATTCTAGATAGTCTATTTTCAGGAACAATTCCCATTCCAAGTTCATTAGTTACAAATACTGCTTTTACATTAGTTTTACGTATTTCATTAATTAATTTTACAACCTGATCTTTAATGTATTTTTCAATTTCATCAATAATATTTCTACTACATTTTTCGTAATCAACTTGATCAAAATCAAACATTAAATTTGTGACTAAAATTGTAATACAATCCAGAAGAATTGTATCACAATCTTTTGTAATATTTTTTATTTCTTTATAAATATCCTTATATAATTCATAAGTATTCCAATGTTTAGGTCTACTTTCTTTATGTTTCTTTATTCTATCTTTCATACCTTCATCAAATGCAATTGCTGTAGCTATATAAGCAACTTTATTATTACTCACATTTACTAATTTTTCTGCAAATGTGCTCTTTCCACTTCTCGCTCCACCTGTAACCAATATCAATCTATTATCCATTATCTCCATCCTAGTTCAATTACGTCACCTGACTTAAGAACATCCGTATAACTTGCCCTTTTCCCATTTAATTTTAATACAATCATTCCTTTAGGTTTCGATGTATCAAATTTGTAATGTTCAAAAATATCTACAAAAACTAATTTTCTTTTTACATTATTAACTTCAACTTTTTCGCCATTAACCATAAACCAATAGCTATATTTTGTATTATTTATATTATTTGCAAGAGTATCTTGAAGAACGCTGTCAATTTGCTTTGAAAGCTCAATATCGCTATTTGAATTTATTTTTGGCTCATCAAAAACATTCTTAATATACTCGTCTATATCAATCTTACTATTTTGTGCTATTTCAGAATATTCAACATCATCCGTATTTGCCATATCAATAAAATTTTCTTCTTTACTAAAATCACTTATAATATTAGTATTCTTTTCTTCTAAGACTTCTTCAATATTCGCAGTCTTATAATCAACTTCATCACTATCTTTTAATAAAATATCTATGCTAGCTTTCTTACCATTAACGTACATATCAAAAAAATTTGTATTAAGATCTAGATACTCTGCTAAATCACCTACAGTTTTTATTAAAGAATACTTAACCACATCATTTTCTTTTACAATAGAAGATAATTCAACTTTCTCATCATTTAATTTAACATTATTTATCAAATTAATTTTTTTCCCTCTAATAAAAATATTTTTTTGAACAAAATACTCTGAAAGTTTCATGTATCTTCGATCCCCATTAGCAGCATTTTCTACAAAAATTGAATCCTTATTTTTAAGTTTTGTATCTAGGCTTGAAATAGCACCATTCACATATATATTTGCAGGTTCACCATATTCTCCAATTATTATTTTCTCTTTACCATTAACAATTACTGTATAAGACTCTCCGCGTTTTGCAATTAAGTCTCTTGGATTAAATCCAATTAATATTAAAGCATCTGAAACATTAAGCTTCCTAGAATTAAATAATCTAATAGGCTTATCATTTACCTTTACTTGAAGAAAATTGCTTTCAATTTCTTTAAATGCCGTGTAGCCAATTCCTATAGGAGTTATATATTCTGGACCAGAAAAACTTTTTTCCTTAAATTCAAGTTCT
The DNA here is from genome assembly GCF_033097505.1 of Helicovermis profundi. Lineage (NCBI taxonomy): Bacteria > Bacillati > Bacillota > Clostridia > Peptostreptococcales > Caminicellaceae > Helicovermis > Helicovermis profundi. The sequence continues at coordinate 1,217,504 of NZ_AP028654.1, read as the reverse complement.
TTTATCATTTCAGTGCTTTTAATTACTGTTCTCTCCTTTGGAATTCCTAGTTTTTCAGATAATTTTTCAGTAAACTGAGGAACCTGACAACCACCACCAATACAAAAAACAGCACTGGGCGCTTTTCCATTAAATTCTTTAATCTGATTAGAAATATTCTCAGTTATATTATCAATTACTGGCATTATTTTTTCTGTTATCTCACTTGAAATTATAGTGTAATCCATGCCCACTATATTAGCGAATGTAATTTTTTCATTTATTGAAAGTTTTCTTTTTACTTCTTCTGCAGTATTAAAATCAAGCAAATACTCTTTAGCAATTGCCTCAGTAAGTAAGTCACCAGCCATAGATACCATACCATACGACGAAATAGTCCCGTCTTTTGTAATCGCTATATCTGATGTTCCAGCTCCAACATCAACTAATGCTAAATTTAACAATCTAATATTTTCTGGAATTGCAACATTAATTGCAGCAATAGGCTCTAGAGTTAAATTAACAACTTCTAAATCATTTTTATCAACAACCGTATAAAGGCTATCTACAACCATATGTGGTAAAAAAGTTGCTATTAAGTCAACTTCTAATTCTCTTCCTTTATGATCTTTAGGATTAATAATCATAGAACCATCTAAATAGTATCTTGTAACTGAGTAGCCAACACAGTAATACTTTGTCGAATTAGCATTTTCTCTATTTACAACTTCACTTTGTGCTTTTTGAATTGCTTCCATTTCTATATTATCAATTAGATCTTTTTCTATTATTTTTGTATAATCAATTTGTCTAAGGGTCTTTACTCTTGCAGTTTTTAGTGCTCTACCAGCTGCTGCAATTGCAACCTTCTTTAATTTATATGAATTTCTTGTTTCTAAAGCAATTTTTACTTTCTCAACTACATTTGCGACTTTATCAATATCATGGATTTGTCCATCAAACATTGCTCTATCAGGGTGTTCAAGCTCTTCAAAATCTATAACAATATACTTATCGTCGATTTTTTTAGCCAATGTTCCAACTACATTCCTAGTCCCAATATCTAAAGAGAATATTATTTCGTCTGGTAGTTTTTTTAATTCTTTATTCATATAATCACCTTTATTTTCACTAATTTTATTAAACGTTATTTAAATTAAACAAACAAATAGAATTTAAAGTGCATTCCATACATTTTGGATTTCTAGCTTTGCATACTCTTCTACCATGATAAATTATACAATGATGCATTTTTGTCCACTTTTCTTTTTTAATCTTTTTTCTTAAGAACATTTCTGTTTTTAAGACATCACTACTATTTGATATACCCAGTCTATTTGATACCCTTTGAACATGAGTATCAACTGCTATAGCAGGAGTATTAAAAGCATTACTAACTACAACATTTGCAGTTTTTCTTCCCACTCCAGGAAGTTTAAGCAATTCTTCAAATTCACTTGGAACTTTACCGGCATAATCATTATTAATAATAATACAGCTATTATAAATGTTTTTAGATTTTGTTTTAGAAAGTCCACAAGTTTTTATCATTTTTTCTAGCTCGAATATACCCAAATTAATTATATCTAAAGGTACTTTAACCACACGAAATAATTCTTTAGTAATTATATTTACTCTAATATCAGTGCACTGAGCAGAAAGAATGGTAGCAATTAATAACTCAAAAGGATTAGTAAAATTTAGCTCTGCTTTTGCATTAGGATATAATCTTTCAAGTTCATCAACAACGAACTTAATTTCTTCTTTATTTAATACGCTTCTTTTTCTTGACATAATACCACCTTATCTAATTCATTATATCAAATATATTTGCACTTTCAATTACGATTTAGAAATTATTTAGATTACAAATAAAAACAGCTACAATGTACTTTAATTATTTATTAAAGTATATGGCAGCTGTTTTGTATAAATTTTTTTAAAATTACTATTCGTTAGTCAAATCTTCCATTTCGTCTACTAATTTTCCAAACAATTTTAGAGCACTTTCTACAGGAGCTTTTGTCTCCATGTCTGCTCCTGCTTTTCTTAGAATTTCAATTGGATATTTGCTACTACCAGCACTTAAAAATTCAGTATATCTTTCTACTGCAGGTTGACCTTCATTTATTATAGCGTTAGATAATGCAATCGCTGCTGAAAAACCAGTAGCATATTGATAAACGTAAAAATTAAAATAAAAATGAGGTATTCTTGCCCACTCAACATCTATTTGCTTATCAATAATCATATCTTTACCATAATATTTTATATTTAAATTTCTATATAATTCTTTAAGTTTTTCTGCAGTAAGTGCTCCACCATTTTCAACTACAGTGTGAATATCTCTTTCGAATTCTGCAAACATTGTTTGTCTATAGACAGTACCTCTAAATTGATCAAGGTAGTGATTAAGTAAATATAACTTTTCTTCTTTAGATTTAGAATTTTTAAGAAGATGATTCATAAGAAGTGATTCATTAGTAGTAGAAGCAACTTCAGCTAAAAATATACTATAATTTCCATAAACATATTCCTGGTTTTTATGAGTTAAATAGCTATGCATAGAGTGTCCCATTTCATGAATCAAAGTAAACATATTATCTAGAGTATCATGATAATTTAAAAGAATAAACGGCTTTGAGTCATAATTTCCCCACGAATAAGCTCCGCTTCTTTTTCCTTTATTTTCATAGACATCTATCCAGCCTTCTTCAAAACTTCCCTTTACAGTATTTTTGTACTCTTCTCCTAAAATACCAAGAGTTTCAATTACAGTTTCTTTAGCCTCATCAAAACTTACTTTCATATCATAATTTTTAATCATAGGAGTATATAAATCATACATATGAAGTTCATCTAAAGCTAATATTTTTTTTCTTAATCTCATATATTTATGCATGGGCTCTAAATTATTATGAACCGCTTCAATCAAATTATCATAAACAGATGAAGGAATATTATTTTGAAAAATAGCTGCTGACCTTGCGTTCTCATGCTTTCTAACTTTTGCATAAAAAATATTCTTTTTAACTTCTGAATAAACTAAATTAGCTAATGTATTTTGATACTGTTCAAATACAGAGTAATACTTTTCAAAAGCTTCTTTTCTCACTTTTCTATTCTTTGATTCCATTAATGGAATAAAAGATCCATGTGATAATTGTACCTCTTTTCCATCTTCATCAGTGGTGTAGGGAAAAATAAAATCAGATGAATTAAGTGTTCCAAAAACATCATTCGGTACTGTTCCAATATCAGAAGACATTGCTAAAATTTCTTCTTCCCTTTCAGAAAGAATATATTTTTTACTTCTAAAAATATTATCAATATATTGTTTATATAAATTAAGTTCCTTTTTTTCTGAAATATATTTATCAACAATAGATTTATCTTTTTCAATTATTTCTGGAATAAAAAATGATGTTATTTTTGAAAATTCTGTTGCTAATTGTTGACTTCTTGCTGCATATTCTAAAGATTTGTTATTTGATGTATCTTCATCTCTTTTAAGAAATGAATATGTTACCACATTAGTGAGTATTCTATCACCTTTTTCAAATAACTTAATAGCTTTATAAAAACTATCAGAACTATCTAAAATACTTCCTTTTAAATTAGAAAATTCACTCATAATATTATTCACTCTTTTATAATCTGCTTCCCAAGTTTCCATATCAGAGTATATTGAAGAAATATCCCACTTAAATTTGTCTTGTATTTCCTTTCGCTCTTTTAAGCCCATAAAAACCTCCTACTTTTTCTGATTTATAGTCATTCTAATATTTTGCAATTAATATTATTTCCATCTATTACATTTTAACATAAAAAAAGGGATATCATATAATTTTTTTTATATGATATCCTTTATGACTTGTTTTTTTATTTATTTTCTTCTATTATTTGCATTAATTCAGCTACCTTTGGCACCTTTCCAGTAAATATTACTTTTTCATCAATTACAAATCCAGGAACTTTCATAACTCCAAATTGCATAATTGTTTTAATGTCCTCTACCTTAATTACTTCAGCTTCTATTCCTAATTTTTTTACAGCATCCTTTGTATGTTTTTCTAATTTTTTACAAGTCGAACATCCTGTTCCAAGTACTTTAATAATCATATTCATTCTCCTTATTTTGATTTTTTTAATGAACTTAATCAACTCACTAATTTTTGATTAAAAAATCATTCATTATACTAACAAATGCGCAATACTATTAAATAAATAACCTACTAATATAATACCAATTCCAGTTATAATTACAAACATTTTAATTAACTTTGGCTTTATAACTTTTCGAAGAAGTAACATCTCTGGAAGCGATAATGCTGTCGTTGCCATCATAAAGGAAAGTGCTGTACCAATTCCAACTCCCTTAGCAATTAGCGCTTCTGCAATAGGAATAGTACCAAGTGCATTTGAGTAAAGTGGAATTCCAACAACTACTGCAACTAATACTGCAAATGGATTAGAAGGACCTGCATATTTCGAAAGGACTTCAGCAGGGGCCCAACCATGAATTAATGCACCAAGAGCTATACCAATAAGTAGGAATATCCAAATTCTGAGTATAATATCTTTTACATTTTCAAGCGCAAAATTTACTCTTTCTTTATGCGTTAATTTTTCTATTTCTAAATCATTTACTTGCATTTCATAAACATAACCCTCAACCTGATCCTCCATCTTAAGTTTACCAATAACTATTCCACCAACTACTCCTACAACGATACCCGTTATAACGTAAGTAAATGCAAGTTTCCACCCAAACGACGCCAAAAGTATTGCAAAAGCCGCCTCATTTACTATTGGAGAAGTAATAAGAAATGAAAAAGTTAAGCCTAGAGGAACACCTGCTTCTATAAAACCAATAAAAATTGGTACCGAAGAACATGAACAAAACGGTGTTACTGTTCCAAGTAAAGAAGCCATTATATTTCCCACTACACCATCAAATCTGCTAAGTATTTTTTTGGTTCTCTCGGGCGGAAAATAAGATCTAACATAAGAAATAAGAAAAATCATAATTCCAAGTAAAATAATAATCTTAATTGTATCATAAAAGAAAAAATGAATGCTTGAACCTAGTCTTGTTGATGTTGATACATGGAAAACATTTTCAACAAGTAATGTAATCAGTTTATTAAGCCAATTAAACATTAAAATATCATTTATAAACTTAATCATAATAACCTCCATTGATAGTAAAACTATACATTAATTTCACAGTATATTAGAATTTCCTAATATACTGTGCTCATTTATAATACTTCAAGTATTAGTAAAAGTCAATCCTTTTATCATTTTTTTGTTTATTTATTATTTAACCCTTTTAATAAACAATAAATTACAAATATTAATTCTCCATGAAAGTATATATTTAAGTGAACATTACACGTTGTGACACAAATGGCACTATAGCTTGAATTCAGCTAATTAAGTACGTCTCAGGTAATTTACTATTTGACTTTGGCATATTAGAATAGTAAAATAAAATTTATGGTTCGGCATATTGTCTAATAAATTCTTGTAGGGGAGTGATTTATTTGGAACAAAATGTTATTTTAGCTATAGTAATTTTTGCAGCAACTTATTTAATTATTATATCTGAGAGAATTCATAGATCAGCTATTGCAATGCTCGGAGCTTTTTTAATGCTTATTTTTAATGTCGAATCCCAAGAAAAAGCATTTGAGCATATTGATTTTAATACTATAGGTCTACTTATTGGTATGATGATTATAGTAAATATTATGAAACGCAGTGGTTTTTTTGAATATCTCGCTATAAAAGCAGCAAAACTAGCAAAAGGAGACCCGTGGAAAATAATTGTATCATTTTGTTTTATTACAGCAATTTCTTCTGCTCTTCTTGACAACGTAACAACAATTCTTTTAATAGCACCTGTTACTTTTGTTGTTACTGACAAATTGGAACTTAATCCCATTCCATTTTTATTACCTGAAATACTTATTTCTAACATTGGAGGAACAGCAACCTTAATTGGAGATCCACCAAATATTATGATTGGAAGTGCTGCTAATCTTGGATTTATGGACTTTGTAACAAATTTAGCACCTGTTATTGTTATTGTTTTTATTGTAATTATGTTTATTTTAAAATTTATTTACAAAAAAGATTTAAAATGCAAAACAGAAAATAAAATGAAAATTATGAAACTTGATGAAAAACTCGCTATTAAAGATAAGAAAATATTGATTAAAAGCTCTACAGTTCTTATTTTAACGATTATAGGATTTATGCTCCATCAAAAATTTGGTTATGAATCTGCAACCATTGCATTAATTGGTGCATCTGTACTTCTAGTAATCGGAAAAGTTGATGTAGAAGAATTGTTTTATGAAATTGAATGGCCTACTATTTTCTTTTTTGCATCTCTATTTATGCTTGTAGGTGCCTTAGAAGAAGTCGGCATTATGGAGACACTTGCTACAAAAATGATTAATTTAACAAATGGAAATATATTTTTAACTGCTATGATTATTCTATGGGGATCTGCGATAGCATCAGCATTTCTTGATAATATTCCTTTTGTTGCAACTATGATACCTCTAATTCGCAATATGTCAGAAGTCGGCGGACTCGAAGTTGGCCCGCTGTGGTGGTCATTAGCTCTTGGGGCATGTTTAGGAGGAAATGGATCTTTAGTTGGCGCTTCTGCAAATGTTATAGTAGCAGGCATGCTTGAAAAGAAAAATAATAAACTTGGCTTTATTACATTTCTTAAAATTGGTTTTCCTATTATGATTGTTAGTGTATTTATTTCTTGTATTTACCTTATTATATTTTATTTCTAGTTAAATTTTTATAATATTTGGGTACTAATATAATATAAAGGAGGCTTATATGAGAACATTAATAAATGCAGAAATTATGGAACAAGGAATAAAACTTAGACAATTAGGAGCAAAAGTTACTGTTATAAGCGGAAAACTTTGTTATGTTAAATTTGAAATTGGTGGATACAAAATTCAATATGTTTATAATGTCAATTCTAAAGGAAATTACTTTTTAGAAAGGACAAAGCCATACCCACTTCCTCTTAGAGAATTTGAAAAGGAAGAAGATGTAATTGATATTATTGAAATAGATATTGAACAGTTTAAATTTGCTCTAAAAAGTCAGAATATTAACGATTTTATAAATATTGGCAAAGAATTAAATTTTACTATAAGAAAATTCGAAGATTTATTTTTATACTACAATGTTTCTTCTGATAAGGTTCAATCAATAAAAAACAAACTACATGAAATAAACAAAGAAATTAATAATACAAAAGAAATTTCCAAAAGAATTTATTTTAGAAAAGAACCAGAAAATATATAAATAAAGCTTGTATAAATTTTAAAAATCCCTAAAATCATATTTCAATTTTAGGGATTTTTAAGTGATTATAGTAGTAAATTGTATTACTTGTATTATTTGTATTTCAATATAATTTTATTTTAAGAAAAGAAACTTGGATGATTTGCAAAAAAATCGAATTTTGGTGGAATTGTCTTAATTTTATGATTTTCTATATCGTCAATATTAGAATCAATTGTATCAAAAATAAAGTTCCATGACCAAAGTGAATCGTTTAAATTCAAATATTTTTTTACATTCTCAGCACTTGATGGTACAACAGGATGCAATAATGTTAAAATTACTTTCATACCATAGAATGTATCAGATAATACTTTCATTCTTAGTTCATTATTATCCTCTTTATCTGCAATATTCATTTGTTTTGCCCAGTATTTACTTAGTTTTCTTATCACACTATCAAGAGCAATAATTACCCTATGAAGTTCTTGTTTTGACATTGCATTTTCATAATCGTAGACAGATTTTTCTATTAGCATTTTAATTTCTTCACTAATTTCAAGCATTGGAATTTTATTATCATTGTATGTTTGTGCTGTATAAAAACAAGATCTTACAATTCTATTATAAACTTTTGTTAATAGGAAACCATCATTAATTACTGGATCTTCGTTTTTACTTTCTATTCCAGAAGCATACACCTTTGGATTAAAACTTACACTTTTTTTCGATAAACCTAAACTTAAGAAATGAAGTCTTAATTGGTCCTTTGTATAATAATTTAAAAGTTCATGCGCCATTGGAGGTTTAATAGAACCCGAACTACTTGCTTTTTCATTCATAAATAATATATGGTGATTAGCTACTAGGTGTGGAAAATTCATTCCGTCAATACTAAGGTCCTTAGTATCATTCAAATCTTTTTCACCATCTACCATGTAATATGCCATCATCATCGCCATTTCAGGCAGTCCATAAAAATGAATATTATCTTCCCCAATAAATTGGTAAACTTTAGTATCAGAATCAGTCCACCATTTTGTCCATTTATCATTATTTCCTATTGATTTTAAGTAAGTTTTTGTAAATGAAATTGGAGCCCAAAGTGACTCTGGCCATACCCAAAATGACAATTTATCTACGCCTTCTTTAATAGGTACTTTTATTCCCCAATCAATATTTCCAGTCAATCGAAATGGTGTAATAGCTTTCCCACTTCTATATCTAACTCCATAATTATCAAGTATTTCTTTTGCCTTTGCTCTATCTTGTAAATTCGTGTAGATTATTGAAATAGAAGGTTTTTTCTCAATATTTTCTAATACGCCACCTAATGATTTTATAAATTCATCTGTTTGTTCTTCAAAATCTTTACGTTTTATATGAATAGCAGGTGGATTCATAAACTCCTCTAAAGTTCTAATAACTACTGGTCTAACGTTTCTGTCTTTCTTTAGATTCTCGATTAATTTTTTTAATGGAACAATAAATCTCTCAAGATCAAAATACCAATTTTCCGTATTCTTAAGTACAGGCTTTTCACCAGATAAAACACTTGTCGGATTAATCAATTCCTCAGCTGGGTATTGATGTCCTAAATCACATTCATCAGCATATCCTTTTTCTGATTTGCACCCTGCATATGGGCATTTTCCAATTACTTGCCTACCATTTAAAAAACTTCCAAATTTTTCATCATAAAATTGAGGTAAACTCATTTTTTTAAGAAAACCATTATTATATAATATATTAAAAACTTCATTTGAAACATTTTCATGTATTTTACCGCTTTCACCAAAAGCGGAAGTAGCATATAAGCTTAAATTAATATCATAATCTTCCATAGTTTGTTTTTGTTTTAAGTGAAAATTATTAACATAGTCTTCAATTGAAATATCAACCTTTGCAGTTTCACAATGTTTTTTATGACTTGTAATTATTGGAGATCCATAACAATCAGTTCCTGAAACAAAAATTACATTTTCCTCTCCAATTCTATCTTTCATAAATCTTGCAAATGTATCTGCATGGACAAATACACCTCCAATATGTCCAAAATGCAAAGCTTTATTACCATATGGCATACCTCCAGTAATAACTACTCTTTTGGGAAATTCAGGTCTTTTTATAATTCTATTTGCTCTATTTCTCTCATTATTTTTTTTACTCATCTTGTCCTCCATTTAATAATTCTCAATTTAAAAAGCCCCTACAGTTTAAAAACTGTAGGGGCGTAATATCTATTATACGCGGTACCACCCTATTTTAAAGCCTAGCAAATGTCAATATACTCTAGTCCTATAACGCGAACACACGTCATTGCATCACCTTTTGATCCACAATGCAGCTCTAAGACTTGTTTCCTTAATAATCCAACACCCATTTCCACCAAGTAGGGCTCTCTAAAGTTATCATAAGTAAGTACTCTTCTCTTCAATGCCTTTGTAATGTGATTATAAATAATTGATCTTATTTTGTCAAATCTATTTTACCTATCTTTATTAATTCAATAAAAGCATCAACTACCACAGAATCAAACTGACTACCTTTATTATTTATTAATTCATTCATAGCGTCTTCAAGTTTTAAGGCATTTCTATATGATCTATTTGTAGTCATCGCATCAAAAGAATCGGCCACCATCACAATTTTAGATTCTATTTTTATCTGATCTCCGCTTTTTCCATCAGGATATCCTTTTCCGTCTACTCTTTCATGATGTTCAAGAGCAATTAAGCTCGCTTCACTTAAAAAATTAATATCGTTTATAATGTCATAACCTAAATATGGGTGCCTCTTAATTTCTAAATACTCTAAGTCAGTTAGCCTTCCTTTTTTAGTTATTATATTTTCACTTATTCCAATTTTACCTATATCATGAAGCATAGCACCATAAGTAAGATTTTTTATTGATTCACTTGATAAATCCATTTTTTGCGCTATTAATAAAGAATATTTTGTAACTCTCTCACAATGTCCACCTGTATATTCATCTTTTGCATCTATTGTTTTAGCAAGAGTTTTTATGGTTTCATAATATATCCTATTATTTTCTTGAACTAATTCTTCAACTTCTGAAAGTAATTCTGAAATCTCCTTGTTTTTTACTAGTAGTTCATTTCGATCTTTATTCATGGTATCTAAAAGACCATTTAGATTATATCCTATTGTTTTAATTTCATTTTTAGGAATTGCAGTCACTCTAGCATTATAATTTCCTTTTGAAAATTCTTCCATAACATCTGATATATTATCAAGCGGTTTTAACGATTTATTAATAAAAACTCTTATAAATACTGCAAGCACCATAAACAGAAAAAAGCCACTAATAGATATCATTTTTGTTATTGCATTACTTCTACTATTTAATTCTGAATAATTTTCTTTTGCAAATATTAACCAAGTACTATTCCATTTTTCTAAATATATTGGCATAAAAAAATATCCAACGCTATTCTTTCTAAAATCTAAAGAAGAAATATTAATATCATCCTTATATTTCCCATTTTTAACATCTAACAAAATCTTATCAATTTTCTTTTTATCCAAGTCCAAATCATATATTGTTTTAAGACCAACTTTACCATTAATATCAGAAATTAAAATACCTGTATTAGAAATAATTCCAAATTCAGATTTATTACTGGTATTATTTAAAAAAAACGGTGAGAAAAAATCATCATTAATGGCTATTATTATCATTTTTTCATTATCAACTTTTGATAGTATATAAAATTTATTATATATTTTATCTACATAAAATTCTGTATTATTAGCAGATAATTTGTTTGATTCATTAATAATATTATATATTACATTATTATTTAGTAAATTTAATTTTAGGGTATATCTTGTATCAACTTTTTTTGTATGCAAGTCTAAAATAGAATATCCAGAAACAGTGTTATTATTAAAATTGGTAGATTTTGATAAAAACTTTATAAATTCATCACTATCAACTTTATATAAAGTTTTGGCAATATTAAAATTTATTTTAAGACTTTCAACATTGTCTACCAATCTATTAATACTTAAGTTAAAATAGCTATTAACTGATTTTACTCTTGAATTAAATGATTCTTTTTCAGATTCCTTAATATTTTTTGAAATTTGCACAGTAAAAAAAATAAGTACCAGTGCTAAAGTAAGTGTAATCGCAATAATCATTTGATTTGATAATTTATGTCTTTTTTTAATAATAAATTCTTTATTCATTATTCTATGGTTTTTATTCAACTTAACACCACCTTAATTATATCTATACTATTATACATTTTTTTTGTTACAATTTTATGAACATAGCAAATTAATTAGAACAATATATATGCTAATAATCAAAATAATTTAATATATTATAATGATACACTTTTTTATTCCTTATAAGCAAAAAAAATGTTAAAATATTATGAAATCAAATACATTTGCAATATATATGAGGAGAAAATTATGCAAAATTATAAAATTTTACAAAACGGATCAGATATTAGAGGTATTGCTCTAGATGGTTATAAAGACGAAAAAATAAATTTTACTAAAAATGAAAGCTATAATATTGCAATATCATTTGTAAATTGGCTTTCTCAAAAAGTTAATAAGCCAAAGAACGAACTTATTATTACAGTTGGAAATGATTCTAGACTTACTGGTGATGTTATTAAAGAAGGTATTTTATCAGGAATTATTGAGTCAAAAGCAATTCCATATGACTGCAAAATTGCATCAACTCCTTCCATGTTTATGACAACAATATTTGATGATATTAAAGCAGATGGTGCAATAATGATAACTGCAAGTCACCTACCTTATAATAGAAATGGAATGAAATTTTTTACAAATGTAGGTGGACTAGATAAAAAAGATATATCTGAAATTCTTTCTATTGAGAAAGAATTTGAATTTAAAAAACACCAAAGCGAAAATTATTATCCTGTACTTGATAAATATTCTGATTACTTATGCAATATTATAAAAAAAGAAGTTAACTCAAAAACAAATTATGATTACCCGCTAATGAATTTTAAAATACTTGTTGATGCTGGTAACGGAGCAGGTGGATTTTTTGCTGAAAAAGTTTTAGAGAAACTTGGAGCTAATACAAATGGAAGTCAATTTTTAGAACCTGATGGTAGTTTTCCAAATCATATTCCAAATCCTGAAGATAAAGACGCTATGAATTCAGTTATCCAAGCTACATTAAATTCAAAAGCAGACTTAGGCATAATATTTGACACAGATGTTGATAGGGCAGCAATTGTTGATAAAAGTGGAAATTCAATTAATAGAAATAAACTTATAGCATTAATGAGCGCTATAACTTTAAGAGAATTCCCTAAAACAACTATAGTAACTGACTCTGTTACTTCGGTAGGCTTAAGTAGATTTATTGAAAATTTAGGTGGAAGTCACTTAAGATTTAAAAGAGGTTATAAAAATGTAATTAATAAATCAATCGAGCTTAATAAAGAAAATATTCATAGTTCGCTTGCAATTGAAACTTCTGGCCATGGTGCATTTAAAGAAAATTATTTTTTAGATGATGGTGCTTATATAATAACTAAAATATTGATAGAAGCTTCAAGACTTAAAGAAAACAATATGACAATTTCTGATTTGATTTCTGATTTAGAAGAAGTTAGTTATGACGAGGAAATTAGGCTCAAAATTAAGTCTAAAGATTTTTTAGAATACGGACAAGCTGTTTTAGATGAATTTGAAAAATTCGCTTTAAATGATTCTGATTTAGAGATAGTTAAACCTAATTATGAAGGAGTTAGAGTTAATTTCGATTTCGATGAAGGAAAAGGATGGCTCCTACTTAGAATGTCATTACATGATCCTGTTATGCCTATAAATATAGAATCAAATACAAATGAAGGACTAGATAAAGCAAAAGATATGTTGAACAGTTTTTTATCTAAATACAGTGAACTTAGTTAATTTTTGTGGCTAATGTAAATATAAATTGAATAAAGAAAAATTAGAGTAATAATATTAAGGATTGAATTCGAATAGATTTTGAAATGTTTATGTTAAATGATATCTCAAAATATATTTGATTATTGTAACTTTAAAAATAATGAAAAACAGACCATACCTTGAAATTCTTTCAGTATATGGTCTGTTTTTCATTTTCATATATCGATTAGTTGAATTATTGAGACTTTTAAATTTATTGGTGCCAACTATTGATATTCGTTATATACAAAATAATAATAAAATTTTGGATGATAACAGTTAATAATATTGCTAAAAAAATAGGAATAGAAAAGTTGATTACATATTTATTTAGAAAGAAGAATTAAAAATTTTTAATCGTATAACAAAAAACTAATTTTTTTCAATCAACCGAATTATTACCAAGTATGTCGTTTTTTTTACCAAAAATATAAATATTGTTGCAATTTCAAAAAAAAAAACATTATAATTTGTTTTATAGAGATTAAATTGTATTAAAATGTAATATTCCTTTATTTAACTCAATTCGTATAATATATCAATTGAAGTTTTAAAAAATCATGTAAGAGGAGGTTTATGGGCACAGCGCAAGGTTATTGTTTAATAATTCTTGGAGATAGTTGCAATTTCATCATCAAGGATATTATTTTATATTTTAAAAAGCGAGGTTATTATGGAAACAACATATTCAATTTCAGAAAATTTTATTAAGTTAAAAAAACGTACTATGTTAACACTGACAATTATGATGCCAATTTTGATTATGCTTTCAGCAGTGATTGGTTTTGGAAATTCCACTATAATTAAGTCATCAAAATTTATACTTATACTTTCAGGCATTTCTATTTTTTTAGTAATTGAACTTATTGTTGTATCAAAAATTATGCTAAAAAAAATCAAATCGAACAAAATTGAGTTTACCGATACTGCTATTAAAAGATATGGTGGAAAATATGTAGAAGAATTTAATTTCGAGGATATTACAAAAATTAAGGTCATTAAACTTCCTTCCAAAAAAATTGAATATATCAAAATTAAATACAAAAAAAAATCAATAACTTTATATGGTTTTGAAAATTTAGAAGATATATTCAAGAAAATCGAAAATAAAATTCCAGATACTTCAATAATAACTGATAAATTTTGGAAAATCAATTGGAATAATCCTTTTGCTATGATTGTTTTTATGCTACTATTATTAGTGGTAATAAGCTCAATAACTAGAATAAATCATACACTCTATGAGTATTTTAACAATGTCTTCACAATTGGAGTTTCTCTGTACTTTATTTTAGGTAAACCAATTTCTAAAAGTGGAGGAAAAAGATTTAGAATACTCGAATTGATATTAGGATGTGCCATATTAATTTCATCTTTAATTGGTATTAGTTCATTATTTTTTAATTAAAACTACTACTCCTCAAACTCATAATATCTCCAAATCTAAAACTTCATCATCATTTCCTAAATAATTAAAAAGCTTATACACCATACTTTTAGCATAGCTAAAAAGTACAGCATATAAGCTTTTTTCTATAAAACTAATTTACTCATCATAATTGTCATGCTATCAATGGATTTACCCGCCATTGGTATTTTCTTTTGTCTATAATGATCTATTTCCTCAAGAACTATTTCATCTTTTAAAAATACTTTAGAAAGTTTACTGCCCTTTTTAAGCCTTAAAACCTGAACACCTTTTGTTGATTTTGTAGCTTTTTCTGGAATAAGTGACGTATTTACAAGCATAATATGATATTCAATTCCCTTGAATGATCTTGATAAGACTATATCTATATCTTCTTTAATATATAAAATTCTAATTAATTTTGAATCATTTGAATAAGCTTTTACAAGTCTTTTTCTATTTGTTTTTGTTTCATACGATTTAAGTGGTACTCTTGCTATTTTACCATTTTCAAAAATGAATAATAAATGACCCTCATAGTTATTTGTAACTACAGTAAATATAGCTTTTTCACTTTCATTCATATCGTGAACATTAGGTACATAAACACCTAAACTACTTGCTTTATGGTCAGGTAATTCGTAAAGCTTTGATTTATAACAGTTACATTCATTTGAAAAGAAAAGAATATCACTTTTATTACTACTTTCAAATTCTTGAACAATATAATCATCTTGTTTTAATTTTTGATTATTGCTTGCTCTGAGAGAAACTAAAGAAATTTTCTTCAAATATGAGTGTGCTGTAAAAAATACTTTTAAATTATAATCATCAATTTCATTTTTAGGTGTATGAATATCAATTGTATCATGTCCTACAATTTCTGTCCTTCTAGGTCTTTTATGTTTCTTTATTACTCTTTTTAAATCTGAAATTATAATTTTATTTATTCTATTCTTGTTTTGTAAAATATCATTTAAATCTTTAATTTCAGCTTCTAACTCTGCTATTTCGCTAATTCGTTTTAATACGTAATTTTTATTTAGGTTTCTTAATTTTATATCTGCAACATAATTTGCTTGTATTTCATCTATTTTAAAGTAATTAATTAAATTTGGAACTACTTTATCATCACTTTCAGTTTTTCTAATAATACTAATTGCTTTGTCTATATCGAGCACTACAGTTTTAAGTCCATATAGTAAATGTAATTTATCCGATAAATTTTTTATATCAAATGAAACTTGTCCTTTTATTGATTTTGTTCTAAACTTAAGCCATTCATTTAAAATATTTTTCACTCCAAGAACTTTAGGTCTACTTTCTATAAGTAAATTAAAATTGCATGAAAACGTATCCTCAAGTGGAGTGTATCTGTAAAGTTTTATCATAAACTCATCTGGATTAACATTTCTCTTTAGATCAATTGTAATTTTAAGACCACCTAAATCCGTTTCATCTCTTATGTCTGATATTTCTTTTACTTTGCCATTCTTAACTAACTCTACAATTTTATCAATAATCGCCTCAGTTGTTGTTGTATATGGAATTTCATATATTTCTAAACAATTTTCTTTTTTTACGTACTTGTATTTTGATCTGAGTTTAAATGAACCTAGTCCTGTATCATAGATTTTTCTTATATCTTCTTCATTATAAATAAGCGAAGCACCTGTTGAAAAATCAGGACCTTTTAAAGTAGTCATTATATCAAAATTTGGATTCTTAATATATTCTATTGTAGAAAGGCATATTTCTTCAAGATTAAATGAACAAAAACTACTAGCCATACCTACTGCTATTCCTTTGTTTGGACTTACTAGAATATTTGGAAACGTAGTCGGTAAAAGAGTCGGTTCTTTTAACTCTCCATCATAATTATCTACAAATTCAACTGTATTTTTTTCAATATCTTTAAAAATCTCACTGCAAATCGAATCTAATTTAACTTCAGTATATCTTGATGCCGCAAACTTCATATCTCTTGATGTTGTTTTTCCAAAGTTACCCTTTGAATCTACATAAGGATGAAGAAGTGCATCGTGTCCTCTTGTAAGTCTAACCATGGTAGCATAAATTGCTTGATCTCCATGTGGATTAAGCTTCATTGTTTGCCCTACTACATTTGCTGATTTTGTTTTATTCGAAGTAATAAGCTTCATTTTAAACATAGTATATAATAATTTTCTATGCGAAGGTTTAAAGCCATCTATTTCAGGAATAGCTCTAGATACAATTACACTCATTGCATAAGGCATATAATTTTTTTCTAAGGTTTCTGTTATTCTTTGTTTCTCAATTTTAGCCACTATATACCCCCTAACTTATATCAATCTGCTCTATATATTTTTCACCATTATCAGCAATAAATTCTTTTCTTCCGCTTAAATTGTCACCTAAGAGTATATTAAACATATTCATAGTATCTTCTTCATTTTCAGGTTCTACTTCAATTAGTCTTCTACTCGTTGGGCACATTGTTGTCTCCCACATCATATCCGGCTCATTTTCACCAAGTCCTTTCGAACGTTGAATTGTGTATTTCCCCTTTAATTTTGATAATATATCCTGTTTTTCTTTTTCACTATAAGCAAAATGTGTTTTTTTACCTGATGTTATTTCAAAAAGAGGTGTTTCTGCAATAAATATTTTATTGTTATTAATAAGCGAAGGTGTTAATCTTTGAAACATAGTTAAAATTAGCGTTCTAATTTGAAAACCATCAACATCTGCATCCGTACATATAATAACTTTATCCCACCTAAGATTATCTAAATTGAATGTTTCTAAGTCTTTATTATGTTTAGTTTTAATTTCAACTCCACATCCTAAAACTTTCAATAAATCTATAATTATTTCACTTTTAAAAATTTTATCATAATCAGCTTTCAAACAATTTAAAATTTTACCTCTTACGGGCATAATAGCTTGAAACTCAGAGTCTCTTGCAAGTTTACATGCACCTAAAGCAGAATCACCTTCCACGACATAAATTTCTCTTTTCTCAGTTTCTTTTGTTCTGCAATCAACAAATTTCTTAACTCTATTTGTAACATCAAGTTTTCCGCCAAGTGTTTTCTTTAGATTAAGTCTTGTTTTTTCAGCCTTTTCCCTACTTCTTTTATTAATTAATACTTGATTAATAATTTTATCTGCAACATCTTTATTCTCTATAAAAAATATTTCTAATTTTGATTTAATGAATGAAGACATAAATTCTTGTATAAATTTATTTGTGATCGCTTTTTTTGTTTGATTTTCATAACTTGTTACAGTTGAAAAAGAATTTGTTACAAGCACTAAACTATCTTGTATATCAATAAAACTAATTTTCTTTTCATTTTTAGTATATTTATTTTCCCTCTTTATATATTTATCAATTTCATAAATAAAAGCTTGTTTAACTGCTTTATCCGGAGAACCACCATATTCAAGATAACTTGAATTATGATAATATTCTAAAAGGTTAACTTCGTTATTAAAAGAAAACGCAATCTCAACCTTTACTTTATATTCAGATTTATCTTCTCTATCTTTTCCTCTTCCTTCTTTTGAAAAGAACAAAACATCAGTAAAATTCTTCTCATTATTAATTTCTTCTAAATAATCTTTTATTCCATTTTCATAAATATATTCATGCGTAATTTCAGTATTTTCATCAATCAAAACAAATTTCAAACCACTATTTACAATTGACTGCCTTTTTAGAACATCCATAAAATGCTCAATTGGAATATCAATATCAGTAAATACATCAAGATCAGGTTTCCATTTATGTATAGTACCTGTTTTTTTATAATCAAATTTCTCTTTTATTAAACCACCAATATTTTCACCTTTTTCGAAATGCAATGAATATTTATATCCATCTCTAAAAACTTCAACGTCCATATATTCAGAGCTATATTGAGTAGCACATGTTCCAAGCCCATTTAATCCAAGTGAATATTCATAGTTTTCACCATCATTATTCTTATATTTTCCACCCGCATATAATTCGCAAAACACAAGTTCCCAGTTATATTTTTTTTCACTGTTATTGTAATCAACAGGAACTCCTCTACCATTATCAATTATCGTAATAGAAAAATCCTTATGTTTGATTATTGTAATTTCTTTTCCATATCCTTCACGAGCTTCATCAATAGAATTTGATAATATTTCGAAAAATGAATGCTTTGATCCATCAAGTCCGTCAGAACCAAAAATAACAGATGGTCTTTTCCTAACCCTATCAGCACCCTTTAATGAAGAAATACTTTCATTTCCATAAGTTTCATTGACTTTTTTCACTACTCCACCTCTTTACATTTTTATGTTTAGGTCATTTAGCACATTTATTAGTTTATCACTTAATAAGCACTCTTTCAAATATACTTTTGTGATTTCTATTGATTGTATATTTTTTATGTGCTATAATCACTTTAAGTTTTCTATTAGCGTACAAATGTACGTCATTCAAACACAGAGGTGATGAGATGGATAAAAACAAATATCTAGTAATTAGTATTGATGTGCTTCCAGAAGTTTTCGTTAAAGTTATTGAAGCAAAAGAACTTATAAAAACAGGAGCAGTAAAAGGAATTACAGAAGCTGCTAAAAAAGTTGGTATAAGCAGAAGTACTTATTATAAGTACAATGATCATGTATTTACTTTAAAAGAAGGTGCTATTGGCAAAAAAGTCACAATTTCACTTCTCTTATCACATGAATCGGGTGTACTTTCAAACTTTTTAAAAATAATAGCAAATAATAATGGAAATGTTCTTACTATTAGCCAAGATTCTCCTATAAAAGGTATTGCAAATGCTACCATTACATTTGACATTAGTAATATCAACTGTACTTTTTACGATTTACTTGAAATATTAAAAGACTTAGAAGGAGTTAAAAGGTTAGATTTAATAGCGATGGAATAACATTTGGAGGTAATATATGAAATCAATAGCTCTACTAGGATATGGTACTGTAGGTTCAGGGGTATATGAAATAATTGAAAAAAATTTAGAAGATATTAAAAATAAATACAATATAGATTTAAAACTAAATTTGATTCTTGTATCAAACTTAAAAAAGTATTCATCTCATAATGAATTTAATCTTTTTACAAACTCAATTGATGTAATAAAAAATGCTTCTCCTGACATCGTAATCGAAGTAATGGGTGGTTTACACCCTGCTTATGAGTATGTAAAATATTTTCTTGAACATTCTAAGCATGTTATAACTGCAAATAAAGACTTAATTGCAGAATACGGCGAAGAATTAATGAATATTGCAAAGCATAACAATGTTAGTCTAATGTTTGAAGCTAGTGTGGGGGGAGGAATTCCCATTCTTAAACCACTTAAAGAATGCCTAGGTGGAAATAATATCGAATCAATTGCTGCAATCATTAATGGTACAACAAATTTTATTCTTTCAAAAATGTACGATGAGAATATGGGATACTTTGAAGCATTAAAGTTGGCGCAAGACGCTGGTTTTGCAGAATCAGATCCAACATCTGATGTCGAAGGACTTGATGCAAGTAGAAAAATTTCAATTCTTTCTTCTTTAGCTTATTCAAAAAAAATAGATTGGAAAAAAATCAAAACTATTGGTATTACTGATATTAACTTAAATGATATTACAAACGCCAAAT
Source organism: Helicovermis profundi (assembly GCF_033097505.1). Lineage (NCBI taxonomy): Bacteria > Bacillati > Bacillota > Clostridia > Peptostreptococcales > Caminicellaceae > Helicovermis > Helicovermis profundi. The sequence continues at coordinate 1,197,189 of NZ_AP028654.1, read as the reverse complement.
CAAAAAAACACAAGATTAAATTGCTTGCTATATCAAAACAAAACGATGGTGATGTGTATTTGTCTGTAAGACCTGTGTTCGTCCATAGAAGTTCATCGATAGGAAAAATTGACAATGAATTTAATGGAGTTGTAATCGATGGTGACTCAGTTGGAAATTTAATGTTCTATGGTAAAGGTGCTGGAAAATATCCAACTGCAAGTTCAATATTTGGTGATTTAATTGCAATTATGCAAAATCAAGTCGACAACAGTAATATTAAACTATCAAGTGATTTTAATTTTATTAAAAATTTTCCTCTAAAATCTAAATGGGTACTTAGAATAGATACTAATTTTCCAGATGAAACAACTTCTCAAATTCTAGATGAATTCAGTAATCTTCCTATTACTATTGATAAATCAGGTGATAACAAATCACTTTATATTACTGTAAGTGAATTTACTGAAGATGAGTTGCTTGAAAAAATCGAAAATTTAAAAAATATCTCTGTTAAAGTAACAAAGTATTTTTTAATTTATGAATAGAATTCTAAATATGGGTAATCGAGAGTTTAAAATACTAAGTTATAAGATAAATAATATAAATATTTAACAAATAAAATAAAAGGTGGTAATACTATGTGGAAAGGCTTAATCAATGAATATAAAAAATATTTACCTGTAAATGAAGATACAAAAATCATATCTCTCTCTGAAGGAAATACTCCTCTAATAAGAGCGACTAATCTTGAAAAAATATTTAAAGGCATAAAAATTTACTTAAAATATGATGGTCTTAACCCTACTGGATCTTTTAAAGATAGAGGTATGACTATGGCTGTTACTAAAGCCGTTGAAAGCGGTTCAAAAGCAGTTATTTGTGCTTCAACAGGAAACACTTCAGCATCAGCTGCGGCTTTTGCTGCAAAGGCAGGAATTAAGTGTGTTGTAATTATACCAGACAATAAAATAGCTCTTGGTAAATTAGCACAAGCAATAGCCTATGGAGCTAAAATTATCCCAATCAAAGGAAACTTTGATGATGCACTTGATATTGTAAAAAAAGTTAGTGAAAATAATCCAATTACTATGGTTAATTCAATTAACCCTTATAGAATAGAAGGACAAAAAACAGCTGCCTTTGAATTAATTGATCAAATTGGTGATGCTCCAGATTATTTGTTTATTCCAGTCGGTAACGCTGGAAATATAACAGCATATTGGAAAGGCTTTAAAGAATACAGAGATTTAAATAAATCTTCAAAACTTCCTAAAATGTATGGATTTCAAGCAGCTCTTTCAGCTCCAATTGTTGATAATAAAGTTATTAAAAATCCTGAGACAATTGCAACTGCAATTCGTATAGGAAATCCTGCTAGCTGGGACAAAGCAGTAAACGCTCTTGAAGAATCTGATGGATATATTGATAAAAGAAGTGATGAAAAAATAATGGAAGCCTATAAATTGCTTGCAAGAAGTGAAGGTATTTTTGCAGAACCTGCTTCATGTATTTCAATTGCTGGTTTAAAATTTGCATATGAAAGCGGAAAAATAAAAGAAGGATCTACAGTTGTGTGCGTATTAACTGGTAATGGGCTTAAAGATCCAGATGTAGCGATTTCATTAAGTCGTGACTTAAAAGTTTATGAAAATGACTATGATGTATTAGAAAAGGTAATACTAGAATAATGTTTACAATAAAAGTACCTGCAACTACTGCAAATATTGGTCCAGGATTTGATTCTATTGGGATAGCCCTAAACTTATTCAATGAAATAACAGTAGAAAAATCCGATAGTAAAATTTTTGATTGGGGTAATACTGGAATTACTCTATCAAAAGAAAAAAATTTAATATTAACTGCGCTTGAATATACAATGGATAAATTTAATATATCTTCTGGATATCATATTGTTTCAGAACAAATGGATATTCCAATATCTAGAGGTCTCGGAAGTAGTGCGGCATCAATTGTGCTTGGAGTATATGCTGCTTTTTTCTTAATGGATTTTAAGTTTGAAAAAGATAAAATACTAGAAATTGCCACTGAGCTTGAAGGGCACCCCGACAATGTAGCTCCAGCTATTTTTGGCAATTTAATTTCTTCAGCATTACTTGAAAATTCTGTTATTTATTCTAAAACTTATATTCCAAATGAAATAGTTTTTAATGTTTTAATTCCGGATTTTAAATTAAGCACAGAAAAAGCAAGAAGTGTTCTTCCCTCTTCCTATTCTAAAGAAGATTGTATTTTCAATATCTCTAGAGTTGCACTTCTAATTAGTGCTTTAAATAATAATGAAATTAGCATAATTAAATACGCTCTAAAAGACAGAATTCATCAACCTTATAGATTAGACTTAATTGAAAATGGACAAAATATTTTTGAATATTTAGATTCAATTAAGTCTTTAGGTTATTATATTAGCGGAGCGGGTCCAACTTTAATTTCACTTGATAAAACAAACACTGCTGAAAAAAATAAAAAGCTTATTAAAAATCATCTTGATAAATACAAAACAAATTGGTTAGTTAAAACATTAGAAGTTTGTAAAGATGGAGTAGAGCTAAAAAATATATCTGAAAAACAATAATTATATGGAGGTGAACTGTGAATAATATAATTGTTCAAAAATATGGCGGTACTTCTATGGGAGACGCTAAAAGAATTAAAAATGTTGCAAATAGAATTGTAAAATATAAAAATAAAGGCAATAAAATGGTAGTTGTCGTATCGGCTATGGGCAATACAACAAATTCACTAATTGAAAAGGCAAAGGAAATTAATACTTCACCTTCATCAAGAGAAATGGATATGCTCCTTTCTACTGGCGAACAAATTTCAATTGCACTTCTTGCTATGGCAATTGAAAGCCTTGGAGAAAAAGTTGTTTCTCTTACAGGAGCTATGTCTGGTATATATACAGATCAAAATCATAAGAAAGCAAGAATAAATAGGATAGACCCTAGTAGAATTTTTAATGAACTTAAAAGTGATAAAATTGTTATTGTTGCAGGTTTTCAAGGCATTACTTTTGATGGAAATATAACTACACTCGGAAGAGGCGGAAGTGACACAAGCTCTGTTGCAATTGCTGCTGCAACTAATGCAAAGCTATGCGAAATTTATACAGATGTGGACGGGGTATATTCAAGTGATCCAAGAAAAGTTCCAAAGGCTCAAAAAATGAAAGAAATAAGTTATGATGAAATGCTTGAACTCGCAAAACTTGGCGCTAGTGTATTACATCCACGTTCTGTAGAACTTGCTAGAAGACATAATGTTCCATTAGTAGTAAAATCAAGTTTTAATGATAATGAAGGAACTAAAATTATAGAGGTGAATACAAATATGGAAAAAGTATTAATTAGAGGAGTAACAATAGATAAAAATATAGCAAGAATCACAGTCGCAAATGTTCCTGATAAACCTGGTGTTGCCTTTAAATTATTTAAAAAACTTGCTGACAATAATATTAATATCGATATGATTATTCAAAACTTAAATCACGAGAATTCAAATGATATCTCTTATACACTATCCTTAGAAGATTTAGAAAATGGAAAAGAGATTTCTAATGAATTTTGCAAGGAAATTGAGGGCGGAAAAGTTTTAATAAAAGACAATGTAAATAAACTCTCAATAGTAGGTACTGGTATAGCTGGTAGTGCTGAAGTAGCCTCAAAACTCTTTGGAACACTTTATGAACTTGGAATTAATATTGAAATGATAAGTACTTCAGAAATTAAAATTTCATGTATTATTGAGGACAATATGTCAGATAATGCTATGCAAAAGGTTCACTCGGCATTTAAGCTCGATAAACTTGAAATGTCAAATTAAAACAATTATTAAGAAAAGACTAGCCTTTTACAATTAAAAGTTAGTCTTTTCTTTGGGGTTTTAAGTATAACAACTGATAATCAGTTATTAGCATTATTTAGTGCTTTTAGTATTTTTTCCGCACTTGCAGGGAGTTCTCTAATACGAACACCACAAGCATTATAAATTGCATCTATAATAGCTGGAGCAGCTGTATTTATTACTACTTCTCCAATAGATTTTGCTCCAAAGGGACCAGTTTCATCATTACCATCTACAAATTCAACATGTATATTTCCAATATCTTTTCTGCAAGGTATTTTGTACTGCATAAAAGAATCTGTTGCAAGTCTGCCTCTTTTCTCATAAACGACATCTTCTATTAGTGCCATTCCAATACCTTGAACAATTCCACCTTCAGCTTGTATTTTTGCTAAATTAGGGTTAATAACTGTTCCACAGTCAATCACTCCGTAAAAGTCAGCTACCCACACTTCTCCAGTTTCAGTGTCAACTTCAACATCTGCAAAACCAGCCATATATGGAGGAGCAGCTTTTTTAGGAACAAAAGATCCACTTGCTATAAGCTGAGTATGAATTAAATTATAGGTAATTTTATTTGAAAATTCAGCTAAAGAAATACTATCACCAGTTTTAATATTTTTAATTATTTCATTTTCAAATACAATATTTTCATTCGATGTATTATAGAATTTTCCACCATAACTTATAATCATTTCTTTCATTTTATTTGCTGCTTCTATAACAGCATTACCTGATGTATATGTCGTACTTGAAGCATATGCACCGCTATCAAATGGTGTTATGTCAGTATCTGCAGCGTATACGTTAATATTATCTATTTTTACATCTAATACTTCTGCAGCAATTTGTTTAAGAATCAAATCACTCCCTGTACCTATATCAGTAGCTCCGCTCATTAATGTGAAAAAACCATCATCATTTAGTTTAAGCGTCGCAGACGCCATATCTATATTTGGAAGTCCTGAACCTTGCTGAGCTATAGCAACTCCAACACCTCTTTTCTTTGATCCATTTGTTTCTACTTTATTTATTCGCCTAATCCAATCAATTGAACTCACTCCTGTTTTAACACACTCTTCTAACATGCAACTATCCATATACATTGGTTCTTTGCCTGCACCCTTTGTAATCATATTATAAAGAGGAGAAGTTTCACCTTGTTTAATCATATTTAGATTTCTTATATCAACACCATTCATATTAACTTTTTCAGCAAGTTCATTTATTGCGCTTTCTATAGCAAAAGTTCCTTGAGTAACTCCAAATCCTCTCAGTGCTCCTCCAGGTACATTATTTGTATAAACTGCTTTTCCTTTAAAATGACATGCTTCTATTTTATTATATAAAGTTAGCACTTTTTTACCAGCGGATCCAAAAGTTGTAATAGCATGTTCTCCATATGCACCTGTATCTGACAATCCATCTAATATAATTGCTTTAATTTCACCATTTTTCATAGCTCCAAGCGTTACTTTAAACTGCATTTTATGTCTTGAAGTAGTTCCATTAAATACATCTTTTCTTGAATAATTAATTTTTGCAGGTTTTGAAGTAAGTAGTGTAACAAGTGAAGGATAAAACTCCGAATGAGAAGTTTGCTTGGAACCAAATCCACCACCAACACGCGGTTTTATAACTCTAATTTTAGAAGTTTTAATTCCCAAAGATCTTGCTAAGTGCCTTCTTGTATGAAAAGGTACCTGAGTTGACGTTACAACCGTTAATCTTTCTTGATGATCTAAATAAGTATAAGTAGTTTGGGCTTCCATCATTGCCTGAGCCTGAGCCTGTGTCTTATATGTTCCATTAAATACAATATCGCAAGAATTTAGTACTTTTTCCATATCTCCATATTGTAAATCAATTTTAGCCGCAATATTTCGTTTTGGTTCAAATCCAATAGGTATTTTAGTAAAAATATCATCTTCTTTATGTACAATTATTTTATTATCAATTGCAGATTCAAAATCTAAAATTGGATCTAAAATTTCATAATCAATCTTAATTAATTTCATTGCTTTTTCAGCTATTTTTCCTGTAGTTGCAGCAATAATTGCCACGTCGTCACCTACGTGCCGAACATACTCATCCAAAATAAATTTATCATATGCAGATAATTCAGGGTAGCATTGACCTGCTCTAGTAAAGGGAATTCTTTTAATGTCTTTATAAGTTAATATACATTCAACTCCCGGTACTTTAAGCGCAATATTTAAATCAATATTTTTAATTCTTGCATATGCATGAGGACTCCTAAGCACTTTTACAATTAGTGATTCTCTAGGAGCAAGATCATCAGTATATACAGGTTTACCTTTCACAAGACTTATAGCATCTGATTTTTGTATATTTTTACCAACTTTTTTCATCTTGTTTCGCCTCCAAATACATTCTAATAGCTCTTAGCTGTCCTTGATAACCAGAACATCTACAAAGGTTTCCATTTAGATAATGAAGTATTTCTTCATCAGTTGGATTCTCAATACATTTTTCTAAATATAGTATACTCATAACTGTGCCTGGACTACAAAATCCGCATTGCTCTACTCCTTCATTAGCAAAATATTTAGCAATTTTTGTTGCTTCATTTTGTACGCCTTCTATGGTTGTAATTTCATGTCCATCAGCTCTACACGCAAGTGTAGCACATGAAAGTACAACTTTACCATCCATATGTACGCTGCAAGCACCACAAGATCCTGTATCACATCCTTTTTTTACTCCTAGATATCCATTTTTTCTTAAAACATCTATAAGATAGTCATCATAGTTCGCATTAAAAACTTTTTTCTCTCCGTTTAATGTAATATTAATTTTCATAAGATAGTACCTCCAAAAGTGCTCTTTTAAACAAAACTTTTGACATCGATTTTCTGTATTCACTACTTGAACGAATATTAGTTCCAAATTCTAACTCAGAAGAAAGTATCTCACTAGCTACTTCTAGACTTTCATTTGAAAATTCATTTTCATCCAAGTATGCTTGAGTTTTTACAGCCTCTATAGCCCTATTTGGACGCGCTCCTACAGCTACTTTAAATGATTTTTTTCCTAAATTCTTTTTACTATTATTTACTGAAATCGCAAGATTTAAGATAGCATAATCACTTTTCGTTTTTCTTATAGACTTAAATGATACTTTTTTTTCAATTTTTTTAAGTATTATAGATTCCAATATATCTATATTCTTAGTCCCAGATAATAAAAATTTATTTAAAGGCACAACACCTTCTTTATATAATTTTACATCTGCCCCAAGAGCAAGCAATGTAGTTAGTAAATCAGAAAAACCATACCTTGAATAGACAGTTGCTCCAACAGTTACGGAATTTCTCATTTGTATTCCAACTATATCGCTAACTGTTTTTCCAAGAATACCATTACAATAATTTTTTAGTATTTCATTTGTTTCAAGTTCATGAAATACCGTCATAGCACCAATTTCAATTCTATCCTCATATTCATTTACAAATTGAAGCCCTGAATCTGATAAATCTATTGCTAGTCGAATCGATTTTGATCCGAGTTTTAAAAAAGCTCCGCCTCCAATTAGTACTGATTTTTTATTATTTATTAATAGTTCATAGGCTTCATCTATACTTTTAGGTTTTTTATAATCTTTTATAGTTATCATATTTACCTCTTTTCTTAAAATTGTATCTGATACACAAATTTCTAAGCTCCAGCGTGAAAAAAATGCACGCTAAAGCTAAGAAATTATTTTTCTGTTATTAACCTAATTATGCCATTTCAGATTTTTCCTCTTTTTTTATAGTATTTTTTTCTTTAGGGAAAATTATATTAAAAATAAGTGCTAAAATTCCTGATGCAACAACTGCATCTCCAAAGAATTGATGAAGCACGCTCGGCATAAATTCAAGAGAACTTGGAACTTGTGAAAATCCTAGACCTAAACTTAGTGCAATAGCTAATATTGAAGCATTTCTTTGATCAAGTCCTGTTTTCATTATCATTCTAATTCCACTAATCGTTATCATTCCAAATACCATAAGAACTGCACCACCTAATACTGGATTCGGAATGGCTGCACATATTGCACCCAGTTTTGGAACAAAACCTGCAAGAATTAAGAATCCAGCTCCAGTTGCTACACTATATTTATTAACCACTCCTGTTAAAGCAATAATTCCTGCATTTTGACCATATCCTGTATTTGGAAGAACACTAAATAGAGCTGCAAAAGCACTACCAACACCATCAGCTACTACCGCACCTGACATTTCATCATCTGTAGCTTCTCTTCCAAGTCCACTCATTGTAATTCCTGAGATATTCCCAAGCGTTTCTAAACCCACTACTAAATAAACTGCAGCAAATTTTAGAATTGCATCAAAATGAAATTCAATACCATATTTAAGTGGAGTCGGAAAACTAATCCAACCTGCCGCAGCAACATTACTAAAATCAACTAATCCCATTGGAATAGCAACTATATAGCCAATTATAATTGCAACTAATAGTGAAGCTAATTTCATAATGCCTTTTGCATACTGCTGAAGTACTATTATTATTAGAAGTACAAGAAATCCTAAAAGTAAATTTTTAGGTGATCCAAAATCTTTTGCACCAACTCCACCAGCAAAATAATTAATGCCTACTGGAATAAGCTTAAGACCAATAGCAACTAAAACTGTACCTGTTACAATCGGCGGGAAAAATTTTCTAAGTGGCTTTAAAAAGAATCCCATACCAATTTCTGCAATACTACCAATTAACGAAGCACCTAAAATTCCAGGCAGTCCATATGCCTTACCTACCCCTATTGCAGTTGAAACGAATGCAAAACTTGTTCCCATAACTAAAGGTAATCCTGCACCAACTCTTGAAACTGGATATAGCTGAATTAATGTTACGAGCCCTGAAACAAGCATACCTGCCTGTATCATAAAAGCTTTTTGTTCTGGTGGAAGTCCAAGCACATTGCATATTATTATAATTGGCGCAATATTTCCTACGAACATTGCAAGTACATGTTGCATGCCTAATGGAAAAGCTACTGAAAACTTTGGTTTCCCCTCTAACTTATAGACACTGTTTTTTTCTTCATTCATAAATCTTTCCCCCTTATTTTATTAAACTAGAAAAAATAATAGTATGTAGAATTTTCTAAAATTTCTGAAATTAATAATTATCCAAAAAATAATAACAAAAAAAGGTCAACACAAACCTTACGGTTTACGTTGACCTTCAATAAGCTTAATATTACATTATCTTAAAAAATTGCCACACATTAATATATTCAGTTTTTAAACAAATTTGGAATCTTTTTTTGCACTTTGTCAAAATAAGCACATCCAACGTTAATAGTATAACATAAATTAGTAGTTAAATTCAAGTGTAACTTTATACAAATTATTTTATGAAAATAAGTTCTAAATTTTCAATGTTATTTTTAGAATCAATTCTCAATTGACTAAATTCAACTTTTTTAGAAATTTTTTCATAAATAATATTCGATATTTCTTTCTCATATTCTTTATATAAAGTTTCTCTCATAAAATTTACGATTTCAAAATTTTTATTTTTTTCTAGTAAACTTTTTTCTAGTTGAGTTAGTGTGCCTTTTAATACTATTTTTATAAATTCTCCTTCTAGCTCAAGTAGTATATTAAGCGGACCTTTACCAGTTTTTTTCTTAATAAAATTAGATATTAACACTTTCAATTCTTTTTCAATATCTTTAATTGAATCATTGTCATAAATATTACCATTTGAAACAAAGAGTTTTTTTTGTTTTAATACTTCATTTGAAATATCATGTAAAGTTGATAGAAGTTTATCTGTATCAACTGGCTTAATAATATATTTTACTATTCCAACTTCTACAGCGTTTAAAATATCATTAGAATCAGACAGAGCCGATATAATTATTATTGGATTATTAAACCCTCTTGAACGAATCTTTTCTGCCATAGCAATTCCAGTCATTGGACTCATTTTAACGTCAGTAATAATAACATCAGGTTTGAATTTTAAAAACAAATCTAATCCCTCTTCGCCATTCTTTGCAATATATAATTTTTTTAATCGTCTTTTTAAGAATTTTGATAGGCCTTCTCTTGTCATTTCTTCGTCTTCAACATATAGTGCACTTATATATTTTAGTGATTTGAATTCACTCATAATTCGCTCCTTTTACCCCCATAAACTACTTAGGAATTGTTATAGAAAATTTAGCACCGTTCTCATATCCTAGTAAATTTACTTCACCTTTCATTTGTCCTTCAATAATATTTTTAACAATATAAAGTCCAAGTCCTGTCCCCTTATCAGTTTTTTTAGTTGAAAAATAAGGTTCAAATATTTTATTTACGCAGTTCTTTTCAATTCCAACGCCATTATCTTCAATGGTTAGTATAATATTTTCACCATCTTCTTTTACCTTAATTTCTATTCGTTTTAAATCAATATTTGTATCTGAAAGTGAGTCAATAGAGTTATTAAGCAAATTAAATAAAGCTTGTTCAAAATAATTTTTATCACAAGTCAACGAAATAAACTCGCTACAATTTAATACCAAACTTATGTTGTAAAATTCTAAACTATTTTTTAACATTAATAGAACGGAACTTATTGTGCTGCATACATAAAACTCTTTATCAATGGTTTTAGGCTTTAAGAAATTTCTAAAAACATCTATAGTTTCAGACATCTTTTGTATAAGGGTTTTTGAACTTTTGATATAAGAATCCATTTCTTCTTTATCAAGCTCATTGTACTTAAATGAATCCTCCAAATTAGATAAAATTATCCCTAAATTGTTGAGAGGTTGTCTCCATTGATGTGCAATATTGGCGACCATTTCCCCCATTGCTGCGAGTCTTGCCTGATATAGTAATATAATTTCTTTCTTCTTGTTCTCATCCAATTCTTTTTTAAATAATCGCTCCAGTTCAATATTAATATTTTCTAATTTAAAGGAGAGTTTCTCTTTTTTATCATAAATTTCATACTCATTATCAAAAAAATTATTTAAATTTTCATCTTTAATTTCAAGTGCAACATCATTTATTATCTTACGAAATCTATTCTCTGCTCTTTTAACAGCCTTTTTTTCAAGTTTTTTATAAGTAATATCCAGTATCATTCCTAAAAAAACTTGGTCTTTACTCTCTGGGTCTACCATCGAACTCATAAATAGCTTTCCCCAAAATTTCTTCCCATCTTTTCTAATATAGCATCTTTCAACTTCTATGCTTTTTACTAATGCATTTTTAAGGCTTTCAAATTTTACATTATTGTCTTTAGAATTATCTTTTGCAATAATATCAAATATATTACTTTTAATAAGTTCATATTCTGAATATCCAGTCATTTCAATCCATTTTTTGTTAACACTTAATATATTACCTGCTACATCAGTCAATGTTATTCCTAAAAACGCACTATTGAAAAGTAACTGGTACCTTTCATTATTAAGATTAATTTTTTCTTCTACAGATTTTCTGTAAATAATCTCATTTTTTAAATTTTTATTTTTTCTTGTTACAAATAATATATATAAAATAATAAATATTATTAGAAGTAAAATTGTAGTATCTTTATAGTATTTCGCTATTTTTATATTTTTCTTTTCCTGCATCGTTCTATAGTCAAAAATATAATTATTAACTTCAATCGGACTGCTAATTAATTTTAATTTATTTAAAATAAGGCTCATTTGATTCCAACGATGCACATTAATGTTCCCAGTCTGGACAATTGGATATAGCGAAAGTTTTTGTATTTCCTTTGCCTGAAAAATATTATACTCATACTGCTGCCTTTTATCTTTGTCTTTTGAATAAAAATGTTCAACTATTTTTCTAGAAATTTCTTCTGGATTTTTAAGTGCATATTCCCAACCTTTAATTGTTGCTTTTCGAAATTTTTCAACTAAATCCGGATCATTTTCCGCTAGTTGTTTAGATGTGAATAGACTATCACCATAAAAATCAATTCCATAATCAATTGGTTTAATTTCTTTTACTTTATATCCCTTTTTTCTAGCTTGGTATATAACTTTCCCTAAATATTCTGGTATTACATCATACTTTTTTTCAAGTAAATCTTCAAATGTTAGTATTGTTTTTTCTGGCAACAACTCGTTTGTATCAAATGAAAAACCCTCACTTAATAACATTGCTTTAAGCTCAATATCTAATAAATCGTTTTTTCTTCTTGCAACATGAAGTTTTTTAAAATCATAGACTGAATTAAACTTTGTGTTATCAAGCATATAATAGGCTACTGCACTCTTTTGAAAAATTGTTGAAACAATACTTAGTTCTTCGCCTTTATCAATTGCAAAAAGTATATCAACTGCTCCCACTCCAAAATCTGCATTACCTTTATTGACTTCATCAGGTGCTAAGAGCACATTTCCATCATCATCAAAGCCTGATTTTATATTTACGTCAATTCCCTCGTCAGAGTAATAACCATTCCAAAGAGCTGTATAATAACCAGCAAATTGAAATTGATTTTCCCACCTTAATTGAAGAATCACTTTCTTTTTAATTACTTTATTGTCGTCACAATAAGATATATTTAAAGAAGATGCCATTAAAATTAAAAGTAATATTAATGCGATTAACCTTGTATAATTTTTAAAATAATAACTATTCACAATTTTTTTAGTTAAGATTCTTTTTAATAACAATCAATTCACTCCAATATTATACAAATACTAATTAATAGGTATCTTTATTATAAACTCTGATCCTTTCAGAGGTTCACTTTTAATATCAATTTCTCCATCAAATGAAATTACAACATGCTTAACTATTGCAAGTCCAAGTCCCGTTCCACCAACGTCTCTAGATCTTGCTTTATCAACTCTATAAAATCTTTCAAATAGCCTTTCGATGCTTACATTATCTATCCCTATACCATTATCTTTAATACTTATAACAACTTTAGAATCCATATCTCTATAAATTTTAACAAATATTTCACCTTTATCTTGTGTATACTTTACTGCATTATCTATTAGATTTATAAGCATTTGTTTAAACCAACTTTCATTTCCTACTAAAATCGGCAATTTTTCTTCCACAAAGTAGTTAATTGATATTCCTTTCTTATCCGCTTGATTTTTTAGCATTTCAATTACTGTAAGTGTTGTATTTTTTATAAATATTTCCGACTCTTTGTAAGAGCTGTTATTCTCGATTTCTGAAAGAACTAAAATATCTTCTATTAATACTGATAATCTTTGGGCTTCAACATCAATAATTTTTAAAAATTTATTTCTTACTTCTTTATTATCTGATGCTCCATTTAAGAGGGTTTCAGCAAACCCTTTTATAGAAGTTAATGGTGTTTTAAGTTCGTGTGAAACATTTGCTACAAAATCCTTTCTCATATTCTCAAGTTTTCTTATATTTGTAACATCTTGTAGAACGACCAATTTTCCAATTTTTTCTTGTCTATAGTATATTGGATTTGAATACATTGTTATTATTTTTGTATACTCTTTTGTTAAATCTAGTTCAATTTCCTCATTATTATCCGATAAAAGTAATTTTTTAAAGCTTTCTAGCATTTTAGTGTTTTCTAGCAGATCAAAAATATTTTTACCTTTAATAAGCATGTCAGGCAGATCTATATATTTAATAGCTGAAGGATTAATAAACATTACCTTCTTATTGTTGTCAACTGCTACTACACCATTAATTGTACTTGAAAGAATTGCATCCATTTCATTTGCATTTTTATCGAATTCATTAATTTTTTTTGAAAGTTCTTCTCCCATTTTATTAAAATTTTCTGCTAATTCTCCAAGTTCATCGCTAAAATTACTCTTGATTTTCTCACTAAAATTTGCATTTGCAATGCGTTTTGTTGCCGTGCTTAACTCATATATAGGATTAATTATTGTATATAGAAATCTTGAACCTAATAGAATTGAAATAATCACACTAAAAAACATCACAATTACTAGTTCTTTAATTAGAGAAACATTATATTCTCTTATATTTTCAAGTGGAACCGAAAGACGAATAACTCTATAATTGTATTCATTAATAGATAAGGGCATAGCAACATAATACATATCTGTATTTAATGTATTCGAATGCCTTTTACTTACTCCAATTTTACCATTAAAAGCATCCTTAACTTCTGGTCTATTTTTATGGTTATCAAGTTTATCTAAATCACTAGACATATCAGAATCTGCAATAACGGTTCCGTCATAATTAATTACTGTGATTCTTATATTAATTTTTCCTTTAATCCTAACTAAATATGAATTTAATTCTTTAAAAGTAATATCTTTATTCTCCATTAAATAATCTTGTACTACTAGACCAGAAGAAATTAATTTATCTTCCATGCTTTTTATATAATTTGCTTTCATTATATTATTAGCAACAAAGCCAACACTTGTAACCGCAATAACAATAATTATTAATAACAATATATTTAATTTTTTTTGCATAATAACTCCCAGAAAGTTTAATAAAGTTATAAGTTTATAATAACCTTATTATATAATAAAAATAAAAACTTTTAATAAGTTTACAAAAAAAAATAGAACTTAATATACTTAAATCCTATTTTTGTATCACTATTCATTAATAATATTAAATTTTTAATAATGTTTCTAGTCCTAATCCAACTTGATATACTAATTCATCACTATTTAATATAGATAAAAACTTAAATAATTTATCATCTTCTATTCTATGCTTAATTGGCGTTGCAATGTAAGCCACTTCTCGTTTTCTTAGCGGTTTATATGATGGGTCAATAGCATACAAATCCAATCCAATTGCTTGGGTATCATTACAATATTTAACAACTCCATTTTTATCAGTAATATACACTACATCAACTTCAAATTTATTGCATACATCTTGAAGATTAACTTTTTCAAGATCTTTACCTCTAAGTGAACTTTCAATTCTTTTAGCATCATTAAGCATTTTACCAAGCATAACTTTATTAGCAACAAATTGAAGTAAATTATCTGCATTAGTATTCATACTATCAGAAAGCTCAAGCAAACTTGCAGATTCACTGTTTTGATATATAATTTGTGAAGAAGCTTCTTGCATTTGGGAAGTTATTTCTTCTGAAAACTTTGTAACTTCAACAATATTTCCACCAACTTTTATACCTTCTTCATTTACTTTATTAATATCTTTATTCATAGTTAAAAGTTTTGATGAACTTTCTTCTAAAGAATTTTTTATTCCTTCAAAATCTCTTATAGTATCTTTTACAGTTGTATAACCATCTTCAACTAAAGTAATATCTTTTGAAACTGCAAGAGAAATACTCTCTAATCCTTTTTGTAAATTTGTAATTACTTCTTTAATTTCACTTGAAACCTCATTTGTTTCCTGTGAAAGCTTAGATACCTCAGTCGCAACAATTGCAAAGCCTCTGCCATGTTCTCCTGCTCTTGCAGCCTCTATAGATGCATTAAGCGCAAGTAAATTCGTTTGTTCAGAAATATCATTTATCATTTTATTTAAATTGATAACTTCATCAGAATGTTCTTGTAACTCATTTGTTCTTTTCTCAATTTCAGAAATAAGTATTTTTATTTGTTCCATAATTTTCAAAATATTTGAAGTTGAATTTATACTATCTTTTGTACTTTCAATAGTTGTTGTTGTAAAATCAACTGTTTCACCCATATTATTCTTAAGTTCACCTAGTGTTTCTACAATATATTCTATTTCTAATTTTGTATTTTGTAGCATTTCAAATTGTTTTTCACTATTACCACTAGTTAATTCTGTATTAGTAGATATTTGATCCATTGATTCTTTAATTAGTGAAACAACATTCACTAATTTTTCGCTAATTGAACCCATTTCAATAGATAAGTTAACTTGATCTTTAAAATTAATTTTCATATCTTTAATTACTTTTTTTAGCTTTACATAAGTAATATCATTAGAGTTTTGATCAAAATCTTTATCATTAACCATTAAATCGTTATTATTAATCATATCTACCAATATATCTACATTACTTGTGTCGTTTGTAAAATTTTTTAATAATATAAAAGAAATTATAATTGCTGATAGAACCATAATTAAAGCTGAAGCTACAGTCCCTAAAAAATAAGTACTAATAATTCCTGTGGCACCTACTAAAAGTCCTAAAGACAATAACTTAATTAAAACATGAAACTTTGAATTATTCATATATACCCCCATGATTTTATTAACATAATTATATAATGAATTCATTAATTTTACTTTATTATTTTCATACAAAATAAAAATAAGTATCTTATAAGCATGTTTATTTTACTTACAATATGTTAAAATATATTTTGTTAGTGATTTAATAACTTGTAAAAATTTAAAATAAACTTATATAATTTTAATCAGAGGTGATTGTATGTCTAAAAGATACGATTTAATATTTATAATAGGTACAATACTTTCAATCTTAACCGTTGTTTTATTAAAAAGACCTATCATATTTGGTATTCTTTTATCTTTAATTATTTTACTTATAATAAGCTTAAAACTTAATTATAATGTAAATGAATTAATTAAAATAAGTATTAAAAGTAATCGCTCGGTAATATTTGTGCTTGTTATGCTTAGCTTTATTGGAATGATGATTCCAATGTGGATGGCAAGTGGAACTCTACCAACTCTAATTATATACGGTCTAAAATATCTTGGAAACTCCAATATTCTACTTGCGACATTTATCTCTACAGCATTTGTTTCATTAATACTTGGAACAGGAATAGGCACTGTGGGCACTATGGGTTTAGTATTTCTTGGGCTTTCATATGGACTAGATATTCCAAAACCGCTAATTGTAGGTGCAATCGTTTCCGGTTCATATATAGGAGACAGAACTTCACCGCTTTCAAGTATGGCAAATTTATCTAGCAAAATATGTGAAACAAATATTATAGATAATTTTAAGGAAATGCTTAAGACTCTACTTCCTGTTTTTATAGTAACCTCGCTTATTTACTCCATAATTGGTTCAAAGTATTTGGCCACCGAATCATCTACAATAGAATTAAATCATATTGTAAATCTATTAAATCAAAATTTTACAACAGGATTTTTATTATTAATACCACCATTACTAATTATATTTTCAGCAATAATTCTTAAAAAATCTATTGTTTTTAGTATAGGCACTTCACTTTTAAGCAGCATATTCATTAGCCTACTTATAACTAAAATGTCTTTATCTAAAATTCTTACGATTATGATTTTTGGATTTCATCCTGTAAATTCTGAAATTTCAAATATTCTAAGCGGAAGTGGACTTTTAAGCATGGTTATAGTTCTTTTAGTAATCATAACAAGTACTTCTATTAACGCAATATTAACTCATACTAATTTACTTGAAAAAACATTAATAACTTTTTCTAGCAATATCAAATCTTATAGTAATCTTATTCAAAAAACAGCCTTGTTAAGCTCATTAATCACAATTGTTACTTGTAATCAAATAATGACTACATTAATAACAGGGACACATTTTAAAAAAGTATTTAATAAATATAAAATTAAAAGGAATCGTTTAATGCTTACAATAGCAGATACTGGAATAATACTAGTTCCTATAATTCCATGGAATTTAAACGCTATTATTGTTTATTCTATAACTGGTGTAAGCGCTACGCTCTATGCTCCATATGCCTTTTTAGCATATCTTCTTCCACTACTTACTTTTATTTATCCTGTATTTTTAAATAAAAAATATTTATCTAATTTTAAGGAATAATTTTTTATTTATCAAAAAATATAAATACTTAAGCAATAAAATTTTCTCTATTGCTTAAGTATTTTTTTATCCGATGCCTTAGAGTTCTAATACCCCCACTTCTTAAAAAAGTGGGGGATAAAGAACTCTAAAAAGGCCCTGGATTATGTTTTCTAAGATTCAGCGGGAGTAAAAACTCCCTCTGAATCCAAGAAATTCATTTATTTACTATCAATGATTCTACTCCATATATTTATAGAAATAATCAATGAAAAAGTAAATTGATCCAAGTTTAATTTCATGCCATTTATCAGTTCCAAATACACCAACATCTTTACTACTTTCATCAAGCATTGTTGCGAATTCATCTATTATTTGAGAATCTTTATAATCTTGATTAAAGTATATTCCAACAGGAATATTTATCTTTTGAATTTCTAGATTAAATAAACTATCATGAAAATTTCTCTCAAGATTTGATTTTACTATTTTTCCGTATGAGGTATTAGTTCTAATACTATGAAAATCAATTTCAGGCTCAATCATAATAAAACCTTTTGCATTAGTTTTATTTAAAATATTTAATGCAATATCTCCGCCATATCCTCTACCAATAATATATAAATTTTTCTTAATATTAGTTTTTCGAATTTTGTTTATCACGTCAACTATTTCTTTATCAATTTCTTGTTCTGATATATTCTTTAAAACCATTTCGCTTATATTTATATTAAAGGTCTTATTACCTCTATCTGATATTGCTTGAATTAATGGGTCATACTGATTTATATTAGAGTTTTTATTTAAATTACCATCAATTGTTATTACTATATTTTCGTTTTCATATTTTTTATTTACATCAGTTTCTTTATAATCAATTCCATTCCTATTTTCAATTATTTTCGAAGTATAGATTTTGTTCAAATTTAACGTTGAATCTTCGTCTATTATAGTAAAATATTTACTATTATTAATTTCAAATATTTTGCCTTGATTATCAAGCGTGTTACTTTTAGCTAATATCACATTCGCTTGACTACTCACCTTTAATAAATTAATGTTTTTAGCAGTATTAAAATCATATAAGGATTTAGTAGAATTGGTCATTTTAATTTTAGAATCCTCAAAATACTTAGCACCTAGCAAATCTCCATTTTTTATAACAAAATTCTCAATATTTTTATAATTATTTACTATGATTGATTTTATTTTTTTTGTCTCTAAATTAATTATATTCAAATTGTAGGAATCATCTTTTTTTGTAATATAGCTTACATAAGCATAATTGTTTTTAAAGATAAATTTACCCAGATCTTTCTTTTCAATTTCTCCAATCTTCATCCAATTTTTATTATGAATATAATATTCAATCTTCACAGACCCATTTCGAACAGCAAAAACTGGTTTTAGTTCATTGTCAAAGTACACATCTGAAAATTTAGTATTACTAAATATATTTTTTGTTTTATTTGTTTCTAGATCACATAAATAGTAATCGGGAAAATTATCATCTTCACCTTCGTATTGACCATATATTATTTTACTTGTTCCATCAATATTTTGAATATTATTTTTTTCATTACTATACTCGCCTTTGCTAATGGTATTAATGATTTTATCTTCAATGCTAATAGATTTTAATTTATATCTTCCATTAAATTCATCTTTTAAATAATATAAGTATTTATTATTTGATGTAAAATTTATGTATGAAACATTTCCTCTATCTTCTTCAGGAACAGCAAGAATTTCATCTTCAACGTTTTTCCTAACAAGTAGTGAAAAACCATCATATATACCTAGTAATCGTCCATCATCAGATATATTTACACTCCTTTCTATTGGAAAAAAGTTATCTAACGTAGCATACCTATCTTTTTCATATAGAAATATTCTTACTTTATCCGCATTAATAATTCCTATTAAAATAATTATTGATAAAATCACCCCTATTATTTCTAATCTTATTTTTCTTCTAAACAATCTATTCATATGCACCTCCAGTAATTAATAACACCATCTTAACAATTTGATGTGTATTCTATATTACCAAATGGAATATTTACGAAAAAAAATAAACCAATATGGTTTATTTTTTAAGAATTTCATTTTTTTCTATTTTAACTTTGTCATTTTAATTGACTTTTCAACACATTTATCTACCGCTGAAATTATAGAATTTCTAAACCCTCTATTTTCAAGTTCGCAGACTGCTTCTATAGTAGTGCCACCTGGCGAACAAACCATATCTTTTAACTCTCCTGGGTGAATACCTGTCTGAATAACCATATTTGCAGCTCCTTTTACTGCTTGAGATGCAAATTTATAAGCCATTTTTCTAGGCATACCCTTTAAAACTGCTCCATCTGCCAAAGCTTCAATAAACATATATACATATGCAGGAGATGATCCACTTATTCCAATTACACTATCAAATAATTTTTCTTCTATTATTTCACATTCACCAAAGCTCCTAAAGATACTTAAGACAAACTCTTTTTCAAAGTCACTTACATTGAAGTTTGGACAAATCGCACTCATGCCCATGCCTACTAAAACAGGTGTATTTGGCATTGTTCTAATAATTTTTTTATCTTTACCAATTACATTTTCAACGTCTTCTATAGATATGCCAGCTGCAATTGTTATAATTGTTTTTGTATTATTTATTTTATTCTTTATATCATTTAAAACCACATTATAGGCATTTGGTTTTACTGCAATAATTATATAATCAGAATTTTCTGCCACATCATTCATGGAACTCATTTTCTTTACTTTATATTTATCAACATAATTTTTAATCTTATCTTCATTTCTGTCAAAAATTATTATATTAGCCGAATTAAATTCTTTTGAAGAAGCGAGTCCGCCTATAATTGCACCACCCATATTTCCACAACCAATTATTCCAATATTTTTAGCCATAATCCCTCCAATATTTATTAAAAAAAGTAGTAAACATTCATTATGTTTTATTATATAATAATAATTGAAAAGTTAAAGTACTTTTCACAGGTGAATCTAAAAACAGATAATTATGTTAAAAAATTAAGCTTTAATCTAAATATCTAGGTGAATAAAATTAAAAAAAAGTTTTAAGTATCAAAAAATAATACTTAACTTAAAAAGGAGAACAAAATGGCAAAAGTCAAAAATCCAGAGATTACTGTAAATGATACTCATTATAGAAGAATTCCAATAAAAACACATGTTGTAATGAAAGATGATATTTTAGAAAATATAATTAGAAAATATGCTATTGAAAAACTAAAAGAAAACGACATTCTTTTTATCAGCGAAAAAATTGTTGCAATTACTCAGGGTAGAGCTTATTTAGTTAAAGATATAGTTCCAAGAAAATTGGCTGTTTTTTTATCTAATCATGTAACAAAAACTCCAGCTGGGATTGGGCTTGGAATGCCTGAAACAATGGAAATGGCTATAAGAGAAATTGGGACATTAAAAATTCTTTATGCAGCTCTTATGAGTGCAATAACAAAACCATTTGGAAAAAAAGGAGTCTTTTATGAAATTGCAGGTTATAAAGCTCAATCTATTGACGGACCAACTCCTAACACCATACCTCCCTACAATAAACATGTAGTACTCGGACCATTAAACCCTGATAAGGTTGCTAAAGAAATTAGTAAACTTACTAACACATTTGTTGCTATCGTTGATATTAATGACCTTGATGGAGTTATTCTTGGTATTTCCCATAGTGAACTAGATAAAAACTTAATAGCAAAAATTCTTAAAGACAATCCATTAGGACAAAATCATGAGCAAACACCTCTTGGAATAATTAGAAAATTGATTTAACTGAATGTACATACTTTGAAAACCAATTTATGCCAATACCTTTAAGGTATTGGCATAAATTAAATACTATACTTTTTTGGTCTAAGTTTAGAAAACTTATACAACTCATTAAATCCACATTTTTTTAATATTTTTTTAACTTCTACAAAATTAGCTTCTAATGTATCTTTTGTATGTGAGTCTGAACCTAAAGTAATTATTGTACCACCAAGACTTTTATATAATTTCAGCAAATATTCACTTGGAAATTGTTCATTAACATCTTGTCTAAGCCCAGATGTGTTTAATTCAATGCCTTTTCCATTTTCAATAATTACTTTAAATAACTCAGTATATTCACATTCAAATTCTTTAGGACTGAGTTTTGCAATTTCTGTGCTATACCTTTTTAATAAATCAATATGACCAATTACTGAATAATCTCTAAATTCTTTGAGCATTTCGGTCATTTCTAAAATATAATTTTTTAATGCCTCTCTTGGACTTCTATTAATAAAATACTCACCTAAATATAAATCTTCTCTACTACAAACATGCATTGAAGCTATAATAAAATCAATATCTTTTACCCTAGCCACTTTACGACATAAGTCCAAAATATGAGGCTGAATTCCAAGTTCTATACCAATTTTAATAGCTATTTCATTCTTATACTTTTCTCTAATTTCTATTATATGTTCTATATAATTATTAATGTCAAAATTAAATTCAATTGTTTTATCAGTGTAGTCATAATCAATATGATCCGTGAAACAAATTTCTTCAATATTATTTTTTATAGCATAAATTATTATCTCTTCCATATCTTCCTTGCAATCTGCTGAGTAACTTGTATGTATATGATAGTCCATAAAATGCCTCCAAAGTTTTTATTAATTATAACATATGTACAAAATAAAAAATAACTATATCAAAATATAATTATTTTTTATTTTATCCGATGCCTTAGAGTTCTAATACCCCCACTTCTAAAAAAAGTGGGGGATAAAGAACTCTAAAAAGGCACTGGATTATGTTTTCTAAGATTCGGTGGGAGTAAAAACTCCCTCTGAATCCAAGAAATTCATTTATACCTAGAAAGGGACATCTTCTATCAGCGCCTCGCTATTAACTTCTTCAATTTCATTTCCCTTAATTGTATCTCCGTACTCAAGAAATTTAACACTACTAGCTCTAAATTCTGTTATATATACATAATCACCATTTTTATTCTCATAGCTTGCTGTAACTACAGATCCTGTGATGCCTACAAGTTTGCCCTTATCTAGATAGTTAGAGCAACTTTCTGCAAGTTTTCCCCAAACCACTATCCTAGGAAAATCAGCAGTAGGTTTCCCACTTTCTTTACATTCTTCCTTTTGTTTTCTACTTAGACTCCTTGATACTGCAATATTAAATTTCGTAATTGCACTCCCACTCGGTAAATATTTTAGTTCGGGTTTTGCTGTTAGCCTTCCAATTAACGATACATTATTCATAGCATCACTCCTTTTACTATATATTAACATTTTTGATATATAATTTCAAATTAAAATTATTATTTTTTTTTCTATTTTATGTTAAAATAAAACTAGCAGAATATTAACTATAAATTATTTCAAGGAGAAAAAAATGAGCATACATATTAATGCAAAAGAAAATCAAATTGCTGAAACAGTTCTTTTACCAGGAGATCCTCTAAGGGCTAAATACATTGCGGAAACGTATTTAGAAGATGTTATATGCTATAACACGGTTAGAGGAATGCTTGGGTATACTGGAACATACAAAGGAAAAAAGATATCAGTACAAGGAACTGGAATGGGAATTCCATCAATTTCAATTTATGTCTTTGAACTACTTAATTCTTATAATTGCAAAAAACTTATAAGAGTGGGGTCATGTGGATCTATTAACAAAAAAGTTAAGGTAAGAGATATTATTTTAGCAAGTGGAGCTTCAACTAATTCTAGTATTAACAATCTTATTTTTAACAATTGTAATTTTGCACCAATTGCAGATTTTGAACTTTTAAGCAGTGCATATTCTACTGCTAAAGAACTTGGTATAAATGTCCATGTTGGAAATATTCTTTCAACAGATGCTTTTTATAATACTAGAGAAGAATTCTGGAAACCATGGACAGACTATGGTGTTCTTGCTTTAGAAATGGAAGCATCCGCACTATATACATTATGTGCAAGACATAATGCCAAAGGACTTGCAATATTAACTGTAAGCGACTCTATACTAACGGGAGAATCAACTTCTTCAGAAGAAAGAGAAAAAACTTTTACAGATATGATGGAAATCGCGCTTCAATTATAGTAATTTTAAAAAAAAATCTTTAGCTCTTAGTGGCTAAAGATTTTTTTCTATACTAAAGTTTTATATAAGTCGTTCTTGATAAAATTCTCCATAATAATTTTAAACCATTCAGTATATATATCTGAATTAGTTTCCATACTATCTAGCAACTTAGTATAAGTCACCCATTTATATTCCATTGCTTCTTCTTCATTTAACAGTATATCTGAATTATACTTTCCAATTAGAACATGGTCAACTTCATGTTCAGTTAATTCATTGTCAAGCTTAGCTTCATAAGTAAATACAAACACTTCTTTTAATTCGCATGTAAATCCCATTTCTTCAAGTAATCGTCTTTTACCTGCTTCAATAATTTCTTCACCGAGTCTTGGGTGAGAACAACATGCATTAGTCCATAATCCACCAGAATGATATTTGCTTAATGCCCTTTTTTGCAGCAATATTTCTCTTTTATCATTATATATAAATACCGAAAAAGCTCTATGAAGTAAGGCTTTTTCATGTGCCTCCATCTTCTCCATGGTTCCAATAATATTATCTTTTTCATCAACTAAAACAACTTTATCCATAATTATCCTTTCAATTTATTAGTATTATCGCTAGCAAGATTTGCTATTTTTTCTTCTACCGAAGCTTTTAAATATACCATTAAAACAAAAAAAACAAGTAAACTTATAACCATTGCAATATTATTGGAAATAAATTGTAATAACAACCCCATCATTATAAAAAATGCACCAATCATTATATGATATTGAGAAGTTAATGATTTGTATTTTATAGTATCTTCAACCTCATCCATCTTTACACTCTGACATATTGTTGAATACTTACTTTTGTTTTTCTTAACAATTAACCATCCAAGGTATGCGATAGTAAAGCCTCCTACAATTAATATTAATCCTACAATTGATATTGGGTTCATATACTCTCCTCCTATACAATAACTATCAAATTATTATATTTTTTTATATCACCAGTTCTTACAATAAATTTAGCGTTTTTAGCTACTATCTTAAACTGCCTATAAGTCAAATATTTAAGGTTATTTAAACAACTCATCTTTGAATATTCCTCTTTATCAACACCACTAATTTCCTCTGGAAATGTTATATCTGTTGATTCTACTTCTGTAAAAATGACCTGCATAACATCTATTAAATTCGGAACATTGTCTGTAAGAGAAAGATCAATTACTTTTACATCTTTAGAACACGGGAATTCAGAATTTACTATTACAAAAGAATCGCTCTCACCAAGTTTTGAAAGCTCATATAAGAGTTCAGAGTTTTTAATTTTTGAATTTATCATTTATGACTCACTTTCTTCACAAAAAATTTTCTCAATTTCTAACCAACTGCTTACTACCTTCCCATCCCAATTTTGATTAAAAAGAGTATCCTTATATTTAAATAAATATTTTTCTTTAGCTTTAGTAGATATTAAATTTTCGGGGTGATCGTCAATAAAAACAGAATTGTTTTCAATCATATGAATTCTACCTTTACCTACTCCGTTACTTCCAGTATTAATAACCACTATTACTTCACTTATATAAGGTATATTCTCTTCTATCCAAAGTACTTTTCTTGAAGCATTTGCAGGAGTTGCAGATGTGCAAATAATAACATCATGTACTTCATTAAGTTTTTTTAACACTCTTTCAGCGTCCATATACAGTGTCAAATTATTAAAAAATTCATCACTTCCAAAAAGTTCTGCAATTTTTTCAGAAGGATTTTCATACAATTTAGTTATAAGCGTACAAGTATACTTAAACGTCCAGTCCTTAACTTCTCTCCATTTTGCCTCTGTAAATTCTTCATGATCTTTATATTTTTCATTATATATTTTACATATTGATTTTTCTGCATTTGCAATAGTGGAATCAAAATCTATATAAAGCACTTTCTTTTGCATAATACTCTCCTTTTAAGTTTATTCTCTTAATTATACTACACATTTTGCAACAAGTCTTTATAATAAATACTCAAAAAAAAAACCACAAAGTGGTTTTTTTTAATATCAACCTTATCTTTTTAAATATCGAAGCTTAATCCTAAGAAATTCATTCCTTTACCGTGGATTTCTTCAACTTTAAGTTTCACTTTTCCACTTGAATAATTGTTGTTTTTCTTTGCATTATTTGCTTTTCTCTCTCTAGCGTTCTCTACATTTTTCATTTTGTTTTCCTCTCTCTCTCTATATATTAGTAATATTATAAATCAAACTTTACTACTAGTACAATCTCTCTATAATATTTGTACCTCGTAATATATTAATTTATATTATCATGATTATATTTAATTAAATTAATTAAGTCAATAGAAAAGTCAGAAAATTCTAATATTTTTTTATACTTAAAATTTTATTGCAATAAAAAAAACTCTAGATATAAAATCTAGAGTTTTATTTTTGTATATTTTAACTATTTAATTCCAGCTACGTTGAAGATATAATAATAAGTTCCAACATAAGGCATAATTTGGAAAGTATCATCTTCTGCTAATAATCTTGGAATTTCAGCACTTGGCATACTATCAATAATATCTAATTCGTCAGCTTCATATGCAGTTAATGCAGTTGAAGAGTCAACTATCATTTGTGCAGTAATTTTCTTTAATTTTACTTTATCAGCATCATAGTAATTTGGATTAGGAACTAATACAATTCTGTCACCAGTTTTATATTCGCTCATTTTGAAAGGTCCATTACCAATAGCTGTTTTTGGTGTTCTAGCCCAGTTATCAGGATCAGCATCAACAATATCTTTTCTAACAGGCATAAAAGTATAGAATGTTACTAAGTCAGTGAAATAAGGAGTTGGAGCATTTAATTCAACAACTAAAGTTTTATCATCAGTTGCATGAATAGCTACATCTTCAATTTTTCCGTTTCCTTCGTAATAATCTTGAGCACCTTTGATATAGAACATTTGGAATCCATACTCAGCACCAACTGCTGGATCTAAAGCACGTTTCCAAGCATATTCGAAATCATTAGCAGTAACAGGTTTTCCATCAGCCCATTTAGAATCTCTTAAATGGAAAGTGTATTTTGTTCCATCTTCTGAAACATCATAACTACTTGCAGCACCATAAGTTATACCATCTTTAGTTTTCTTAAGAAGACCTTCGAAAGTATTATTAATAATATGTCCACCATCTACAGCACTATTAAGTCCTGGATCAAGTGTTTTAGGCTCTCCGCCAAGGTTCCATCTTAATTCACCATTTGGAGTAGAAGTTTCAATAAACGACCACATTCCAAGTGAATTTAAGTACCAATCTTTTACATCATTTTTAACCATGATAGGATTTGTATAGTAGTAAATAGGCATTACTATCATATCATCCATCATCATTTTTTCAGCTTCCATTAAAAGTTTATCTCTATCAGTACCTGTAGCTAATTTTGATGCCTCAATTACTTTATCAAATTCTGGTTTATCCCACTGAGCATCATTGTTTCCAGAATATGTAGTCCACATATCTAAGAAAGTCATAGGATCTTCGTAGTCACCAATCCAACCAGCTCTAGCAACTTGGAAGTTACCTTGATGTCTAGTATCTTGGAATACTGCCCACTCTTGATTAGTAAGTTCAACATTAATGTTTAAGTTTTGCTTCCACATTTCTTGAATAGCCTCAGCAATAGCTTTATGACCTTCACTTGTGTTATAAACTAAACTTAAAGTTGGAAAACCTTCACCATCAGGGAATCCAGCATCAGCTAATAATTTTTTAGCTTCAGTAACATTTGCTTCATAAGGATCAATACCATAATCGCCAGCTGTTTCTCTAAAATCTTTACCATCTGACATTTTTAATCCTGGAGGAACGAACCCAGTTGCTGGAATTTGTCCACCTTTAGTTACTGTTTCAACAATTGCAGTTCTATCAATTGCAAGTGTTAATGCTTTTCTTACATCTAAAATCTTAATAGCTTCATCAGCAGTAACAACTTTAGCTGGAGCAGTTGCTTCATCAGTTGTTGTCACTTCATCAGTTGTTGTTGCTGGTTCAGTTGTTGTTGGCTCAGCAGGTTTAGAACAACCAGCTAATGTACCAACTACTAACATAAGAACCAATAGTAGTGTTAAACTTTTTTTTATCAAATTTATCCCCCCTAGAAATAGTGTTGATATAAACTATCAACTTATATTAAATTGTGAGTTAAGAATTTTCACACAATTTAAACCATGTATAATTATACCGTAAATCTACTACAAAATCAAATATAGAAAATATTATATTTAGAAATTTTTCTATATTTGATCATGTATTTTGTATATTTTGGTATATTTACCCTGTAATTATTACTTTTTCTTAATAGTGTTAAGGTGGCAAGCTGACATATGTCCGTCTCCCAAGTCAATTAAATTTGGCTCTTCTTTTGAACAAATATCCATTGCATACCTACATCTTGTTCTAAATCTACATCCAGATGGAGGATTTATAGGACTTGGTACATCCCCTTCAAGTATAATACGCTTATTATTTTTAGCAATATCAGGATTAGGTACAGGAATTGCAGATAATAATGCCTGTGAATACGGATGATTTGGAGCATTATAAAGTTCATCTGCATCAGCTACTTCAACTAATTTACCTAAATACATTACTCCGATTCTATCAGATATATGTTTAACCATAGACAAATCATGTGCAATAAATAAATATGTTAAACCTAACTCATTTTGTAAATCTTCTAGCATATTAACAACTTGAGCTTGTATAGAAACATCAAGTGCAGATATTGGTTCATCACAAATGATAAATTTTGGATCAACTGCAAGTGCTCTTGCAATACCAATTCTCTGTCTTTGCCCACCCGAAAATTCATGTGGGTATCTGCTTGCATGTCCTTTACTTAAACCAACTGTTTCAAGCAAACTATATATTTTTCTCTGTCTATCATCACCTTTAGCTAGTCCATGAATATCTAAAGGCTCACCTATAATATCAGAAACTGTCATTCTAGTATTTAACGACGCATAAGGATCTTGAAATATCATTTGCATTTTTCTTCTAAATAATTTTAAATCTCTTTCTTTCAGCTTACTTACATTTTCACCTTCGAAGATTATATCTCCACCAGTTACATCATACAGCCTAATAATTGTTCTTCCTGTTGTAGATTTACCACAACCTGATTCTCCAACTAAACCAAAAGTTTCACCTTTATTAATGCTAAAACTTACTCCATCAACAGCCTTTACATACTCAGTTTGTCCACCGAAGAATCCTTTATTAAGAGTAAAATATTTTTTTAAGTCTTTTATTTCAAGTAGTACTTCTTTTTTATTTAACTCTGCCATTATTTTGCCTCCCTTACAACTGCCCCTGTTTCAATTTCAACCTTTGGAGCGTCTTCATGAAGTAACCAACACATTGATCTACGTCCTTCACCAACTTCGAAATAAGGAGGAACTTCCTCAGTACATATTCTCATAGCATAGTCACATCTTGCAGCAAATGGACAACCTTTTGGAGGTTTTACTAAATCCGGAGGTGTTCCATCAATTGGAACTAATCTTTGTTTCTCTTTTGTTTCTACTTTCGGAATTGATTTTAAAAGTCCCATCGTGTAAGGATGTTTTGGATCATAGAAAATTTCCTCCACTGTTCCTTCCTCCATAACAAGACCACCATACATTACTATAATTCTAGAGCAAACGTCTGCAACAACACCCAAATCATGCGTTATCAGAATTATCGATGTATTCACTTTATCTTTTAACTCTTTCATAAGTTCTAATATTTGAGCTTGAATTGTAACATCAAGTGCAGTAGTAGGTTCGTCAGCAATAAGTAAATCTGGTCTACAAGAAAGTGCAATTGCAATCATAGCTCTTTGTCTCATTCCACCAGAAAACTCATGTGGATAATTATCAATTCTTTTATCTGGAGAAGGAATACCTACTAAAGTAAGCATTTCAATAGCTTGCTTTCTAGCATCTTCTTTATTTATATCTTGATGTTGCATAATTGCTTCAATAATTTGATTTCCAATTGTATAAACTGGGTTTAAAGATGTCATTGGATCTTGAAATATCATTGCAATTTCATTTCCTCTTACAGCTCTCATATCTTTTTCGCTAATTTTTTTAAGATCTTCACCTTTAAAAATGATTTCTCCATCTTTGATTTTACCCGGAAATTGTAAAAGTCTCATTACTGACATTGAAGTTACACTTTTTCCAGATCCTGATTCTCCAACTATTCCTAAAGCCTCTCCTTTACCAACGTGAAAGCTTACACCTCTTACAGCTTGAACTTCCCCTATATGCGTATAAAAAGAGGTTTTTAAATTTTTTACTTCTAATATATTTTCAGCCATTTCTTACTCCTCTCTTATTTACGTAATCTTGGATCTAACGCATCTCTTAATCCATCGCCTAAGAAGTTAAATGCAAGCATTGTAATACAGATCGCTGCAGACGGATAGAATAATTGATAAGGGTAAGATCTAAGTCCTGTTAATGCATCACTTGCTAAAGTACCCCAAGAAGCAATTGGAGGGCTTACGCCAAGACCAATAAAACTTAAGAATGCTTCAGTAAATATTGCACTAGGAATCATCATTGTCATCGCAACAATAATTGGTCCCATTGCATTCGGAATTAAATGTCTAAACATAATTCTCATTGTACTAGCACCTAAAGTTCTTGCAGCAAGAACATACTCTTGTTCTTTTAAACTAAGAACCTGTCCTCTTACAATTCTCGCCATACCAACCCAATATACTGAGCCGATTGCAATAATAATTGATTTTAAACCAGTACCAATTAAAACAGTAAGAAGAATAACGTATAATAATAGTGGAATAACACTAATAATATCAACAATTCTCATCATTATATTATCAATTTTACCACCTAAATATCCTGAAGTACCACCATAAACAACTCCAATAAAGAAATTTACAACAGTTGCAATTAAAGCGATAAATAATGATATTCTAGCTCCAAATAGAACTCTTGCAAGCAAATCTCTACCTAAAGTGTCTGTTCCGAACAAATAAGATTTATTTCTTACATTTTTACTTGAAGAGACTTCTTTATCATTAACATAAAGCTTAAACTTAATATTTTCAGGATTTTTATCACCTTTTAATCTTGCAAAGTGATAATCGAGCTTTATAGTATTTCCATTAAGTTCGTAAATATTATAATTATCTTTCATATTTTTTTCTTTTTCTCTAATTCTTTTTAAAATTTCACCTTTAGCAGTAACATTATATATTTTATATTCTCTATGAACATAAACATACGAATCATCGCTAACTTTATAAATTCTAATTTTTGCAGGTATATTTGCTAATGATAAATTCTGTGAAGAATAATCATGTGCAATAACCATTGGCGCAAATGTAGCTAATATTGCTAGAATAATTATAGTTGCTAAACCTAACATTGAAAACTTGTTTTGTTTCAATCGTCTCCATGCGTCTTGCCAATACGTTAGACTTGGACGAAGGATTAGATCTTTATCTTTTTCTTCTTTTGGCAATTGCTGCCACATATCTTTTGAAATTTTAGCCATGTCAATCCTCCTAATCATGTAGTTTTATTCTTGGATCAATAAATCCATAAAGTATATCGACAATTAAAACCATCACAATAAGGAACATTGCATAAAATATTGTAATTCCCATTAAAACAGTATAGTCACGATTTCCAACACTCTCAACGAAATGTTTACCCATTCCAGGTATTGCAAATATTTTCTCAATAACAAATGAACCAGTTAATAGATTTGCAATCATAGGTCCCATATACGTTACAACTGGAATAAGCGCATTTTTTAAAGCATGCTTTACAATAACTTTAAATTCTGAAAGTCCTTTTGCTCTAGCAGTTCTAATGTAATCTTGTTGAAGAACTTCAAGCATACTTGATCTTGTAAGTCTTGCAACAAATGATAGAGAAAAACCTGATAAAGCAAAAACTGGTCCAATCAAATGCTTCCAAGTCGTAAGACCGTTGGATGGAATCCAATGCAACTTGGCACTAAAAATATATATAATTCCTGTCGCCATAACGAAACTTGGAATTGTTACACCGAGCGTTGCAATAATCATAACAGTCTGATCTTGCCATTTATTCTGTTTTAAAGCAGAAATCATACCAATTGGAATACCAAGTAAAATAATAAGTATTATTGCTCCTCCACCTATTTTAGCCGTAGCTGGAAAACCTGCTTTAATTAAGTCATTTACTGTTACTCCAACTCTTTGGAATGATGGTCCTAGATTAAAAGTAAATACGCCTTTAACATAGTCTACATATTGAAGCCAAAGTGGATCGTCTAAATGATACTTTGCATTTAATGCTGCAATTACTTCTGGTGGAAGTGGCTTTTCTCTAGTAAATGGTCCACCTGGAATAGCATGCATTAAGAAAAATGTAATTGTTATAATTAGGAACAATGTAATCATCATTGTTACGATTCTGTTAAATAGAAATTTTCCCAATTATTGCACCCCTTTCTTTTTTTAAATTTTCTGATAATAATCGCTTTTAAAAAATGTTTTTAAATAAAAACCTATTCTCTATAAAATAAATTAATTTATAGAATTCCCCCTTCTCACACTTCTCATTAATATTCGTTTACACAATGTTCAGTAAATAAAAACGATGTGTTAACAAACCGTTAACAATACAAATATAGCTGATAAACGTTAGAATTGCAATACTTATATGGATATAAGCGATGTTAACATTCTGTAATAAACCGTAACACTATTGGTATAGCTAACATAAAAACTGCAAATACACAGTTATTATTTTAATAGAAAATAGTGCATAAATATTTTTTTATATGCCTTATTATACTCTATTTTATGTTTATATATAACATAAAGCTAAAAGAATTATCAAATAGTTCAAAATAAGCAGTTTTAATTTATAGAAAATTGAAATTTTACTAATAATATATTTCGTTTCTATAACAAATGTTATTTTTTCAAACTTTTAAGCAATAGTGTTGTATGTTATTCACAAACACATGAAAGTTTAATTTATATTTCGAATATTACGACATTTTACTCGAATTTAATTATTTCTATTATATTTAATAAAATATTTAAATATTATGTCAATATTCCAATATTATACGAAAACTTCTTCATTCATAAGTATTTCTTGTTAATATTCTGCTACATTGTATTAATATTTTACACAAGCATATAATAAAATTAATCATTTATACATTACCCAAATATATTAAGATTATTTAATTTTCAATATTGTTGTGTATTATCAATAAAACTATTCATATTAATATTTTTTTATTGATTTAGAAAGGATAATAATATATACTTTATGGAAATATCTTTTTATGGAGGTTTATAATGCTTACAAAAAATAATATTAAAACTTACTATATATACTCAATATTTAAGAACGCTCTCCTTGTTGGACCGATAATTGTGCTATATCTTTTAGCTAAGGGGTTAAGCATGACTGAAATAATGATACTTCAGTCTATATTTTCATTTAGTATTTTTTTACTTGAAGTTCCAACTGGTGCAATTGCAGATAGATTTGGAAGGAAATATAGTTTATCTCTTGGTGCTATTTTTTCTGCAATAGCAATTTTAATCTATATTTTTGGAAACTCAATATATATATATATGGTAGCAGAAATAATCTTCAGTATGGGATTTTGCTTCAAATCTGGTGCTGATAGTGCGCTTTTGTACGACTCTCTTCTTGAACTAAATCGAGAAATAGAATTTAAATTAATTTTTGGCAAGGGTCAATCTATTGTTTATATAGTTCAAGCAATTGGTTCTGTAGCTGCGAGTTTTCTGTACGTTAAAAATCATAATCTGCCATTTATAATCTCATTTGTGTTAATGCTATTTGCCGCATCCACAGCTTTAATATTTAAGGAAGTTACTATTAAGCCTCTTAAAAATATAAAAGGTAAAAATGAAAAATATTTTGAATTAATAAAAACAAGCTTTCAATATATTATTAAAAATAGTAAAATTAAAGGAATTGCACTATTCGCAATTATTTTTTATATGTTTTATAGAACTTCATTTTGGTTTTATACTCCATTCTTTAAAGCTGTTGCTATTCCAGAATACTTATATGGTTCTCTATTTTTTGTTTTTAACATTGTTGCTGCTATTGCTTCAAGAAACGTGGATTTCTTTATGAAAATCAGCAAGCCTAAAACTATGGTTATAATTAATCTGTTACTCATTACTTCATTTATTGGTCTAGGTCTCTTTAAAACTCCATTTGCCGTTATTTTTATCCTTTTTCAGCAAATTACACGTGGAGTGTATCACCCAGTTTTAAATAAATATATTAATAAAAACATTGAATCGCATAATCGAGCTACTATTCTTTCATTTATAAGCTTAGTTACAAATCTAGTTGTTGCTCTAGCAATGCCTTTATCAGGACTTATGTTAGATCATACAAATGTTTTTACTTCCCACCTAATTTATGGAGTTTTACTATTATTACTAACTATCTTTTTAAATTACTATTTAAAAGGAAAAGCTACAATTAGTAAAAGAGAAAAATTCAGTTCTTAAGAAGGACTGAGTTTTTCTCTTTTATTTATCGATTTTCACTTTTTATAAATTTTTTATATAGTACGGGAACAATTGTCATAAAGCCAATAAATACTAAACCAAAAACTACAGGTAGAGGCAGAGAAGATGTGTTTTTACTAATATAATTTAAACTTGATCCAAAGTATACATATGCAAAAGTTCCTGGAATAATACCAAAGAAAGTTGTCCAAAGAAAAGTAATGTATCTTATATTAGATAAGCCAGATGCAATATTTATCAAGAAAAATGGAAATATCGGAATCAACCTTAATGTTAACAAATAATTTTTCCCATTAATCTCTATTTCTCTATTTATTTTTTTTAATTTACCTGAGTATTTTTTTTGAATACTTTCTCCAAATAAATACCTTGTAAGTAAAAAATTTGCACTCGCTCCAATTGTAGCACCTGTCACTACTAATACAACACCATATTTTACTCCCCAAACAAGACCACCTAAAAGGCTTATAATTGTAGCAAAGGGAAGAGTGAGTGCTACAATTAATGAATATAGTATAATATACATAAATGATGAAAAAACAAAATTTTCATTAACATAATTTTTTATTAGTTTTAAATTTTCATTTATAAAGTCAACTTTAAAATATGCTTGAATATTGAATATTTTAAGTACAATAACAATTAATAAAAAAGCTAGTATTATTAATATTTTTTTTCTGTATTTTTTCATATATTCCTCTTTTCGTATGATATTAAAGAAAAATTATAGTTATTAAATTACTTTTTTCTACATATACCCAGTTAATAAGAAACATAGCAACATATTTGCTTAATATTCAATTATTAATTACACATTTCTTCGCTCCACTCTAGCCAACCGCCATCATACAATGAGCTATTTTCCCATCCCATTAGTTCTGAATAAAAAACTATCTCAGAAGCTCTCCATCCTGTACCACAATAAAAGACCAGATTATCATCTTTACTAATATTTTTATTAAGCCAATTTTTTTTTATAAGTTCATAATTAAACATAGTGTCATCAACATTTCTATAAAAATCAGTATCATATCCAAATGTATCTCCTTCAATTCTTCCTTTTTTAAATATATATGAATATCCACTTGTTTGTTTATTATACTCTTCAAGACTTCTGATACTTAATACTTTAGTTTTTTTATATTTCATTCTTCGTTGCAATTCATTTTTATCAATTATATAATTACTATTTATTCGAGTTTTATTTGCAAAATTTAAAGTAGAAATTTTACTATTTATTTTTCTTTCAATTTCATAACCTTCCGCCACCCAGAGTTTAAAACCGCCATCTAGTATCCTTACATCTTTAACACCAGCATATTTTAAAATAATAGCAACCCTTGAAACGGCTCTTGTATCAAGTCCATAAAGTAGTACTGTTGAGTCTAACCTTATTCCATTTTTTATTAAAGCTTTTTCTATATCTTTATCTGATTTTCTATTCCAAAGAGGTCTTTCTTCAAATTCTTCTGTATCAATATGAACAGCTCCTTTAATATGACCTGCTTTATAGTCATCACCTTCACCCCAGCTAACTTCAAAAAGTTTGTATATTGAGTTCTTCATCGTTTCTACATTATCGCCCTTTATTAAAGAATTTAACCATTTTGGATAAATTAGAGCTTTATAACCTACTAGTTTATCTAAATTTGTAGATAGTTTTAACCATGAATTTAAACCTTCTTTAAGAATCTTAACATTTTTATACCCTAATCTAATTAAACAATCATAAACTATTTTACTCTTTTCACCGTATAAAACAATTTCATTATGTTTTTCTAATGATATCCTTTCAAATTCTTTTATAAGTTCACTATTTGATTTGTTTTTTCCAATCCATTTATATGAGAAATTAACTGAATTTGGTATATGACCATTGGAATTAGTTTTTGGATCCAACCATCCATTATAGTAATAAGAAGGCCTTGTATCTACAATTCTTATATTGTCATCTGACATTTTTATAAATAATTTCTGATTTGATATATAATAATAAACGTTGTTTTCACATTGATTTATGTTTTTCACTAATCATTACTCCTTTAAAACAGTCTAAAATCATTATAACAAAGCTATACAACATTAATAGTTTTATAAAAAAACTAAATACTTATTGACTTATCATAGACATATTCTATTATTATAATGTACGTAGAATTTATTTATTACAACAAAAGGAGCTAAAATGAATATTCAGATTTTTGGAAAGAAAAAATGTTTTGAAACAAAAAAAGCAGAAAGGTATTTTAAGGAGAGAAAAATAAAATTTCAAAAAATAGATTTAATTCAAAAAGGAATCAGCCCTGGTGAATTAAAAAGCATTGCACAATCTATTGGTTTAGAAAATTTAATCAATGAAAATTCATCATTTTACGAAGAAAGTGGATTATCATTTACAAGAGATCCTGAAACTATTTCAAATATCCTTCTAGATTATACAGAAGTTCTTATAACTCCAATCGTAAGAAATGGTAAGAAAGCTACTATTGGATATAAGCCGGAAATTTGGAAAACTTGGGATTAATGGCATGAAATATAAACAATAGAATCCCCCTAATACATCTATCCAATAGACTAAGGGGGAAGCTTTTGAAGATAACGTCCGATTTAACTGTAAATTCATTACAAAATTTCTTTATTAAAATGTCCTCTTGTATCGGTTTCCTGATTAAAACTCGATTTATTCATTGAGCCATTTAATTTGCTTAAGGCTGTATTAATAGTTTCTACAACTTGATTTTTTGACTCAATTGTAAAATTCAATCTAAATGCTTCTATTCCTTTTATGCTTTGTAATTCATCTAAAAGATTAAGCGTTTTCCCATTTAGAATAGTTGTTGAACAATCATCATGAGAAATCATAGGAAAGGTTCCATGCTCATCTTTTAACTCATAACTCTTTATTTTACAAATACTGCATTGATTCAATTTTTTCATTGGACAATATTTTGTATACATCAATGGAGCCTTACCATATACAATCATTTCAAGTGCAGGATAACCATCGTTTTCTTTATAATAAGCGTTAATTAAACCTGTAATTTGACTCTTATTCAATTCATAAGATAAAGTTACTCGTTTTGCACCTAATCTATATAATTCATAGCAACTAGTAGAATTAACCACATTTAAAGAATAATCCGTAACAAAGGGATTGGTTTTTCTGTAATGATAAATTCCTCCATATCCACCAAGAAGCAGTTGGCCTTCTTTTTCCTTATAATCATTTTGATTTCTTCTAATAATTTTTTCAAAGTAGATTTCTTTAATTCCACAGCTCACACAAGCATCGTACTGTTCCTTAGTTGTTACAGTGGCTGTGAAGTATGGTTTTTTAGGATCAAAACTTATTTTTTCTTTTTTGTCTGATAGCTTTGTTCTTTTCTTTTGGCTGTTAAGTTTTAAGTCGTATAAGCCTTGTACAATATCTCTTCTAGCTGTATTTAGGAGTTTAGCTGGAATAAATGCATTATATTCATCAAAATCTACATGATTAAGTTCAAATATAGTATCATTTAATCTTGATAATTGCTTTGTTAGCTGCTCTTTTGTTGTCGGATTACTAATTGCTTCATCTAGTGTTTCCTCACTTTCATATATATAATGGAAACCCAATCCCTCTGCATCTATAATAAGCTTGGAATCTGAATATGCATACACTTTAATATCTAGATTAAAACGCTTAAATTCTTTTTCTTTCGCTAATTCTAACTCTTTGTAAAATAAATAATTCTTTGTTATATATACTAAATCACCATTAGATATTTTTTCTTTAATCTTGATAAAGCAGACATCATCTGCTTTATTAATTAAATTACCTTCTTTATCATACAATTTTACAGCAGTTAAATTTACATCTTCATTATTATGACTTATTCTAATTATATCGTTTTGATTTAAAGTTCGTGTAAGCTTTATTTCATACATGCCCTTAACACTCTTGCCAATTCTTCCAATTTCATAACCATAATTATTAGGCCTTAAAATATTTGTAATATCCTTTGCATTTTCGTGAAATAAATACCCTTTAGTAAAAGTCCTATTAAATGTTTTGCTCAGACTATCTTTATCTTCTTCGGTTATTTTATTATCTAATGCCATACGATATTTTGAAACAACATTAGCAACATATGCCGGCTCTTTCATTCGGCCTTCTATTTTTAAAGAATCAATTTCTTTTAAGTCATTTATATAATCAATTGTATTTAATTCCTTAGTAGAAAGTATATAGCTCTTTCCTAGGGAAATATTAGTAGTCTTATCAATTAGTTCATATTCCTTTCGGCATGAACCAACACATCTTCCACGGTTTCCGCTTCTGTAGCCAATTAATCCAGACATTAGACAGTTTCCAGAATAGGATACACATAATGCACCATGAACAAAAATTTCTAAAGGTATTTTAGCTACTCTTTTTATTTCTTTTACTTTTTCAATCTCAACTTCACGAGATAAGACAACTCTTTTGGCACCAAGTTCTTTCAATAATAAAGTGCCATCTAAATCGTCTATTCCCATTTGAGTTGAACAATGTGCTTGCATATCAAGAAAGTTTCTAACTACATAATCAAAAGCAGCCAGATCCTGGACAATAATTCCTTCAACACCGATTTCATTTAGTTTGTTTATCTGTTCTTTCATCTCTTCAACTTCATTTTCGAAAACAATAGTATTCATTGTAACGTAAATTTTAACATTCCTAAGGTGTGCATACGTAAGCGCCTCTTTTAATGATTCTAAATCAAAATTAGATGAGTATGCACGTGCACCAAATTTTTGCATTCCTAAGTATACTGCATCACAGCCATTAGAAATTGCAGCTTTTAAAGCTTCCATATTTCCTGCCGGTGCTAATAATTCAGTCATTTTTATCCTCCATACTACTCTTATTTTTTATATTAAAGCTAAGAGTATATATATATTAACTTAACATCCACTCACTTGTGATACGGTTCACCTCTAATAATCCTAAAACCCCTATATACCTGTTCTAATAAAACAACTTTCATTAATTGATGGGGAAAAGTCATTTTACTAAATGAAATTGTGCCATTAGCTCTATTTAGAACATCTTTATGTATGCCTAAACTTCCACCAATAACAAATACAATATCCGACTTCCCATCTATTGCATATTTTTCAATTTCCTTGGCAAATTCAACTGAAGATCTTTGACCCCCTTCAATAGCTAATGCTATAACGTGCTGTGGATCTTTTATTTTTGAAAGAATTCTATCTCCTTCTTTTTTCTTAACGATATTCATATCCTTATCTGATAATGTCTCTGGGGCTTTTTCATCAGCAACTTCTATAAGGTTTAATGTGCAATATCGACTTAATCTTTTTCTATATTCTTCAATTGCTAAAGTAAAATACTTCTCTTTTATCTTACCTACAGATATTATAGTAATTTTCAATTCCTACTCCTTGTATAATTAGGTTAGAAATATTGCTTAAGTTTCTTGCGAATATTCTTACCTAATTCATTTATATTGTTTGTGATTAAAAATAAGTTCAACCACTTAACATACTGTAATTTTTCTATTATAGTTATCTCATAAAGAGTATATGCGTCTTCTCCTTGAATGACTCATTTCTTGAGTTTATATTCGTAACAAAGCTTGCATTATTGTGAGATTCTTTGATTTAGCTGGTTGAATTTCTCTTTGATCATAAATATTATTAGAGAATTATTCGTGTCACTTACAAGGTTAATTGACTCACTAATTATTGTTACTCTTTATTATTTTAAATGGGGGTTATTTTATGTCTAACTATTACCATTTGCCTGTTGTAGGCATTGATGTTGCTGCTAATTTTTCAGTAGTTACTGCTTTAAAACCTAATGGCGACGTATTCCGTAAGAACCTTAAAATTAGCCATACACTTGGGGGCTTCAATAAACTTCTTCTTTTTCTACAAAAAATTGAAGAAGAGTTTAACGATAGTCCCAAAGTATTTTGCGAATCCACGGGAATATATCATCTTACTCTTCTTCATTTTCTTGTTAAAAATCAGATTGATATACATGTAATAAATCCTCTGATAACTAATTCTAACAAGAATTCGAACATAAGAAAAGTAAAAACTGATAAATTAGATTCTCTTTCCATCGCAAAAATTTGTAAATTTGATAATGTAAAGACTTCAACATTCACTAGTGAGGAGTTTTTACACCTTAAACTCCTAGTTCGTGAGTATTACAAAGTTGTTGATTTAAAGGCAAATTTGAAAAAAACTTTCTCAAATAATATTTATATTAACTATCCAGGACTTCAAAATGCATTTGCTAATATAACAGGTAAGACACCTTTAATATTTATTAGAAAATATCCAACACCTAAACATCTTCTTAACGCTGAGCCCAAAGTTGTTATTGAACTTCTAACAAAGTCATCAAGACGTGGTTCTAGTTGGGCTAATAATAAATATAACAAACTTATAAAAATCGCTAATAGTGCCAATATCATTGGTATTACTCCCTTGCTTTTTGAATCTAAAGTAATACGTTTTAGCGAAAGTTTTGATTTTTATACAAATCAACTTAGAAATATTGTAGATGAAATTCACCAATATATTGACAATGCCTCTTTTGGAGAAGTATTTAAACAAAATATTAATCTTCTTAAAAGTTTCAAAGGTCTTGGTGATATAACTGCAATTACTTTGTTAGTTGAAATGGGTGATATTAATAATTTTTCTAAGCCTCAACAACTTGTAGCTTTTTTCGGTGTAGATCCTAGCGTTAATCAATCTGGCAATTTTAGCGGTGATCGCAATAAAATGTCCAAACGTGGTACTGCTATAGGTAGAAGAGCTTTGTACACAGTCGCTCTTGCTTCAATACGTACAAGTAAAAATAAAAAGCCAATAAATCTTGTTTTGTATGAATATTATCACATAGCCCTTGATAAGAAAAAGAAAAAAGTTAAACTTGTAGCTGTTATGAATAAACTACTTCGCTATATTTTTTCAATACTAAAAAATCAAAAACCATATGAAGTTAGAAATCCACTCGTCCACAAAAGGATGTTTTTAGAATCTAAACTTCATAATCCTGTTGCTGCTTAATAAATATTTTTACAGTAAATAATATTGAATGTTCATTTTTACTCGAGCATTATTTAGTATGCTCATTTTTAATAAGAACTTTTTTTATTAAATTACTTGACTATTACTAGCTGGTCTTTAATTTATAATCATCATTTTCTTAGTTACTCATACACAGGATACCACTAATTAAATATATGCAATTTATACTACTTTTTTTGAACTAATATAAAAAAAATAGAACCCTTAAGTCCTATCTAATTATAAACTGAGCATCCTCAAATGGATTCAAAGATGTTTTTGTTGCAATACTAAGTAAAGTTTCTCGTGTTTCGCTTTCGTATTTATTTGAAGTAAAATTAAGTTTAAATAGTTTTTGCTCTTCTACTAATTTTCCGTTTTTTCTTGTATCAATTTTTTCAATTACAGCATAAGGAAAATTATGTTTTAAATTTGTGTTTTTTATACTATTTAAAGCTTCATAAGCTTCTTCAAATAAATCATATTTTTTTATGAATTTTTTATCAATATCTTGATACCTTGTTGTACCAAATTGTGCATCAGATAGAATTGCAAATATAGTAACGTAATACATAATATTTCTCCTTTAATTGACTATACTTACATTATACATTTATTTAATGATTTAAATTTTACAGTTATATTAAATATTATTCAAGCATTGAATTGAAAATATCACTTACTATTTGAAATTCTTCATCACTTTCTATTTTATTAAGTTCAGGTACATTTTCTACATTTTTAAAGCCATATAAATAAACCTTTGTTTCATTTTCTGGCACAATTGCTATATATTCACTAGCATTTTTTTCATTTTTAAATATAGCAACTACATTACACTTAATTTCTTTATCATCTTCTGTAAAAATTGTTATTTTCTTTTGATTTTCATTTACAATATTATTATTTTCTATTTCTATAAATTTTTCTTTTTCCATAATTTTACCCATCAATCCTCTATTTTCTCAATAATATTTATATTGTCTAAGGTAACAAACATTCCCATATTTAAGTACTTTTTAAGTACATGAAGAAGTTCGTCAATTTTCTCATTTGTATCTATCACTTCAATTAATATTGGTAATCTTTCAGAAAGTCTTAAAATATGAGTTGTATGAATATTACTACTCTTGCCAAATCCTTCAATCCCCCTTATAACTGTTGCTCCCGAAAGTCCTTCTTCCCTAATTTCCTTAACAATTAATTCAAATAGTGATTTTCCGTGATATCTATCGGATTCACCTACAAAAATTTTAAGCATTTTACCTTTTCTAACTTTCATACGGCCTCCTTACATAAGCTGAGCTAAATATCTACCCACTACAACTGCAAGCAA
The DNA here is from genome assembly GCF_033097505.1 of Helicovermis profundi. Lineage (NCBI taxonomy): Bacteria > Bacillati > Bacillota > Clostridia > Peptostreptococcales > Caminicellaceae > Helicovermis > Helicovermis profundi. Next base: position 1,154,510 of record NZ_AP028654.1, on the reverse strand, counting down.
ACTAAAAGAAACATTTGCTAATATATTTACAGAACCTATAACATAATTACCATCAGATAACATACCAATTGTTTCGTAGCTAAATGTCGAAAAAGTAGTTAATCCACCTAACATACCAGTAGTTAATAATAATCTCATTGATGGTGTTATAAATGCAAAGTCTAAACTAGCTTCCATAATAAACCCTATTAAAAGTGCACCAAGAATATTAACAAATAATGTTCCATAAGGGTAAGTTTGACTTACATATTTAACAAAAAGTCCTGAAAAATAATACCTAAATGATGCTCCTATAAAACCACCAACGCCTACCAAAAATATTTTTTGCATATAAACACCAACTTTTCTCTTTCTTTTCATTCTCTATTTTTACATTATATATTATTTACTTTAATATTCATATACTTGAAAATTTAATTATGTAAAAAACAATACAACAAAAAGATTATACAACATATATTTTATAATTAAATACGTTATATAATCTTTTTTGCTAAACAAAATATTTATATATATATCAAAGGGGAACTTTGATTTTAAATATATTTTTATAATTATCTCAATTTTTCTAATAAATAACTATAAAAATTGTTTCCTATAATATTTTTTATGCTTTTTTCAGAATACCCTCTATTTAAAAGTTCAATAGTTAATCCAATAATTTCTTTGTGATCTCTAAGAGAATCGTACATTTTACCAGTATTGTAATATTTCGTACACAAATCAAATCCAAAACCAATATTTTCATCACTAGTTAAATTCACAATATAATCTATATGATCACATAAACCAATTATATTTTGTTTTAACTCATTGCTTGAAACTATAGATTTATATGCATTTACGCCTATAACACCATTTCTATTTGCTATTTTAATAATTTGTTCATCATTTAAATTTCTTGTTATATTATTTAATTTTCTCGAATTTGAATGTGACGCAATTATTGCTGAAGTAGTGTACTTAAAAACATCTTTAAAGCCAATATCATTAATATGACTTATATCAATAAATAAACCCAATTCTTCAGCTTTTTTCATAACTTCAATTCCAAATGGTGTCAATCCTCCAAGTACTCCTTCTCTAGGACTAGCAAAATAAGAACCATCTGCAACAAAATTTCTTCTAGACCATGTTACACCAAACCCTCTTATTCCTAATTCATAAAAGGTATTTAATAGTTCTATATTTCTACCAATAGGTTCTAATCCTTCTAAAGACATAATTATACCAATTTTATTTTCTTTAAGAGCTTCTTCCATTTCAAAAGAATTTTTAACCAAAACAAAATCTTTACACTCTTTTATATCTGCTTTCAAATGTTCAATTTGAAGTAACGCCATTTTAAGTGCACTATCAAGAAAAGGTGTTTCTACAAATATTGCTGCAATAATAAAATTAACACTAGCTTCTCTAAAATCACTTAAAAATAATTCATTTAAAATTTTAGTTTTTCCTAGTATCCTATTATTATATACAATTCCGCCTAAATCTAAATGCGCATCAATTACTACGCTATCTTTTAATATTTTTTTAGCTTTCTTAAACATTTTCTAACCTCTCAATAATTTATGACAAGCATAAATTGTATTTTGACCTTCAAATATATCATGATAATTATCGTCATTATAGTTTAAACTTTTAATAACTACTATGCCATCAACTGCAGATGAGTTTATAAATTTATCTTTTCCTAGATATATTGCAATATGATCTACTCCAAAAATCAAATCACCGCGCCTAAGCTCTTCTTTTTTTATTTGTAGAAGATACTTATCTACAAAATTAGAATCTCTCCATATTTTTAAATTCGATAACATATATACAACCGATACGAGTCCTGAACTATCTAAGCCAAAAGGGCTTTTTCCACCCCATCTAAACTGCTTTCCAATATATTTATACGCATTATCAACAATTTCATTTCTAATTTTTTCTTTATCTTTTAACTTAACATCTTCTAGTTTTGATAAGAATTCACTTCTTATCCACCCTTTTCTACCATCTGGTAAAAATATCTGAAATCTTATATTATTACTACTATTACTTTTAATAATTTTAGACCCTCTAACTAAGGAAATAACAATTTTACTATCATAAAAATTATTTTCTAAAACATCTATATACTCACCTGAAACAATATATTTTTCTGCTTTTTTCCATTTATCAACTTTATTTTTTTCAATAGTAAAACTTTTCTTACTAGCATATCCTTTATAATCATAATCTGTTTTTATATAATAATAATCATTTATATCTTCCCACAAAATTTCAACTTCCATTCCAAGAAATACTTCATCTATAATTATTGAGTTTTCAGATGGATTATTTTTTAGTTCTACTAAAGTATCATTAACGATTGCATTCATATTTCACTTCCTAAAGTAAAGCATTTTTATATTCATTAATTTCTTCTTCATTAGCTAAAACAAAATGATCTTTTTCTATTTCGACCCATTTAGGCTTGTCAATTTCATAATTGTGACACTCTGGATTATAAACTTCTATAATCTTATCTCTTTCAGAAATAGGATCAGGATGTGGTATTGCTGATATTAAAGCCCTTGTATATGGATGAAGTGGATTTTCAAATAATCTTTCAGACTCTGCTAATTCAACAATTTTCCCTTTGTGAATAACTGCAATTCTATCAGTTATAAATCTAACCACTGATAAATTATGAGCAACGAATATATATGTTAATTGTTTTTCTCTTTGTAATTTTGAAAGTATATTTAACACCTGAGCTCTTATTGAAACATCAAGAGCAGATATAGGTTCATCAGCTACAATAAGTTCAGGTTCCATTACAAGAACTCTAGCAATTCCTATTCTTTGTCTTTGTCCACCAGAAAATTCATGTGGAAATCTATTTGCAAATTCAGGAAGAAGACCTACATCCATAAGAGCTCTTTCAACCTTAGCTTTTCTATCATCTTCATTTTTAAATTTTTTTAAATTATAAAGACCTTCTGAAACAATATAATCTACCTTTGCTCTTTCATTTAATGAAGCCATAGGATCTTGAAAAATCATTTGAATCTTCTCAGTGATTTCTTTATCTAGTTCTTTAGATATTTTCCCATTTATTTTATTTTTTTTAAATATTATTTCACCTTTAGCTGCTTCATTAATTCTCATAATTGCTCGACCTATTGTCGTTTTACCAGAACCTGATTCTCCAACTAAACCAAATGTTTCTCCTTTATACACATTAAAGCTTACATCATTTACTGCGACAAATTTATTTTTTTTACTTCCAAACTCAACCCTTAAATTTTTCACTTCTAATAATAATTCTTTATTCACTTTTTCCACCTCCAAAATGTTCATGAAGCTTTTTTATAGCACTAGGAAGCTCAACCTTTGGTGCATCTGGATGTAAAAGCCACGTCCTTGCCTTATGAGTTTTTGATACTTCAAAATACGGAGGTCTCTTTATAAAATCTATTTTTAATGCTCTTGGATTTCTAGGAGCAAAGGCATCTCCCTTTATTTCTTTAAACAAACTTGGTGGAGTTCCATCAATTGCATATAAATCTTCTCCTTTTTCGCCTAATTGAGGTAGTGAAGACAAAAGTGCCCATGTATACGGATGTTGTGGATTATAAAAGATTTCTTCTGATTTTCCAATCTCAATAATATCTCCTGCATACATTACCGCAATTCTATCCGCAACATTAGCAACTACACCCAAATCATGTGTAATAAATACTACAGTAAGGCTATATTTTTTTTGCATATCTTTAATTAAATTCAATATTTGAGCTTGTATAGTAACATCAAGTGCTGTTGTAGGCTCATCACATATTAAAACTTCAGGTTTACAAGCCATTGCTATTGCAATTACAACTCTTTGTCTCATGCCACCAGAAAATTCATGCGGATATTGATTATATCTTTTTTTTGGAAATGGAATACCCACATCTTCAAGCAGTTTTAAAGTTATTTCTTTCGCTTTTTCACCCTTTATTTTTTGATGAAGTTCAACCGCTTCTTGAACCTGCATACCAATTTTTTTTAGTGGATTTAAGGCAGTCATTGGATCCTGAAAAATCATCGCAATTTTTCCTCCTCTAACGTCAAGCCAATCTTTTTCGGTTTCAAATTTTGCTAAATTCTTATTATCGAAATTAATACTTCCATTATCAATCCAACCATTTTTATCTAATAATCCCATAAAGGATTTTGTAAAGACGGATTTACCTGATCCCGATTCTCCAACTATCGCTAAATTTTCACCTTTATATAAATCTAAAGAAATTTTCCTAATTGCCGTTAAATCTTTACCTCTTAAATCAAATTTAATAACAAGATCCGAAACCGAAAGAATTATTTCTTTATCCTTTTTATTTAATTCTTTATTTAAATTTTCTAACATAGTTTCTACTCCTCCTTAAAGATGATTTTTAGGGTCTGACGCATCACCAAAAGCATTTCCCATAACATAGAATGAAATTGTGATTATTGATAAAACTGCTGTTGGAAATAACAATTGATATCTTAATGAAGGTACCATCATAAATACCCTTCCTTCATTAATCAAATTACCAAGAGACGGTACATCAACAGGAAGTCCAATTCCAATATAAGTTAAGAATACTTCTGAACCAATAGCAAGCGGAATTGCAAGAGCAAGTCTTAGCATAATTACAGACACTAAGTAGGGAAGTAAATTTTTAGTGGCTATTCGACTAAGCGGTGTACCTAAACACCTTGACGCCAAATTATACTCTCTATCTCTTATAATGATCACTAGATTCCTTACAAATCTTGCCATATTAGTCCACCTAGTAACACTCATTGCAACAATAATCGTAATAATTCCAGGTTTCATTATATAAGCAATAAGTATTAATATTATTGTTGTTGGGACATTAGTAATAACATTGTATATTTCAGTAATTATTGGATCAAATTTTCTTACATAACCCCAAATGGATCCTATAAAAATACCTATAATAAGTTCAATAAATCCAACAGTCAAGCCAATAAATAAAGATGTTCTTGTACCACTCCATATTCTCGACCATAAATCTTGTCCTATAGAATTAGTTCCAAACCAATACTCAGCACTTGGAGGTAAATTTCTTAATTGTAATCCAGTTTTTTCATCTATATTTATTTTTATTGGTGAATGTTGATTTGGAAGATATGGCTGAACTACAGTGAATAATAAAAGAAAAACTACTACTACAAGTAAAAAAACTGCAACTTTATTTTTCGTAAATACATTCAAAGTTGATTTCCAATATGAATAATTTGAATATCCAATTAATTCTGCCTTTTTAGAGTCGTACTTGGCAAATTCAAATAAAGACTTATCAATCTCTTCTATATCAGAATTTTCTAAATTATTTTTAACCATTATCTACCACCTCCATCACCATGTAATTTAATTCTTGGATCTAACATTGCCATTAGAACATCTCCTAAAAATAATCCAAGTACACCAACTACAGAAAACATAAGTACAAGAGCTTGAACTAGATTATTGTCCTGAAGTTGTATTGAATCAACTAAAAGGCCTCCCATTCCTGGAATTGAAAATAATGATTCAATATAAATTGATCCACCTATAGTAAACAAAATTGAAGCTGGCAAATATTGAACCATAGGAACTAAAGCATTTCTAGCAACATGATAAAACATTATTTTTTTCTCACTAAGACCTTTTGCTCTTGCAAGTTTTAAATAATCCTTATTAAGTTCATCAACCATATAACGTCTCATCCACATAGCATAACCAGCTATACTGCCAAGTGCCATAGCTACCGTAGGTAATATCCAACTAGACGGCTCATCAACATCAAATAGAATTGGTAAATTAAGTATCTTTGTCAAATATACTTGAATAAACAAATAGTAAACAATGGGGGGAACCGCTCTAATTACAACTACATAAAATGTACCAATTTTATCAGGAATTTTATTCTTTTTAAGAGCCATAATAACGCCCATAATAAGACCCGTTATTAATGAAATTCCAAGTGCTGATAAACCAATGGCAATTGAATAAGGTGCTTTTTCTTTAATAATTTTTCCAATTGGCACATTAGGTCTATAAATAATAGAGTCACCTAAGCTACCATGTAATAACTCTTCATAAAAATTCTTTAACTGCACAGTCATTGGATCTCTAAGACCTAAGTTAGTTAATATTGCTTCTTTTTGTTTAGCATCTAATTTATCAGTACCTTCTTTTCCAAAATATCCTTCTTCTGGCATCATGCGCATCAATAAAAAAACTACTGTTATTACAACAAAAAGTGTTAACAAGGATCTTAAAAATCTATTAATAATATATTTAAACATTTTTCCTCCTTGTTAAATATAACGAAGCCAAAGCTTCGTTATATTTAATATTATTAAAGTTATTTTAAGGAATTTAATATTTCTTTTCTTTTTTCATTCCATTTAGCTTTTTCAGATAAATACAATTCTGTACTCATTGGTTTATCAAGGATATGTTGACCTTTATATCTTAAGCTAGAAACTCCAAATGGAGAATATGGCGCTTCAAATGGATCTAATTTTGATGCTACATAACCACCATTTCCACCAAGTCTATATGGTATTACCCATGCTTGATCAATTAAATAAGCTTCCGCTTCAGCAAATAAATTATATCTTTTAGCTAAATCAACTTTTTCATTGGTTGCAGCAGTTACCATTTTCATATATACATCAAATTTATTATTTCCATTTTCATCAACTTCAGTTGTTTTTTCAGGGAAGTTATAATTTGAACCTGGAATAAACATATAAGTATAAGTCTCTGGATCTGCAAAATCTGGTCCCCAGTTAACTAATTCCATTCCATATTTTCCAACACGTCTAGTGTTAGATAAAAAACCTGATGGAGGATAAGGAACAATAAAGACTTCTACATAATCATCACCAAGAGTTCTAGTAAGCTGTTGCTGAACTACTTGTGCTCTTTGTGCATTTTCTGAGCTTCCTGTACTATAAGGTATAACAACTTTTACTGGAAAATCCACTTTGCCTTCAAGATCTTTCATTGCTTTTTCTTTGAATTGTATAGCTAAATCTGAATTATATGAATCTGTATCTGTAAATTTCTTCAAAGAACCCATTTGTGTAAAATCAATACCATCTTCATTTACGAAATTTGGAGGAGTAACTGTATTAGCAATTTTATTTTTAGGATTGTAGGGTTCACCTGTAGTTAATGCTGCAACTCTATCTAAACCATGAAATAATGATTTTCTGAAATTAACATTATTAACAGCTTTCTTCCAATTTTCAGGATCATAAGCTTTATCAAAATTTGGATCAAAGTTTATAGCATAAAAATAAGTATAAAAACTTGGATTGGATGGTCTTACCATTTCTTTTTTATCCTTGTCTTGCATCCAAGCATCAATAGAAGTAGAAGGTACATAAACTTCAGAAATATCTCCTCTTAAGAACAATTCCTGACCAATAGTTTTAGCTTCTTTATTATATTTATATTTTAGTTTTTTTATAAACACCTTATCTTTATCCCAATAATTTTCATTCTCCACTAATATTCTACTGTTTTGTGGTTCAAATTTTTGAAGAATATATGCTCCATTATACAAAATATTATCATTACTTGTACCAAATTTATCTCCAACTTCAGCTAAGAATTTACCGTTAACTGGAAAGAAACTAGCATAAGTAAGCATTGATTCAAAATATGGTACTGGAGTTTCTAAAGTATACTGAAGTGTGTATTTGTCAATAGCCTTAACTCCTACTTTGCTAAAGTCAGTAATTTCTCCATCATAATATTTTTTACCATTTTTTAGAACTTTATATGCTATATTTGCAGTTTTAGAACCATTATCTTTATTGAAAGTGTACTTTAACGAATCTACAAAGTCCTGAGCAGTTAATTCTCCATATACTTCACCTTCACTAGTATACCAATTAACACCTTTTCTGATTTTAAAAGTCCATACATTACCATTTTCTGATGAAATCCACTCAGTTGCTAAACTTGGAATCATAACTCCGTATTGATCATAATCAACTAAAGTATCAACGAAATTTGACGCTAGTCCAATTTCATTAGTTGAAGAACTAGTTAAGTAATTTAATGTTGATATTTCACCTGAATAAATACTAGTATAAGTTTGATCTTTTGCATAAGTAATTTTATCAACTTTTCCACTTTCTTTATTTGTATCACCTTGATCACTACTTTCCGTCGTTTTGGCATTATTTACTTCCTTTTCATTACTTACTGCGGAAGTTTTATCGTTTGAGCATCCCGCAAAAACAAATAACAAAACAACTAGCATTATTACTGATAACATTCTTTTCATTCTTTTCCCCCCAAGATTATAAGTTAATTATAAGAAACTCACTACATTTTCTTACTCACACTCATATAAAGCAAAGGACATGCCAAAATCAAATATTAATATAACTTTCTGTAAAATAGTGTATTTTTATAAAAATACTATCTTTCTACTTCTTTAAAATTAAAAATTATTCCTAAATTACGGACTTTTATTGAATTATTATAGCTTTATTTTATCTAAAATCTAATTTATATAACCACATCCCTTTAAATTAGCTAAAAGAACCTATAATTTATTTTATTCCGAATTTTAGGAAAATAAAAGAAAAGTGTAATCAATTTTAAATTTTCTCAAAATTCATTTACACTTTTCTTTATTTTCAGTATCTTACATGCTTTTATCCTGTATCCGAAATAACGGAATCTTAATTATTTTTTAACTCCTTTATCTTTTCATATAACTTAGTTTTTTTTATTTTTAATATTTCCATGGTTTTTTTCTTATCTCTATTTGTGTAATTATATACGTTTTCAATTATTTCAAGCTCAATTGAATTCATAGTTTCCTTTAAAGGTCTTAAATATTCTTCTCTATTAACAATATTCTTTTTTGTTATTTTGATTTTTAAATGTTCTGATAAAATGGTTTTATCTTCACATAAATTAACAGCTCTTTCAAGGACATTTTCAAGTTCTCTTATATTTCCTGGCCAGTGATAAGCCTTAATTTTATTAATAGCTTCTCCACTAATATGTTTCTGATTCGTACCTATTCTATTACATATTCTTGGAAGTAAAAATTCAATTAATTCATAAATATCTACTATTCTGTCTCTTAAAGGAGGTAAATGTATGGGAAACACGTTAATTCTATAATACAAATCTTCTCTAAATATACCATTTTTTACATCTTTCTCTAAATTTCTATTTGTGGCAACAATAATTCTTAAATTTACTTGTATTTCTTTATCTCCACCAACTTTAAAGAATTTTTTATTTTGAATTACATGTAATAGTTTTACCTGCATACCTTTAGGAAAATCACCAATTTCGTCTAAAAAAAGAGTTCCACCATTCGCCATTTCAAAATATCCTTTTTTACCTTTTTGATTTGCACCAGTAAACGCTCCCTTTTCATACCCAAATAACTCACTTTCCATTAAACTCTCAGGAATAGAATTACAATTAACTTCTATAAAAGGCATATCATGATTAGCAGACGCTTCATGTATACATCTAGCTAAAATGCTTTTACCAGTTCCGCTTTCACCTAATATTAATAAATTTGATTGAAACTTACTAGCTTTATAGGCAAGTCTTTTTACTTCTAAAAGACTCTGACTCGATCCAATTAATTTTGGAAATAATTTTGCATATTCGCTATTATTTTTTAATGCCTCTTTTGCCAATTTAAGTTTTTTATATACCATCTCTTTTTGAACTTCTGCATTTCTTAGCCTACTAATATCATTAATAAGTAAAAAAGCGCCTATAATTTCACTTCCACGCATTACTTGCTTTAATGTACATAAAGCATCAATTCCGTTTATTTTACTCTTTTTCCCTTTGTATCCCACAATTTCATTTTGAGAGCAATTTATTAAATCGTTAATTATCTCAGTCTTATCATGAATATCTAAAATATGTTTATTTATAACTTCTATTTCATTGCATCCATTTTTTTTCTCATGATAAAAATTCCCATCTAGAATTTGCTTTAAATCTTCTTTCCACGCTGTATAACCACCGTCTTGATAAAATTTTATTTCTTTACTATCTTTATCTAGTATAATAACATGACTAAAAAAATTGTTATAATAATGTCTATATTTTTCATTATCAACTTTTATCTCTACAAATCTTTTAAGGTAATTAACTTTTGAAGATATTTTAATTCCATCTATTTTAGCATCCATAATAAAATTATCTATTAAAATATCAGATTCTTTTACTTTACTCTTTCCTATTTCATCTGATTCATATTTTCCATAGGCTAATAAGGTATCCCCTTTTTTTAAATTTGGTAGATTAATTCCTATTTTCTTTAGATCTTTTTCTTCAAGGCCATTTTTATCATATCCAAAAGATGTATAGGCGAGAATTACAATATCATTTTTATTAATTTTCCCCTTACTATGGCTTCTAGTACAACTTCTCTTTATTCCAATAAGTTCTTTTGCTTTTTCATTATATTCTTTTATAATTCCATTTTTATCTATATAAATTAATCCTTCATTCATAAATTCAGAAAAATCTTTTGTTAATAATTGATATTTCATTTCTTCACCCCCTCTTTTTAATATATCATTATTTTTAATATAGTTCTATTTGAAATTTAAATGAAATTTGGCACGAAATATGCTATATTATTAGTTTAAATAATAAATATTAAAAATTACTAAAATAAGGAGAACTATTATGAATAAACCTTACGCTTTAAAAACTAATGATAAAATTGCAATAATAGCGCCAGCTTCACCTACTGAAATAAAAAATATAGAAAAAGTAAAAATTGCAATTAAAAAATTAGGACTGTCTCCAGTAATATTTCCAAGTTGCTACGAAAAACATGGACATTTTTCGGGCATTGATGCAATTAGAGCAAAAGATATTAATGACGCTTTTCTTGATCCATCAATAAAAGGAATTATATGTTTAAAAGGTGGATACGGTACACCAAGATTACTCACACTTCTAAACTACGATATCATAAAAAATAATCCTAAAATTTTTATAGGATATAGTGATATAACAGCACTTCATATTGCATTTGCAAAAAAATGCAATATGGTAACTTATCATGGACCTATGGCAGCAGCTGGATTACTAGGTGTTTTAGACGAATATACCCTAAAGTATTTAAAAAAAGCATTATTTTCTTACGATTCACTAAATTTATTAGAAAATCCTGAAAATGAAAAAATAGAAACTTTAGTCGACGGTGTCTCAAATGGTAAAATTATTGGAGGAAATCTATCACTATTAGTTTCAACGCTAGGTTCACCTTATGAAATCGACGTTAAGGGAAAAATACTCTTTATCGAAGAAGTTGGAGAACTAAATTATAAAATTGATAGAATGCTAACTTCTTTAGCACTTGCAAACAAATTTAAAGATTGTTCAGGAATAATCTTAGGTACATTTTCTAATTGCAAACCCGATTTTAGAAATGGTGTTCAAAAGGATTTAAATTTAGACCTTATTTTTAATGAAATTATTGTTCCATATAATAAACCAACTATATCAAACTTTAGAGCTGGACATAACTATCCACAGCCAACTATACCATTTGGAGTTGATATAGAACTAGATGCTAGCAAGAAAACAATAACATTTTTAGAAAACAGTAATATTAAACCATTATAGAGGAGTAAAAATGAATAAAATTTATAGACATACTCACTTAAAAATAAATTTAGATAATTTAATTCATAATGTTAATGAAATAAGGAACTTTTTAAACAAAAATACTACATTATCTGCTGTATTAAAAGCTGATGCATACGGACATGGATCCATTGAAATAGCAAATGCCTTATATGATAATGGTGTAAATTATTTTTTAGTTTCTACACTACTTGAAGGAATTGAATTAAAAACTTACAATCAAAATTTTAATGTACTAATTATGGGGCATACTCCAAATGAATATTTAAATGCAATTGTTGAAAATGATTTAGAATGCACAATTTTCACTTTAGAGCAAGCAAAACTTTTAAATGATTTATCTCTAAAACATAATAAAACTATTAATATTCATATTAAAATTGATACAGGATTTAATCGATTAGGAATTAAAATAAACTCAGATACTTTAAGTATAGTTAAAGAAATAAGTAAATTAAAAAATTTAAATGTTATAGGCATATTTTCACACTTGGCTTTAAAAAATAAAGAAAGTGATCAAAAGCAATTTGATCAATTAAATTTATTAATATCTAGACTAGAACTTGAAAATATAAGTTTTAAATATAAACATATTTGCGATAGTATATCAAGTGTTCTTTATCCAGAATTTCAAATGTCAATGGTTAGAATAGGCGCATTAATATATGGTTTAGAATCTGAAGAAAGAGGAATTCTAAATCTTAAACAAGTTTTATCTTTTCACACAAAATTATCTTTTGTAAAGAAATTAAAAAAAGGAGAATCAATTAGTTATGGCATGAGATGGGTAGCAAAACGAAACTCAAAAATTGGAACACTTCCTTTTGGATATGCAGATGGGTATCCTAGAAACATGTACCAAAGAGGATTTGTAACAATAAATAATCAAAAAGCACCCATAGTTGGAGTTATTTGTATGGATCAATGTATGATAGATTTAACAGATATTAAAAATCTAAATGAAAATGATAATGTAATAATAATTTCGGATGGAACAAATAATTCAATGTCCCTTGATGAAATTGCTTTACTTAGCCAAACAAATAAAAATGAAATAGTATCTAGATTTACAAAAAGAGTACCTAAAATATATATTAAGAACAATAAAATATTAAAAATCAAAAATGATTTGCTCTAAATAGATTTTAATTTCAAAGAATAGGATCAAAAAAACGCTAACTCAAAATATAATATTAACAACTTAATAGATCAAAAGGAGTTTTTATGGATATCAAAAAAATGATAGACGAAATATATGATGAAATCATTGAAATTAGACGATTTATTCATATGAATCCAGAATTAAGCAATCAAGAATATAACACTAATAAAAAAATAGTAAACTTTCTCAACAGCAATAATATTGAAAATAGAACTATTGCAAATACGGGTGTACTTGGTATTATTAGTGGAATATCAAATAGCGAAAAAACTATTGCACTTAGAGCGGATATTGATGCGCTTCCTTTAGAAGAAAAAACTGATCTTCCATTTAAATCAATATCAAAAAACGTAATGCACGCATGTGGTCATGATGTACATACTGCAATACTTCTTGGAAGTGCGAAAATACTAAACAATCTTAAAGATAAATTTTCTGGAAATGTTAAGTTATTTTTTCAACCTGCTGAAGAAACCACTGGTGGTGCCCTTCCTATGATTGAAGAAAATTGTCTTAAAAGTCCTAAGGTAGATTACGTTCTTGGCCTTCACGTTATGCCATATTTGAAAACAGGTAAAATCGAACTTAAATATGGTAAATTAAACGCTGCATCAGATACAATAAAAATAATAGTTAGCGGAAAAAGCGGACATGGTGCTTATCCAGAAACATCTATAGATGCAATCCTTATAGCAAGTCATATTATTGTATCTATGCAAACTTTAATTAGTAGAAATATATCTCCTCTAAATTCAGCTGTTTTATCTTTTGGAACTATAAATGGTGGAAGTAAAACTAATATTATTGCTGATGAAGTTATTTTAAGTGGAACTCTTCGAACTTTAGATTCCAAAACAAGAGAATTTACTCATAAAAAAATCAGGGAAATTGCTGAATATACTGCAAAAGCATTCGGTGGTGATTCTAAAGTAATAATTGAAAACGGATATGAACCATTAATCAATAACGACGAAGTGGTTAAAGTATTATATAATACTGCAATCGAAAATATCGGAGAAGAAAATATTGTATTTAAAGACTTTCCTAGTCTTGGAGTTGAAGATTTTTCATATTTCTCCAATAGAGTTCCAGGTGCTTTTTTCCACTTAGGATGCAAAAAAGAAAATCTTAGCACATCACTTCACAACAACAATTTTGACGTTGATGAAAATTGTATTAAAACAGGCATATTAATGCAAGTTAAGACTGCTCTAAATTTATTACAATCATAAATGAATTTCTAAGATTCAGAGGGAGTTTTTACTCCCACTGAATCTTAGAAAACATAATCCAGGGCCTTTTTAGAGTTCTTTACCCCCCACTTTTTTTAGAAGTGGGGATATTAGAACTCTAAGGCATCGGATAAATAATATATTTAATTGCATTTCTTGCCGTAGTCCGGAATTTTGGATTTTGTTCAGAATTCCGGACTACGATATTTTTGACTATACTTCTTTACTATCACATATAAAAACACTATTAAAAGTTATTTTTTTATATTATAAGCTTATTTTTAATCCGATATTTCGGATTATTTTTTTTAAAATATATTGCTTCTTTTTTGTAATTTTATTTTAAAACCCTTTACCTTTGTAAAATACACATTTATTTATATAAAATCTTATTTATTTTTTTGGCATAATATTTGCTTTATTAATAAATGTTCAAATTAATTTTTTTATCAATAATCGTCTATAAGGAGGCAATTAATAATGAATTATAATTTTTACGGAGTTGATACCGTATATCTTGCAAAAAAATATGGTACACCTTTATATGTTATGTCAGAGGATTATATTATTGAAAGATGTGAGGAAATAAAAAAAGATTTTTTAAATAAATATGAAAATACTTTTGCCGTTTATGCTGGAAAAGCTTTCAATACCAAAACTATGTGTAGAATAATTGCTAAAGAAGGTCTGGGACTTGATGTTGTTTCAGGAGGAGAACTATTTACAGCATTAAGTGTAAATTTTCCAAGTCAAAAAATAATTTTCCATGGAAATAACAAATCACTTGATGAGCTTACCCTTGCTATAGATAATAATGTTGGAAGAATCGTAGTTGATAATATAAGTGAACTCGAACAAATTATTGAATTAAGTAAATTAAAATCAAAAATCACTAAAATTCTTTTTAGAATTACTCCAGGCGTTGATAGTCATACTCATAGCTATATTTCTACAGGCGATATTAATTCAAAATTTGGTATATCTCTTAATGAAGAAATTTTGTATAAGGCAATTAAAATTGCAACAGATTCTGAATTCATTAATCTTGCAGGCTTTCATTTTCACGTTGGTTCACAATTAGATAATAATGATTCACATCTAAAAGCTACTACAATTTTACTAAACACAATGCAAAAAGCTAAAAATGACCTTAATTTTACTACAAAAGAATTAAATGTTGGTGGTGGATTTGGAATTAAATATGCTGATTCTAATAATCGTAAAAATATTTCTTATTTTACTGATGCAATTATGGAATTAATAAAAACTGGAACTAATGATAAAAATTTAGATATGCCTCTTGTTATTATTGAACCTGGAAGATGGATTGTAGGAGAATCGGGGATTACTATTTATGAAATTGGAAATATTAAAAATGCTCCAGGCTTAAGCACTTACGCTGGTATTAATGGTGGAATGCCTGATAATCCAAGGCCAGCACTATATCAAGCAAAATATGAAGCACTAATTGCAAATAAATCAAATATCGAAAAAAATGAAATCGTAACAATAGCTGGAAAATGTTGTGAATCAGGAGATATATTAATTAAAGATTTAGAAGTTCCCCAAGTAAAAAAAGGTGATCTTCTTGTAGTTAAAAGCACAGGTGCATATAACTATTCAATGTCAAATAACTATAACAAACTTCCAATTCCTGCAGTAGTAATGATAAAAAATGGTGAAGATCGCATTATTGTAAAAAGGCAATCGTACGAAGAGATGATTAATAGAGAAATTTAACTATGATTTATTAATCTATATAAATAGATTATAAATATTTTAGAAAATTGTATTATTACTATATTATCAAAAGGAGCTAGCTATACAAAAGTCAAGAAATAAATGATGCTTTTTTTAAATGATAAAATAGAATTTTGAGCATACTTAATAAGAAGACAAGGTCTTCTAAAAGAAAATATAAATTGTATTAGATGAAACTACAATAAATTATTAAATGCAATACCAGTTTTCATAATCGCGTAAATAGTATTTGACATATTTTTTGCAGCATGGCAAATTGCCGAGTTATGATGTTTACCTTCTTTGATCTTTAGTAAATATTTATCTCTAAATTTGTTATCTTTAATTTTAGAATTTATTATAGCTACTTTAGTAGCGGTAAATATTGCAGTACGTAAATATCTTGATCCACGTTTAGATATATGAGAATTTTTAGCTATAAAGTTACCTGACTGATATATTGTAGGATCAAGTCCTGCAAAAGCAAGTAGGCTTTTAGGATGATCAAATCGATGTATATCACCGATTTCACCGACAATTAGGCCGGCAGTAATATGTCCAACACCAGGTATACTAAGTAAGAAAGAAAAATGAGCATCAATAATCTTGTTTATTTCTATCTCAAATCTATCCATTTGTCGTTTGTAATGAAAAATGTCCTCAAGAGTAGAATTAATCAGTATTTCATTTGTAATATTAACATTACCGATTGTGTTTTTAGATAATGTTTTAATTGTTTTAGCTATTTCGAATCTATTACCACGGCATTTTATAATAGATTCAAGAGTTGAAATATGCATATTAGAAATTTTTATAGTTGTAGGATAATCAGAAAAAAGTTTGTAAACCCAGTTTGAATGTTGATTAAATTGATGTCTAAATTCTGGGAAAGTAATATCTAGTAGTCGTGTCCACTCAGTTTTTGCTTTATTGAGTTTTTTTTGAACTTCAATTCTTGCTCTAGATAGTGACTTTAATTCATTTGAAATGTATAATGTAGGTGTATAGGAATTGTGACGTTTATGATTAAATTCTACGTACTTGCATATAGCATAAGCATCAACTTGATCTGTTTTAGTCAGTCTTGGTGAAAGAGCTTTACGACTATTACTTGTTAATACTGGATTAATCATTAAGACATAAAAGCCTTGTAACGCAAGAAAATTAGAAATATTTTGAGAGTATATTCCGGTTTCTTCAATTCCTATACGAATGTCATCAATAGACTCCGTATGGGATAGAATTAGCATACGGAGTTTTTTAAACCCCTCAAAATCATTTTGAATAGTAAAACATTTGGTGAGCACCTCACCATTACTTGAAGTAATTGTGATGTCATGCTTAGAAGAAGCTACATCAATACCGACAAAGATCATAAAAAAACCTCCTTATATATTTTATAAACAAGTGGTAAAACACACAATCTGAAACTTCAAATAATCTTGTAAATAAAACGTCATGCGTTCACTAGCTAATTAATTGTACAAGTAACAGATGTGGTTATAATCTCCTTAAAATAGTCAAGCTATAGAAAAAATGGAATAATCCACAATGTTTATTACTAAAATTATATAAGAAAAAATTAAATTATAAAACGAAAGGAGAGTTATACTAAAATTTATATTTTTAGTATACAAGATTATATGTCAGAATCATTTTTGGAAAAAGGAAAAGATATTTCACTAGGTTACGCGGCGATGGTTGTTTTTCTTGTTTTTGGATTTGTACTTGGAGGAGCAATACTTTTTGGCGGTAATATTGAAACAATGTTTATTCTCGCATTAATATTTACAGTTCCTCTTGTAATGAAATTAGGATATACTTACAAAGAAGTTCAAGATTTTGGTTGGAAAGTAGTAATGCAGTCTTTAGAAGCAAACTTTATAATTTTAATTGTAGGAACAATGGTTGCAGCATTAATTGCAAGTGGAACTGTTCCTCTAATAATTGTAATTGGACTTAAATTAATCTCACCAAAAGCTTTTCTTTTAACCGCGCTTTTAGTAACTTCTTTTACTTCACTCGCTACTGGTACATCATGGGGAACTATTGGTACTGCTGGACTTGCGATGATTGGTATTGGAAACGCTTTAGGTGTACCACCTGCTATGACAGCTGGAGCTGTAATTTCAGGTGCAGCTTTTGGCGATAAAATGTCTCCTCTTTCAGATACTACAAATTTAGCAGCTGCAGTAACTGGAACTCCACTAATGACTCATGTAAAACATATGACATTAACAACTATACCTGCGTATATAATGACAGCTATACTTTTTACTTTCTTAGGATTTAAATTTGATGCTACAGGTTATGACCCTACAATTGTTAATAACACAGTAACCGCTTTAAGTGGTATTTTTAATTTTTCTTTTATTGAATTATTACCATTAGCAGTTGTAATTTTCTTATTAATAAAAAAAGCCCCTCCAATTATGGCGCTTTTATCGGGTACGGCATCAGGACTTATATTAGCATTTTTCAGACAAGGAGAAACTATACACTCACTATTAGGTTATATTTATGATGGTTATTCAATTCAAAGTGGAATTACTTATATTGATAAATTATTAAATAGAGGTGGAATTATGAGTATGATTAGTTCATTCTTAATTGTATTTTCTGCCGCAGCTATAACTGGTATGCTTAGTGAATCTGGTATCTTAAATGCATTAGTACGACCACTTGCAAATAACTGTGAAGGATCAAGATTTAAAACTGTACTTTATACATTAATTATGGGTTATTCAACAAATATGATTGCTTCTTCAATGCTCTTATCAGAAATTGTTCCTGGAACAATCATGAAGCCTATTTTTAAAAAGAACAATCTAGCTCCTCAAAACCTTTCAAGACTTCTTGAAGACAGTGGCACATTAGGTGCTTGGCTAATACCATGGAATGCAAACGCAATATTTGGAGCTACAATGCTCGGTGTCTCTGTAGGTTCCTTTATTCCATTTGTATTTTTAGCTTGGTTATCTCCATTAACATCTTTAATTTATGGAGCAACTGGTCTCACAATGATTCCTTTAGACAAATACGAAGAAAAAAACGCTGCATAAATTAATTTCTAAGTTTTTATGTTATGTATAAGATCACTTAATCTACGAACTCATTATGTAACTAATAAAATATTATTACAGCTCATTCTCAAATAAAATTTTTACCATAGAATGAGTTGTTTTTTGTATCTTCTACTTTATAGTTGAATTTATATTTGTAACTTTTTACTTAATAAAATACCAATCTAAATCATAAGTTTCATTTACGGAGGTAATTTTGAAAAATCAAACGTTAAATAATTTATACACTCAAAAAATAATTGATAAAATAGATCAAGGAATTCTTATTGTTGATTCAAAAGGAACTATAAAATTATGTAATACAAAATTACTGAATATTTTTGGATTAAATAATAACTATAAAATTAATCATAAAAATGGAATTATAAAAAAAGGTGATATCGTCTGCTACGCATCAAATAGCACGGGAACAGACGATGGAAATATTAATAAAGAAGCTTTAAATAAATTAGGATTTAAAGGAAATGTCCCATATAATGAACCTTTTATTATTATTGGAAAATACATGACAAATGAAAAACCTATTATAAAATTTGTAACTTCCAATGAAAATATCTTCTCACTAAATAAAAATATATATGATATTGATTTTAATATTGAAGTAAATTTACTAAAAAAGTCAATAAATATTGCTGCTAACTCAAATAATTATAAATTTAATTATATTTTTGCTGTTGGACATATTGTAGTGATTGATTCAATAAACAAAAACGTAAAATTTTATCAATCAAGGGGTTTTACAGCAAGAAAAGAAAGTGCTAGAGAAATATTAATGGCAATGTCATTTCAAAATAAAAGTAATTTAAATAAACCTACAAATCTCATAGGAAAAAATATAGCTACTGTGTTTAAACACAATTCAATCATTAGCGATATAATCAAATGCGCTCTAGGTGATAATATTGAATATACAAATCAATTTAAACAGATAAATGGTATACCTACATTATTCAGTTTAACTCAAATTTCTGATGAACAAGGAAACTCTGAAACATTATTAAAAATAGACGATGTATCAGAAATTCATAATATTACAAATTCTTATAATACTTCTATTAGAAAATTAAAGGAACTTGAAAATAAAATTATTGAAAATTCAATCGTAAACAATACCTTTAAGGACTTTATTGGCGAAAGTACTACAACTAAAAATTTAAAAAAACAAATCTATAAAGCGTCACTTTCAAATTCAAATATTCTAATCTTAGGAGAAACAGGTACCGGAAAAACGCATTTAGCAAAATCAATACATAATGAGAGCTCTAGAAGAAATTTTCCTTTTGTACACGTAAATTGTGCTACAATTCCAAATGAATTAATTGAAAGTATTTTATTTGGATACGAAGAAGGTGCATTTACGGGCGCAAAGAAAAAAGGTAATATTGGATTATTCGAAAGTGCAAATAATGGCACAATTTTTCTTGACGAAATTAGTGAACTTGATTTTAAATTACAAGCTAAATTACTAAAAGTACTTCAAGATAAGACTTTTTATAAAGTTGGTAGTACAAGAGAAATAAAAGTAGATGTTAGACTAATATCAGCAACTAATAAAAATTTAGTCAAATATATTGAATTAGGTAAATTTAGAAATGATTTATACTATAGAATAAATGTTTTTTCAATATATATTGAACCATTAAGAAACAGAAAAGATGATATAATAGATCTTTCGCAAAATATTATAAAAAATATTTGCAAAAAATATGATACCCCTAATAAAAATATCACTCATGAAGCACAGATAAAACTTAATAGATATCTCTATCCAGGAAACGTAAGAGAACTTGAAAATATATTAGAAAGAGCAGTAAATACTTCGTCTGAAAATATTATTTTAAGTGAAGATATTGTTTTTGATACTCATGTTTTAAATGAAGATAAAAAATCATTTAAATCTTTAAAAGAATATGTAAATAATGCTGAAGAAAATATAATAAAAGAAGCGCTAAACTACTATAATAATGATAAATTAAAAGTCATGGAAGTTCTCAAAATAAAACGAACTACTTTTTATGATAAATTGAAAAAATATAAACTTTAATTCCAATTTTTACAAACATTTATATATAAGGAATAAATCCTTTTTATGCTATTAGTATAATTTAAATTGTATAAGTAAATATTGAATTTTATAATTTATTTTTACAAAAAACAAAAAAAACTCTAAACAACCCTGTTTAAAGATACATTTTAATCTGCTAATTTCACATTATGCTGTTTTGGTGCGCCCTGCGGGATTCGAACCCACGACCTCCTGATTCGTAGTCAGATACTCTATCCAGCTGAGCTAAGAGCGCTAAATTTGGAGGCGGCACCCAGATTTGAACTGGGGATAAAGGTTTTGCAGACCTCTGCCTTACCACTTGGCTATGCCGCCAAAAAAATTGGTGATCCATCCGCGACTTGAACGCGGGACACCCTGATTAAAAGTCAGATGCTCTACCAACTGAGCTAATGGACCATGTATTGGAGCGGGTGAAGGGAATTGAACCCTCGCAACTGGCTTGGAAGGCCAGGGCTCTACCACTGAGCTACACCCGCATTTTGGAGCAGAAGACGAGATTTGAACTCGCGACCCTCGCCTTGGCAAGGCGATGCTCTACCACTGAGCCACTTCTGCAATTGGTGGAGGAAGATGGATTCGAACCATCGAAAGCACTGCTAACGGATTTACAGTCCGTCCCCTTTGGCCACTCGGGAACTCCTCCACTTTATGGAGCCAGTGATGGGACTCGAACCCGCGACCTACTGATTACAAGTCAGTTGCTCTACCAATTGAGCTACACTGGCACATATCTATGTGCTTTAAATATAAATGGCGACCCAGAAGAGACTCGAACTCTCGACCTCTAGCGTGACAGGCTAGCGTTCTAACCAACTGAACTACTGGGCCATTATTTGGTGGGAGTAACAGGGCTCGAACCTGTGACCCCCTGCTTGTAAGGCAGATGCTCTCCCAGCTGAGCTATACTCCCACATTTGTTTCATTTTGCTAGGATGTTTCTTATATAAATGGTGACTCCTAGGGGAATTGAACCCCTGTTACCGCCGTGAAAGGGCGGTGTCTTAACCGCTTGACCAAGGAGCCGTAAATAAATTGGTTGCGGAGACAGGATTCGAACCTATGACCTCCGGGTTATGAGCCCGACGAGCTTCCAGCTGCTCCACTCCGCGATGATTTGATAAAATTTTCTTCGCATTTCTGCGTCAAATGCTTCATAAAGTTCAATCACGTATATTATACGTTCTATCACCTTATTCATTTTTTCCTTGAACTACTCGCAAATTTTAACAAATGTAGTTCATCTTCTTTGTATTTCTACATTATTACTTTTAACTTTTGTAAATGGTGCCGAGGACCGGAATCGAACCGGTACGATCGGTAAGGATCGCAGGATTTTAAGTCCTGTGCGTCTGCCAGTTCCGCCACCCCGGCACATCATTTTTTGGCTCCAAGGGTGGGGCTCGAACCCACAGCCTATCGGTTAACAGCCGATTGCTCCACCATTGAGCTACCTTGGAACAAATAACTAGCAACGACCTACTCTCCCAGGGGACTGCTCCCCAAGTACCATCGGCGCTAAGAAGCTTAACTTCTGTGTTCGGTATGGGTACAGGTGTAGCCTTCTTGCCATCATCACTAGATTTATTTGCTACAATTTACTTCGTCTTTCTTCGTTATTTTCCTCGTGTCTTTCATTCACGTATTTAATACGCTCATTCTTTCCACTCGTTAATATCTCGAAATACTCGTAAATTCTATCAAATATATTTGGAATTATTCTTCCAAAACTGCATATGGATTAAACGTTTTTTTCTTGTGGTCAAGACCTCGACCTATTAGTATCTATCAGCTTCATACATTGCTGCACTTTCACCCTAGACCTATCAACCAGATTTTCTACCTGGGGTCTTACTCACTTGAAGTGATGGGAAATCTTATCTTAAGAGGGGCTTCGCGCTTAGATGCCTTCAGCGCTTATCCTTTCCATACTTAGCTACTCAGCTATGCTCTTGGCAGAACAACTGATACACCATTGGTATGTCCATCCCGGTCCTCTCGTACTAAGGACAGATTCTCTCAAATTTCCTGCGCCCACAGCGGATAGGGACCGAACTGTCTCACGACGTTCTGAACCCAGCTCGCGTGCCTCTTTAATGGGCGAACAGCCCAACCCTTGGGACCTAATTCAGCCCCAGGATGAGACGAGCCGACATCGAGGTGCCAAACCTCCCCGTCGATGTGGACTCTTGGGGGAGATAAGCCTGTTATCCCCGGGGTAGCTTTTATCCGTTGAGCGACGGCCCTTCCATTCGGTACCGCCGGATCACTAAGTCCTACTTTCGTACTTGCTCGACCTGTATGTCTCGCAATCAAGCTCCCTTCTGCCTTTGCACTCTTTGAATGATTTCCAACCATTCTGAGGGAACCTTTGAGCGCCTCCGTTACTCTTTGGGAGGCGACCGCCCCAGTCAAACTGCCCGCCTGACATTGTCCCTGTACCGGATCACGGTACCAGGTTAGAACGCTGATATACAAAGGGTGGTATCCCAAAGGCGACTCCTCACAAACTGGCGTTCATGTATCACAGTCTCCCACCTATTCTGTACATTATATATCAAAGTCCAGCGCCAAGCTGCAGTAAAGCTCCACGGGGTCTTTCCGTCCTGCTGCGGGTAACCGGCATCTTTACCGGTACTACAATTTCACCGAGTCTATTGTTGAGACAGCGCCCAAATCGTTACGCCTTTCGTGCGGGTCGGAACTTACCCGACAAGGAATTTCGCTACCTTAGGACCGTTATAGTTACGGCCGCCGTTTACTGGGGCTTCGATTCAATGCCTCGCTTACGCTAACATCTCCTCATAACCTTCCAGCACCGGGCAGGCGTCAGCCCCTATACTTCATCTTTCGATTTAGCAGAGACCTGTGTTTTTGGTAAACAGTCGCTTGGGCCTATTCTCTGCGGCCGACCTTAGCTCTGAACCTAGATCGGCACCCCTTCTCCCGAAGTTACGGGGTCATTTTGCCGAGTTCCTTAACAATAGTTATCTCGCTCACCTTAGTATTCTCTACCTACCTACCTGTGTCGGTTTACGGTACAGGCACCTTTTATCTAAATAGCGGCTTTTCTTGACAGTGTGAAATCAGTTACTTCGTTACTTGTTTTTCACTCCCCATCACACATCATATGAACAATACGCCGGATTTACCTAACATATCTAACTCTGTGCTTGGACGTACTCTTCCATTCGTACGCTTAACCTATCCTTCTGTGTCACCACTTCTTTCATACAATAAACGGTGGTACAGGAATCTTTACCTGTTGTCCATCGACTACGACTTTCGTCCTCGCCTTAGGTCCTGACTTACCCTGAGCGGACGAACCTTCCTCAGGAACCCTTAGGTTTTCGGTGGGCAGGATTCTCACCTGCCTCTCGCTACTCATGCCAACATTCTCTCTTCTGCAAAGTCCACAGCTCCTTACGGTACTGCTTCGCTCCATGCAGAATGCTCCCCTACCCATATACGATAGTATATGCCAAAGCTTCGGTAGTAGATTTTAGCCCCGGTAATTTTCGGCGCACAATCACTCGACTAGTGAGCTATTACGCACTCTTTAAATGAGTGGCTGCTTCTAAGCCAACATCCTAGTTGTCTAAGCAACTGCACATCCTTTCCCACTTAATCTACATTTTGGGACCTTAGCTGTTGGTCTGGGCTGTTTCCCTTTCGACCACGAATCTTATCATACGTAGTCTGACTCCTAAATTAAAGATTCCGGCATTCGGAGTTTGATAGGCTTCGGTAGTCGGTGAAAACCCCTAGGCCATTCAGTGCTCTACCTCCGGATCTCATCATTTAAGGCTAGCCCTAAAGCTATTTCGGGGAGAACCAGCTATCTCCGAGTTCGATTGGAATTTCTCCGCTATCCACAAGTCATCCCAACCTTTTTCAACAGATATGGGTTCGGGCCTCCACAAAATTTTACTTTTGCTTCACCCTGCTCATGGATAGGTCACCCGGTTTCGGGTCTACGACATGCAACTAATTCGCCCTCTTAAGACTCGCTTTCGCTTCGGCTCCTTGTCTTAAACAATTAACCTCGCTACATATCGTAACTCGTTGGCCCGTTCTACAAAAAGTACCCGGTTGTTCTCGTATGGAACTTCCGGTGCTTGTAAACATAGGGTTTCAGGTTCTTTTCACTCCCCTCCCGGGGTTCTTTTCACCTTTCCCTCACGGTACTATTCTCTATCGGTCACTAGGTAGTATTTAGCCTTGGGAGATGGTCCTCCCTGTTTCCCACAAAGTTTCACGTGCTCCGTGGTACTCTGGATTAGAGTCGCGGGTCTTCATCTTTCGCCTACTGGACTTTCACCATCTTCGGTTCGCATTCCCATACGATTCGGCTAGACTACCTCCATCACTTTATTCTCTATCCACAACCCCGACTTCCGTAGATGTCGGTTTGGGCTCTTCCCCGTTCGCTCGCCGCTACTTAGGGAATCGATTTTTCTTTCTCTTCCTTCAGGTACTTAGATGTTTCAGTTCCCTGAGTTTCCTTCTCATAACCTATTTATTCAGTTATAGATGACTAGTTATTAAACTAGCCGGGTTTCCCCATTCGGACATTTCCGGATCTACACTCGCTTGCAGCTCCCCGAAACTTTTCGCAGCTTACCACGTCCTTCATCGGCTCCTAGTGCCAAGGCATCCGCCCTATGCTCTTATTCTCTTGACCTTTTTTCATTACAATTTACTTCACATTTCTTCGTCATCTCTTCGCTAAATCACTTGCGTATTAGATACGCGCGCTTTTTAGCTCATCGTTTCCTTGAACTGTTCGTAAATTTTAATGAAAACCTTTTGTTTAACTGATTTATTTACATAAACTTCGTTAAACGATGAGTGTTACTACTTTAATAGTAATAACTTTATTTAAACAGCTTTCGCTTTTTAAACTTGTTTCTTTTGTCTTCTCGTTTTTTATCCACATGCAGTTTTCAAAGAACAATCATCGCCTAAGCGACTTTAATGCAACACCATAACAAATTTATAATTTTGCATTTTTTTAAACATGAATATGTCACTTCATGTTTAAATGGTGGGCATAAGTGGACTCGAACCACCGACCTCACGCTTATCAGGCGTGCGCTCTAACCAGCTGAGCTATACGCCCAAAATTTGAAATAATTTTCTGCGCACTTCCGCGTCACTTTCTTCACTCAACACACTTACGTATATAATACGTTTCGTTCGCTTCGTTCATTAGTTCCTTGAACTACTTGTAAATTCTTTCAAATTCACTTTCATCCCATTCGCTAAAATTATTTTTGCTTGAAAGTATTAAACTTTCAAAACTGAACAGTAATAAACCTTTAGTCTCCTTAGAAAGGAGGTGATCCAGCCGCAC
This sequence comes from Helicovermis profundi, assembly GCF_033097505.1. Classification (NCBI taxonomy): domain Bacteria; kingdom Bacillati; phylum Bacillota; class Clostridia; order Peptostreptococcales; family Caminicellaceae; genus Helicovermis; species Helicovermis profundi. The sequence goes on along the minus strand of NZ_AP028654.1, from coordinate 1,128,192 downwards.
CTTCCGATACGGCTACCTTGTTACGACTTCACCCTAGTCATTGATTTCACCTTCGACAGCTTCCTCCACTTACGTGGTTAGATCACCGGCTTCGGGTGCCCCCAACTTCCATGGTGTGACGGGCGGTGTGTACAAGACCCGGGAACGCATTCACCGCGACATTCTGATTCACGATTACTAGCAACTCCAACTTCATGTAGGCGAGTTGCAGCCTACAATCCGAACTGAGATCGGCTTTTTAGGATTCGCTCCAGATCACTCCTTAGCTGCCCGTTGTACCGACCATTGTAGCACGTGTGTAGCCCAAATCATAAGGGGCATGATGATTTGACGTCATCCCCACCTTCCTCCGGTTTGTCACCGGCAGTCTCTCTAGAGTGCCCAGCTTGACCTGATGGCAACTAAAAATAGGGGTTGCGCTCGTTGCGGGACTTAACCCAACATCTCACGACACGAGCTGACGACAACCATGCACCACCTGTCTTATATGTCTCCGAAGAGAAATACTCGATTAAGAATAGGTCATATAGATGTCAAGATTTGGTAAGGTTCTTCGCGTTGCTTCGAATTAAACCACATGCTCCGCTGCTTGTGCGGGTCCCCGTCAATTCCTTTGAGTTTCATACTTGCGTACGTACTCCCCAGGCGGAATACTTAATGCGTTAGCTCCGGCACCGAGATTCGACTCCCGACACCTAGTATTCATCGTTTACGGCGTGGACTACCAGGGTATCTAATCCTGTTTGCTCCCCACGCTTTCGTGCCTCAGTGTCAGTTACAGTCCAGAAAGTCGCCTTCGCCACTGGTGTTCCTCCTAATATCTACGCATTTCACCGCTACACTAGGAATTCCACTTTCCTCTCCTGCACTCAAGTCTAACAGTTTCAAAAGCTTACATCGGTTGAGCCGTTGCCTTTCACTTCTGACTTGTTAAACCACCTACGCACCCTTTACGCCCAATGATTCCGGATAACGCTTGCACCCTACGTATTACCGCGGCTGCTGGCACGTAGTTAGCCGGTGCTTATTCCTAAGGTACCGTCTTTTATCTTCCCTTAGAAAAGAGTTTTACAACCCGAAAGCCTTCATCACTCACGCGGCGTTGCTGCATCAGGCTTGCGCCCATTGTGCAATATTCCCCACTGCTGCCTCCCGTAGGAGTCTGGACCGTGTCTCAGTTCCAGTGTGGCCGATCACCCTCTCAGGTCGGCTACTGATCGTCGCCTTGGTAAACCGTTACTCTACCAACTAGCTAATCAGACGCGGGTCCATCCTATACCGCCGGAGCTTTTACCACTGAATCACTCAATTCTGTGGTCTTATAAGGTATTAATCACCGTTTCCAGTGGCTATCCCTTTGTATAGGGTAGGTTACCCACGCGTTACTCACCCGTCCGCCGCTTTCCATCAATTCATTCACCCGAAGGTTCATTCACTAACTTCACGCTCGACTTGCATGTGTTAGGCACGCCGCCAGCGTTCATCCTGAGCCAGGATCAAACTCTTAAAAAAATTTGCTGGCGTTTTTATACTTGTTTCTTCAAGTTCGTTTTTTATACTTGCTCGCAAGTTTGTTTCCTTCATCATTTTGACTAGGTTCCGCTTGTTTAATATAATTTACTTCGCATTTTTAATTTTTCTTCCTCGCTCAACTCAGTCATGTATTAAATACATTCCTTCATTTCGCTCGTCGATAAATTAAAACTACTCGTTAATTCTATCAAACCTTACGTTTTTACTGTTCAGTTTTCAAAGTTCAATTTTTCTTTGTCTTCCTCACCGGACGACTCAATAATCATAACACATTTCCATTTGCTTTGTCAACATGTTTTTTTATTTCTTAAAACTTTCTTTGTTGCCTTGACTCGCTCTCGCTCTCATCAGCAACTGTTATAGAATATCATTTGATGATTAATCTGTCAACACTTTTTTTTGCTTTTTATACTCTTTTTCTTTTTATTTTTTTTCTTCTTTAATTATATAAAATAAAGAGTTTTTGATAACCATAATAAAACATATTCAATTATCATTTGTAAGCGTTAATAAGCGACAAATTTGATTTAATATTAAATTCTATCTTATAACTATCCAACTATATACACTTCTAAACTATTATTTTATTTTTTTTAAAATAATTAAAATTTTTAGTCATTAAAACAATTTTTCTTATCTTTCTATTTATTAGTATCTATATATGATAAAATAGAGTATGTTTTTAGAAACAAAATAAATTGAAAAGTTGGTGTTTATGAAAGTAATGATAGTTGGTGCAGGAAAACTTGGTACAAAACTAGCAGCCGCAATGCTAAATGGAGAAATTCATGTTACTATAATTGATAATAATCCTATAATACTTGATCGCCTTAAGGATCATCTCGATGTATTAACAATCAATGCTAATGGCGCAAGAAAAGAAGTTTTGGAAGAATTGCACATCGATACATATGATTTAGTAATTTCTGTTACAAGCAATGATGAAACAAATATTGTAATTAGTTCTATTGCTAAAAAATTAGGTTGTAAAAGATCAGTGTCAAGAATAAGAAACCCAGAATATGCTAATCAGCTAGATTTTATAAAATCTTTATATAATATTGACCTTGTAATTAATCCTGAACTTGCTACTTCAAATGAAATTTTACGGTATGTGATGGAAAGCTATACTTTCTATTTTGGTGACTATGCTTTTGGCAAAGTTTCCCTTGTTAATTTTAATGTAAGAAATTTAAGTGAATTTGTCAATAAAAGTATAAGCGAGCTTACATCTGTCGATAGCCTCCTTATTGTTGCTATTTCAAGAAATGGTGATATTATCATTCCTCACGGTGGAACAATTCTACATGAGAACGATATAATTTACGTTATTGGAAAAAAAGAAAACATAGAAATTATTGCAAAAAAATTAAAAGAATCAGTAAATAAAAAAAATGTTAAAAAAGTTATGATATTAGGCGGTGGAAAAATAGGATACTATTTAGCTGATAATCTTTCTAAAAAAGGTATTTCTGTTAAAATAATAGAATCAAATATTACAAGGTGCAAGACTTTGGCAGATACACTCCCAGACAATGTTTTGATAATACATGGAGATGGAACAGATATAAATTTACTTGAAGAAGAAGAACTTTCTAAAATGGATGTATTCATTGGCGTAACCGGATATGATGAAGAAAACTTATTTATGTCACTTAGAGCTAAGCAACTCAACATTCCAAAAGTAATTGCTAAAATTTCAAGACAAAGTTATATACACGTTATAGAAAAACTTGGAATTGATATGGCTATAAACCCTGTAAATATCACTGCAAGTAATATTTTGAAATATATACGAGGTGGAAAAGTTGTATCCGTTTCATTGCTACTGGATGGTCAAGCAGAAGTCACTGAAATTATTGCATCTTCAAACTTACAAATATTAAACACGAAAATTAAAGATTTAAACTTACCAAAGGGAATTATTGTTGGAGCTATTGTTCACAAAAACAAAGTAATTATACCTAAAGGTGACTCCATTATAAGTAAAGGAGATCGAATAGTCGTATTCTCTTTACTTTCTGAAGTTCCAGCACTTGAAACATTCTTCAATTTAAAGGAAGGTAGATAAATGAATTATAAAATGATTTTCAAAGTATTAGGATACTTACTACTTATAATAGCAGTAAGTATGATACCTCCTTTTCTTATTTCTCTTTTTAAAGAACAATACGATATGATTGCATTTGCTATAAGCATCGTTTTAACTTTTAGCATAGGATTTATTTTAACTAGAATTAAGTTAGAAAATACTAATACTAAAATTAAAGCAAAGGAAGGTTTAGTTATTGTAACACTCGGCTGGATATTCGCTTCAATTTTTGGTGCCTTGCCGTTTTATATTTCAGGTAGCATCCCTTCATATGTTGATGCTTTTTTTGAAACTGTATCAGGATTTACTACTACTGGAGCAACTATTATTAATGATATTGAAGTTTTACCTATGGGAATTTTATTTTGGCGTTCATTTACTCATTGGATTGGTGGCATGGGAATTTTGGTTGTTGCCGTTGCCGTTCTCCCTATGATGGGTGCTGGAGGGTTTCATGTTTTCAAAGCTGAGAGTCCCGGACCAATTGCCGATAAAATAGTACCCAGAATCAAAGATACAGCAAAAATACTCTATGCTACATACATTATTATATCAATTTTAGAATTTATATTGCTTTTATTTGGTGGTATGACACCTTTCGAATCAATCGTTCACACTTTTGGAACACTTGGTACCGGAGGATTTTCAACTAGAAATGGTAGTATTGGAGCATTTAATAGTTCTTATATTTTTATTGTTATTTCTATTTTTATGATAATGTCCGGTGCAAACTTCTCTCTCTATTATGATTTATATAAAGGAAAGTGGAGAGACGTTATTAAAAATAGTGAATTGAAATTGTATTTAAGTATTATTGCAATTAGTGTTTTTCTTATTACACTAGATACAAATTTTCACTTATATCACAATTTGTTTAATGCATTTAAACATTCTTTGTTCCAGGTTAGTTCGATAATTACCACAACTGGTTACACTACTTTTGACTACGAAAAGTGGTCATCATTTTCAAAAAGTATTTTATTTTTATTAATGTTCGTAGGTGGTAGTGCAGGTTCCACTGGCGGTTCTATCAAAGTAATTAGAATCTTAGCGCTATTAAAACTTGTAAAGAGAGAACTTACTAAAATAATACACCCAAGAGCGATAGTTTCAGTGAAATTTGGTAATAAGCCCGTTTCAGAAGATACACTCCTTAATATTTCAAGTTTTTTTATGCTCTATATGCTTATATTTATTCTTGGAACAGTAATTATTTCTTTTGAAAATATAAGTTTTATAAGCGCAGCGAGTGCTGTTGCTGCAACGCTTGGTAATATCGGACCTGGATTTGAATTTGTTGGTCCAACACATACTTATTCAAATTTTTCTGACTTTAGCAAAATATTACTTTCATTTCTTATGTTACTTGGAAGATTAGAACTCTTCACTGTTATTGCACTTCTTACACCAAAGTTTTGGAAAAGAGAATTATAATTTTATGATAATGAGTATAGAATTATTAAGAGAAAAAAAATTCACCAAAACCATTAAGTTCATTTACGTATATTAAATATTAAAAAGCAGTCGTGATCTTTGACTAATAAGATCACGACTGCTTTTATATAATATTTTTGTGAGTTTTTTCCTAAAGTTGCTCCATACCAAGCTTAAGTGCTTTTATGTTTATATCAATAAATCTTTCTTTAACAGTTTCTCTAATTACTTCTTCCCAATCAATATCATTAAGTCCCATAGCTTTTACAAGAGCTCCAAATAATACAACATTCGTTGTTTTAATGTTTCCAAGTTCAGCAGCAATTTTTGAAGCATCAAAAGAATATGTCGTAGCTTTCGATTTCACTTCATCTAAAATACCTTCTGGATAATCAATTTTCCCAACTAATATTGGTGCAGATGGAATTCTGAATTCGTTTACAACTACTTTTCCATCAGCTTTTAAATAATCTAACCATTTACCTGTTTCCATAATTTCAAATGAAACTAAAATATCTGCTTGCCCTTTTCCTATAATAGGAGAATTTACTTTTTCTCCGAATCTAACTTGAGTGGTTACACTTCCACCTCTTTGAGCCATTCCATGCACTTCAGACATTTTTACATCATAACCAGCTTTTATTAAACCTGCTGCAAGAATCTTACTAGCAAGAATAATACCTTGGCCACCAACACCAGCAAATAAAACATTTTTAACTTCAGCCATTATTATTCACCTACCTTTTCAATTGCATCAAATGGACATGCTTGAAGACAAACTTCACAACCAACACATGTATTTGCATCAATATGAGCTAATTTCGTTTCTTTATCAAAACTAATTGATGGACAACCAGTTTTTGTACAAATTCTACATCCTTTACATTTATCTTCGTTAACTATACATTTATTAATAAGTGAACCAAATTCCTTAATATCTTGATTAGAATATTTTTTAAGTGCACATGGCCATCTTGTTATGATAACAGCAGGTCCTTCAAAAGCAAACGCTTCTTCAACCGCTTTATCTACTTCATCAAGTTTTAATGGATTAATAGTAACCACATGTTTAATACCAATCGATTTTACTAATGCAGGAATATCTATTTGATTGGTTGTGTCACCTTGAAGAGAGAATCCAGTACCTGGATTCTGTTGATGTCCAGTCATTCCTGTAATTCTATTATCTAAAATAACACTTACAATATTACTATTATTATAAGCTGCTCCAATTAAAGAGTTTACTCCTGTATGGAAAAACGTCGAGTCTCCAATTACAGATAATACTCTTTTTTCAACTCCATTTTTTACAAATGCTTGTTTAGCACCATGTGCCATTGATATAGAAGCGCCCATACAAATAACTGTATCAGTAGCATTTAACGGTTCACTTGCTCCTAGAGTGTAGCATCCAATGTCACCAGTAATCATAATATCTTTTTTCTTAGAGAGTGAATAGAAAAAACCTCTATGTGGACATCCGCTACATAGTGTAGGAGGTCTTGCTACTATTTTTTCCTCAGGAAAAACTAATAATTCTCTTTCTTCGCCTAATAGAGCTTTTGCTATTATATCTGGATTAAGTTCACCAACCCTTGGAATCTTTTCTTTACCAATACATTCAATTCCATTTTGAATCATCTGCTCTTCAATGAAGGGCTCTAATTCTTCAATAACATATAAAGTATCTACTTCTTTAGCAAAATCTTTTATTTTTTGCATAGGAAGAGGATTTGAAAAACCAATTTTTAAATAAGAAGCATTTTCACCAAAAACTTCTTTAGCATAGCTATATGCTACACCACTTGTTACTATACCAATTTTTTTATTATGCATTTCAATTCTATTTAAAGAAGTTGTATTTGAAAATTCTTCTAATCTTTTCAATTTTTCTTCAAGCTTAGGGTGCATAATTTTAGCATTAGCTGGTGCGGCAATAAATTTTTCAGGTTTTTTTACATAAGGAATCATTTTAAACTCTTCTCTGTCCCCTAGTTCAACAAGACCTTTTGAATGACAAACTCTTGTAGTCATTCTAAAAAGAACTGCAACATCGAATTCTTCTGAAATTTTATAAGCCTCTTTAATAAAGTCTCTTGATTCATTTGAATCCGCTGGCTCTATACAAGCAATTTTAGAAAATTTTGCATAATATCTATTATCTTGCTCATTCTGTGATGAATGACAACCAGGATCATCCGCAGATACAAGAACTAATCCACCAGTAACACCAGTATACGCAATTGTAAATAATGGATCTGCAGCAACGTTTACTCCCACATGTTTCATTGCAGCTAAACTTCTAGCTCCTGCAACAGAAGCACCAATTGCAGTTTCAAGTGCAACTTTCTCATTAGTTGCCCATTCTGCTTTAATATCCGTAAAATGCGCAACGCTCTCAAGAATTTCCGTAGATGGAGTTCCAGGATAAGCTGCAGCAAATGTTACTCCAGCTTCCCAAGCACCTTGAGCAACCGCTTCATTACCTGTTAAAAACTTTTTCATTAGATAAATCACCTCATATTTTTTATATAAAATCTAGTAATAATACATACTACATTTTTTAAACATCATTACATATTAGCTGCAATTACACTTCCAAGCGCAATTGAACTTAATTTAGCATCATAGGAATCCGCTCTAGAAACTAAAACCACGGGTACTTTTGCACCCATTATAACGCCTGCACTTCTTCCCTTTGCAATATAGCTAAATGATTTACCAATTCCATTTCCCATTTCAATTGAAGGAACAACAAGTATATCAGTATCTCCAGCTATTTTGCTTGAAAATCCTTTTACTTTTGCAGCTTCTTTTGATACAGCTAAATCAAAAGCTAATGGTCCTTCAAGTAATACACCACTACCAAAAGTACCTTTTTCACATTCTTCTTGAAGTGATCTAGCATCAACTGTTGAAGGCATTTTAGGATTTACTTTTTCTTTTGCAGCTAACGCTGCTATTTTAACTGTTTCAATTCCAATCGCTTTTGCTACATCAATAGCATTTTTAGTTATTTTAATTTTTTCTTCTAAAGTTGGCGTTATATTCATACCACCATCAGTTAGGAATAATAATTTGTGATAATTCTCTAATTCATAAATCATAACATGACTTAATTGGCTATCAGTTCTAAGACCAATTTCTTTATCTAAAACTGCTCTAAGTAATATAGCAGTGTCAATAAGACCTTTCATTAGAAAATCTGCTTTTCCATCTGAAACAAGTTTTACTGAAATTCTTGCAACTTCAGTTAAATTGCACTCATCAATTATTTCATAAGGAGAAATATCTAAACCTTTTTCTTTTGCAATTGATTCAATTGCATTTTTATCTCCTACTAAAATAGGCAAAATTATTTTTTCCTCAGCAGCTTTTGAAACAGCTTCTAATACATCCGTATCCTGCGCAGCAGCAACAACAAGTTTCATAGTTTTTTGAACTTTTGCTTTTTCAAAAAGTTCATCAATATTATTAATCAATCTCTCACCCCCACATTTTCTTCACATTTTTGTTGAACACTTCAACAAAATTAACTGTCACTATAATAATACAAAACTTTTAGCATACTTGCAAGAATTTTGTAATATTTTTTTATTAATTTCATAATTATTTTTAAAAACAACAATAAAATTAATTTAAAAAAATAACAAATCAAATATATGATTTGTTATTTTAAATGTTTAATGTTTAGTTTTAAAATTAATTCATTGACTCAATATGTGATTTCCATGCAAGAGTAACTTCATCATCAGGATTTAGCTCAAATGCTTTATTAATATACTCCTTAGCAAGGTCTAACTTATTTTGTTTAAAATATACAATTCCTAAATTGCACCATATATCAGAAGAGTCAATATGCATTTTTTGAGCTTCTTTAAAATATTTTTCTGCTTCTAAATATTTTTCTTCAGCCATTAAGCACAATCCGACTTCATTATATGTTTCTATGCTTCCAGTATTTAGATCAAGTACCTTGAAATAGTATTTCAGTGCTTTTGAATAATTTTCTAAACCTCTATAGGCTAACCCAATAAAAAACATTAGATTCCACCAATCACTATAATCATTTTCTAAAGGAAGTAGTTTTACTAAACCTTCTTCATGCATTCCATTAATAACTAAATTATATCCTTCTTCGTATTTAACTTTAGCATCAATATCATTAATTCTTTCGATAAGTTCATCTCTCTTATCCTCATTAATATTAAGCGTAATCGACTTTTTCCACATTTCACTTGCAATAGCATAGTTTTTCTTATTATAATAATGAAATCCTAAATGGTAATATCCAAATGGATAATCAGGAAATTCATTAATAAATTCTTTAAACGAATTAAAAGATTCATCTAAAAATATATTTTTTTCATTATCATCAAAAGAACTATCATTTGACATTTCTTCTAGGATTCGTGAATAATTATATAAAATATCAATATTACCCTTTTTTAAAACATTTGCTACTCTTAAATAAATAATAGCATCAATTTTATTTCCATTGTTCGCCAAGAACAAAGATTTTGATAGAAATTTTTTCCAAATTTCTTTATCAATTGCTAGTAGTAAATCAATGTATTTACTTTTGTGAATAAACTCATTATCAATTCCAATTATATAAGCCATTCCATCTATAAAATCGTTTGTTTTAAAATCTGAAATTGATACCTCATTAACTTTACCAACAATGTTTGTAAGTAGTACTGGAAGTGGAGTTTTACTATCAATTACTACACCATTAAATTCCACTGTTTTATTTTCTTTTAGCTCAATAAAAACTACTTCGTTAGTTTTTTTAAGTAAAAATTTTTCAAATTCTTTTGACATATTTCCTCCTAAAATCAAAAAATAATTTTACTAATATTTTTGTCAATTATTTTATTTTTATATAAATCGAAATAATCATATTCTCCCCATCTTAATATCTTTATTGCTTTATGAGAAGCACTTATATGTAATTCTGATATATAATCATTGCTAACTTTTCTACCATCACATGCTACAATTACAGCTCGATATTTATCTTTAACAATCTTAATATCGAGTAGAGTATCTACCGGAACAATCATGCTTGTTTTAAGTGGTCTATTAATACTATTATCATTAGGATTTAAGGGTGTTATTTGGTATACTGGGAGTTCTGAATGTGTTGCAACACCACCTGCCCATATAGCATAACCCGTTGCACCGATGGGCGTTGAAATAATAAAACCATCTCCAGTAAAATAATTAAAAGGCTTGCCATTAATATATATTTTAGCTTCCATAATTGTAGGATCTAAATGCTTAATAAGTATTTCATTAAATGCATAATGAAACAACTTATTTCCCTTTACAGTTACACCTTTTACTTCAAGTAAAGGATAACTCATAATTTTATAATCTTTATTTTTTAATATACTAATTATTTTTTCGATTTCATTCGGAGAAATACTCGGCAAAAAACCTAAACTTCCGGTATTTATACCTAGAAAAGGCGTGTTTTTATACCTATGCTTTCTAATTGCACTAAGCATAGTACCATCACCACCAATTACAATGATTAAATTCGCTTTTTCTGTTACTATATTAAATCCATTTTTAATTAGAATACCTTTCAGTTGCTCTTTAGTTTTTAAGGAAGCTTTTCTATTATTATTAAATAGCATAATATTTTTCATATATAACCCCTACCTTACTTATCATTTAATCTATTGAATAATCTTTTTTTTCTTGTTGTATTTGAAAGAATATCAAATAGTTCTCCCCTATATATCATTATTGTACCAATAAATCCTTGACCAAGAATTAGGAATATTACAAATTTTAGTGCAAAGTTGACGTTGTAAAGCGGAGTATTTACGATTGTCAAAACTAAATTTGTAAAATAATAAACTACTACTGTTATAGTTCCAATAAGAATAACATTTGGAATTAACCAACTAAAAAAATTATTTTTAACAAAATTTATTGAAAACTTTAAAGAATCTACTTCAGTAAGATTGAATTGATAAATTATCTCAAGAAGAGGATTAAACAATATAAATAATGCAAAATAACACAATATCAATATAATCTTTCCAAATGGAATTAAAGATAGAAGTGGAAAAACAAACAACGACATTCCAAAATTAAAAAGATAAAGAATTAATAATAATACATAAATTTTCCTTAAATAAATAGAAAAACTATACTTTAAGTCTGATAATTCAAAAATCTTGTTACTTATAATTTCATTTATAACATATAAATAGCTCGAAACAACAGCACTTTCTAATAGAAAAATAATAATTCCACCAAAAATACTCATATTCGAAGCAAGCTTTAACCCTATATACATGATTATCAAGTATGGAACTCCTACTAAAAAAATAGCTGGATTGTTAAACATTTTTTTTATTGTTTTCTTTAAAACCTTCTTATTTGTAACAAATAAATCCTTAATAATATCCATTTTCACCTCTTAATCTTTCAAATTCATCATCTTATTTTATAATAATTAGAGAAATCAAATATTCTATTACTCACATTATAATCAAATAGCACTAAAGTTGACTTTGGAACCGACTCTTTATATGCACTATTAATTAATTGAATTACATCATGAGAAAACTCTCTAATTATAATTTTTTTTAATATTTCCTTTGCTGGTACATTAATATATCCTGGTAAATATTTCATTAAATTTTCTTCATCATGTAAAAAATCATGTGTACTTTTTTTTATTTCTTTTAAATCCCTTTTATACCAACTAAATTCTTTTTTCTTTCCGATTCTATAAAAATCAAACTGTAATAATTCTCCAATAATTTCCAAGCTGTCTGGAAATAAATCGTTCATAAATTCATATAAAATAACAAATAATTGTTCCATTCCATGTGAATTATGAATCAATTTTTTTCTTATCCAATATTCATTAAATTTTACAAAAAATTCGGATTCTCTTTCAAAATAATTTAGCAGAATATACTCGACTGTATGCTTAAATAACCCTGAGTTATAATATAACTCTAAAAGTTCTTCTATCCCTTTTAACTTAATTATATCAGAAAAACTAATATATTTATTTGAAAAAACTTCATATGGAGCTTTATTATCAAAAACATACTCGTACATATCAATATTTTTTCTAAGTCCACTTCCTTTAAGAAGTTTCAGAAATCCCAATTGAAGTTTTTCCGGTCTAAGAGCAAATACATCATCAAAAGAACTCATAAAAATACTGAAAGTTTCATACGGTAAACCTGCAATAAGATCCAAATGCAAATGTATGTTTTTGCTTTCTAGTAACTTTAGAGTAACATATTTAACCTTATCAAACGGAATTTTCCTTTTAATTTCTTTTATAGTTTCTACATTTGTACTCTGAACGCCTATCTCAAATTGAAACAAACCTTCTCTAGCATTCTTTACAAGACTTATCATATCATCATCAATTAAAGATGCTGTCATTTCAAAATGAAAATTTGTAATACCATTATCATTCTGAATTAAATAATCAAATATTTTATAAGCATGAGCTTTATTTGCATTAAAAGTCCTATCAACAAATTTAACTTGAACTACATCGCGCTTTAAAAAAAAGTCTAAGTCTTTCTTAACTCTTTCAAAAGAAAAAAATCTTACACCTTTTTCTAGCGAAGAAAGGCAATATTGACAATTAAATGGACACCCTCTCGAACTCTCATAATAAATAATTCTATTTTCAAGTTCTTTTAAATCAGAATAAGGAAATGGAACAATATCCAAATTATCGATTTGATTTCTTTCTTTATTTTTAATTATTTTCTCCCCAATTCTAAAAGATAAACCATCTACCAAAGCTAAGTTTTCATCGCTTTTTATAGTATTTAAAAGGTGATTAAATGTAATTTCCCCTTCTCCAAAAATAATAAAATCAATAAATAAATTATTTTTCAAAATAAGTTCTGAATCAAAAGACACTTCAGGACCACCAAGTATAATTTTCACCTTAGGACTAACTTTTTTTAGATTTTTTGCAATTTCAAGTATCATGTCAATATTCCATATATAGCAGCTAAATGCAACCATATCATGTTTTCCAGTAAAAAGTTCTTTTAAAATATAATCTTTGTGCTGATTTATTGTAAATTCTCGAATATCAACATCGAATTCAGTAGAATTTATTTTATCATTATAAGCTTTTAAATATCTCAGAGCCAAAGATGAATGAGTAAATCTAGCATTAAGTGTTGTTAACAAAATTTTCATATTATTTTCCTTTGTAATTTAATAATTGATAGATGTATTATATCACACAAAAGCATAATGCTTGATGAATTTATATTTAATATTCTATGTATATTTTTACTCACTTTATTATTATTGTTAAAAATTAAAAAAATTGATACCTAAAGTAGCGCCTTTCAGCTGATTTTGCTGATGAAGCGTATTTAGGTTCCTTTGTACATCTTTTTATTTCCATTTATTTTTCATGTTTTAAAAGACAAAAAAATTGATACCTAAAGTAGCGCCTTTCAGTTGATTTTGCTGATGAAGCGTATTTAGGTTCCTTTATACATCTTTTTATTTCCATTTCATGTTTTAAAGGCAAAAAAATTGATACCTAAAGTAGCGCCTTTCAGCTGATTTTACTGATGAAGCGTATTTAGGTTCCTTTATACATCTTTTTATTTCCATTTCATGTTTTAAAGGCAAAAAAATTGATACCTAAAGTAGCGCCTTTCAACTGATTTTGCTGATGAAGCGTATTTAGGTATCAATTTTTTAATTATAATCTATGAACAAATAGTCCACTTCTAAGTTTTGGTTCAAACCAAGTTGATTTAGGTGGCATTACCACACCAGCATCAGCTATTGATAATAAATCATCCATAGTAGTAGGATACATTGAAAATGCAATTTTCATATCTTTGTTACATCTTTCTTCAAGTGCTTTAAGTCCTCTAATTCCGCCAACAAAGTCAATTCTTTTATCTGTTCTAGGATCTCCAATACCTAAAACTGGAGTTAAAAGATTCTTTTGAAGAATTGATACATCTAATCTATCCACAGGGTCATTAGCATCATAGATACCTTCTTTAGCAGATAACTTATACCATTTATTTTCTAAAAACATTCCGTACGTCTTTGCATCCTTTGGTTTATATGGTGAAGCCGAATCAACTTCTTCTACGATAAATTTATCTTTTATTTTTTCAATTACTTCAGCAGGAGTATTTCCATTTAAGTCTTTTACAACTCTATTATAATCCATAATAAATAAATCATCATCCGGGAATATTACTGATAAGAAATAGTTAAATTCCTCTTCTCCACTATAGTCCGGAAAAGCTTTTCTTCTCTTGTTTCCAACATTTACTGATGAAGCTGATCTATGGTGTCCATCAGCAATATATAAGTAATCAACTTTTTCAAATAAAGAACTTAATTTTTCAATAATCTTGTCTTCATCAATTGTCCAAATAATATGAGTAATATCATCATCAGAAATAAAATTATAAACAGGCATATTAAATTTAATCCAATCATTAATAATAGTTGTAATTTCTTTATTATTTCTGTAAGTTAAAAATATTGGAGCAGTATTTGCATTACATACATCAAAGTTATTAATTCTATCTACTTCTTTTTCTGCACGTGTAAATTCATGTTTTTTAATAATATCATTCATGTAATCATCTATTGATGTACAAGCAACAACACCCGTTTGTACTCGACCATTCATTAATTGTCTATAAATATATAATGTAGGTTTTTCATCTTGAATAAGTACTCCATCATCAATAAAATTATCAAGATTTTCTCTTGCTTTTAAATATACTTTTTCATCATATTGACTTATAGAATCATCTACATCCATTTCACTTCTAACGACATGTAAAAAAGATATATCGTTACCCTCAGCCATTTTCTTTGCTTCTACTCTATTCATTACATCATAAGGTAATGATGCAACTTTTTCTACTAAATCTTCTTTTGGTCTAAATCCTTTAAATGGTCTTACTACTGCCATTGTATACCTCCTATATTAAATACTAAAAAACTCTTTAATAGTGTCAATTGTCTCGTTACCAATTCTAGTTTGCGCTTCATTTGTTGATGCTCCTATATGTGGTGTAACAGATACTTTTGGGTGATTAATTAACTTTTCATTTTTAGTTGGTTCCTCTTCAAAAACATCAATTCCAGCACCTGCAATATCACCATTATTTAAAGCGTTTAGCAGTGCATTTTCATCAATAACACCACCACGAGCTGCATTAATAATAAATGCACTTTTTTTCATTAATTTAAATTCTTTTTCACTAATAGTTGCACCATTTTCTTTAATAAATGGAACATGAAGTGAAATAAAATCTGACACAGCTAACAATTCGTCTTGTGATAAAAATTCATAATTATCAAAGCCTTCACTTTTACCGAAAATATCAGTATAGACAATTTTCATGCCTAGAGCTTCACCTTTTCTAGCAAGTTCCTTACCGATTCTTCCAAAACCGATAATTCCAAGTGTTTTACCATTAATTTCAATACCTTTATAAGCTTTTTTATTCCACTCGCCGTTTCTCATAGTTACGTTAGAAATATTAATAAATCTTGCTAAGGCAAACATATGTGCAATTGCAAGCTCTGCAACAGCACTAGAACTAGATTTAGGTGTATTTTTAACCGATATTCCTTTACCTTCAGCATAGTTATGATCTATATTATCGATTCCAACACCAGCTCTAATTATAAGTTTCAAAGAGCCATTTGCCACCACGTCAATTAGTTCTTCTCTTACCTTTGTAGCACTTCTAACTATTAACACGTCAAAATCTAATAATTTTTCTTTTAATTCCTCAACATTATAAAAATTAGTATCTACATAATGACCACATTCCTCTAAGATTGTAATAGCAGCATTATCCATACCATCATTTGCAAGTATCTTTAGCATTTAATCCCTCCTACTTAAGATTTAATATATCTTCAATTTGTCCTAATAGTTCTTCTAATTCTTCATGAGTAGTATCAGCCATATGTGCAATTCTAAAAGTTTTCTCCTTTAAATCACCATATCCATTTGAGATAGTAAAACCTCTCTCACCAAGTTTTTTATTTAAATCTGCTACACTTATTTCTCTAGTATTTAGTATAGTAGTAAGTGTATTAGAAGCGTACTTTTCTTCAGCAAACATTTTAAAATATTTATTTGCCCACGCTCTAACAAACTTTGCATTTTCCTCGTGACGATCATAAATAGCGTCAAATCCTTCTTTTTCCATTTTATCTAGTTTGTAATCTAGTGCAAACATATGAGATAAGGTTGGAGTCGATGGATATTGATGATCTTTCTTTAAAATGTATTTGTACAAAGCTAATAAATCAAAATACATACCTCTATTTTCAACTAATTCCGCTCTTTCAACAGCTTTTTTTGAAAACGAACAAATAGCCATTCCAGGAGGTAATCCTAAACATTTTTGAGTAGAAGTTATACATATATCTATTCCTAATTTATCAACTTCAACTTTTGCACCACCCGCAGAACTAACCATATCAACACAGAAAATTACTTCAGGATATTTTTTAACTACTTCTGCAATTTCAACAATAGGATTCATTAATCCAGTTGAAGTTTCATTATGAGTGATCGTAAGTAGATCATATTCGCCAGTGCTTAATGCTTTATCTACCATTTCAGGTGTTGTTGGTTGTCCCCATTCAGATGCATATTTATCTGCTTTTACACCATTCGAGATTGCCATTTTATGCCATCTATCTCCAAATGCACCCACGCTAAAAACTGCAGCTTTCTTTCTAGTACAACTTCTAATTGCACCCTCCATTAAACCACTACCAGAAGAAGTTGATAGTATTATTTGTTCTTTAGTAGACCATAATTTCTGCATTTTTTCAGAAATTGACCTTTGTATATTTGAAGCTTCTTTAGTTCTATGTCCTATCATCGGAGTAGCCATTTTCTCTAGAACATCATCAAGTACATTAACTGGTCCTGGTATAAATAATTTTTTGTACAATTGTAATCCCCCTTTATAAATATAAATAAAATTTATTCAAGCTTAATATTAAGCAACAATTGATAAAAATTATTAAATAAGTGATTCATAGACAATTATCAACTATTATATCTTAACACTCACATTTTATCATAAAAATTATTCATTTCAATAATAAATAAAATATAATTATTAAATTTATTATATATTTAGTAATTATATAATATTACTTAGTGATTTTAATTTATATGTCAATAATACACATAAAGCTAAAATATTTTTAGATATAATTTAAAATATTTTAGCTTTATAATCATTTGAATATTAAATTTGTTGGGACAATTTATATATATAAAATAACAATAAAGTCCCTATAAAAATTTTGTTAACTAAATCATTGCAAAATCAAAATTGTCATTACATTTGTTCCGGAGCTTTTAATCCAATTAATGTTAATGCATTTTTTAGTGTCTGTTCAACAGCTTGAACTAACATGATTCTAGCATTTTTTAAATCTAAATCGTCAACAAGTATTGAATTGTCGTGATAGAATCTATTAAATTCCTGTGCCAATTGAATTGTATATCTTGTAATAAGAGAAGGTTCGTATTTTCTTGCAGCATCTTTGACAACATCTGGAAATTTAGCAAGTAACCTTATTACTTCTACTGAGACTTCATCATTTAATTTTGAATAATCAATTTCATTAGATATAGCACCATCTAATTTTCTTAGAACACTACAAGTTCTTGCATGGGTATATTGAACATAAGGTCCCGTTTCACCTTCAAATGACAAAGTCTTTTCTAAAGAAAAAGTATAATCTTTAATTCTATTGTTTGATAATTCTTGGAAAACAACAGCTCCAATACCTATAGCTTTGGCAACCTCTTCTTTATTTTTTAAATTTGGATTTTTTTCTTCAATAATTTCTTTAGTTTTGTCCACTGCTTTATTTAGTACATCTTCTAAAAATACTACTCTTCCTTTCCTTGTAGAAAGCGATCCTTCTTCTAAACCTACCATACCAAAATCAACATGAACACAATCTTTATACCAATCGTAACCCATTAATTCAATTATTTTGAACCATTGCTGAAAATGTAATTTTTGTTGCGAACCAACTACATAAATATTCTTAGCAAATTTATAATGATTTTTTCTATATATTGCAGCAGCAAGATCTCTTGTTATATAAAGAGATGATCCGTCACTTTTAGTAACTAATGCTGGTGGCATATCGTACTCTTCTAAATCTACAATTTCCGCTCCTTTAGACTTTGTAAGAATATTTTTTTCTCTTAGCTCATTTAATACGGCTGGCATTTTATCCGAATAAAAACTCTCGCCTGTATATGAGTCAAATTCAACTCCAAGCATTCCATAAACTCTATTAAATTCTTTTAAAGATACATCTTTAAACCATTTCCACAAATCATATGCTTCTTGATCATTATTTTCAAGTTTCTTAAACCAATCTCTTGCTTCTTGATCAAGTTTTTCGTCCTTTTCAGCTTCTTCATGGAATTTAACGTAAATTTTTAAAAGTTCTGGTATTGGGTTGTTTTCAATATCTTCTTTATTACCCCATAATTTATATGCTACAATTAACTTTCCAAACTGCGTACCATAATCCCCCAAGTGGTTTATTGCAACAGTATCGTACCCTAAAAATTTATGAATTTTGTAAAGAGAATTTCCAATCATAGTTGATCTTATATGACCCATATGAAAAGGTTTTGCAATATTAGTTGAAGAGAATTCTACAATAATCTCTTCACCATTTCCAATATCACTTGAACCATAACTATCTTTTTTTTCATTAACATTCTCTAAAACTGATTTAACAAATATTGTTTTACTATTTGTAAAATTAATATAAGCATTCACAGATTCAATTTTTTCAAAATATTTGTTTCCACTGATTTTTTCTACTAGATCTTTTGAAATCATATTTGGCGATTTTCTATAAATTTTTGATAATTTGAAACATGGAAAAGCAAAATCACCCATATTAGTATATTTTGGAATTTCAAGCAAACTTGATATTTCATTTTTTTCAATTTCTGGAATCACAACACTTAGCAAATCAACAACTTCATTTTTAAAATTAATCATATTTCCTCCTTTATAAAACAAAAATCGCCTCTTGAAAAATCAAGAGACGAATATTATCCGCGTTACCACTCTAGTTGTAGCAAGCTACCACTCAAATCCTTTAATGGGGATACCATAAATTTTTTTAAATTTAAAATCTCAAAAGCTCTTTTTTCATAAAAGTTTATTACTAGACTTACACCAACTCTAGTTCGCTTAAAATAGTACTTAAATTACTTTTCTTTATCATAGATTAGAATATTCATTTGAAATTAATTTTACCACATTTCATATAATAGTACAATATTATAAATATTTTTTTTTACCATAAAGTGATTTTTGCTTTCCTATTCATAAGTGTGTTGCGATATAATAGCAAACATCAAATATTTTGTTAATTCCATATATAATAGAAATAAGCATTCTTTCATGCTATATTATTATAGTAAGTAAATAACTTTTATTTTGCATATTGCACACGATTATGTAAAATGAATATACTATTATAATATAAAACTGGCTGACGTATTATAAATACGCTCGATTTAAAAAGGAGTTTATACATGGAATCTATAATAAAAAATAAAAAAATATATCTAACGGACATAATCCTTATTACTAATATAGTTGTTTTTCTAATTTCACTAGCAATTAAATATATAAGTGGAAGTGATACTTTACTTCTACTAGGAGCAAAGATTAATTATAAAATAGCAAATTACGAACTATATAGACTTGTAACTCCAATGCTTTTACATGGAAGTTTTACTCATATACTATTTAATTCCATTGCACTCTTATCTTTTGGTAGAAGCATAGAAGAAAATCTAGGAAAAAAGCGTTTTTTCTTAATTTATTTAACTGCAGGAATTTTTGGTTCAATTGGTAGTTTTATGTTTGACGATAGTATATCTATTGGCGCATCAGGCGGAATTTTTGGACTAGTAGGAGCATATTTCTATATTTCAGCATTTTATCCTGACGATATAAAAAAATCAATAAGGAAAAACATGTTAGTTATTGTACTAATCAACGTATGGTACGGAACTACCAATCCTCAAATTGATAATTTTGCACACGGATTTGGGCTTATTAGTGGTTTTATTGCTGCATGGGCATACGGATATCCAAATCAAATTAAAATGCAGATTAAAAATAGAATTGCTCAACTCGTCCTAATACTTGGATTTATGTTTTTTATTTTTGTTTCTATCCCTTCATATCAAAGTAAAGCAAATTATTATATTTATAATATTGTCGATTCATACAATGACAAAAACTATGAAAAAACAACAAAATTAATTATGGAAGCAAGCGAAAAATTTCCTCATAATGAAACCATTATTAAATTTAAAAACTCCTTTTTAAAATAAATTAATTTTCTAGCTTAAGCATTTGCTTTACTTTTGCTGAAACTTTAAAAGATATAATATACTTAAACTTTATAAGTATATTATATCTTTTCCTTTTAAACTATTTGTAACTAATTTTATACAAGTCTTCCCTTCTATGTTTCAGAAGAGGAAGTTCATCTCTTATTTTATTTACGTAATCGAAATCAATTTTAGCTGAAATAATCCCCTCTTCTATGTTAGCCTCATTTATAATATTTCCAAAAGGATCAACGATTATAGAATGTCCATACGCTTTGTATGAAGAGTGAATATTTCTTGCCGGGGAAGCTGCAACAAAATACACCTGATTGTCAAGTGCCCTAGCTCTTGCTAATAAGTTCCAATGCATAGGTCCAGTCACAGTATTAAACGCAGCTGGAACAACTATTAGTTTTGCACCCTCAAGTGCAAGAATTCTCATATATTCAGGAAAACGCATATCGTAACAAATAGCAATTCCAATTTTCCCGTACTCCGTGTCAATCACAGTAATTTTACTGCCATATGACAACGTATCAGATTCTTTAAAAAATATTTTGTCTTCAATATCAATATCAAATAAATGTAGTTTTCTATGCTTTCCAATTAATTCACCTTTTCTATTAAAAGAAAAAGATGTATTATATAATTTTCCATTTTCTAATTCTGGTATTGAACCACCAATTATGTAGATACCAAGTTCACTTGAAAGTTTAGATAACCAAGCTGTTGTATACCCTGGATATTCTTCACTATAATCCAAAAAAAATTTATTATCATATGGACAATTAAACATTTCTGGAAGAACAATAATATCGCTTCCATTATTTTTAGCTTCCCTAATCATAATTTCAGCTTTTTTAATATTAGTTTCTTTATTATTCTCTGGTTTCAATTGACAAACGGAAATTTTAAAATTATCCATAATTCCTCCATATGCATTCTACTCATTAATTATGAAAGCTATTTCAATAGATAGATTTTCTTTTATTTCTTCCAAATCATCACCAGAAACACATCCATCAAATAAATTTTCATCAATTTCTTCATCGTTATAATTTAAAAACAATACTGTATTATCAAAATACCAAAATTCATAATTCGAATACATATCAAGATTTGTTTTTTCAAATGGTTTGCTTAAAATAACTTTATAGTAGAGTTTAAAATCCATAAAATAATTATTTTTTGAATCAAAATAATTATCTAGAGTTTTTAAAAATTTGATTTTAGAATCTTCAACCATAGTTTTCTTTATCTGATTTACAGTTAGAAATTGTTTTAATAGGGGTGCAATACTATTTGAAATTGAATCTACAATAATCATTTGATTATTATTAAGTAAACTGTATGTTTCTGTAACAACGATATAGCCGTAAATATTATTGTTAAATATGTCAAATGAATTTATTTTAATTGGACTAATTAATAAACAATTCGAATCCGGTCTATTTCCCCCACATGAAATATCAAAAAAATCTTCATATTTTGTATTATCGTATTCTACATAGCTTTCCTCAGTATTTAAAGAAATAAATTCATCATTAACAATTATTTTAGTATTCTTTTCATAACCTATTTTACTTACTACATTAAATTGATTACCAACATTAACCAAGATAAATGCTTTTGATACATCATAACCAATATTAATAGTTTCAATTGCAATTTCGCAAAGTTCATTCATATCACTACATGAATTAATGTTTTTTACCATTCTATTTAAATTCTTAATATCATTAAGTTGTTTTTCTATTATTTCCTTTTGAAATGCTATTTTATTAAAATAAAGTGCATTTGTAATTGATATGTATATCGATTTCGCCATACTTTCAATTTGAACTAAAGTATCATCTTCATATTTCTTACCATTTACAGGCTCGCCTACAGTAACAAACCCTAAAATATCATTTTTAATTAGCAAAATAACATATTTAGCACTTAATCTATCAAATTCTGAGACATCAACAAATATTTTGCTTAATTCATCTCTATCTGTATCTAAATTATAAATAATTTTTAAATTTGTAGCATTTTTAGAAATTAAGTCAATTTCTGAATAATATTTTTTAAAATTAACTATGTCACTATAGCCTTTTATTACAATTTTTTTCCTTAGTTCATCATATAATCCAAAAGATGTTATTGAACTAGAAGTAAGCTCTCTTATAATATCAATACAAAGAGAATACAGTTTACTAAGATCTAGTTCAGCCATAATCATTTTTGTACTTTGATTTACAAAAAATAAATTAAAAATCTTTTTATCGAGCTCTTTTTTTAATTTTGTATTCTTATCAGTATCTAGTGCTATTGTGAGGGCAAGATTCAATAAATTTTTCATACCCTCATTGTATTCTTTTGATATATGTACATTATTTTTATCTTTAAATCCATTTGAAATAATAAAACCAATCAATTCATCGCGTACAATAATTGGAATTATCACCTCAGTATTATAATGCTTATAAAAATTTTCTTCAAAATATTTATCAAAATCTTTATACATAATACGACCATATAAAGTGGCAATTGATTTTAATTTCATTGAATAATCATACTCTGATATATAATTTGTATAACCAATAGATTTTTTCATTAAATATTTATTACTATACTTAACATATAATAGTGATTTATCTAAATTAAGTGTGCTGTGGAAGAATTCATACCCATATGAAATAATTTGTTCAAAACTTAAAATCTGTGAAAAAAAATCAATAGTTGTTAAAACTTTTTTAATATTTTTATCCATGTCTTTTCACCACCCTATTATTTAATCATATAAATGCAGTTCATTATCTTTAACATAAAATGAACAAGACATTAAATCATTTACTTTTCTCTGTAAGTTTTTAATTTCTAGTACGGTTTTAGGATAAACTCCATTAACTATCTTGATTTCCCCATCACCTCTAGTTTTTAGCATATCCTCTAAGTGGTCGAGTTTTATATTTGTTCTAGCAATTTCATCCATAATATTATCATAATTTATAATTAAGGCCCTAAAAGTATTTAATGCTTTTTCTTCTAATCTTGATTTGTTTGATTCAAAAATCTCTAATTGTCTTTTTAATTTATTTGCTTTTCCAATAGTTTCCTTAAGAATAATTTCAATACTATCAAGTTCATGTTTTATCATTACTCTTTCGAATCCCTTAACATTCACTACCGTTTTCTTCTCAAATTTATTGCCAATTGAACCTGTAATAATTTTATGATCAGCTTTTACTTGGCCACCGATTATTCTTCCATTTTTCGGTGAAAGTATTATTTTTTTTCCTTCTAAATAACTATCCATTGAATATTGTGAAATATGGATATCTCCACCAGCGACAACACTTGTTTCATTAACGTATTTCAAATAAACATCACGTTTTGCACTAATTTTAGTAGTATTCTTGCCATTAACGCCACCAGAAATAGAAACACTACCGTCCCTAGATTTTATGAATTTAACAGCACCTATCCCCATTTTACCTTCGATAGTTATATCCTTTGTAGCTTCTACTGAAAATAAATCAGCCACTGTGCCTTTAATAGTTACATATCCATCAAAATCTACATTACCTGTGCTGTAGTCAACATCCCCATGTATTACTAAGTGATTATCAACTCCAATTTTTTTTCCATCAAATTTAACTGCACCAGCAAATTTTGCTCTTAAAACATAATTACCGTTCTCTGGATTTTCATATACAGATTTTTTCTCATATTTTAGCTGAGCATCTTTACCAGGTTTTGGCTCCACAATTTTTCCAAAAAGTGTTTTTCCATTAATTCCTAGAGTAGGAGGGATTTTTTCTCCAATCCAATCGTCCTTTTCAACATTGTCAATTAACTTGACATCATAAAAATCCATATTACCATCAGTTCCTTCTTTAACTTTTCTTTCACTTAACTTATAGTATACAAGTTTTGCATTTTCTCCACTTATTGGAGCCTTACCAGTAGCAACAACGAATTTTTTACAAGAAGGAATATCTGAATTTAATAGTTCATGATTTATGCCTTCTAAAATATTTTTGCTATTTAAAAAAGAAATTATATCTGTTTTTACCTTATCTACATCTCTATCAATTTCACTATTTGTTAAATAAATTTTTAAATAAGCAACCATTTCATCTTTTGAAATATCTAGTTCATATATTTCTTTCAATTCACCTATTTTAGTTTTTTCAGTACTATCTAAATTTAATAATTTTTTTAATGCAATAAAGTCAGTAATCTTAACCCTCGGATTTAATTTACAAACATTATTAAATTCCGGCATAGATATTTTTTCATTAAATACTTGTAAATTAACGTCTTTATCATTTATTTCAAGTATTAGCTTACTATCTCTATAAATTTCCATAATTTTCTCCCAAAATACATTTATACCTAATTCTATCATAAATTATCTAAATAATTTATTGAATTTTCTTAAAATTTAATAAATAAGAAATCAATTTAATGCTTTTATCTTAAAATTATCAACAATATTTAAATAAAACTATAAATTATTTTCATTTATAACTTTTACACCTTTTTTTCTTAACTCTTCTGTTGTAATACCTTCTCCTTTTATTTTTGTTCCAGTAAAATTTCCATCATAAACAAATTCACTGCCACAAGAAGGACTTCCGTCTTTTAATATTGCAAAGTCAATCGGAAGTAATTCAGTATACTTCATAATCTCTAATGATCCCTTTTCAAATTTACTAGTAACATCTTCCCCGTTTGTCAAAAAAACTTTATCTCCAATTATTTCTGCTGGTAACCTTGGAGTAGTAAGTCCACCTAATTGTTCTGGGCAAATTGGTAAAAACTTCTTTCCTAATACATAATCAATAACCTTTTGATTTTTATTATTTTCGCCATTATATTTACAATTTATACCCAATAAACATGCGCTAACTAAAATCATTTTTGTATCCTCCAAATATAAATTTAGCTTATTTTTAATAAAAATAAGCTAAATTTTATTTATTTAATTTCTAATACTGTGACTCCTGAACCACCTTCACCATATACGCCTTCTCTAAAAGACTTTATATGCGAATGTTTTTGAAAGAAACTCTTTAGTCCACTTTTTAACGCTCCTGTGCCTTTACCATGAATTATAGTGACCGATTTAACGCTTGAAAGATATACATCATCTAGATATTTGTCTAATTCTAAAATAGCCTCTTCTACATTATAACCTCTTAAATCAAGCTCTGGACTTATATTAGCAGAGTTTATAGTGTAAGATTTACTTATTTTTTTAGAAGAAGAATGTTCTTTTTTCTCCTTAATAAGTAGTAAGTCTTTTTTATTAGTCTTAATTTTCATAATTCCAACTTGAACCGTTAAGTTTCCATCTGAATCAGGTTTCGTTAAAGCATTTCCTATTTGATCTAGATTAATTAATTTTACTGTATCACCTATTTTCAAATTTTTTGGTATTTTTTTATAATCAATAGTTTTTTCAAAAATATTTTCTTCAGTATTTTCTAGTTTTCTTTTTAATTTTCTTCTAGCTTCTTCTATTTTTCTATTTTTTTCTTTATCATTAGATTCAGATAAGCCCCTTAATTCTTTTATTATTCTCTCTGATTCTTCTTTAGAATCTTTAAGTAATTTTCTTGCCTCAGATTTTGCATCTCTAAGAATTCTATCCTTTTGAGAACTTAATTTTTCTTTCTTTTCATTAACTTGCTTTTTAAGATTTTCTATTTCTATCCTCATACGAACAGCTTCATCTTTTTCTTTTTGAGCTTCTTTTCTATTTTCTTCTATAGTTTCTAAAATCTTTTCAAACTCTATATTTTCTCTTTTAATAAATATCTTAGATTCTTCAATAATATCTTCCCTAAGTCCAAGTTTTTTTGATATTTCAAAAGCATTTGACTTACCTGGTACGCCTATTAAAAGTTTATAAGTTGGGCTAAGGGTTTCTACATTAAATTCAACTGATGCATTTTCAACTCTATCTGTAAGTAAGGCAAATTCTTTAAGTTCACTATAATGTGTAGTAGCAACTGCAGTAATATTTTTTTTATGAAGAAATGATAAAATACTCATAGCAAGAGCCGCTCCCTCAGTAGGATCAGTCCCTGCTCCTAGTTCATCAAATAAAACTAATGATTTTGCATCCACATCTCTAATAATCTCTACAATATTAGTCATATGAGAAGAAAATGTACTTAAACTCTGTTCAATACTCTGTTCATCACCAATATCAGCAAAAACATTTGTAAAAATGGACATCTGGGAATTGTGATTTGCAGGTATATGAAGTCCAGCTTGATTCATTAATGAAAGCAATCCTAAAGTTTTTATTGTTACAGTTTTTCCTCCAGTATTAGGGCCAGTTATAAGCAAAATATTAAAATTTTCACCAATGTAAATATTATTTGCAACTATATCTTTTTTATTAATTAATGGATGACGAGCAGATTTAATATTTACATATCCTCTCTCATTTAATATCGGTTCAACTCCATTATATTTTAATGATAATTTTCCTTTTCCTATTATAAAATCAATAATACTTACCATTTCAATATTTAATCTTATTTCATTTGCACTTTGACCAACTAAAGCACTTAACTCCATTAAAATTCTTTCTATTTCTTCCTTTTCATCAATTTTAAGTTGACTTAATTCATTATTAAAATCTACAATTGCATATGGCTCAATATAAAGAGTAGACCCTGTAGAGGATTGATCATGTATTATTCCTTTAATCATAGACCTGTATTCACTCTTGACCGGAACTACAAATCTTCCCTGTCTTATAGTTACAATCGCATCTTGAAGATATTTTTGATTTGAAGATGATTTAACTATTGAATCAAGTTTTTGCCTAATAGAAGTATTTTTATTTTCTATACTTTTTCTTATATTTTTAAGTTTCGAGCTAGCTTTATCAGAGATTATATCTTCACCAATAATAGCATTATTAATTTCATCTTCTACACCTTTTAGCATGGTAATACTATTTGAGTAAGAAAATAATTTAGGATAAATTTCAGAATCATTTCCTTCTATAAAACTTTTAATCCTTCTAGATGTCCTAAGTGTATCTGAGGTTTCTATTAATTGTTTTGTATTTAAACTAGAACCTATTTGAGCTAATTTCAAATATTTTTTCAAATCAAATATTGGACCGCTCGGAAAATTTCCTTTTCTAATAATTAAACTTAATGCTTCTGAAGTCTCTTTTAGTGATTCCCTTACCACTTCAATATTAGAAGATGGTACTAAATTCTCAGCAATATTTTTCCCAACATTTGAAGTAATTTCTAATTTTAATAATTCAATAATTTTATTAAATTCAAGTACTCTTAAACTTCTTTTATTCATTTTAAACTCCTACTCGACACCTCTTTTAATATGCCCTTTAGTGATTCCTTCTTTAATTAACTTTTTATAAAATCTTTCATTATTATCAAAGTTACCAGTACTTCTAAAATCATTGTGGATTTTTATAACATTTTTGACCTCGTTAGGATTTTCAAAAATAAAGTTCATTCTATAATATGAAACTCCTGAATTCTCTAATTCATTTAAATAGTTTACTAAAAATAATTTATTTGAATTCATCACTTCCATATTACAATTTTCTTTTCTAAGAAGTGGAAAAATATAATCTTTTTTATCTTTAAGACCGTAATTATCTTTCTCACATATTCCACAATTCTTTTCACTTCCAAATACATTTGAAATTGGACAATATTTCAAATTCATAACTGGAATATATCCATATCCTATAATTTCCAAATTTTCACTGGTATACATTTTTTCTATTTGCTTTATATTTAATTCTGGCGAAAGGGTTATTCTTTTAAATCCTAAAGAATTATAAAATTCGCTACTATTAGAATTAACTACATTCATACTGTAATCTGTAAGTAAATTAAATTTATCAATATAATGTATTATATGGCCATAATTTGTTATCATCACGTCTTTTACACAATAATCATTAAAAAGTTTAATAAATTTACTATGATTTTCTTCTAATGTACTTTTATAAATAATCGGAATAATATTTACATCAATATTTTCTTCATTAATATAATCCAAACATTCCTTAAAAATATAAGAATTTTCAAGCATTATTTCTTTTATATCTAAGTCAACTAATGCTAGAAATTGATCAAATGTATGAACAGAATAAGTAAAACTCATATCCGTTTTTATAGAATTATGTTTATTTGTTAAATTATACTCTGTATTTTCAAACTCTCTACCATATATATTTTTTCTAAGCATATCTAATTCTTCAATAGCTTTCCTTCTTAAGTTATTTATTTCTTTTGCAGGCAAATACACTTTTTCATCAATATTAATAATTAATTTTTCAATAAAATAAGGCGTATTTCCTAATTTACTTAAATTATTTCTAACATCTTCTTCAGTTAAGGCCTTATTTTGGGCTATTTCTGCATTTTTTTCACCTAATATATTTACTTCATTACCTCTACTATCTTTAATAATTAAATTTGATGTCAACCCTTCTGTAATAAATATTTCACATTCTATAGGTAATTTTTTATTTTCTTTTCTATATGATTCTTTTGCATTATTCATAACTTCTACGTCAAAAGTTTTATATAAAATTTCACCTGGTTTACAAAAATGTTTAAAATTCACTCTTACTCTTTGATTTTTAACAGCTTCTTTAATCCTATTTTTATTTGAAAACATCGTTTCAACTCTAGCACCAACTGTATTAAAGCCTCTTCTTATTTGTATTTCATCATTCTGACAAAGATCATTAAAAAGTTCAATTTCAACTTGTTTTTTATCTTGATAATATTTGAGTACCTTAGCAATCTTCTCGCCTTGTATACCTGTATATTCATTAGACATTAAGTCTTGATTTCTTTCAGAAAACAAATGACCTTTAGTAAATAATCTGTTAAATTGTTTTAGCTTATTAATATCATCTTTACTAGAAATTTCTTTATCATCAATAACATTATCAATAGCTTTTCTATATGAATCAACTACAGTTGCCACGTACTCGTCACGTTTCATTCGACCTTCAATTTTTAAAGAAATTGCTCCTGTATTAATAATTTTATCTATATCATCTAAAGTCATAAGATCTCTTGGACTTAGTAAATACTCACCGTGCGGAGAATTAATTTTTGAATCATAATCAATATTAACCAAATCATATTTTTGCCTACAAGCCTGTGCACAACTTCCACGGTTTCCGCTTCTGCCACCTATCATACTACTAATTAAACACTGTCCTGACTGTGAAATACAAAGAGAACCATGTACAAAAACTTCTATATCTACATCAACAGTATCATTTATTTCTTTTATTTCTTTTAATGACATTTCTCGCCCAACAACAATTCTTGAAATACCTAAACTAGAAAGATACTTAGCATCAGATACAGTCTGAATAGACATTTGTGTACTTGCATGAATTTCTAGAAGCGGATATTTATTTTTTATTACTTTAAATGCACCTATATCTTGCATTATTATTGCATCAACATCATTATTGTATAAAAATCCAACAAAATCGACAAGTTCATTAAATTCATTATCAAAAACTATTGTATTCACAGTAACATATACTTTTACATCTCTAATATGACAATAAGAAATTGCATCAATTAATTCATCTCTATTAAAATTATTTGCAAATTTTCTAGCTCCAAAAGATTTACCTGCTAAATATACTGCATCTGCTCCATTTTGAACAGCAGCAATTAGTCCTTCTTTAGTTCCCACTGGTGCCAATAATTCAATCATATTTTCTTGTATACTAAAAATATAAATTTTAGTATAACTCTCCTTTCGTTTTATAATTTAATTTTTTCTTATATAATTTTAGTAATAAACATTGTGGATTATTCCATTTTTTCTATAGCTTGACTATTTTAAGGAGATTATAACCACATCTGTTACTTGTACAATTAATTAGCTAGTGAACGCATGACGTTTTATTTACAAGATTATTTGAAGTTTCAGATTGTGTGTTTTACCACTTGTTTATAAAATATATAAGGAGGTTTTTTTATGATCTTTGTCGGTATTGATGTAGCTTCTTCTAAGCATGACATCACAATTACTTCAAGTAATGGTGAGGTGCTCACCAAATGTTTTACTATTCAAAATGATTTTGAGGGGTTTAAAAAACTCCGTATGCTAATTCTATCCCATACGGAGTCTATTGATGACATTCGTATAGGAATTGAAGAAACCGGAATATACTCTCAAAATATTTCTAATTTTCTTGCGTTACAAGGCTTTTATGTCTTAATGATTAATCCAGTATTAACAAGTAATAGTCGTAAAGCTCTTTCACCAAGACTGACTAAAACAGATCAAGTTGATGCTTATGCTATATGCAAGTACGTAGAATTTAATCATAAACGTCACAATTCCTATACACCTACATTATACATTTCAAATGAATTAAAGTCACTATCTAGAGCAAGAATTGAAGTTCAAAAAAAACTCAATAAAGCAAAAACTGAGTGGACACGACTACTAGATATTACTTTCCCAGAATTTAGACATCAATTTAATCAACATTCAAACTGGGTTTACAAACTTTTTTCTGATTATCCTACAACTATAAAAATTTCTAATATGCATATTTCAACTCTTGAATCTATTATAAAATGCCGTGGTAATAGATTCGAAATAGCTAAAACAATTAAAACATTATCTAAAAACACAATCGGTAATGTTAATATTACAAATGAAATACTGATTAATTCTACTCTTGAGGACATTTTTCATTACAAACGACAAATGGATAGATTTGAGATAGAAATAAACAAGATTATTGATGCTCATTTTTCTTTCTTACTTAGTATACCTGGTGTTGGACATATTACTGCCGGCCTAATTGTCGGTGAAATCGGTGATATACATCGATTTGATCATCCTAAAAGCCTACTTGCTTTTGCAGGACTTGATCCTACAATATATCAGTCAGGTAACTTTATAGCTAAAAATTCTCATATATCTAAACGTGGATCAAGATATTTACGTACTGCAATATTTACCGCTACTAAAGTAGCTATAATAAATTCTAAAATTAAAGATAACAAATTTAGAGATAAATATTTACTAAAGATCAAAGAAGGTAAACATCATAACTCGGCAATTTGCCATGCTGCAAAAAATATGTCAAATACTATTTACGCGATTATGAAAACTGGTATTGCATTTAATAATTTATTGTAGTTTCATCTAATACAATTTATATTTTCTTTTAGAAGACCTTGTCTTCTTATTAAGTATGCTCAAAATTCTATTTTATCATTTAAAAAAAGCATCATTTATTTCTTGACTTTTGTATAGCTAGCTCCTTAATATAACCATAACCCACTACAAATAAACAAGGATGAGATATAATCTCATCCTTATTTTATTATACACTATATTCACTTACTAATTAGTATCAAATTCTTCTATAAATTCATTAAGTTCATTTTCCGCCTGATTATATTTTTTCCAAGCAATAGAAATTTCATTATCTTTAATCGCAACTTCTTCTTTTAATGCTAAAACATGTTCTAGATTAAATTTAATTTCATTTTTCATTTCCTCTGTTTTTATATATATATCATCAAGCTCTTCTTCTTTTAACATCAATTCTTTATTTTTCGCTTCAAATTTCAAATCATATTTTCTTACTTTTTCTTCTAATTCTGATACTGTATTTTTAAATTCTTCTATAGTACTACTTAGCTCTCTATTTACAAGTTTCTTTTCACCAAGCTCTTCATTAAGACGATTTATTTCTTTATCTTTTTGTGAATTTGCTTCTAAATTCTCATCGTTAAAAGAATCTATTTCAAGATTTTTGTGAGCAAGTTCGTTATTTAATTCGTATATTTTACTTTTTAAATTAATAGCCTCAATTTCATTTTCAGAAAACTTTTTCTGAATTTCGCTTAAATTACCCATTAATATTTCATTCTCAGAAGTTTTTTCATTTAACTTAATTTCTAATACTTCTAATTTTTGATTAAGTTTTCTAATTTCTGATTCTGGATTATCAATTTTGTTTTTCATCTCTTCTAGTTTATTTGAAATTTTCACATATTCATCAGTCATATTTAAAGTTGCTAAAACTGCAATCATTGACGTACTTAATTTCTTATTTGCATCGGCAATTTCATTCATTTTATCATCAACTAAATTTGATACTCTTTGCATATGTTCTCTAGAATCTTCGCTTTTTAAGGTATACTCTTGTCCGAATATTCTCACTATCACTTTATTTTTCAATGTCATTTTAACAACTCCCACGTATAAAATTTCTTATATATCTTATGACTTAGATTTTTACTTATTCCATACGTATTATATTTCTTTAAATAATGAAAAAATCCTTTTTTTTGTTTTATTATCTTAAATTAGCTCCAAATTCTTTAAGTTTATCTAAAATTTTATTGTAAATAACATTGACTTCTTCATCTACTAAAGTTTTTTCTGAAGATCTAAATGTCAAAGAATAGGCCATTGATTTGTATCCTTCTTCAATTTGTTTACCTTTATAAACGTCAAACAATTTAACCGCTTCTAGAAGTTTACCAGCATTTTCATTTATAATTTTAATTATCTGGGCATTTGTTACTTCATCTTTCACTATTAATGCAATATCTCTTGAAGTTGAAGGGTATTTAGGAATTGGTTTATAGATAACATCTAACCTTGTAATTTGCATAATAATATTAAAATCAATTTCTGCTAAATATACTTTGCAATCTACATTAAAATTGTCTAATACTTCCGGATGAACTTCTCCAATTGTTCCAAGTATATGATTCCCCCAAATAATATTAGCACATCGACCTGGATGATATGTTGGATGATTTTTTTCTACAACAAAATCAAAATTCTTTATACCAAGATTATTTAATAATACTTCTGTCATTCCTTTAATTGTATAAAAATCTTCATTTTCCCCATAAGTTCCAATAACCATTGATTTTTTTTCTATAGGAAGTTCGTTTTTATCATTTACTCTTGTAAAAAATAAATTTCCAATTTCAAATGCTCTTAAGTCATTTACTTTTCTATTATAATTTCTAGAAATTATATCTAATAAATTCGGAACTAAAGACGTTCTCATAACACTATATTCTTCACCTAAAGGATTAATAATCGTTACTTGATTTCTAAGTATACTTTCAGATTGAATTCTAATTAAATCCAAAGATTTAGGACTTACAAATGAATATGTTGTAATTTCATTCATACCTTGAGCTACTAAAATATCCTTAGCAATATCTTCTATATTTTGTCCATTAGTTTTCGCTCCCCACTCGCTCCCTTTTGGAAGTGTAAGAGGTATATTATCATATCCATACATTCTAGCTATTTCTTCTACTAAATCAATTTCAGATTCAATATCAAGTCTAAATTGCGGGATTTCTACTTCTATTGTATCGCCATTTATTTTTGCGACAAACTCAAGTTTTTCAAATATTTTAAGCATTTCCTCAGCGCTTAAATTTATTCCAATCAAATCATTTATTCTTTTTACTCTTGCATCAATTTTAACACTGTTTGATTTTATTGGATTTATATCTACAGAGCCTTTAACGATTTCTCCACATGATAATTCTTCTATAAGCTGACAAACTCTGTCTACCACTGTATTACAATACTTAGAAGAAATACCTTTTTCGAATCTAGATGATGCTTCTGATCTTAGTCCAAGTTTTCTTGAAGTTTCTCTAATATTTGATTTTTCAAAGTGTGCTACTTCAATTAAAATATTTTTGGTACTATTAGAAATCTCTGTGTTTTCCCCGCCCATAATTCCAGCGATTGCAACAGCTTTTTCTCCATCCGCTATTACAAGCATTTCCTTATCAAGAGTTCTTTCTTTACCATCAAGTGTTGTAATAGATTCATCAATTTTAGCATCTCTTACTACTATTTTTTTATCTTTTAATGTATCAATATCAAAAGCATGAATTGGTTGACCATACTCAAGCATAACATAATTTGTAATATCTACAATATTGTTTGTAGGTCTCATACCTGCGTTCATAAGTTTAACTTTTAACCAGTCCGGTGATGGTTCAATTTTTACATTTTTGACTACTCTTGCTACATAACGATTACATTTTTTTTCATCTTCAATTGATACAGAAATAAAATCATTTACATCTAATATTTCTTTATTAATTTCTATTTTGGGATAAACTAATTCTCTTTCAAATGTTGCTGCAGTTTCTCTAGCCATACCAATTAAACTTAAGCAATCTGCTCTATTTGGTGTTATTTCAAATTCAATAATATTATCATCTAATTCTTTAATTGCTGTTTTAATATCTTCACCCGGAGTATATTCGCCGTTTAAAATATAAATACCATCATTATATTCTTTAGGTATTACCTTTACATCATATCCTAACTCTTCAAAAGAGCAAAACATTCCAAGTGATACTTCTCCTCTTAATTTACCTTTTTTAATTTTAGTACCATCAGCAATTTTACCACCAGCTCTAACAACTGGGACAAAATCATTAACACTACAATTTTTTGCACCCGTTACTATTTGAATGTTTTCTTCTTCACCAACATCAGCTTGCATAATTAATAATTTATCAGCATCTGGGTGTTTATCTATTGACTTGATTTTACCAACAACAATTTTCTCAATTTTTTCTGTTATTTTAGTAACTGTTTCTGTATTGGAACCTGTCATTATTAGTCTATCTTCTAATTCTTTAATATCTATATTTTTAACATCTACATAATCATTTAGCCATTTTACTGGAATTAACATTTTACTCCTCCTAAAAAATATATTTAAAATTGATCAATAAATCTCATATCGTTTTCAAAAAATAACCTTATATCATCTACTTCATGCTTAAGCATAGTAATTCTATCAAGTCCCATTCCAAACGCAAAACCACTGTATACTTCTGAATCAATTCCACATTCTTCTAAAACTTTTGGATGCACCATTCCACATCCTAAAATTTCAATCCATCCACTTCCCTTACATACTTTACACCCTTCACCGCCGCATTTAAAACATGTAACATCAACTTCTGCACTTGGCTCAGTAAAAGGAAAATAGTGAGGTCTGAATTTCGTTTTAGTTGTTTCACCGAATACTCTTTTAGCAATCATATCTAAAGTTCCTTTTAAATCGGCCATTGTAATATTCTTATCTATTACAAGACCCTCAATTTGATGGAACATTGGTGAATGAGTTGCATCTAATTCATCAAATCTAAAGCATCTACCCGGTGAAATTATTTTAATTGGTGGCTTTTGACTTTTCATTGTTCTAATTTGAACTGGAGAAGTTTGAGTCCTAAGTAGTAATTTATCATTTATATAAAAAGTATCTGAAGTACTTCTCGATGGATGATCTTTTGGTGAATTAAGTGCATCAAAATTATTATATACCGTTTCTACTTCTGGTCCCTCTGCAATTTTAAATCCCATACCAATAAAAATATCTTTTATCTCATCAAGTACTTGTGTTAACGGATGTCTATGCCCAGTTTTAGCAGATTTTCCTGGAAGAGTAATATCAATTTTCTCTTTTTCAAGTTGAAGTGCTAATTCTTTTTGCTTAGCTTCTTTTTTTGCATCTTCAAGCATTTTCTCTATTTCACTTCTTACTTCATTAACAATTTTACCCATTTCAGGTCTTTCTTCTTTTGATAATCTTCCCATTCCTTTAAGAATAGCAGTAAGTTCACCTTTTTTACCTAAAAATTTTATTCGATTTTCTTCTAATTTCTTTAGAGAATCAACATTTTTAAGCGATTCTTTTGCATCTGCTAAAATTACTTTTAATTTTTCTTTCATTGCTTTTATCCTCCTATTTATTTTTAATTAATAAATTATTTACTTTACTTAAAATTAAGCTTCGCTTAAGCTCACTTTTTTTTCATTCCACTTTAAAGCCGTGCACAGGCGAACTTCACAGACTTCGTCTATTCCCATTCGCCTCGTGTCGGGAGTAAACTCCCTATTAATTGGTTTCTTGCTTCAGAGCGCGAACTTTTCGCTCTGAAGTTTAGAAACCTTTATCCTTGCTTTACTCGTTCTTAGCTTGAATTTGTTCAAGCTTTAGAACGAGTCAGATAGGGAAAAGAATGAAAATAAAGGTTCGCCCTTAAGCTTCGCTTAAGCTCACTTTTTTTTCATTCTTTCGCACGGCTTTATTTTTTCGCAAAAAATTAAAACTCTCATCCCAAAGGGACGAAAGTTTATGTTTCGCGGTACCACCCAATTAATTCTTCAAAAGAATCACTCGTTTTCTCGTATCGTGAGAATTACGTACTAAACTACTTGTGGTTCATCTAGTCTGCTTATGGGAGAATTTCAATTAATCTTGTTTAAGAATTTTCACCACCATTCTCTCTCTAAAAAACAAAATTTAATTTACTTTGCCCAATCACTGCATTTTCTTATATAATATGATACATTTTATCATATAGATTTTTTTATAACAAGTACTTAAAGAATATTTTTACTTTATCTTATTAATATTTCGATTTTTACTAGCTTCATACATAATTATTCCTGCTGCTATTGATGCGTTAAGACTCTCTGCCTTTCCCCATATTGGAATTTTAACTAATATATCTGATATATCTATTATTTCTTCACTTACTCCATTTGCTTCATTTCCAATAACTATTGCTATTTTACCTTGATAATCAACTTCATCATAATAGCTATTAGTATTTAAACAAGTTGAAAGTATATTAAATTCATTATCTTTTAATTTATTTATAAATTCTAATATCTCTTTTTCATAGTGTATTGGCATTGAAAAAATTGATCCCATGGTTGATCTAAGTACTTTTTCATTGTAAGGATCAACTGTTCCTTTAGAAATAACTATACAATCAACTCCTGCTGCATCAGCTGTTCTTATTATAGTTCCTAGATTTCCTGGATCTTGTATCCTATCTAAGATTAAAATAAACTTTCTAGTAAAATTATTAAAATCTATTTTATACTCTGGTATTTTTGCAATAGCAATAATCCCCTGAGTATTTTTAGTATCTGTAATTGAATCAAATAACTTCTTTTCTATTTCATAAGATTTAATTTTTTTATCTTTTATTTTATTAAAAAGATTTTTACCACCATCAGTAAATAACATATCCTTTGAATAGCATATTTCAACTAAATCAATTTTATTTTCTACTGCAAATTCAATAAACCTAATTCCTTCTATTATAAACATCCCATGATTACTTCTGTTTTTTTTTGATTTTAACGATCGTATTAATTTAATTAAACTATTATTTGAAGATTTTATAACATCTCTCATAAATACTCCTAAGATTTTTCTATTTTTTTAAGATCATCATTATGACCTATTACAACTAAAACATCCCCATCTTTTATCATATTATCTGCTCTAACCGCAATATTAAGTTTATCTTCGTGCTTAATCGCCATAACATTTATTCCATATTTTGCTCTTACATCTACCTCGAGAAGCGTTTTACCAATCCAATCTTTAAGTGCTACAATTTCAAGTATACTATAGTCCGGTGCTAATTGAATATGTTCTAATATATTATCAGAAACAAGATTATTTGCTATTCTTGTTCCCATTTCTCTTTCAGGGAAAACTACTCTATCCGCCCCAATTCTATAAAGTACTTTAGCATGCATATCATTTTGAGCTTTTGCTACAACATATTTCACTCCAAGCTCTTTTACCATTAATGTAACTAAAATAGAAGATTGAATATCACTTCCTATAGTAACAATTGCAACATCAAAATTTCTAATTCCAAGTGATTTTATTGAATTTTCATCAGTAGCATCGGCTTGAACAGCATATGTTACATTATCAGCTATATTTTGAATGGTTTCTTCACTTTTATCGACAACCATAACTTCTACACCAAGTTCAAACAATCTTTTTGCAACGCTTGTACCAAATCTACCACAACCTATTATAACAAATTGTTTTTTCATAAAGTCTCCTTAACCAACTATTATTTTTCCTTCTGGATATCTTATTAGTCCCTTTTTACCATTTTGTTTTCTTCTAGCAAGAGCAATTACTATTGTAAGTGGTCCAAGTCTACCAAAAAACATAGTTGCAGCTATAGCAAGTTTTCCAAAAATGCTTAATTTAGCAGTAATTCCTAAAGTTAATCCTACTGTACCAAGTGCTGAAACGGTTTCGAAAAATAGATCTAAAAAACTAAGTGATGTTTCAGTAATTGTTAAAATCATTGTTATTAATATTATTACTGAAATTCCTATGCTAAGTATTGCAAGAGCTCTATTTATTGCCTCTCTAGAAATTCTTCTTTTAAAAATTTCTGTATCATCTTTACCCATAATAACAGAAATAACGTGTAAAATAACAAGTCCAAAAGTTGTTGTTTTAATACCACCTGCTGTTGAACTCGGAGAGCCTCCAATAAACATAAAAACTATTGTTAAAAACTGAGTAGGAACTTTTAGACTACCCATATCAAGTGTATTAAAACCAGCAGTTCTTGGCGTAACCGAATGAAATAAGGCCGCTAAAATTTTATCTTTTAGTGGAAGATTACCAAGCGTTAAAGGGTTATTAAATTCTAAAATAAAAACTAAAATAAAGCCTGTAGATAATAAAATAAGTGTTAAAAATATTACAAATTTAGAATGCAAACTAAGTCTTTTAAAATTTCTCGTTTTTATCATATCTATTACAACTGTAAAACCAAGTCCACCTACTATTATTAAGGTCATAATAGTAATATTTATTATTCCATCACCTACAAATGGTGTTAAGCTTTTACCATTACCTATAATATCAAATCCAGCATTACAAAATGCTGAAATCGCATGAAATACACTAAAAAACAAACCTTTTTTTAAACCATAAATTGGTATGAATTTCAAAGATAAAAAGAAAGCACCTACTCCCTCAATTAAAAATGTTGCATATATTATATATTTTGTTAATCTTACTACTCCTGATATTGTAAATTGATTTAATGCTTCTTGCATAATCATTCTACTTTTTAGTGAAATCCTTTTACCCACTATTAAAGCTATTGATGTTGCCATAGTCATAAATCCAAGTCCACCTATTTGTATAAGAAGTAAGATTACTACTTTGCCAAAAGTTGTCCAAAACGTTCCAGTATCAACTACTACAAGACCTGTAACACATACAGCTGAAGTTGATGTAAATAAAGCATTTACAAATCCTATACTTCGGCCACTATTTGATGCAATTGGTAAATTAAGTAAAAAAGTACCTATTAATATAACACTTAAAAATCCTAAAACTAAAACCTGTGCAGGATTAAGGTTCCTATTTCTTATTTTTTTTGTTTTTATCATATTTACCTCTTATCATTATGTATTAATACTTATTTTATATATTATATCATAATCAAATAAATTCTAAAATAAAAAAGAACTGTAAAGAATAGATTACTATCCTTTGCAGCTCATTATTTTAATTTTAAAAAACAACTACTTATTGTTTACCTTTTCTTTAGCAACTTCAACTAACTTAGCAAATCCCTCTGCGTCGTGAATAGCCATTTCAGAAAGCATTTTTCTGTTAATATCTATTTCAGCTAATTTAAGTCCATTCATAAATTTAGAATAACTCATACCATTTAATCTAGTAGCTGCGTTAATTCTTGAAATCCATAATTTTCTAAAATCTCTTTTTCTTTGTTTTCTACCAATATATGAAGATCTTAACGATCTCATTACAGCAGGATTAGCTGCTTTAAATACTTTACTTTTTAGTCCGTAAAAACCTTTAGCTAATTTTAATACTTTTTTATGTTTTTTCTTAGCGTTTACTGCACCTTTAATTCTAGCCATTTTTCTGACCTCCTTTTAAATATATTCTATAAATATGGTAATAATTTTCTTACTCTTTTTAAATCTGAAGAAGATACTTCTGTTGCTTTTCTTAAATTTCTTTTTCTTTTAGGTGTTTTTTTATTCAAAATATGGCTAGTGTACGCTTTACTTCTTTTAAGTTTACCAGTACCTGTTAATTTAACTCTTTTAGCTGCACCTCTATGTGTTTTCATCTTAGGCATCTTATTATTCCTCCCTTCAACTTATAATTATTTAAGTGGCAAATAGAAAGCAACCAAACTTCTTCCTTCCATTGATGGTCGTTTATCTAGCTTGCCATACTCTTCAATTTCCTTTGTAAATCTTTCAATAACACCATGTCCAAGATTAATATAACCCATTTCTCTACCTCTAAATCTTAAAGACACTTTTAATTTATCTCCATTCTTTAAAAACTTAATTGCTTGATTAGCTTTCGTTTCTAAATCGTGTTTTTCAATTTTTAAGCTTAACCTTACTTCCTTTAATGAAGAAGATTTTGCTTTCTTTTTATTCTCTTTCTCTCTCTTTTGTTGCTCATATCTATGCTTTCCATAGTCCATAATTTTGCAAACTGGTGGTTTTGCTTGAGGAGCAATCTTTACTAGATCTAATTTTTTCTCTATAGCAACTTCTAATGCTTCTCTTGACGTCATGATTCCAAGTTGTTCACCGTCATCACCAACTACTCTAACTTCACGATCTCTGATTTCCTCATTTAACTCTGTTCTCTTAATAGTTCTGCACCTCCTAAAAAGTACTATATAATAATAAAAGCGGACTAAAAAGTCCGCCATACAAACATTATGTTTAAACATAAAATTTCATATTAACCTTTTCTGCCATGCATAAAGGTGAGAAGCGGAGTTCTACTTTGTTTTTAATCCAATTAATCAACTTAAATCATAATATCATAGGTTTTTATTTATGTCAATATTTTTTTATTATAATTCTATAAATATTTCTATAGTATCTTCTAGGTAGCGTGTTGCCTGATCCTACTCACCAATGCAAATTTCTAGTCCCAAAATACCAACAAATAAATGCTTGTTATATTTATTTACTGATAGATGTGAAATTAATATTTTTTACACAAAACTATCACTTTGAGCAAAAACTGCACAAGTAGTTAACTTTGATTATTTACCTAATTTCAATAAAGTTTTATTATTTACTCGTAATCAAAAATAATTTCTTAGTTTTTGAAAAGATTAAACTTCTAAGCAATAAAACGAGAAATTTTAATATTAAAAAAAGGAGAAAATATTTATGGGTAAATATCAGAATATCAACACATTAAAACCTGAAGGAATTGAAAATAAAAAAGCGTATTTAATTGGAGCAGGTATTGCTTCGTTAGCTGCTGCTCACTATTTAATTCGCGATGGTCATATGAAGGGTAAAAACATTACTATTATAGACGAAACTAATGTTAGTGGTGGAGCTATGGATGGATGTGGTAATGCTGAAGACGGTTATGTTGCAAGAGGCGGCAGAGAAATGGAAGAACATTATGACTGTACTTGGGATTTGTTCTCAAAAATACCTTCAATAGAAGAACCAGATAGAACTGTACTTGATGAATTTAGAGAATTAAATCTTAATGATCCTAACTATTCAAAATGTAGAGTCATAGAAAATAGAGGTGAAAAATTAAATTTTGATAGTCTTGGATTAGATGAAATTCATGTAAAACAACTTACAAAGCTTTTTTTAGCTACAGAAGAAACACTTGGAGCAGCTACTGTTAAGCAATTCTTTGATGATAGTTTTTTAGAAACTGATATGTGGTTATATTGGAGAACTATGTTCGCATTTGAAACTTGGCACAGTGTTGTTGAAATGAAACGCTATATGCATAGATTTATGCATTTGATGCCTGGAATGAGTAAAATGGAAGGTCTAGTTTTTACTAAATATAATCAGTATGATTCAATGATACTTCCTTTAAAAAAATGGTTAGAATCTAATAATGTTGTCTTTGATTATAATACAAAAGTTATTGACCTTGATATGGATATTGATGAAGAGAAAAAAACTGTTACTGGTATTCACCTTATTAGAAATAACTCTGAAAAAGAATATATTAAAACAGATAAAAATGATCTAGTATTCTTTACAAATGGTTCGATGACAGAAAATTCTACACTTGGAAGTATGTACAAAGCACCAAAACTTGATAGAAGTGAAGGTGG
This sequence comes from Helicovermis profundi, assembly GCF_033097505.1. Taxonomy (NCBI): domain Bacteria; kingdom Bacillati; phylum Bacillota; class Clostridia; order Peptostreptococcales; family Caminicellaceae; genus Helicovermis; species Helicovermis profundi. The sequence continues at coordinate 1,085,678 of NZ_AP028654.1, read as the reverse complement.
ATGTTGGGGACTTTGGAAAAACATTGCTAAAAAAGATAAATCATTTGGAAACCCTGAAGCATTTTGTAGCGATATTGATAAAACTAAATGGGAATCTTACACAATAACAGCCAAAGGTTCTAAAATGGCTAAATTAATTGAAAACTATGCCGGAAGAAGTCCTTTTGATATTAGCAAAACTGTTACTGGCGGTATTATTTCAATAAAAGATTCAAATTGGTTATTAAGTTTTACGGTTAATAGACAACCTCAGTTTAAAAACCAACCTAAAGATGTAATCGTTATATGGGCATATGCTTTATTCCCTGACAATGAAGGAGATTTCATTAAGAAAAAAATGAGCGATTGTACAGGAGAGGAATTACTTAAAGAATTATTATATCATCTTGGTATTGATGAAAAAAATATGAAAGAATACATTGACGAATCAATTGTAATACCAGCTATGATGCCTTATATAACTAGCCAATTTATGCCAAGAGTTAAAGGTGATAGACCTTCAGTAGTACCTAATGGATCTGTAAATCTTGCTTTTCTAGGTCAATTTGCAGAAATAGAAAACGACTGTGTATTTACCGTTGAATACTCAATAAGATCCGCTATTATAGCTGTTTATACTCTACTTGATTTAGATAAAAATCCACCAGAAATTTATCCAAGTCAATATGATATTAGAGTTATAATGAACGCAACTAAAACAATGTATAGCGGAAGAAAATTACCAGCAGAATCAATAATCAAAAAACTTTTATTTAATACTTCACTAGAAGGATTAATTTAAAAATAAAAAAATCACTATATATGAAAGTTCATATATGGTGATTTTTTATTACTAAATTATTATTTTACAGCAGCCACTACAGACATCTCTACTAAAATATTTTCTCTAGCCATCTTAGCTTCGACACATGCTCTAGCTGGTTCAAATCCATCTATAACCCAATCATCCCACAAAACGTTCATTTTATCAAAATCACTGATATTTCTAAGATAAATAGTTGTAGAAATTATATGTTTTCTATCAGAACCATATTTTAACAATAAATCTTCAATTTTCTTTAAAACGCATTTTGTTTGTTCTTCAATAGAATCAACATCTGAACATGTTTGTCCACACAGATAAAGCGTTTTATTAAATTCAACAACTCTACTCATTCTTCCAGTTCCTTCAAATCTTTTAATTTCCATTAAACCCCTCCGTTATACTTTCATAATTCTATATTATTATACAATATAATATGTTTATTACAAGCATTTAATTAAACAATAATATCTGCCCCAATCATTCCTTTTAATGATTCAAAATAATTTTCAGTTTTAAAGTATTTTAATAATTCCTCAGCTTTATAAAGTTTTTCTTTGTAATTATATTCATCAATAACTGCTTTATTTATTGGATTATTAATAAAATTTTTTAAGCTATTTATTTTTTTCCTTATCAATACACTCTCAATATTTTGCTTATTTCTAAGTCTTTTAAGATACCATACGCTATTAATAACATTTTCTTTTAAAAACAATTCACGTACATTCTTAGAATTAATATTTTCACCATTATATTCTCCATCTACCATAATATTAAGCAGAGCTTTTAAGGGAGGTATTGCTTCGTTTATACTTCCATCAATAAAATATGCCTGAGCAGCTTTTTTATGTCCTAATGCTATATTTAAAACACCATCAACAAAATCTTCTAAATTTTGTTTTTCAGGTTTTAATATTTTTTCATCAAATACCGATTGCGGGGCATCAAATATTTTTCCAAGATATTTATATGAAAAAATTTCAGTAATCCTATATCCTAATATACTTGCTGGAACTAGTTTATCTTTATAGATAAAATCATCTATTTTTTCTAGTGATCCTTCTCTTATAAGATTTATTGGATTTCTCTCTTTTTCATTAAGTCTCGCCCAAATTTCTGGAATTAACATCGAAATATCATGATCAACTTTCACTCGTGGTCCAATATAACCAGCCGGAGTTGTAAAAACAGAATAATCTCCAAGTATATATGAAAGTAATGCATTATTTAAATCATAAATAGGAAGTAACATATTAAAGGGTGCTTTAGTTAAAGCTCCTTCTGACCCAGCTCCAGTTGTAGAAGGTGACTTACCTGTTAAACTGCTAATATAATCCATAAAAAGTTCAGGTAATTCTTGATAATGAAGAGGGCTGTAAACACTTAGCGGTAAAATTTTCTTACCATTTTCGTGCCTTGCAGGGTTATTTCTTCTACCGGCAAGAACTGCATTGACGGGAAACAAAACTTTTTCATCTATTCCTATTTTCCTAGATAATTTTACTCCAATTTCTGAAATATATTCCTGTAAAGGATTAATAAAATCAAATCTATTTTCAAGATATCTTGGATTTTTTGTAGCTTTACCATTTACAATTCTCGGATGTGATGAAACTATACAATATTTGTCATCGCCATTTAAGAAATCGTCAATATGCTTCTTTACAACATCTGTATATGAAATATATCCCATAACATCTTCTTTTATAGTTTTAACATTTTCTTTATCTAATACTTCATAATTTGTAACAAATAAATTATTACTAGATAAATCTTTTTCAGCTGCTTTATCATAGCCTTTAACAATAGCTTCATCTGGTCTTTGAAAAAACCTAAATTCACAATTCGTTGTAAATTTATAGCTATCATTATCCCACTCTTTTTTTAAGTTTTTAAGCATTTTTGATGGCACAGTAATAGAAGCTGTAATATCATCTTCCTTTTGAAGTTTTTCTGAAGGCATAAAATCCATTCTTAATTTAAAAACTCTCCAAGAGTTATCTTCACTAAATCCTACCCTTAAAAAACTCGGCCTTATTTTTCTTCCATTAAAATTAATCTCATTTCCCGGTTTTCCGTTAATTGTATCAACAGAAAAATGGCTTCTCCAATCTCCATTCCAAGAAGTCTGATAAAATCTTTTCACCATGAAAACTAGAGCCTTGATATGATTTGGTATTGATATAATATAACTATTAAATTCATCAGTATAATAAATAGATGGAGTTAAGAGTTTTATAACTGACCCTAAAGTTCTATCAATCGATAGAACTGGCCTAGATGGTCTTACTCTTTCAGGATTTATTTTCCATCTTCTTCTATAATCATATTTTAAAATTTTCTCCACAAAATCTAAATCTTTTTCTAAATCATGAATATAATAATTTCCATAAATAATAGAATTACTAAGAGATTTTGATATTTCCGACTTTCCACCTCCGGAAACTGTACATGGTTTATGGCAAAAAATTCCTTCTGCCTCAGTACCCACAAGTTTCCAAGCAGGAGCAGCAGGATGTTTTTCCATATGAAGTTTATCTCCATTTGGCAATATATAATAATATGTTGGCAGAAGTTTTAGTTTTCTTTCTTCACCTAAATACTCCCACTTTATTGTAGTTTTATGAAGGTCAATTTCAACATTTTCAGGAATGTAGATTACTTTACTATTTGTCCTATCTACACCATAATTGTCCGAATTAATTTCCATTATAGATGAATAATTTATTTTTATATCCTCAAAAGAGTATTTACTCGGATCAATATTTTCTTTTGCATTATAATATTCACCTAAATTAATTCTAGGATATACAATTGTACCACCTGCATGTTCTTCTTCTACATTTCCATATAAATTAGCTGAAAAACTAATTTGAGTTTTTATCTCCTTCTTAGAATATCCAAAATAATTATCCGCTATTATAGTAACTGCCACTCCACTTTTATCTCTACACGTTATTTTAAAAGGAAGACCGTCATTATATAATTCGTTTTCATCTTTATAGCACATTCCATCCTTTTTTTGAATATCGCTAGCATCGTTAAAGCTTGGTAGTCCTAAATCTATTTTTCTAAGTTTAGTTAAATGAGGTGCCAAAACTATATAGCCCGTATGCCCTGTCCAGCCATCAACATCTAACGACGAATCATTAATATGAAGTCCTAAATCACCAGCATTACCAAAAACTGATTCAACAAAATCTAAATTCGATACCAAACTTCCAGGTACTACAAAAAGTACCTCCGAGTACTTTTGGCTTAAAATATCTCCCACCTTAGGAGAAACTATAGGCTTAATCAAAAGTGAAACAAATGTTTTAGCCTTTTCACTTTGAGAAGATGTAAATGGAAGTATTTTTAATTTTTCTGGTGGGTTAAGAGCTGATTTATATAGTTTCATAAAAGTCAATCTTGGAACTGTTTTTTTATCACTTGGTATTTTTAATCCACCTTCAACAATATGAAATGAACCCTTAGTTGTCCGTCTATCATGCTTAGGATTATTAAGTATACCTTGCTTTATTTTATAGCTACTAATATATTCATTAACAAAAGAATCTAAATCTGGAGAAAGAGATAATTCTCTAGCTATTCCATACTGGTCTAGAGTAAAATAGTCGTCAATCACTTTTATTTCATCATCAAAGCCATCAAAATAATTACTTAAGAATGTATTTATTCTTTTATTAATACCAATTTCATGAACATTATTCACTCTTATTTTTTCCTTGTAATCAATCAGTATATCTTCAAATAATTCTATAAAGTAAGAACTTGACTCTTTATCATTATTACTTTTTTCCTGATAAATAGGTAAGCCCAAAGAAGCAAGTTTAAAATTAATATATTTAATTTTATCTTTTTTATTCACATTTATATCTACATTTCCATATTCAATTCCAATCTTTTTCAACAAATTCATAAAACCTCCAATATATTTATAATTATTTTTTAAAATTTTCTGTTAATTGCATAATTTTATATAATACATTCAAAAAAATTATGCATAAAATAAATATAACAAATTTTTTTACAAATTTCAAAATTTTTTTCGTAATTTTTAAATATAAATTAAATTTTACGTAACTTTTTTTTATAAATATATTTTTTATCAAAATTTTGAATTACAAAAAGTAGAACACCTCATTATTTATGAGATGTTCTAAAATTTTTTATCGGTTTCACTATTAAGGTGCAAAAAATGTAATGTCATTTTTTTACTTCTTAATATAATCCAATAAATATATCAAGCAGATAATTTTGAATATCTTTTTTTTAGTAATTCAATATTTTTCAGATCATTTTCTAGTTCATTATTTAAAGTACCAGTGGCTTTATTATGATCAAACTTAGGATTAAAAACGCAATATTTTAGCATTAGCTTAAATGGTATCTTAGATAAATTGAATTTTTCACCGTATTTAATATTTATATTTTTTATTTCCTTATTTAAATATTCAAAAATTTCATCACTTTTTTTACAATCTATATATTTCTCGTATTGAAACATTTTTAAATATAGAATATTTAATGATGAATATAATTTTTTTTCATACATAAAGTTCCTCCCATTTTCTATTTTTTATATATTAAAAATAACCTTCTAGTGGAATAAGTGTCATATAACAAAAATGCCCTTTCATAAGAAAGGGCATACTAATCCATTAAAGAATTCACTTTAAAGTCTTAACACCTCCTCATCCTCGTGAGTTTTAATAGCATTATTATTATTGGCAGGTCTCCTGACTTGAGTTTTAAACGCATCTTTTTTTCCTTCCCATACAAAGTACAGTGGATTCATTTACAAAAGATACTTTTCTCTTACAGTGGCGGGACCGTGCTGGAATTTCACCAGTCTTCCCTTTTAAGCGATAGAATTCTATCACACCAATAATTTATTAAATTATCTGTTTCAAAATGAGTGTAACACCTTATTGTTTTTATGTCAATATATTTCTAATTTCATTAATATTAGTTTTTTAATCAATAATTAATATTACAAATCAAATTTCTTTGATTTAATTTCTTCAACTAATTCTTTAGCAAATTCACTAATATTTTTAGAACCTAACTCACCTTTATCTCTAGATCTTACAGCTACTTCTTCGCCATTAGCTTCTTTATCTCCAATAACAAGCATATAAGGGTATTTATGAAGCTGAGCTTCTCTTATTTTATATCCAACTTTTTCACTTCTATCATCAACTTCAACTCTAATACCATATTCACTTAGTTTTTTCTTTAATTCATATGCATGATCATTGTGCCTGTCAGCTACCGGCAATATTTCAACTTGAACTGGAGCTAACCAAAGTGGAAATTTACCAGCAAAATGTTCAACTAATATTCCAAAGAACCTTTCAATACTACCATATGCTACTCTATGAATAACAATTGGTTTATGTTTTTCACCATCTTTACCAATATAATTTAAATCAAATCTTTGAGGAAGTTGCATATCTAATTGAATAGTTCCACATTGCCATGTTCTACCGATACAATCTTCTAAATGGAAATCTATTTTAGGACCATAAAATGCTCCATCACCTTCATTTATAACAAAATCAAGATCTAATTCTTCAAGAGCTGTTTGAAGTGATTTTTCAGCAAAATCCCATTCTTCTTGACTTCCCATAGATTTTTCAGGTTTAGTAGATAATTCAACATGATATTTAAATCCAAAAGTTGAGTATATTTCATCAATTAATTTTGTAACATTTTTAATTTCATCTTTAATCTGTTCAGGCAACATAAATATATGAGCATCATCTTGAGTAAAGGCTCTAACTCTCATAAGTCCGTGAAGTGCACCTGAAAGTTCATGTCTATGCACTCTTCCAATTTCACCAAGTCTTAGTGGAAAATCTTTGTATGATCTCATTTCAGTATTATAAACTAGCATTCCACCTGGACAGTTCATTGGTTTTATTGCATAATCTTCATCATCAATTTTAAGAGAATACATATTTTCTTTATAATGCATCCAGTGACCTGAAGTTTCCCATAATTTTCTATTTAAAATAAGCGGAGTTTCAACTTCTTGATATCCTGCTTTTGTATGAACTTCTCTCCAATAATCTAATAGAAGGTTTTTTACAATCATTCCATTAGGTAAGAAAAATGGGAATCCAGGACCTTCTTCCATTAAAGTAAATAATTTAAGTTCTTTTCCAAGTTTTCTATGATCTCTTTTTTTTGCTTCCTCAAGTCTCACTAGGTATGCTTCAAGTAAACTTGCTTTAGGAAAAGAAGTACCATAAATTCTTTGAAGCATTTTTTTACTTGAATCACCTCTCCAGTAAGCTCCTGCTAAAGTAAGTAATTTTATAGCTTTAACAGGTTTTGTAGTTGGAAGATGTGTTCCAGCACATAAGTCTGTAAATTCACCTTGCTTATAAAATGAAATAATTTCATCTTCTGGTAAATCATTTATTAATTCAACTTTATAATCTTCATTTCTTTTTTTCATATATTCAATTGCTTCATTTCTCGGTAATTCAAATCTTTCAAGTACAAGATTCTCTTTAACTATTTTTTTCATTTCTGCTTCGATTTTTGGTAGATCTTCTTCAACAAAAGTGTGCTCAGAATCAAAATCATAATAGAAACCATTATCTATAGCAGGCCCAATTGCAAGTTTTGTTCCAGGAAATAATCTTAAAACAGCCTGAGCTAAAATATGAGAACTTGTATGTCTAAAAGAATGCTCTCCTTCATCGCTATCAAATTTTAAAATGTTTAACTCTATATCTTCATTTATTACGTAAGATAAATCTACAGTTTTCCCATTTACTTCTCCTACTATTGCTTCTTTTGCAAGTCTTCCACTAATATCTTTAGCAACTTCAAATATTGTTGTTCCTTTATTTACCTCTCTCACAGATCCATCTTTTAAAGTGATTTTTACCATTTCCATAAATTTACCTCCTATTTATATTATACAAAAACAAAAAATCTCTCATCCCTAAAACAAAGGGACGAGAGATCGCGGTTCCACCCTAATTGGTCAAAATAAATGACCCTCTCTAATCCTTTAACGCAGGCCAAACGTTGGCATTTCGTATATCACTACTAAACCAAAGCTCAAAAGTAGTTTTCATATCTCCATAATAAAAGTAATTTCAGCTAAATACTTTTTCTCTAAAATCTGGGTTGATATTACTCGTCTTTATCAAAGCAACATATATTACATAAAGAATATACCAATAAATTTATATTGTCAATACAAAGACAAAATTTTGTTTCTTCTTTATTTTGTAACACTATCTAAACATATTTAGTAATTTATCATCTATTTTTGTATTCAAAATATTATTTTCAATTAAAATTGAATAAAAATCACTAACTTTTTTTACTAGTTCCTCTCCTGCTACATACTTAAATGTTGCTCGATTTAAAAATTCTTCAACATTTTCTTTAGAATTTCTCATCATATCATATGAAAGGAGTGCAGATTCTTTTTTATTATTATTTACCCAATCAATAGATGCTTTTATTTCATTAGCTAACTCCTTAACAATCTCTGGATATTTTCTAGCGAATTCACCTTTTAAAATAACTCCTGCATTTGGAAACATACCAAAGCCTTCATTAATTTCATTCCAAACTTTGCCATATGAAATTTCTGAAAAATCAACATTTAAATTTTTAAGAGTTTTCACAGCAAAACCTGCTTCAGGTTCTCTTAAAAGAACTGTATCAATCTCACCTTTTACAAATCTACTTAGCATTTCTTTTGGTCTTCCAAATGGTTTGCCAAATACAAATTCAAAATCATCAACATTATATCCTTTAGATTGAATAAGGTATTTCGTTATTTTAGCAGGAGGAGCATCTTCAAAAAGAGGCAAGTATATTTTTTTACCTATTAAATCCCTAAATGAAGTTGCTTCATAGCCCCTAGTGAGAATAGTAAAATTGTCCCAAACAAATACTATAGGCATTTTTACATCATTATCTTTTAATTTTGATGCTGTAATAACTGCAGAAAAACTAATATCCGCTTTTTTATTTACTATCCATCCAAGATGTTTTTCAGTTTCTTCCCAAACTTTTAGTTCTTTAATATTAATTAATCCTTTTAATTTTTCTGATTGAAGTAATCTCATAATAATTGGATAGCCTACTGGAGTGGCAGATTGAATTGTTACAGAAGGTTTATCAGAAATTTTACTATCAATTTCTTTCTCTTCTACTCTTTTTCTTAAATATATCCAGTATTCATCTTTGTTTTTTTGTCTAACTTTATTATCAAAGCCCATACCTTCAAGCATATTTATCATTGGATCTGGGATAAAAGATTGAACTAAGATAAATTCCTCACCATCATTCAAAGAATATGCTTTCTTTATAATTATATCAAATGGGTCTTCTGTCATATTTCTAACATCTAGTAGGTTATCATTATTATCTCCACTTGATATTACGGAATTTTTAGGTTCATTGAAAATAGATAATCTAATATTGTTAATTTTGTTTCTAACAATATTATACTTATATCCTAATTCGTCAATTACTTTAATGATGGGTTCTGATTCAAAGGCACCTTCAAATACAATTGAGCTGCCTAGCGAAAGGTTGTTTATTAATTCAATAGACTTAGCGATGTCTTCCATATTTTCGCTTGAAATAGCAACTGTACTATTAGGTTCATTCCAAGTTATTTTGTTAATATTAGTTTTTAATAACTCAAGCTCTTTAATGCAATGCGGAAAACTTTTTAATAGTTCCTCTTCCATTCCAAGTTCTTTATTAATAAAATGTAAAATTTCGCAAATAGAAAGACCAGTCATTTTTGCTGAATTTTTAAAAGTTGCAAATTTAGCAATGCTATTCCACATAAGAGGATTTTGCATTGTCTTAAATTTAGGTGATAATTCAATCATTTTTTCTTTCAATATAGGATATTTTTCCAGCGTTTCTCTTACAGATGAATCCGCAGTAATCAGTTCACCCTTAATAATCTCTATAGCTGATGTTGGACAAATATTAAGTGCATTCATACTTAAAGTATTTTCTTCATCAGTACTTGGTTGATTTATTACAATGGCTTTTCCTTTTTCAATTTCAAAATTTTTAGGTGCAAGTCCAAGGCATGCTCTACAACCTATACATGCATCATTAACTTTAAATTTATTCATTACAATTCTCCTCCATTTATATGATATAAGTTAAGAAATGTTAATTGATAATAATTTTCATTTATAAGTTAATTATAACACTATAATTTATATTTTCCGTATCTTAAGTTACCATTTTAGTCAAAACTCCATAGCAATTGTAAACATTTCGTAAATAAATATTCTTTATCCCTCACGTCTTAAAAACGAATGCAAAATAACTCTTTTAAATCGAATATACTAGATAAATAGTATTATCATACCTTGTACTAACCCTATTAAAAATCCGATAATTCCGCCAAGTATTTCTATATGCTTAAGTTCATTACTAGCTATAGTTAAAATTAACTCTTCTAATTTAATAAAATCAAATTCATTAATTTTCTCTTCAACTATAAGTGCCACACTTACTTTTTCTGTAGCATGATGAATCATTTTTTCGCTTAATTCATCAATCATATCTTCACCATTATCATCAATAATTTCTTCAACATATTTTAAAATCATGGATTTTATACTTGAGGGAACGAGCATTGGCATTTTTTCTTCTGCGAGAGTAACAACTCTATCTTTTATTAAATTGATTATTTCGTTTTTATCAGTATCTTCAATCATTTTATCAATTATTTCTTCAATAGATAAAAGCTCATTTTCAACTGTTTCACCTATACTCTTTGCAATCTCAGGTTTTCTTTTAGGAATAAGTCCTTGAAGACTGAAATTAATAATTGGAAATTTAATTGGCTTAATTGGTCTAAACATTAATTTAATTGCAAAAACATTTGTCATCCATCCTATAAATGCACCAACAGATGCTAATATTAATAATTTTATTATCATTTTATTCTCCTACTTTTATTTAATGGTATTTCTATTATGGATCCTATATCTTCTAGCTCAAATTCTTTAAAATACTTATATTTTATATTTCTTTCTTCTAAAAATTTTACTATTCTAAAAAAATCTATATGACTCTCTAAATTTCCATAAAAAACTAAGGTATCACCTATTTTTCCCGATGCACCTCCAAGAAAACCATATTTCATACCTTTTAGCTTTACATAGCCTTCTTTTATAAGTAAAACATCAAGTCTATTTTTAAATGTATTGTAAATGCCTTTATCAGAAGTAATTATCGCTTTATCATTAGCAATCACTATCGAACATTTTGAATAACCTTGGTTAATATGAATCCATTCTTTTCCAAGTTTCTTAACTACCTTTTTTATAATATCATCCGTATACTTTGTATTATGAATAGCATAATTTCCAACAATAGCAACGTTATAAGCTATATCCATTGGATAATGCTTACTAAGAATTGTACTTCCTTTATGAACTTTATAAGCACTTATAAAATAATTGTTATCACAAATTTTTTCATACGTAAAGGGTTCAAAAATAATTTCATTATCAACTAAAGTTAAAAAAATATCGGGATGCGTTGAGATTTCATCTCTAATCTCTAAGTTTTTATTTAAAGTTATAACTCTATAATTATTTTCATTTAAATACTTTCTAAATTCATCGTTTATATGACTTGAAACAAATACTACTTTATTTAGCATATTTTTTGACAACATATGCTTGTCCTTTCAAAAACATTTTATTTATTGCGTCTTCAACTGAAAGTTCAACAAGCTCATGATCCTCTTCAATTTTACCATCATAATTCTCTTTAAGATCAATTCTGTAGAATTTCATTATTTTTTTATAACTCTTCTCGCTTCCTTTGACATGAACATATTCGATAACTTCTTCTAAAAATTCACCTATTTCTATAAATTTACCCACTTCTTCAATAACTTCTCTCCTTAAACATTCTTCTTCGCTTTCGCCAGGTTCTATGCCTCCCCCAAGTGCAAAATATCCTAATGGACTTTTGACAAGAAAGACTTTATCATCTTTATACTCAAGGCCATATACACCCTTTCTTTCTATATAAGTATACTTATTTTCTTTTATACCAAAACTTCTAATTTTATTCATTATTTATTCTCCTTAAAGTGCCCCGTATATAAAAATATTTTCTAAAGCTCTTTTATATATAACCATAATTTTATTACAAAATTATGAACAAAAGAGAAAATATATAATTTAATTAAGTGTTTAAATAAGCTGTTTGCAGGGTATAACATTACATAGCATCTTAATAAATACTCAAATTTATTTAAGGAGAATCCTATGATTAAATCTAAATTTTCTATAAAAAGCATTATTTTCATACCTATAATAAGTGTATTATTATCAATACTAATAATTTTTTTTATATTTATAAGATCTAATTACAATTGGATTTCCAATGAAGAAGGAACAAAATTAGCTACTCTTTTAAATGAAAACATTCAAAATCATTTAGAAAAATTACTTTTAGATCCTCAATTTATCGGTTCCATACTAAGTCAAAATATTAATACCCTTTACGATGAAAACAATGATAACTTAAGTCTCTTAGAGAAAAATCTTCTTACATTTTACACTAAAATTTTAAAAAAAGATAATCAAATTAATGCAATAAGTTTTGGTAATGAAAAAGGAAATTATATTGGATTTAGATACAACAAAACTTCAAATTCTTTTTCTCTTATGCTAAAAGACATTAGAACAAATTATAATCTTAATATATATGATAATTCAACAATAAAATCAAAGATAAACGCTTCTTATAAAAACTATGATCCTAGAATTAGACCTTGGTATCTTCCAGTAAAAGAATCCTTAAAACAAAAGTGGTCGGATGTTTACGTAAATCAAGATGAAATTGAATCATATACGATTTCTTCACTTACACCTGTATTTGATCATAAAAATAATTTTTTAGGTTCGATTTCAATAGATATTAATTTAAACGAAATTGATAAATTTCTAAACAATAATCTTAAAAAAAGTATGGGGACTATATATATAGCAGATAAAAATTGGAATTTAATATCTAATTCAAATGATGCATCCATGTCAAATAATTTAAAAACAAAATCTACTTTACCAAAGTTAACTTTAGTGTCTGAAAGCGATAATATTCTTATTAAGAATAGTTATACATTTTTAAAATCAAATGATATAAAAAACAAAAAAATTTATAAAATTAATATTAATAATAATCCTTATTTTATTTTATATAACGATTTAGATATATTATCTAATCTAAAATGGAAAGTCGTAATAATAATTCCTGAAAAAAACCTACTTGGTTCATTAAAAAATAAAACGAATTATAGTATTATAGCCATGTTAGTGATTTTCTTTATTGGATCATTGGCAACATATTTTTTATTAATTAAGGTAACCAATCCAATATTAAAAAGTTCAGAATTGGCTACAAATATCGCTGATGGCAATTGGCATTTATCAACTGATTTTAAAGAAAATAATATACTAGAAATTAATGAACTTAATATAGCACTTCATTCTATGACAAAAAAACTTAAAAAATCTTTTGATGACATAACTACAAGTAAAAATAAATATAGATATTTAGTGGAAAATATAGATAATATGATTTACAGTATGAGTGTAGAAGGAATCATGTTAGCCATAAATAAACCATTTGAAAAAATACTAAAAAGAGACCGCAAAGAAGTTATTGGTACCCACTATAAAACTTTATTTGATAAATATGATGATGCACTAAAAATGGAAGCGTTTTTCAATAAGGCCTTAGACACAAAAAAAATGACATCATATAATTACGATTTTATAGATGAGAATACCAGAAAATTTGTTAGAATTAGCCTTATTCCAATTCTAGATGATGAAAAAAATATTATTATGGTTATTGGTTCAAATTACGATATTACAAAACTTATAAATACTCAATTAAAACTTGAAGAACTTCATAAAAATGAAAAAGATAAACTGGAAAAAATGCTTGATGATAAAACAAAAGAACTAGAAACAACTATGAAAGAACTATTAGAAAAAGAGAAACTAGCTTCTTTAGGTTCATTGGTTTCAGGTGTAGCTCATGAAATTAATACTCCACTTGGAGTATCTATTACAACCGCTTCTTTTATTGAAGATATCATTACAAAAAATAAAAAACTTACAAATAGCGGCAAGTTGTCTAAAAGTAGTTTTTTTCAATTTTTAAATAATCTTGATGAAAGTATTAAAATACTTTCTATAAATCTATTAAAAGCAGCTGAACTTGTAAATAGCTTTAAAAAAATATCTGTAAATCAAAGCCATGACGAAAAAACAAATTTTGATTTATGTAAATACACTCATGAAATAGTCTTAAGTTTAAAACATGAATATAAAAATACAAATCATAAAATAAATATCGATTGTGACTCATCTATAATAATTAATAGTTTTCCAGGTGCTTTTTCACAAATACTTACAAACTTAATTATAAACACTTTAAAACATGGATTTTCAAATAAAACTAATGGAAATATTAATATAAAAATCTATAAAGAAAATCATAATATTATTATTTCATATTCAGATGATGGATATGGAATAGAAAAAAAAGTGTTGCCAAAAATTTTCAATCCTTTTTTTACAACAAATAGAAATACAGGAAATAGTGGACTTGGCTTAAATATTGTATATAATATAGTAACCGGTAAACTTAAGGGAAAAATAAACTGCACGAGTATTCCAAATAAGAAAACAACTTTTACTATTGAATTTCCTTTTGAATAATTAAATTTAATAATCAAAAAAGAACTACAAGAATGTTTTTATTCTTATAGTTCTTTTAGTATTTTTTAATCTATTTTTACTATCCATCCATCTGGTGCTTTAAGATCACCAGTTTGAATTCCTATAAAAGTATTATAAAGTTTCATTGTAACTTCACCAACCTTAGTTTCACTATAGAAAACATGTTTATTATTCTTATGCATTATAGCACCTATTGGTGAAATAACTGCAGCAGTTCCACAAGCCCCTGCTTCAATAAATTCAGATAATTTATCAATATAAACTTCTCTTTCAATAACTTCCATGCCTAAATACTCTTTAGATATATATAGAAGTGATTTTCTAGTTATACTTGGTAGAATGGAATTTGATTTTGGTGTAACAAACTTATTATCTTTTGTTATTCCAAAGAAATTTGCAGCCCCAACTTCTTCAATTTTAGTATGAGTTAATGGATCAAGATATATACAATCTGCATATCCTTTTTCTACAGCTTCATGATGAGGTAATAAACTTCCCGCGTAATTACCCCCAACTTTTACACTTCCAGTTCCATTTGGAGCCGCTCTATCATAGTCAGAAGTAATAAAGTTCACTGGTGACATTCCACCTTTGAAATACGGTCCAACAGGCATAACGAAAATACCAAATATATATTCTTTAGCAGGTGAAACACCTATATTATCACCAATACCAATAATATAAGGTCTTAAATAAAGGGTAGCACCACTGCCATAAGGTGGTACAAATCTTCCATTTGCTTTAACAACTTTTTTACAAGCTTCAACAAAAAAATCCTCTGAAATTTCAGGCATCATTATTCTTTTAGCACTATTATTCATTCTTTTAGCGTTTTCAAATGGTCTAAATAAACCAACAGATCCATCTTTATGTTTAAACGCTTTTAAACCTTCAAAACACTGCTGACCATAGTGTAAACAAGTAGAACCTTGACTAATAGTAACTTTGTCATCTTCTCTTAAATTTCCATCGTCCCATTTTCCATCTTTATAATATGATATAAAATTATAATCAGCTTTAATGTATCCAAATCCTAAATTTCCCCAATCAATTGAAGTCTCTTTTTTCAATTTTTATCCCCCTTTATTTTTACCGTAAGTTACATAATATATATTTATTATATATCAAAAATTTTTAGATTTCTATAATAATTCTATGTTTTCATAAGCAAAATACGGGTAAATATGAAAGGCATACCTATTAAATTTTTTATTTTTTACATGATAAATACAAATAAAATATAAGGAGAGCTATACTGAATCTATATTTTCAGTATCAAAACAATATGAGAAAAAAATACTATTCAATAAAATGCATAACTCTTTTACCAATGATAATGATATCTATATCTATATTATTTTCTTTTATTTATTTTATTAATTCAAATAATAATCTAACTTTTTATAATAAAGACTTTGAAATATATCAAAAAAATTTAGTTCACTTTTTTATATTAATTGTTTCAATTCTCATTATAGGATTTATTGGCGAACTATTTATAGCCTATAATATTACGACCTATGTTTCAAATGGAAATAGAATAATAAATAAATTAAATAATAGTAATCATGATAATAAATACACTCCTAAAGGATCAATTATTTTAGAATTAAATACTCTCGAACTATCAGTTTTTAAATTATATGAGAATTTTAGAAAGTCGTATAAATCTCTTAAAACAGATGAAATTAAATATAGAACTTTAGTAGAAAATATAGATAATATGATATATAGTATTTCACCTGAAGGAATTGTGCTTTCAATAAATAAGTCCTTTGAAAGAGTGCTTAAAAGAAATAGAAATGAAGTAATAGGAAAGCATTATAAAATATTTTTTAATAAAATTGAAAGCTTTTATTTTAATGATAAATATTTTAAAGAGGCCATAGTCTCAAAAGAAAAAGTTGTTTTTAATTATAGTTACATAGAAGAAGATATTACAAAATATGTTCTTGTAAGCTTTATCCCTTTGCTTAATGATAAAAATGAAGTTATTATGATAATTGGTTATGACCTAGATATTTCCGAACTTATATATACTCAAGAAAAAATAGATAAAATTCATGAAAATGAAAAAATAAAACTTGAAAAAATACTTCAAAAGCAAAAAATCGAACTTGAAAAAACAATGGAAGAGCTTCTTGAAAAAGAAAAGCTTGCATCTCTTGGTTCTTTAGTTTCTGGAGTTGCTCATGAAATAAACACACCAATTGGAACCTCTTTAACTACATCAACCTATATGGAAGATTTAATTAATAAAAACAAAACTTTAATACTTAATGGAAAGTTATCAAAAGAAAAATTCATAACATTTATTGATAATTTAGAAGAAAGCTCAATAATACTTACTTCTAATTTAATTAAGGCTGCAAAATTAGTAACTAGTTTTAAAAAAATTTCAGTAAATCAAAATCATGATGAAATGCAATTATTTAATTTAAATGAAATTACAAATGAAGTGATATTAAGTTTAAAACATGAATACAAAAATACTAAAACAAAGATTTTACTCAACTGTGATGATTCAATTGCCATTATGAATTTTCCAGGCTCATTTTCACAAATTATAACTAATTTGATTATGAACACACTTAAACATGGCTTTACAAAAAATTATGATGGAATAATAAATATTGACATTATTAAAAAAGATAATAAAATCAATATTATTTATTCTGATAATGGTAGAGGAATAGAAGAACATATTCTACCTAAAATATTCAATCCTTTTTTCACAACTAATAGGAATACTAATAGTAGTGGTCTTGGACTAAATATTATATATAATATTGTAACGGGTCAATTAAATGGAAATATCAAGTGCACTAGTATTCCTTTTGAAAAGACAAGTTTTATAATTGAATTTCCATTAAACAATAGTAATATTGACCTATAAAATTAAAAACGATGCTATTTTTTATTATAGCATCGTTTTTATCTTATCCTCTTAAGTCATCTAAAAGCTGTGTTTTATCTTTTGTTTTATCATCTTTCATCTTTATTACTTTTGCAGGTGAACCTGCAACAACTGAATTTTCCGGTACATCTGATGTAACAACTGATCCAGCTGCAACAACAGAGTTTTTACCAACTTTAACGCCTTCAAGCACTACTGCATTTGCCCCAATTAAAACTCCATCTTCAATAATAACCGGAGTTGCACTTGGTGGCTCAAGCACTCCTGCTATAACAGCACCTGCACCTATATGAGCATTATTACCAATTGTAGCTCTTGCTCCTAGAACCGCATTCATATCAATCATAGTTCCTTCTCCAATACTTGAACCAATGTTAATAACTGCACCCATCATAATGACTGCATTTTTACCTATATCAACTCTATCACGAATAATAGCACCTGGCTCAATTCTTGCATCAATTTTCTTTGTATTAAGCATTGGAATTGCAGAATTGCGTCTATCGTCCTCCACTACATATTCCTCTATAAGCTTTTCATTTTCATATAAAAATTCTTCAACTTTATCATTTTCTCCAAATATTACATAAAATGAATTTTCTCCAAATATTTTTAATTCTTTTGAATTAACTTCTTTTAAATCACCCCTTACATAAACTTTTACTGGTGTCGTTTTTTTTGAATCCTTAATAAATTTTGCAATTTCATAAGGATTAGTCATATCATAATTCATATTTCCTCCAATTTCTCAAATAGCAAAAATCTATACCTATTTTTCTAAAAAACAGTTTAAAATTTTTACATTTAAAATACAATATTATTTTTACTAAATATACTTTACTATTATTTTAACATATCATCCATTCTATATAGACCACTTTCTTTACCATAGATGAATTTTGCAGCTTCTATAGCTCCTTTTGCAAAGACCTTCTTACTTCTTGCACTGTGCGAGAGGGTAATAATTTCATCTGTTCCAGCAAAAATTATTTCATGTTCGCCTACTATGGTCCCGCCGCGAACAGCATGAATAGCAATTTCATTTTTTTTTCTTTTAGTGTCATTGCCTTCTCTTCCATAAATAAATTCTTTTTCATTTAATACAGATTTTATTGAATTTGCAATCATTTTAGCAGTTCCACTTGGTGAATCAACTTTTTTATTGTGATGTTTCTCTATAATTTCTATATCAAAATCTTCTAAAATTGTACTCGCTTTTTTAACTATATCAATTAATAAATTAATTCCTAGCGACATGTTTCCTGATTTAAATATAGGAACATATTTTGAAGTTTCTTCAATTTGCTTTAATATTTCATCTGTCAAACCTGTTGTACAAAGTACTACTGGTGTATGTGTTCTTTTGCAAAATTCTAGCATATTTGGCACAAGTGAAAAATGCGAAAAATCAACTATTATATCACCTTTTATATTTTCATCCGAATAATCAGTAAATTGTTTAAAAGTATAGTATTTATTTGGTTTTCTATCAATTCCAGAAGTTATCATTAAAGATTCATCCTCTGAAATCAATTCTAATACATTTTTTCCCATAGCACCATTAAAACCAGATAAGATAATATTCATCATAATACTCCTTCCCATATTAATAGTATAAGTATCAGTCCAAAAACAACTGATACTTATACAAATATTTATTCGTTTACTTTATAAGATTTTCTTTAATAAGTTCCTTTCTTAAAGCTTCAAGATTACTTTCTTTCATTTCACAAAGAGGTAATCTTAGTATTCCTACATCTTTACCCATTAGATTAAGTGCCGTTTTAACCGGTATAGGATTAACTTCTATAAACAAACTATCAATTAATGGCTTCAATTTCAATTGAAGTTCTCTCGATTTTTCAATTTGACCTTCATGGAATAAAGAAACAATATTATGTGTCTCTCTAGGCATAATATTAGCTACTACTGAAATCACACCATCTCCACCTAGGGATAAAAGAGGAACAATCATATCATCATTTCCAGAATAAAGCTTAAAATCATTTGGAATAATTCTAGCTACTTCAGCGCACTGCGATATATTACCTGAAGCTTCTTTTACAGCTTTAATATTTTTATGTTGGCTTAATTTAAGAACAGTAGAAGGTTCAATGTTAACACCTGTTCTACTTGGAACATTATATAGTATAATAGGAATATTTACAGCATCTGCAATTGCTTCATAGTGTTTAATAAGACCATTTTGAGTTGCTTTATTGTAATATGGAGTTACACATAGTAAGCCATCAACGCCTAATTCCTCAGCTTCTTTACTCATCATAATTGCATGATTAGTTGAATTACTTCCTGTTCCTGCAATAAGTGGAACTCTTTTATTAACTCTATTTACAGCAAATTTTATTACTTCCTTATGTTCATCATCTTCAAGAGTTGAAGCTTCTCCCGTTGTTCCACACACAATAATGGCATCCGTTAAATTCTCTATTTGCCAATCAATAAGTTCTCCAAGTTTTTCAAAATTTACGCCATTTTCATTCATAGGAGTTACTATTGCTACACCAGAACCTTTAAATAAAGTCATTTTTCCTCCTTACATATACGATTTACATGTTTATTGCAATTTTTTCTGCAATTTGTACAGCATTTGAGGCTGCTCCTTTTCTTACATTATCAGCAACCACCCATATATTTATTCCATTTTCAACACTAAAATCCCTTCTTATTCTTCCAATATAAACTTCATCTGTATCAACAGCTTCCGTCGCAAGTGGATAAATATTGTTAGATGGGTCGTCTCTAAGAACAATACCATCAAATTTTTCAAATGATTCTTTAATTTCTTCTATAGAAAATTCTTTCTTTAATTCTACATTAATTGATTCACTATGGCATTTAAACATTGGGACTCTTACAGCTGTTGCAGTAATTTTCAGACTATCATCACCAAGTATTTTTTTTGTTTCATTAACCATTTTCATTTCTTCTTTTGTATATCCATTTTCCATAAATACATCAATATGTGGAAGACAGTTATTTGCAATAGAGTGAGGATAAGCTAAATTCAACTCTTTACCTTTTAATCCTTCTTCTAGATCTTTCATACCCTTTACACCAGAACCTGAAACTGCTTGGTAAGTAGAATACACAATTCTTTTTATACCATATTTTTCATGAAGTGGTTTTAAAGCAACCATTGCTTGAATAGTAGAACAATTAGGATTTGCAATAATACCCTTATGTTTAAAAATATCATCCGGATTTACTTCAGGAACTACTAGAGGAACTTCAGGGTCCATTCTAAAAGCACTTGAATTATCAATAACAATAACACCTTTCGATGCTGCAATTGGAGAAAATTTTAAAGAAGTTTCTCCTCCTGCTGAAAACAAAGCAATATCAATATCTCTATCAAATGAATCCTCTTTTAACTCTTCAACAATAATTTCTTTGCCTCTATATTTAATAATTGATCCTTCGCTTTTCTTAGAAGCAAAACAATATAAATTTTCTATTGGAAAATTTCTCTCATCAAGAACCTTAAGAAAAGTTCTACCAACCATACCTGTCGCACCTACAATTGCTACATTTAACTTTTTCATAATAAGCCTCCACTTCACTTTAATTCTTAATACAATAATATTTTCTATTTTTTATAATTATTGTATAATTTTTAATTTTGTTAGCGCACAAAACACATAATATCAACATATTCACTATATTAAAATATTATGATTTAAAGTATCTTAACATTTGAAATAAATTTTGTCAACGAAGTGATTATTTTTAGAACAATTAATATTAAAAAGATAAATAATTAAAAAAGATATACCTATAAATTATCTAAGTATATCTTTTTTACATTTTACTAATTTCTATTAAATTCTTATATTTTTTCTTTATTAGATTTATTTTTAGGATCATATATGCCATTCATAAAATCCATTACATTTTTATTTTTGAAAACTAATAATAATAAAATTATATCAATTCCTAGACTAAAGGCACTCATTCTTAAAACGTCTAATACTATTTTAATAAAAATTACCGATCTTAACCCTTTTATACTTTGTTTTTTAATATATCTTAAAATAAACATAATAATAATCGCAGGAATTAACGTTCCTAAAAATATAATA
Organism: Helicovermis profundi; assembly: GCF_033097505.1. Taxonomy (NCBI): domain Bacteria; kingdom Bacillati; phylum Bacillota; class Clostridia; order Peptostreptococcales; family Caminicellaceae; genus Helicovermis; species Helicovermis profundi. Next base: position 1,064,066 of record NZ_AP028654.1, on the reverse strand, counting down.
CTTAAATGTACATTGCCAATTGCACTTGAGGGTAGATTAAAAAGAGTATTTGAAAATGATTCTTTTATATTATACGAAGTACTTCCTACCGCAGGATTCATTATAAAAATAAATGATACAATTAATAATAAAACTACAGAAAACATAATTTGAAATAAACTTAAAAAAGTTATAATACTTATACCAATTGGTTTTTTTGTAGATGTCATATCTTGAAAATCCATAAATACTCCTTTTTTTGAACTAATTTAACTTCACCATTACATTATGTATTATAGCAAATATTTCACGAGATTTATTAATTATATCAAAAAATTAATAAGTACTTTCTACAGTATTCTTATAAGATTTTTTATTTTTTGTTATTTTTTTTCTTCTTCGCTTTAACACTGTAAAGTATTGAAGTGACTTCATTCACTTTTAATTCTAATAGAATAAAATCAATAATTTACAAATATTGTTATTGACCTTTGCTTTTACACATGCTAATATTCTAAAAAACAACTTACACATTAATATTTGTTAGGAGAACACTATGAACATAAAAATTTTCAATACTTTAAATAATACGAATTTAATTACCAACATTACAAAATTACATCATCATATCTAGATGAGTTTGTTTATATGATTTTTAATCATAGATGCAAGCTCTACTGTACGTGGGCTTGCATCTAGTGATTGGTTTTCTTTGAGAACCTGATTTACAGATGCATATCTGTAAATCAGGTTCTTTTTTATTACTCAAAATTATTATTACTCAAAATTATTATTACTCAAAATTATTATTACTCAAAATTATTATTAACACAAAATACAAAATCAGGAGGTCTATATGCTACTAGATACTAACAAAAATGATCACTACTTAATAAATAAGATTTTCAGCACTTTAGAAAATGAATCCAAATTATGCGGTTATAAAGAATTTTTTATTCCTACTCTTGAAACATCGCAAAATTTGACTAAGGAAAATACAACAGTTAAATATATTGATTTAAATGGGAAACTTATTTGTCTCAGAAAAGACCCAACCGTATCACTTACAAAATTTTTAGCTGAGAAAAATATTAAAAACAACGGTTTTAGTAAATATTTTTACAAAACTAGCACTTTTGGCTGGAATTCCAATGATCAAAATTCCTCCAAAGAAGTATTAAATGCAGGTGTAGAATATTTTGGAAATACTCATTTCGAAAGCGATATTGAAATACTAAATCTTGGATTAAATATTCTAAAAAAACTAAAAATTAATAATCTTAAAATTGATATTGGTGAAATTAACTACTTTCATTCGATTTTAGAAGAATTAAAGCTCGATATTAATTCAGAGAATAAATTAATAAAATTAGTTGAAAGTAAAAACATTCCCGAATTAAAAGAATATCTAAGATTTTTAAATCTTAATGAAAAGTACTCAAATGTTTTAATTCAAATTCCAATACTTTTTGGTAATCCAACAGATGTTTTAAAAAAAGGTAAAAAATTAGCTTTAAATAAGAATATGGATAAATCAATTGAAAATTTAGAATATATTTTATCTTTCCTATCAGATATAGACGTTAATGAAAATATTGAAATTGATTTAGGTTTTTCAAATAATCAAGATTACTACTCTAGTCTTATATTCAAATTTTATTCTACTACTAATAATAAACCTGTTTTGTACGGCGGAAGATACAATAAACTATCAAATAATTACAATGCAAATATTCCCGCATGTGGTTTTGCAATAGATATCAAAAATACTATAGAGGTGATTAATATGAAAAAAAATTTTAGCAATGGTCAAATGTCAGATTATACAATACTATATCGAGAATCTTTTAGAAAAAAAGCGTATCAACTGTCAGAGGATTTAAGAAACAAAGGATTAAGCGTAAAAATTAATATGATTGAATCACTTACAAGTGATTATTTACAAACTAGCTATTTTCTAAATTCAAAGACTATTATTAATTTTAACGAAGAGAATCTTACAATAATTAACCAAGTAAAAAACACATCTTATAAAAGTACCATAGACAATTTTTTAGTTTCTATAACCGAAGACAATACTATATCAATACACTAGGTGGTAAATAATGATTAAAATAGCAATCGCAAAAGGAAGAATAAGCAAAGTAATATACGAATTACTAACTGAAAGTGGATACACTTTTACAGAAAATTCAAAACGCAAACTTATTATTACAGATGATTCAAATTCAATCTCTATAATATACGTTAAATCAGAAGACGTTCCTATTTACGTAGAAAACTCAATTGCTGATATAGGAATTGTAGGAAAAGATATACTCAGAGAAAAAGAATATGACGTATTTGAAGTAGAAGATTTAAAAACTGGTAAATGTGATCTTTGCCTAGCTGGATATAAAAATACAAATATAAGAAAATTAGATAATATTAGAATTGCATCAAAGTACACTACTCAGGCTAAAGAATTTCTAAAATCTAATAATTTAATTGGTAAAGTAATTAAGTTAAATGGCTCTGTAGAACTTGCACCTTTAGTTGGAATAAGTGACTTTATAGTAGATATTGTTGAGACAGGTAGCACTTTAAAAGAAAATAACCTTGAAGTACTTGAAGTGATTAATACAGTTTCAACTAGAGTTATTGCAAATAAAGTATCATATAAAACAAAGTTTTCTTCAATTACAAATTTTATTAGCACAATTAATTAATATCTTTTGCTTAATTAGAAAAATTTTAAAAATAAGAGAAAAAGCGAGGTAAGCATGAAAGTTCTAGATATGAAAACAAAAAATATAAATGACCTAAATAACATTCTATTTAATGAATCAGACATTATATCAAATAGAAAAATTGAAGATGATGTAATGGAAATTATTAATAACGTTAAGCAATATGGAGATGAAAAACTTTTAGAATATGCAAAAAAATTTGATAATGCAAACTTAACTACACTTAAAGTTACAAAACTTGAAATTCAAAATGCTTATAAATTAATTACTGAGGATTTTTTAATAGCTATTAAAGAAGCTAAAGAAAATATATATGAATTTCATAAAAAACAAATTAAAAGTGAATGGTCACTTAAAAAAGAAGGTATAGAATTAGGCCAATTAATTAGGCCAATTGAGCGAGTTGCACTTTATATACCTGGCGGAAAAGCTAATTACCCCTCTACTATTTTAATGAATGCTATACCTGCAAAACTGGCAAACGTTGAAGAAATTTGTATTATTACTCCTCCTAATAAAGATGGAAATATCAATCCTTATGTATTGGTTACAGCAGACTTACTTGGAATTGACGAGATATATAAAATTGGAGGAGCACAGGCTGTTGCAGCAGTTACATTTGGCACTGAAAGTATTAAAAAAGCTGATAAAGTTGTAGGACCTGGCAATAAATACGTAGCCATAGCAAAGAAAATTCTATACGGAAAGATTGGAATTGATATGATTGCAGGTCCTAGTGAAATTCTTATAATTGCCGACAAATACACAAATATTTCATTTATTGTGGCGGATTTATTGGCTCAAGGTGAACACGATGAGCTAGCTAAAATGTTCCTTGTTACTAAAGATAAAGAAATTATTGAAAAAATCAAACTGGAATTAGATATTCAATTAGGAGAACTTAATAGAAAAAAAATCTTAAAAGAATCTATTAATAATAATCTATATATCATTCTAGTATCAGATATTAAAGAAGCAATTAGTATATCAAATTTAATAGCTCCAGAGCATTTAGAAATAATGATTGAAAATCCTAAGCAATATTTAAAAGATATAAAAAATGCCGGATCAATATTTCTAGGAGAATATAGTCCTGAAGTCTTAGGTGACTATCTAGCTGGAACAAATCACACATTACCTACTAGTGGAAACGCAAGATTTTCTTCCCCTCTTAGCGTTGATGATTTTATTAAAAAACCAAATTATATTGAATATAGTAAAGATGCTTTTAATAAAGTAATTAATAGTATTTCAATAATAGCTGATGTTGAAGGATTAGATGGACATTTAAACTCAGCAAAAATAAGAAAATTATAATCTAAAATAAAATAATGAAAGTTCAAGGTGATTTATATGAATACTCAAGCAATATTTAAACTAAATGCAAATGAAAATCCTTATAATAGTGTTAGTATATTTTATTCTAAAATTAAAGACGTTATTTCAGATTTTGATTTTAATCTTTATCCCGATACTGATTCAACAGATTTAAGAAAAGCTATTTCAACTTATGTAAATGCTGATATTGATGAACTAATATGTACCAATGGTTCGGATGAACTAATAAAAATAATAATAGATTCTTTAACAACATCAGATGATACTGTACTTTCTCACTCCCCTACTTTTATGGAATATAAAGTTTTTTCACTAAATAGAGGATGTAAGTATTTAGAAACAAAAGCAAATCTAAAAATTAATATCGATGAACTAATAACTACTGCAAATAATAGTAATGCGAAAATTGTATTTTTATGTAATCCAAATAATCCTACAGGTGAATTGATTTCTAAAGATGAAATTATCAGATTACTAAAATCAGTAAAAAGCTATGTCGTTGTAGATGAGGCATATTATGAATTCGCAAATTTAACTACTGTAGATTTAATTAACGATTTTCCTAACTTAATTGTTATGAGAACTCTTTCTAAAGGCTTTGCTTTAGCTAGTTTAAGAATTGGATATGGAGTAGCTTCAAAAGAAATTATTAAAAAATTATATTCAACTAAAATGCCATACAACTTAAATAGTTTTTCTCAAAAAATCGGAACTATTGCTATGGATGAAAGAGAAATATTTATAGATAAAATTAATTCTATTATTAACGAAAGAGAGCGTATTATTACTAGCTTAAATTCGATTGCTAATAAAGATAAATTCGATTTTAAAAATTCTAGCCAAAATCTAACGGCTTCAAAAGCAAACTTTATACTTCTAAAAGTAAATAATAAAGAAAATATATTAAAAAAATTTAATGCTAATAATATATTAATTAGAGATTTTAAAGATATTCCAATTTTAAAAGATTATATTAGATTCTCAATTGGTACAACTGATATTAACAATAAAATTTTAGAAATTATTGGAGAAGAATATGAGAAAATATAACTTAAAGAGAAAAACTAATGAAACCGATATAAATATTTCAATTAATTTAGATGGAAAAGGAGCTTCAAATATAGATACCGGAGTTGGCTTTTTAGATCATATGTTAATATCTTTTTCCAAACATTCAAATATTGATATTGATTTAAGCTGTAAAGGTGATTTGTACGTTGATACTCATCACACTGTAGAAGATATTGGAATCACACTCGGAAAATCACTAAAAGAAACTTTAAAAAATAAAGAAGGAATTAAAAGATTTTCAAATTCTTTTGTAGCTATGGATGAAGCTTTGCTGCAATCAACTGTAGATATTAGCGGAAGAGGTTTTTTAGTATTTGATTATGTATTTCAGACTTCGAAAGTTGGCAACTTTGAAACAGAAACATTAAAAGAATTTTTATATGCACTTGCTATTAATGCAGAAATTACTCTTCATATTAATATTATTTATGGAATTAATGCTCACCATATAATTGAAGGTATATTTAAAAGTTTAGCATTAACATTAAAAGAAGCTGTATCTATAGATTCTAAAGTATATGGAATTCCATCATCAAAAGGTGTAATTTAATAAAATAAAGTGAGGAAATATTATGTTAGTAATTATTGATTATAAAGTAGGAAATATTCTAAATGCTTATAATTTTTTTAAAGATTTAGATAAGGATATAAAAATTTCATCTGATAAGGAAGAAATAATGGCTGCCGACATCGTAGTACTTCCAGGTGTAGGTGCTTTTGAAGATGCTATGATATCACTTAAAAATACAGGACTTGATAAGGTAATCAAATCATTAGCTAAAGAAAACAAAACAATTATTGGAATTTGTTTAGGCATGCAAGTTTTATTTGATAAATCATATGAAAATGGTGAATTTGAGGGTCTAGGTCTTTTAAAGGGCGAATTTATTAAATTTAATTTTAAAGATTCTACTATTAAAGTTCCGCATATGGGATGGAATATTCTTAAAAACAACTCAATAGGTTCAGTTAATGAACTTTCAAATTCTAACTCACTTCTCACAAATGATTTGGAAGATAAATATGCGTATTTCGTTCATTCATATTATTTATCAAATTATAATAATGAAGATTTACTTCTTTATGCAAATTACAACGTTAAAGTTCCGGCAATGGTTAGAAAAAACAATATTATTGGAATGCAATTCCATCCAGAAAAAAGTTCAGATACTGGAAAATTAATTCTTAATAATCTTAAAAAAATGCTTATAAAAAAGGAGTAATATATGATAATATTTCCTGCAATAGATATAACAAATGGCGAATGCGTAAGACTTTTTCAAGGTGATATAGATAAAAAAACTGTTTATTACAAATCACCTTATGAAGCTTTTGAATTTTGGAAAAATAAAGGTAGTAAATTTCTTCATATAGTAAATTTAGATGGAGCCTTAAATAAAGAAAACAAAAATTTGAATTTTATAAAAGATTTAAATAGTAAGTATAGTATGGAATTTCAAATTGGCGGCGGTATTAGAACATATGAAAATGCTGAAAATTTAATTAAACTTGGTTTTAATGTAATACTTGGCACTATTGCAATAGAAAATCCAAAACTCCTAAAAAAACTAGTTAAAGATTATCCAGAAAATATTATAGTATCTGTAGATTGTTTAGATGATTTTGTAACTACAAATGGATGGATTGAATCATCTTCTCTTAAAGTAAAAGATTTTATTAAATATTTAGAAGATATTGGGGTTCAAAGAATTCTCTACACTGATATTTCTAAAGATGGCGCATTAGAAGGTCCCAACTTTGAAATTATTGAATATATATCTAAGAACTATAAAATAAAACTAATTGCCTCTGGTGGAATATCTTCTTCTTCAGATATTCTTAAATTGAATGAATTAGGTGTATACAGCGCAATTATAGGGAAAGCTTTTTATGAAAATATAATAGATTTTAATACTGTTTTGGAGATGATTAAATGATAGCTAAAAGAATTATACCTTGCCTTGATGTAAAAAATGGTATGGTTGTAAAAGGACAAAAGTTTGCAAATTTAAAAACAATAGATGATCCTGTTAAACTTGGAAAATACTACTCAGAAAATGGTGCAGATGAATTAGTTTTATACGATATTACTGCAACAAATGAAAATCGAAATATTTTTACAGATATTATTAAAGAAGTCGCAAAAAATATTAATATTCCATTTACTATTGGTGGTGGTATTAGAACTATTGAAGATTTTACACGTGTTCTATACTCGGGGGCTGATAAAGTTTCAATAAATTCAGCTGCTATATTGAATCCAAGTTTAATAACACAAGCCTCAAAAAAATTTGGCAATCAATGCGTTGTACTTTCTATGGATATTAAAAAATATACTCAAGGATCTTGGGACGTATACCTTAATGGTGGAAGAAAAAAGACTAATCTTGATGCTATTGAATGGGCTATTAAAGGCGTAAGTTTAGGTGCAGGTGAAATTGTAATTAATTCTATTGACTCTGATGGAGTTAAGAATGGATATGATAATGAAATAACTTCTATAATATCAAAAGCAGTAAATGTTCCAATAATAGCATCAGGTGGTGCAGGTACTATGGAACATTTTAAAGATGCAATAAAAATTGGAAAAGCGGATGGAGTTCTTGCAGCAAGCGTATTTCATAATAAAGAAATAAAAATAGTAGATTTAAAAAACTACTTAAAGGAAAATTCTATCAATGTAAGGCTTTAAAATCACTTGCATTTTAGATATAATACTAGCAAAATAAGAAAGTGAAAAAAAATAAAAATCTTAATAAATATACAAATACTATTTATTATATATAGAGAGGGCAAAGAATATGAATAAAATACTAAGTAATCTTAAATACGATAGTGCAGGTCTTATTCCATGCATTATACAAAATAATACAACTAATGAAATCTTAATGTTAGGCTATATGAATGAAGAATCTCTTAAATTAACATTATTCTCTAACACAGTATGGTTTTTTTCTAGAAGTAGACAAGAACTTTGGAATAAGGGTGCAACGAGCGGAAATTATCTACATGTAGTTAGCATATCTTCAGATTGTGATAACGATACCATCTTAGTTAAAGCAAATCCCGATGGACCTACTTGTCACACTGGAAGTAATTCTTGCTTCTTTAATACTATAAAAGATGTTGAAACATCAAATGATAATAACAATTCTACTAAGACTTCTAACTTAGCATTTCTAGAAAAACTTTATGGAATTATTAATGAAAGAAAAAATAATCCTTTAGAAGGAGCATATACAACTTATCTTTTTAATGAAGGAATAGATAAAATATTAAAAAAAATTGGAGAAGAATCTTCTGAAGTCATTATTGCTTCAAAAAACAATGATAATAAAGAAATAATTAGCGAAACTTCAGATTTAGTTTATCACCTATTTGTTTTATTAAACTACTTCGATATAACAATTACTGATGTAATAAATGAACTCTCTTCTAGGGAGAAATAAAAATTCCACAAAATTTAGCTAATAATATATGATATAATACATTAGATATTTTAATAAATATTCAAAGCATATATTATTAGCCTAATATATGCTTTAAATTTTATTTTTTTTAACACTTTATAATACTTAAATTTAGGAGTTATTATGTTTTCTGATTATATCGGTGCCGTTTTACTTATATTTTTTGCTGAAATGGGAGATAAAACTCAATTTCTTGCAATAGCTTTTGCAACTAAATACCCTATTAAAAAAATACTTCTTGGAGTTGGAATTGGGGCATTTTTAAATCATGGACTTGCAATGCTACTTGGAAGAATACTAGTAAAATTTGTTTCAGGTAATATTATTACTTTAACAGCTGGATTAATGTTTATTTATTTTGCTTTTATGTCACTTAAAATTGATGATGATGAGACAAAAAATACAACAACAAAATACGGAGCTATTATTACAGTATCTTTAGCATTTTTTCTTGGTGAACTTGGTGATAAAACACAATTAGCCGCACTTGGTCTTTCATTAAATTCAAGCTATGTTCCATTTGTTTTACTTGGAACTGTAACTGGTATGGTTCTTACTTCTGCCATTGGTATATTTATTGGATTAAAATTAGGTAAAAAAATACCTGAAGATAAGTTAAAATTCTCTTCATTTCTTATGTTTTTGCTATTCGGATTTGAAAAAATATATTATTCATATCTACATTTAACTACACCACGTGTATTATTATTAATCATTTTACTGTCAATTATCATCATTTTTTTCACTAGCAAACGATTTTTTAATAATTACTCAAAACTTGAAACCACTAAATTAAAAAAACATGCAGAGTTATTAAAAGATACTAAAAACAAAATTGAAGAAAAAGTTGATATTTTATGCAAAGGACTAGAATCTTGCAAAGTATGCGATGGTAATAGTTGTCTTATAGGTTACATGAAGTCACTACTAAAAAGCACAAATAAACCACTTAATAAAGAAGATTCTACTAAAATAGGAGACCTTAAAAATAAAAATTTTGATAAAAATGAGGCTATTATAATAATAAATTATTTAATTGATTATTATAATAAGTATGAAAGTGAATATACTAATAATTTACAACTTTTAAAGCTTAGAGAAGCCGCAGAAGTAATTGCTTTTGGAGATTTTTCTACAAGCTCTAATTATAAAGAATATGTAGATATTATAAATAATAAAACTTCTTATTTAAAGGTACTTTAGAAATTCTCTTTCTTTTTAAGGGTGTTGCAGTGCGACCGGCGAATTCACAATCTTCGATTGCTACCATTCGCCTTGTCATAGGGCACTATTCCCTATGTATAAAAAACAGAAAAAGAATAATTTTGAGCAAGCTCTTTCTTTTAAAGGTATTGCAGTGCGACCGGCGAATTCACAATCTTCGATTGCTACCATTCGCCTCGTCATAGGGCACATGCCCTATGACTAAATATAAAAGAAAGAAAAAATTTTAGAGTAAACTCTAATTTTTTTCTTTCTTTTATATTTAATCGCACTGCTTTTTGCCTTCAAGAAAATACATCTTAAACATTCCTTTGCCTTTTACTTCTAATGGGTCTCTTTCTATGAATTCATATTCGTCTTTTACTAGTTCGTATGTGTAATCTGACATATTTATTCGCATTGGTTCACTATTACTTTCCATTCTTGATGCTGTGTTTACTGTGTCTCCAAATAGGTCATAAATATATTTCTTTATTCCTACTACTCCACCTACTAGTGATCCTGTGTGTATTCCTATTCTTATCCTCCACTCAATTTCTGAAGTTTCATTTCTTTTCTTTAGGGCCTTCATTATTTCAAGTGCTGCATTTGTAATATTTTGAGCATGTTTTTCATTCGCTTCTGGTAGTCCGCATACTGCAAAATAAGCGTCTCCTATTGTTTTTATTCTTTCACAATCATGCTTTTCCATTATATTATCAAAAGTTGTAAATATATCATTTAATTCATCTATTAAAAATACTGGATCAAACTTTGACGACATACTTGTAAAACCAACTACATCAGAAAAATATACTGTAACATTGTCAAACTTTTTAGGTTTTGTTTTTCCAAATTTCTTTAAATCATCTGCAACTTTTTTAGGTAAAACGTTTAATAAAAGTTTTTCTGATTTTTTCTTTTCCTTTGCAATTATCACTAAAAATACTGCTACTATTAATAAAAATACTCCTGCAATCACAATTATAATAAACTGAATTCTTGCCTTTTTTTCTTTTAAAATTAAATCTTCCTTCTGTAATGATATTTGTTTATCTTTTTTCTCTGTTTCATATAATGTTTGTGAATTTGCAAAGTTCTTTGCATTTTCTTGTTCAGTTAGCGCATCTTTAAATTCTGAATATAAAACGTAATAGTAATTTGCAGATTGATAATCATCTGCCTTTTGATAGTCATTTGCTAAATTTTTAAGTGACGATTCTATTCCAGCTTTATATACAATATTCTTAGCTAAATCATATGCATTTGTATGGTTATCTATTGCTTTATTATAATCTTTTAATTTATTATAAACAGTACCAATATTGTTATAGGCGTTAATAATATCTTCTTTTGAATCAAATTTTTTACTTATTTCAAGAGAACTATTATAAAGTTTAAGTGCTGTTTCAAAGTCACCATTTATTTCATTTATAGAAGCAAGATTAATAAACCCTTGCGATATTTTCTCCTCTGAATTTATTTCTATTGCAATTTTAAGTGCTTTTTTATAAAATCCATATGCTTCATCATTATAATCAAAATTTCTAAAGAAAGAACCCATATTCATGTATGTATCGCACATTCCTCTTTTATTATCATTTTTCTCATATATTTCTAAAGCGTTCGAATAGTACTTAAAAGCTTCATCAAAATTGTTCATTTCAGAATTAATAAAGCCTATATTATTGTAATTTGTAGCCATTTCCTCTTTATTATCAATTTGTTCATTTAATTTCAATGCATTTATAAAAAACTCAAGCGCCTTATCAGCAGAACCAATAGATTCATATACCGAACCTATATTATTATTTACATAAGCTTCACCTTGGATATCTTTTGAATTTTTAAATAATTCTAATGAAAGTTCATAATTTTCAAGTGCTTTTGTATAATCACCTGCTGCTGCCCATACATATCCATAGCCATTTTTAGAATATGCTTGACCTTTTATGTAATTATTTTCATTTGAAAGACCATATGCGTTTTGAAAACTTTTTATAGCATTTTCAAATTTTTCAAGTTTAATAAGAGCATAACCAATATTATTTAATGAATCTATTTCCGAAAAAATATCGCTATTATCAATAGATAACTGCATTGCTTCTTTGGCATAAATAATTGATTGATTGGCATCTTCTTCAATTAATTTTTCAGATAATTCATTTAGTATTTTTATTTTTTCTACCCCAGACGAATTTTTTAGATTATTTTTAAGAGTATCAATATCTTTATCCACTGTAAATGAAGGAAAAACTAAAATTAAAACTAATAAAAAACTAACGAAATATTTTTTCATTTTATATCCACCTTTTTTATAATAATAATCACTTATCATGTGTTTACCCAATATTAGTTAAGCAAAATATTTATTTTCTATAATTATATCATTTATACATATATTATAGAAAATTTATCTTCAATAAAACGTATTTTTAAATAAAACTTGTGAATATTATAACTTAATTAACATATTACTAGTTTTATTGTAGAATATAATTGATATTTAAATAAAATACGGAGGATAATATGAAAGAGACTTATACAACTTTATGGAAAGGAAAGATGGCTTTTGAAACTGAAATTAGCGGCCACAAATTTTTAATGGATGCAAATGAATCAGTTGGAGGTGAAGATAATGGTCCAAGACCAAAACCTTTACTTATTGCAGCTTTAACTGGATGTACTGGAATGGACGTTGCATCAATATTAAAAAAAATGCAAGTAGAAGTTGAGGATTTTAGAATACTTACTGAATCTGAAATGACTGAAGAACATCCTAAAACATACACGAAAATTCATCTTATTTATCAATTTAAAGGAAAAGATCTACCAATTAAAAAACTCGAAAAAGCAGTTTCCCTTTCACAAGAAAGATATTGTGGTGTTAGTGCCCTACTTGAAAAAGCACTTGAACTTGATTATGAAATAAAAATAATTGAATAAATAATTAAATTCTACTAATATCACTTGGCACAGTAATTGCTTTATTTACTGTTAGGAGGTGATAAATATGAGTACATTAATAGTAGTCGCATTATTAATACTTTATATGATTCTTATGAAAAAAAATAAAAAAGGAAGAGGATGCTGCGGTAGTAGTAGCTCAAATCATAAACAAAATATAGTAAAAAAGAAAAATGTAAATAAAGATAATAATAATTGTTGCCATTAGCATATGTAGCTTATGCTACAGTTAAGTATCATAAGCTACATAAAAAAGACCTATTAAATTTTAAAATTGTCATATTTTTTACACAATTTAGAGGTATAGTTTAAATATAAATTAATACAATAACTATTTTTAGGAGGTACAATTATGAATTTACTTTATGAAAAAAAATCTACAAAAGATATCAATGAAACACTTAAAGACATAAAAGAAGAATTAACTAAAATTGGATTTGGTGTACTATTCGAATTAAATTTTAAGGAAAAATTAAAAGAAAAAGGACTTAATTATGATTACAACTACTACGTTTTAGAAGTATGTAATCCTCCAAAAGCACAAAAAATATTAGAAAACGATCAGAAAATCGGCTACTTTTTGCCTTGTAAGATAGTTTTATATGAAACTGAATCTGAGGTAATTATTGGTATTTCAAAGCCAACGACTTTTATTAAAGAAATTTCTAATTCTGATGTAGTTTTTGAAAAAGCTAAAGAAGTAGAGGACGAGTTGATTAATGCTATCAATTTATCAATTTAAGTAAGATAATATTAATATATTTTACGAAATCCACTTCTAAAAATTAATATAACTCACACTTAAAAAGGTGCTACATATTAGAAAATGTAGCACCTTTTTAAGCATTTTAAATATTAATTTTTTTATAATTTAATAATTCATTGGTTTAAAGTTTAATTCTTCGTATTCTAAGAGCATTAGAAAGAACTGAAACCGAACTAAAAGTCATTGCTAATCCAGCAAATATTGGATTTAAAAAACCAAAAGCTGCAATTGGAATTCCTATTGCATTATAAACAAATGCAAAAAATAAATTTTCTTTTATATTTTTCATTACTAAATTACTAAGCATTTTAGATTTTGCTATTCCAATAAGATCACCCTTAACTAGAGTAATATCTGAACTTTCCATTGCAACGTCTGTACCTGTTCCCATTGCAATTCCAACATTTGCTTGAGCAATTGCTGGAGAATCATTAATTCCATCACCAGCCATTGCTACAAATTCACCCAGTCCTTGAAGTTCTTTAACTTTTTCAAATTTGTCTTCTGGTAAACATTCAGCTTTAAAATCATCAATTTTGAGTTCTTTGGCTACAGAAGTTGCAGTATTTTTATTATCACCTGTTAGCATTATAATTTTAACATTTAAATCATGCAATATTTTAACTGCATTTGGTGTAGATTCTTTTATAGGATCACTAACACTAACTATGCCAAGCACTTCTTTTTCATCAACAACATACATAACAGTCTGACCTTCTAATTGCATTTTTTCAATTTTCTGCTTATCAAAATTACTATTAATATTTAAATATTCAAGTAATTTTTTATTTCCTACTCCATATAAAACATTATCAAATTTTGCAACAGCACCTTTACCTGTAATTGATTCAAAATCTAAAGTTTTAACTATTTTAACTTTTCTATTTTTTGCTTCATTAACTATTGCTTGAGCTAACGGATGTTCGCTATTTGAATCTACAGCTGCTGCAATACTAAGAATTTCAGAATCTGTATATGAAGAAAAAGTTTCAACCCTTTTAAACATTGGTTTTCCTAAGGTAAGTGTACCAGTTTTATCTACGAGTATAGTATTCACTTTTCTCATTTGTTCAATAGCTTTTGCATTTTTTATAAGTATACCATGCTTTGCTCCTTTGCCTGTACCAACCATTATTGATACTGGTGTAGCTAAACCTAGTGCACATGGACAAGCAATTATTAATACTGAAATTGCATTTACTACTCCAACATCCCATTTGCCAATAATAAGTCCCCAAACTAATAATGTACTAAATGAAATTAATAAAACAACTGGCACAAAATATCCCGAAACTTTATCTGCTATCTTTTGAATTGGTGCTTTTGATCTCGATGCTTCATTTACCATAGTAATTATTCTAGCAAGAACCGTATCACCTCCAACACTAAGTGCCTGCATTATAAAACTACCATTCGTATTTATAGTTCCACCTATAACTTTTTCCCCAATGCTTTTTTCAACAGGAATTGGTTCACCAGATATCATAGATTCATCAACGACACCTGCTCCTTCTATAACTTTACCATCTACTGGTATCTTATTTCCTGGTTTCACTCTTATATTATCATCAACTACAACTTCACTTAAGTTTACCTCAATTTCTTCACCATTTCTTATAACTATAGCTGTCGCAGGAACTAAATTTAGTAATTCCTTTATTGCGGAGTTTGTTTTTGTATGTGCTAAAAGTTCTAACATTTGACCTAAAATAACTAGTGTCAGTACAATCACTGTGGTTTCAAAATATACTGGCGGATATCCATTTGAAGCTAGTATTTCTTTTGGAAATATACCTGGCATCATTGTCGCAAAAATACTAAATATCCATGCCACACCTGTTCCTATTCCTATTAATGTAAACATATTTAAAGATTTATTAATTATGCTTTTGATGCACTTTGAAAAAATAAATCTAGAACTATATAAAACTACTGGAATCGATAATATAAATTGAACAATTAAATTCACTTCACGCGAAAACATATTTTCTATAATAACATCAAGACCAGGTATTAATTCACCCATTGCAAAGAATAATATTGGCAGTGATAATATTGCAGATGTAATAAATTTCCTTTTCATAAGTTTATAAGCAATTACACCTGCGTCATCGCCTTCTTCTTGTGCACCAAATGAAATAACTTCGGTCATATGCATGCCGCAAATAGGGCAATCTCCAGGATTCGGGTAAGTTTTCTCCCCTTCACATTGCATAGGACATATATAATTTTTCCCATTAGAGTTTATTTTTTCAGGAATAAAAACTGATTTATTAATTTCAGCATCAAAATAGCTACACTGACAATTGTTTATACAGCTTCCATCACAATCCTTTTCACCACAAATGCATACACCATTTTGATTATGTTTATCGTAACTCATTTGATGCTCATGTCCTTCATGATTCATTTTATGATCATGTCCTTCATGATTCATCTTATGCTCATGTCCTTCATGATTCATCTTATGCTCATGTCCTTCATGATTCATCTTATGCTCATGTCCTTCATGATTCATTTTATGCTTATGTCCTTCATGACTCATTTTATTGTTTTCATCAAGTTTTACTAACTTCATACCACATATTGGACATTTTCCTGGATTATTATATTTTTTTTCTCCTTCACATTTCATTACACATTGATACATAAAACCTCCTATAATAATTATCATTTACTAATAAATAATACTTATTATATACCCTAATGTAATTTTAATAATCATTATCAAAATTATTTTTTTATACAAACTTTAGACTTTCTTAATATTTATTTTGAAGAAACTTTTAAATTATGTTTTACAATATACTTACATTAAGAAATATGTAAAGAAAGAGGAGGAATAAAAAATATGAATTTACCTGAACTAAAACAAGCAAAAAATTTTTTTGGGAAAATTTCTTCATCATTTATTGATAGATATAAAGTTGTTTTTTTAATTATATTTTCAATAATCATTATGGGGTTAATATCGTATAGTAATATACCTAAGGAATCCGTTCCCGATATATCTCTAAATCGTTTGTATGTTCAAACAGCATATCCGGGTGCTTCGTCATCAGATATTGAATCCCTTGTTAGCATTCCAATTGAAAATGCAGTTCAAGGATTAGATGGCGTTGATTCAGTATCATCTACTTCTAACAACGGAATTTCAAGTATTATAATAAAATTTAGCGACGATTATGATATGGACAAAGCTCAAACAGATGTTAATAATAAACTAAATAACGTTTCACTTCCCGATAACACAACGGATCCTTATGTTGGTGTTATTGAAACTGGCGAAATTCCTATTTATGCTATCACTGTTGCTGGTGATTATGACCTTGTTGCTTTAAAATCTTACGGTGAAGATATTAAAGCTAAAATTGAAAGAATAAATGGTATAAGGAAGGTTGAATTAACTGGTGGATATGAAAGAGAGATTCAAATCCATGTTGATTTTAATAAACTAAGTGAATATGGAATGGATATATCCTCTATAAAAAATGCACTTGCTGGATCTAATATCAATTTACCTTCTGGGAAAAAAGGAATAGACGGTGAACTTGTTAACATTTCGGTTGATGAAAGTTTTAAAAATATAGAGGACATAAAAAATATACTTATCACTTCTAATACTGGAAACAGCGTATTTTTAAAAGATGTTGCATCTGTAAGTGATAGTCATAAGTCTCCAGATAACTATTCTAGTTATTATTTAGCAAATGGTGATAGTAAAACTTCAACACCAGCTGTATATTTAACTGTATATAGAACTAATGGTTATGATATTGTTGAACCTTGCGACGAAATATCAAATTTATTAGTTGAATCAAAAGGGACTCTTGTACCAAATGATGTAAATCTAATAACTACTTCTGACAACAGTAAACAAGTTCAAGATGATCTTTCCACTGTAACGAACAACGCATTAAGCGGGCTTATTACTGTAATAATCATACTTTTTATATTTATAGGATTAAATGAAGCTCTGATCGTTTCTACAGTAATTCCATTATCATTATTACTTTCAATTGCTGTTATGGATAAAATAGGTCTTTCACTTAATAGTATTTCATTAACAGGTTTTATAATTGCACTTGGTTTATTAGTTGATAATGCCATAGTTATAATGGAAAACGTTGATAGGCTTCGTGAAAAAGGCGTAGATAAAATTACTGCTTCAAAAGCTGGAACAAATCAAGTTGGACCAGCAGTTGTTTCAGCGACTTTAACTACTATAGTAGCTTTTTTACCAGTAGTATTTACAACAGGAATTATGGGGAAATTTTTATCCGTAATGCCGAAGACTGTAATAATAATCATAACTGCATCTCTTCTTATGTCTATGGTTGTTACTCCATCACTATGCGCAAAATTTTTACCAAAATTTAAAGTTAAGACGCGTGAAACAAAATTCACAAAAAAACATTTTCTATCTAGCATTTTTATTTTTCTTCTAGCACTTTATGCTTTTGCAAATAAAATGAATATAAGTTTAACAACAGTAAGTATAGCAATTACATTTACTCTTATTTATTTGCTAAAAACATATTTGTCTAATAAATCCAACAGGGAAAACGGAAAAAGTTTTGTTTTAAAATACAAAGCATTTATAAAAAAACTATTAAAAAATAGATTTCAAAAGATTACTATTTTACTACTTACAATAGTTGTTTTTTTAGCTTCAATTATGACAATTCCTCTTGGTTTATTAAAGCTTGAACTTATTCCATATGAGCCTCCTGCTTCTATAAACGTATTAATAACTGCACCAATCGGTACTCTAATTGATGATACAAGGGATATTGTATATAAAGCAGAAAATAGTATATATAAATTTAGCGATATTGAGTCTTTCAATACTACTATAGGAAGTGATGGTGACAATAAAGCTAAAATAACTATAGAACTTATAGATTCTGATAAAAGGAAACTAAAACAAGATGATTTAATTAATTCACTAAGAAATGAAATTGATAAAATTCCTGGTGCTAAGTTTGAAATTGAATCTGTAACAAGCATGCATAAAATTTCTTCTGGTAAAGAGGTAAGTATTGGAATCGAAGGAGATAATTTAGATGAACTTAACCTTTATGCAAAACAATATTATGACGTTTTAAAAAACATTAAAGGAACTGTTGATTCAAGTATAAGTAGTGAAAATGGATTAAGAAAACTATATATAGATATCGATAATAATAAAGCAACTACTTATGGTCTTAATGTATTATCTATCGCCAACGAAATAAGATACGAAATATCAGGTGTTAAAGCTGGTATTTATAAAGAAAATGGTGACGAATATGATATTACAATTTACTATAATAACAATAAGATTCAAAGCGTAAAAGATTTTGATAAAATATTTTTTAAATCTAATAATGGTGAACTTGTTAACTTTAATGAAGTTGCAAAAATAAAATATCAAGATGGTATTGGTCAAATAGAAAGAATAGATGGAAAAAAAGTTGTGTATATTGAAGCTAATGTTGCCTTTGGATATAATGCAAACGAAATAAGTAAAGAATTTAGTAAAAAAACTTCATCCATAGAGCTTCCAGACACAATAGATAAAGTACTTAGTGGACAAAGTAAAGATTTTGCTGAGCAAACAACTAATATGATGATTAATTTTATGATCGCCCTCTTATTGGTTTATATTATTTTAGTAATTCAATTTAACTCTCTTATTCAGCCAATTGTCATTTTATTAAGTGTACCATTTGCATTTATTGGAGTTGTATGGGGTCTTATCTTAACTGGAAATAATTTAGGTTTCTATGCTATGTTTGGAGTTGTCGCACTAGTTGGAATTGCAGTAAATGATGCAATTGTTTTAATAGATTATATTAATTATTTAAGAAAAAATGGAACAGAAAAATACGAAGCGATTTCAGAAGCTGTTAAAACAAGATTCCAACCAGTAATTGCAACTTCTTTAACAACTATTGGTGGTGTTTTATCCCTCGCAATTTACAATGAAACTTTTAGTCAATTAGGCTTTGCGCTTATATTTGGTCTTGTTGCTTCAACTTTATTAACACTTCTAATAATTCCAATCGTATATAATGCGATAGATAATATTAGTAAGTATATTGCAAATTTATTTTCAAAAAAGAGAGGTGCTATAAATGAAGAATAAAAAAAGAATGATAACTCTTATAATAATATTAGCTGTAGCAGTACTATTTGGACTAAGAATTGGAGGAAATTTACAAAACAAAAGATCATCCAAAATTAACCCATCACAGAGTTTTGCCGAGGACTCTATAAAAGCTACTCCTATAACAATAGCTAGGGTAAAAAAAGAAAAAATAGATGATACTATTTTTACAATTGGCGAAGTATCTCCTACTACAAAATATAATGTAAATTCAAAATTGAACGGTGAAGTCGATAAAATTTATTTCAAAGTTGGAGATACTGTAAAAAAAGATGATCTACTATTTACTATGAAATCTGATGTTTATTCATCAGACAAAAACTCAAATTTATCAAAATTAAAAAACCAACTAGATATTGCAAAAACATCTCTATCTCAAGCAAAAAAGAGTTTTGACGATACTAAAAAACTTTTTGAATTAGGAGCTTCTTCAAAGGATCAATTAGACAGAGCATCATTAAACTATGATAATTCAAATGCTAATTATAAAAACGCACTTAGTTCATATAACAGTTTAAAGGTATCATATAGTAATCAAAATGATTTATATAAAGTAAAAAGTCCAGTTGATGGCATAATAACAACAAAAAATATTGAAGAAGGCATGTTTGCATCTCAAAGTAATGGATTTACTATTATTACAAATAAATCTTTACTAATTAAATCAAAAATATCATCAAAATATATTAATTCAATTAAAGTAGATCAAGAAGTAGATATTTATATTAATACTATTGATAGAAATTACAAAGGCTTTGTATCATCTATATCATATAGTGCGGTTAAAGGTTCTTACCCAATTGAAGTAACAATAATAAAGCCTGATGAATTTATATATTCTGGAATGTACGGAGAACTTAAGGTTAAGCTTACTACTAAGGAAAATGTTCTTACAGTTCCTTTAAACTCAATTGTTAAAGAAAATAATGATTCATATGTTTATAAAATTATTAATGATACTGCCATTAAAACTACTATTAAAACAGGAATTATAAATAATAATTTTGTAGAAGTAAGTGGAAATATAAAAACAAATGATAAAGTAGCTCTAAAAGGAAAAGAATTTCTTAAAGATAATTCAAAAGTCATGATACAATAAAACTACGGGGGAGCTTTCTCCCCTTTTACCTTATTTAAAGTCTAAAATGGTTGGTGAAATATGATAAAGAAAAAACCTAAAAACAATGAAATAAAAAGACTTAGATTCAAATTTTTTATAACCTGGCTTTTAACTTTGATTTTCCCCATAATAGTTGTACTTTCATATAATATTGCTATTCATGGAAAAGATTCAATAAAAGAAATAACGAATCCAAATTTTTTTAATGATAAGGTTTTTCAAATACGAACTCTAAATGGTTTTGAGTACTTTATAAAAGAAATTAACAACACTATAATAGAAAAACCTTCTCTTGATGACATGACAAATTTAATTGAAAATTTCAATAAATCCAATTTTAATAACTTTGATTTTTTAGACACTTTTTTAATAATCAAAAAAAATAACAATCTCGAATACTTTAAAGTTTTAAATGGAAAATTTACTGACGACGATATTGATAACTTCAAAACACTTGAAAAAAATACTTTGCCTAAATTTAAATCTGGAAAAGAAACTAATAATGAAGAAATATTTAATAAAACAGGCTATGTTGTAGCACGTCAAATCGATTTCTATTTTAATGATGATAGTAAAGGAAGCATATTTATTTTTAAAAAATATACAAATATTAGAGCGAAAATTGCAAATGTAGTCGGTAAAAACTTATTATTTTTAGTATTTGTTATGCTTTCAATGCACTCAATTTTTGCCTATAAAATGTCCAAAAAATTCACTCAGCCTGTTGAAAATATGATAATAGCAACTAATGAAGTTAAAAATGGAAATTATAAGCATTTGATTCAATTTGAAAATGATTTTATACTTAATGAACTTTCATCTTCTCTTAACGATATGATACGTTCTCTTGATGAAGCTAACGATTATAGAATTAAAGTTGAGACTACGAGAAATGATTTTATAAATTCACTTTCTCATGATCTAAAAACTCCGCTTACTTCAATTAAAATTCATATAGAAGCACTGAGAGACGGAATTGCAAATTCTCCTGAAAAAATGGATAAATACATTAAAAATATACTTATTAAAATTCAGGACCTAAACAATATGTTTGATGAGTTAAAAGTATTTAATGAACTTGATAGCAATAACAATAATTACATTTATCAAAATGTAGATATTAGTTTATTTTTAAATGATATTATAGATGAATTAAAATACGAATTTGAAAAGCAAAATGTAAATGTTAATTTTAAAAATTTATTAGAAGATAAAAATACATTTACTAAAATAGATATTGATAAAATCAAAAGAGTAATATTTAATATCGTCACAAACTCTATTAAATATGCTAATACCAAATATCTAAGTATTGAAATAAAATTAGAAGATAAAAATGAAAATGAATTTTATATTACTATCAAAGACAATGGAGTGGGAATAGAATTAAATAAAGCTGATTTAATCTTTGATAAATACTACAGAATCGATGAATCAAGAAATCAAAACACACCTGGAAGCGGACTTGGTCTTGCAATTGCTAAAACTATAGTTGATAATCATAATGGGAAAATATACGTAAATACTAAAAACAAAGTCGGTCTAGAAATAAAACTAGAGCTCAAGAAGGTGAACATATGAAAAAAATACTAATAATAGAAGACGATCTATCTATAGGTGAGGTTGAAAGAGATTATTTAGAAATTTCTGGATTTGAAGTTGAAGTAAAAAATAATGGATTATCTGGATTAAAATCAGCACAAAGTAATATTTTTGACTTAATAATTATGGATATAATGTTACCTGGAATTGACGGTTTTAAAATAACGAAAGAACTTAGAAAAACTATTGATATACCAATTATTATGGTAAGTGCAAAAACTGAAGAAATTGATAAAATTCGAGGCCTCGGACTAGGAGTTGATGATTATATGACCAAGCCATTTAGCCCAAATGAATTAGTTGCTAGAGTAAAAGCGCATATATCAAGATATGAAATGCTAAAATCATCAACAATAAATAAAAATAAAATTGTTGAAGTTAAAGGCATTACAATTAATACAGAAAATAGACAAGTATTTGTAAACAGCAAAGAAATTGATTTAACTGTAAAAGAATACGATTTACTATTACTTCTAACTTCTGCGCCAAATAAAGTCTTTACAAAAGAAGAGATTTTTGAAAAAGTATGGGGATTTAATTCAGAAAGAGATATTCCAACAATTACAGTCCACATAAGAAAACTAAGAGAAAAAATAGAGTTCAACCCATCAAAACCAGAATATATAATCACCGTCTGGGGAATTGGTTATAAAATAATTAACTAATAAAGCTGTGCATAAAAAGATAAAAACAATCTCATTTTAAAGCTTGCTTTAAAGTTGGATTGTTTTTATCTTTTTATATAGGGACTTTGTCCCTATTAATGAGCAAGTAGTGCCTAGCACGCTTAGCACGAAGTGCACAGCAGCCATTAGCACAGCTTTATTAGTTAATTTTACTTTTTAATAAAAACAATTTTTATTTTTTTAATAGGGACTTTGTCCCTATTAATGAGCAAGTAGTGCCTAGCACGCTTAGCACGAAGTGCTTAGCAGCCATTAGCACAGCTTTATTAGTTATACTATTCTCCTCTAATTGCTTCAAGTGCGCTAAGTTTCATAGCCCTATTTGCTGGATAATATCCCGCAAGAACTCCAACAATTGTTGAAAAAAACACTGAAGAAACCGATAACCAAATAGGAATAACTGAAAGATTTGATTGACTACCCTCTGCTGCAAATCCCATTAAACTAATTCCAATTGAATTAAGAACAAAACTTACTAAATAGCTAATTAATACACCAAATAATCCTCCAAAAAATCCAATCATCCCCGCTTCAAATAAAAACAATCTTTTTATATCTCTTAGTTCTGCACCTATTACT
Organism: Helicovermis profundi; assembly: GCF_033097505.1. Lineage (NCBI taxonomy): Bacteria > Bacillati > Bacillota > Clostridia > Peptostreptococcales > Caminicellaceae > Helicovermis > Helicovermis profundi. The sequence goes on along the minus strand of NZ_AP028654.1, from coordinate 1,040,405 downwards.
TTCATTACACCAATCTCTTTTGTTCTTTCATAAATTGACATAACCATGGTATTAGTAATGCCTATAGCAGCAACAAAAAGTGAAACAGCTCCAATTCCACCTAAAGTTGCTCTAAGACCTGCAGTAGCTTTTTTCATATACTCAAGCCCATCTGCTAAGCTATATGCCTGATATCCCATTTTTTTAATTTTTTCTTGAATATCAGCAACTTTTTTTACGTCTAAAATTCTAACTTTAAATTGTGAATATTTATCAGCAGATTTTTTTTTATTTCTATCTGATGTATTTTTAGATTTTCGTTTTGCTTCCTGTTTTAATTTTTCAAGCTGATTAATATCAATATACGCACTCCAGTCTTTTTCATTATTTCCTTGTTTTAAAACACCCACACCTTTAACTCGAATTCCTTTTGGTTTTTTACCATCACTAGAATATGAAGGTTCTAATACTGCACTGAGTTTTGAAGAAAGTATATCTACTTCAATCTGATTTGAATATCTATTTCTGCTTCTTGGATTATAAAATTGTTTAGAAATTGAGCTTCCAAATAAAATTTCATATTTACCATTTTTATCAATTAGCCGCCCTTTTTCAACATTAAAATCAAATTTCTCTAATTTACTTGCATCAATACCAATTAAATTAACATCAGTTACATACTTTCCACTATATATCTGAATATAACTTTCGCTCATTGGCATAACAACATCTACACCATCAATTTTTTCGATTTCTTTCACCGCAGCATCATCTAACTTACCAACTTTACCGCCAGATGGATCTTTTTCATCTCCATAATAACCGCCAGAATTTGAACGAACATCAATAGTATTTAAACTTCCAAATGACTTTAATTGTTCTTCAAAGCTTTTATTCATACCTATTCCAAGAGATAACATTATAATTATCGATGCAGCACCAACTATCACACCCAGTACTGTAAGTATAGTTCTTGCTTTTCTACGAAATAAATTCTTTATACCCATAGATACCAAATCAATGCTATTCATCTTCTTCCTCCAGCATTAGTTGCATTTGCTTCTTTTTCTTTCTCTTTTTTAAAATTATTACTAAACTAATAATAAAAATTATTATTAGTACTATTGCAATTACAATTGATCTAATAGGTGATTTTTTATCTTGTGTATTACCCATGTCTATATTTTCATCAAAATTCATACCATTATCAATGTTATTTGTTTCTTCAGCTACATAATAATTAATATCTTTAGAAAACTCTCCTTTTTCTCCTGAAGCATCTTCATAAGTAAATAGTAATTTTGCTTTTACATCACCTGCTACTTGAGCTTGTAAAGTTGGTTCAAAATACTCTGTTCTACCTGCATCAAAATTTCCAAAATAATTGCTAGCAAGTACATTTGAATCCTTATCAACAATTTTTGCCATTAAATTATAGATTGTTGATTTACCCATATTAAAGAAATTTATTTCTAAATCAAGTGGACGTCCTATTGAAATTTCATTTGGAAAATTTATTTCTCCAACTTCAAGTTTTATAGGCTGAGATACTGGTATTGTTATTTTTTCATTTTCTTTATACGGTTCTTTTTGTGAATCATAAGCATTACCTTTGCTATCTTCATATTCCATTATAATATTTAGATTATATGTTTTAACTTCAGCATCATTTTTAGCCTTTAGTTTGATTAGCTTTTCTACAGTAGAGTTCCTATCAATTTTTTCTACAAAAACTGAGCTTGAACTATCAACTGGTGTGAATATGCCATCTGGTGACTCTATTTTAATTTTAATATTTTTTATCATTTCATCTGTACTAGTATTAAAAAGATCAAGTTTTAAATTAAAGGTATCTCCAGCCATTATCTTTGAACTTCCAAAATCAAAATTCTTTATAATAATTTTAGGTCTTCCCATTCCACTAGCACCCTGTACAAATATTCCCTGATACTCCTTATATTCGCTATAATCTGATTCACTAGCACCCTTTGTGTTATATTTAAATTTAATATAAAAATCGTAGTTACCTGTTTCAAGTGTATTTTTTGCTAAAAATTTAAAATCAATATTTATTTTTTTATCCTTTTCTAATGTTTTCAAGTAAATTTTAGGACTAGATGTTGGAATAATACCATCTGGATAAATAGCTTCTATTTCAACAGGATTAGCAACAATATCTGATAAGTTTTCTAAGTCAAAGTTTAAGCTAAATTCATCTCCTGCATTAATTTTCTTGGGAAACTTTTTATTACTTATTTTAAGATCAATATTCTTTGAGTCCAAACCATTTACATAAATATATACGCTTGAATTGCTCTCATATTTTTTACCAGTTTCATCAATATAGGAAAATTTTGCATTTAATTCGTAATTGCCAGATTTTGCATTACTAGCTGGTATAAATGCATAATATATTTTTTCAGTTGATTTGCCTTTTATGCTGGAAATATACCTTTTAGAAACATCATCCTTAAGTCTAATTCCATCTTTATCAAATCCTAAAAGCTCTACCATAATATCACTGGCATTTAATGTACCTGTATTCTCTATTTCAAAAATTATATAATTTTTTACTCCAGCAATAACATCAGTATATCTAATCTCTGATTTTTTAATACCTATTATTGGTAAAGTATTGGTGTTGATAACTTTAAAGGAATACGAATAATCGTCATTTTTAAACGAATCTCCAAATGCATTCTTATAACTTAATTTAACTTTTAATTGATGAAGCATTGCTAAACTATTTTTACTTAAATCTAAATCTATTACTATTTCTTTTGTTTTATTCTTTCCTAAGTATGCAATCTGACTTGTGAGTACTTCATTACCTTTTTTAAGAGGAGTATTTTCACCCTCATACATTAAAGATATGTTAATATCTTTAGCTGAATAAGTCCCTATATTTTCTAATGTAAATTTGATTTGATTTCTCTTATTAACATTAAAGCTTGGTACATTTTCCTCTACTACTTTTATTTCCGGTTCATATTTTGAAGTATCTGTAACCGAAGTTGATGAAGAAGTAGATAGTTTTTTTACATTTGGAATTACTATAGTTTCACTTACTGATTTATCTGAACTACCATCATTGTACACAATATCACACTCTATAACTGATCCATCTGTAATTTGTTTTAAATTAAAAACTACTTTATTTGAAGAAATTGACTTTTTATATACACCATTTGTTGGTTCAATTATTGAAGTTGATTTTAATTCTAAAAATTTATAAGTACTTCCTACTGGAAGATTAGATAAATTTATTGTTAAATTATATGTATCACTTATATAAATTTCACTATCATCTGCACTAACACTACTTATGTATTGCGAATCAGCAAATGCACTTCCACTTACAATTATTAACAACATTAATACGGTAAATAATATCATTTTTTTAAATTTACTATTCTTTATGAACATATTCTCTAATGTCCTCCTCTTTAATTTCAATTTTCTCAATATTTCCATCTTTGATGTATACAACTTTATCTGCATATTTTGCAACCTCTTTATCGTGTGTAACTATAATAAACGTTTGCTTTTTTTTTCTAACCATATTAAGCATAATTGTTATCACTTCTTCTGACGTTTTCGAATCCAAATTTCCAGTAGGTTCATCTGCAAATATAAGGGAAGGATTTCCAACAAAAGCTCTTGCAATTCCTACACGTTGCTGTTGACCACCACTCATTTGAGTAGGCTTATGCATAATATATTTTTTTAACCCAACTGCCTTTAAAATTCTTAAGGCCTCTTTTTCTCTTTTTTCTTTAGAAATTCTTCTAAAAGTAAGGGGAAGTGCAACATTTTCAAGAGCAGTATGAGTAGCTAAAAGATTATACGATTGAAAAATAAATCCAATCTTCTTTTGTCTAAACTTAGCAAGCTCTTTCTCTGACATTGTTGATATTTTCTCACCATCAATAAATATTGTCCCTTTTGTCGGTTTTTCTAGTCCTGCCATCATATTAAGTAATGTAGATTTTCCAGAGCCTGATGTTCCTAAAAAACAACACACTTCGCCTTTTTCAATATCTAAATCAAGATTATCAAGGGCAATCACTTTCTCTTTTCCAACGCTATATACTTTTCTAAGATTTTTAATTTTTACCATTAATTCACCTCATTTCATCTAATACACTGAACAATTATTTGCATCTATATTAATATACCAAAACAAATTTAATATTAAGTGACTTTTTAGTAACATTTTCGAAACAAATTAGCAATATATATTTTTATATACTAAAAATTCTATACAAAAATATAAAAGCACGCTATAAGTAGCGTGCTTTTAGTATTATAACGATAATTTAAAATACTTAACCATATAAATGAATTTCTTGGATTCAGAGGGAGTTTTTACTCCCACTGAATTTTAGAAAACATAATCCAGGGCCTTTTTAGAGTCCTTTATTCCCCACTTTTTTAAGTAGTGGGGGTATTAGAACTCTAAGGCATCGGATAAATTAATCTTTATATTTTATATTTACCTTTTCAAAATCATTAGCTATGTTCAGAAAACTCTTTACTATAATTGGATCAAATGATTCTCCTGATTCTGTTTCAATTATAGAAACTGCTTTTACATGAGTCATAGGTTCTTTATATATTCTTTTGCTTACCAAAGCATCATATACATCTACAACTGCTACAATCCTTCCTGCAAGAGGAATATTAGATTTTTTTAAACCATAGGGATATCCTTTTCCATTCCACTTTTCATGATGACTTATTGCTATGTCTTTTGCTAAATCCAAATAACTTTTACAAGTAAATTTATTTTTTGTACTTTCCATAATTTCATAACCAATTATTGTATGTGTTTTCATTATTTTGAACTCATCATCCGTTAATCTAGCCGGTTTAAGCAATATTGTATCTGAAATACCTATTTTCCCTATATCATGTAAAGGAGTTGATTTATTTAATTCTCTAATATAATCGTCCGTAAGTGTTTCAATATAGTATCCATTTTTCTTTAAATCTAAGGCTAATAATTTCGCATAAATTTGCGTTCTTTTAATGTGCAAACCTGTTTCGCTATCCCTATATTCAACTAAATCGCACATAGTCTCAACTAAAGTATTTTGAATACCAATAATTTCATCAATTTTGCTATTAACTTCATCTTGCAAATTATCTCTAAGTTTTTTTAATTCTAAGTGATTTTTAATTCTACTTTTTACAAGTTTACCATTGAAAGGCTTTCTAATATAATCAATAGCTCCCAAATCGATTCCTTTTATTTCAGTTTCCACATCGTTAATTGCTGTCATAAAAATAACAGCTATATCTTTTAATTTACTATCAAGTTTTAATTCTTTTAGAACTTCAAATCCATTTTTGTTTGGCATCATAATGTCAAGTAGTAAAATTTCGGGATTCACTTTTTTAGCAATACTTAATCCACTATCACCATCTAAAGCTACGCTAATATTATAATCATCACCCAATAGTTCAAGCAAGATATCAATATTTATCTTTGTGTCGTCAATAATTAATAATTTAGTTTTTTCCATAAAAATACAACTCCAATATTTTATTTAATATTTTTTTTGCACCAACAAAATTATATGAAGCTATGGCATTTTTTAGTTCTACAATTTCTTTTTGCTCTTCTAATATATTAGTTTCAGTTAAATTCACACAAAATTTAGCTTGCATCTTTGAAATTTGAATCATTGCTTCTTTAGGAGAAGATTCGTCGATATATTGATATAATTTAGCAACTAATTCATTAAATTCATCAATATCTTTTACTATAAATTTACTTGTTTTGACCTTGGTTTTTTTATTACTAGCTTGTGGACTAGCTTTAGATTTTTTTCTATTTACAAAACTATTTAAACTGTTAATTATTTTTTTTGAGTAAATTGGATTCACTATATAATTACATTTTTCTAAATCTAAAATATCATTTGAAAAACAAATAGAATTACTTTCATTCATAATTTTATCATCATAATCTCTTAAGTTAGTTAAAATAATTACTTCATCATATTTACCATCTTTAAAATCATCTAAATATTCAATGTGCAAACCTTTCAAACTAGACAAATATTTATGTAACAATCTCATTTGTGTAATTTGAAAATTGTTTATTAATATTTTTTTTCTAAAAAGTTTATTATCAATAATATTTTCTATTACTTTATCATTAATTTTTATTAAAGAAATATCAAAATAAAAATCACTTCCAACACCTAACGTACTTTTAACTTTAATATCTGAATCCATTAGATTACAGATTTTTTTAGAAATCATCAGTCCTAAACCTGTACCACCATATTTTCTTTGGATTGAGTAATTTTCTTGTGAAAATGATTTAAATAAAAATTCTTGATTATTAAGATCAATACCTATACCTGTATCAATCACAGAAAATCTTAAGTTTACCCTCTTTTTACTTTCTTTTAATTTTCTTATAATCAATTCTATTTTACCAGTTTTAGTAAATTTAATTGCATTAGAAATAAAATTTAGTAATATTTGTTTAATTTTTAATTCGTCCCCAATTAAATTAAAAGGAATACCCTCTTCTATATATATAATTGGCTCAATTTCTCCCATTATTTTTTTTGTGAAATATATATTTTCTATTTCGCTAACTAAATTATATAAATTAAATTTACTGTTATTAATAATCATTTTATTTGATTCTAATTTTGACATATCTAGTAAATCATTAATAATATTTGCTAAAAAATTTGATGAAACTTTTAATTTGTTTAAGTAGTTTAGTTGCTTAGTAGTTAAATCAGTATTTCGAAGTAATTCCGACATTCCTACAATCCCATTTAGTGGCGTTTTTATTTCGTGACTCATAACTCTTAAAAATTCTTCTCTGGATTTAGCAAGGCTTATAGCTTCAATTTTTTTATTTTCAAGTTCCTTCATTATCTTTAATTTGTAAATTGCATTTGATGTTGTAAAGGCAATATTATTTACTAAAACCATATCATTTTTACTAAATCCTATATCCGTATTTCTATCAATCGATATTTCTCCAAAAATATTATTATCATAAATAAGAGGTACAATCAAACAACTTTTTATTGTATGCTCTTTACTAGCATCAACAAATTTATTTAGTATTTTTATGTCATTTATCAAGACAGGTTTTTTAGTGTCATATACCTTTTTTTGAATACTTCCCTCATCTAAATAAAACTTTAGACCCAGTACATCGTCTTTATTTTTAAATCCCAAACAACGAACAACTTCAAAATGATCATTATAGAACATCTGTATAGTTGAACTACTGCAATCGACTATGTTTTTAAGCTCTTCTAAAACTACTTTGTTAATTGAATCAAGTGTCATTTTTTTACTTAGAGCTAAATTATAATTATTTAACTTTTCAATATTGTTTAACGATTCTTTTAGCTTATCATTTAAGCTTTTAGCTTCAGAAATATCAACTTTAAAAGACAAGTATCCAGTAATTATGTTTTTAGAATCCAAAATAGGATATATTGTAACCTCTTCCCAAAACAATTTTCCAGATTTATTTTTGTTACATATTTCACCTTTCCATATATTTTTTGATTTAATAGTATCCCAAAGTTCATTATAAAAGGCTTTATCATGCACTCCGGAATATATAGCACGTGGCGTATTTCCTATAACTTCAGAAAAATCAAATCCAGAAATTTTTACAAATGCTTTATTTATGTAAACTATTATTCCTTCAATATCCGTTATTACAACCGAAAAAGGACTTTGATCAAATGCCATTCTAAACATCCTATTATCAATATTCAAATTATTTTCTTTAGCTAATTTAGTAATATTCATAATTCCCCCTGTCTCTTCGTAATACTATTATACACTTATTTAGCTTGATATCAAAAAATTAAAAAAGAGAAAGAAGTCATACAAACACTTCTCTCTCTTTTTAGAGGAATAATATTAATTGCAAATATATCATATCCTCTTCGTGTGTATTATATGTGAACTTTTAGAATATTTCAATAATTTTTATTTATATAATCATAAACATCATTTAATCCATCTTTAGTCATCATACCTTGAACCACCCCAATTAGCTTTCCGTCTTTATCTAAAAAATAAGAAGTGGGATATGCACTTATACCATATTCTTTTGCAACATTACCACCTTTATCTAGAGCAACTTCAAAAGTATATCCACCATCTTCAATATACTTTTTAACAATATCCTTAGGCTCATCAACATTTATGGCTATTAAAGTAAAATCTTCATGATTTTTTTGAAATTCTTCCAAATCTGGCATCTCTGTTTTACAATATTTACACCATGTAGCCCAAAAATTTAAAATTACATATTCACCTTTATATTTAGATAAATCAATTATGCTTCCATCCAATCCTTCAAGAACAAAATTTGGAAGTGGTTTATCTTTTTCAATAGTAATCCCTTTTTCTACATAGAATTTTTCACTACTAGTGTCATTGTTTTGATTACTTTCTTTAGTAGAGTCTACTGAATTATCGCTATTTTTATTTACTTCAGTATTCTTACTCAAATCGTTTTTTACAGTATCTTCTTTTTGAGTTGAAGTACTACAAGCTACTAATGATAATATTAGTAATCCTAAAATAATTGCTACTACAAATTTTTTTTTCATAATTTCCTCCACTTATTTTTAATCTATTATACAAACAATCTACTTATTGAAATAATTTTATCAAAAAATACAAGCAAGCCAAAAACAATTAGAATTACACCTGCCGCTTTTGTGAAAATATGTGCATATTTTTCAGTTTTAGTTAACAAACTTGTTGCTTTTGAAAAAAACATAGCAGTAAGTACAAAAGGAACTGCCATTCCAAGTGAATAAACACCGAGCAATAGTACTCCTTTAATAAGGTTGCTAGATGAACCTGCATAAAACAATATTGAAGCAAGTACTGGTCCAAAACAAGGTGTCCATCCTGCTGCAAAAGCAACCCCCATAAGTAGTGAACCAAGTAGAGAAGTTACATTTTTAGGACTTTTTGCTTTTTTTGTTTTAGTTAAAATAGTTAAATTTAATATACCTATTAAATTTAATCCAAACAATACAATTACTAGACCACTTACTTTAGAAAAAACATCTCTATATCTTACAAACAACTTTCCAATTAAACTGGCTGATGCTCCCATTACTAAAAAAACAATAGTAAAACCTAATACAAAACTTAAAGTTCTTGTAATCATTATATTTCTTTTAGCTTTTGCTTCCGATTCAATTGAAACTCCTGCTATATACATTAAATAGGCCGGTATTAGTGGTAAAATACAAGGTGATAGAAAAGATAGAATTCCTGCCACAAATGCTACTCCATATGAAATTTCTCCAAACATAAGTCCTCCAATAGAAAACGATTATCATTATTAGTAATGTAATTATACATTATTTTTCTAGTAAATAAAAGTAAATAAAAAAATTAAGCTACATACATTAATATATGTATGTAGCTTATCAGTATTTAAAATAATTCGTTAAAAGCAAGTTTTAAATAATAATTTATTAAACTTTCCTCAAAAGTGCTTCCATCATGGACTTTTCCAAGCTTTTTAACAATAGCCCTTTTTTCACCTGGAACAATATATCCATGAATCTCAGCTTCAACTATATCTTCCTCAGGAATATACCTTCCTATTTTAATTTCAATTGAATTACCTTTTTTAGAAAATTTAATAAAATTTTTCTTAATAGAAAAATCAAGTACTACATTCTCTTCACTAAAATCAATTTCGATTTCACCGTTTGATGCTTCTACAATAGGTTCTATATCCTTCCAAAGATTTGCAAAATACGCTTTAATTGTTTCTTCAGCCTCAAAAATTTGATGTTTTTTAAATTTTTCTACTTCTTTCTTTTTAATATCCTCTGAATAATGATCACTTAAACTTTTAATTAATTCATCCTTATAATCATAGAAAAAATGTACTGTCATATTATCAACTCCTATATAAGATTATGCTATCTATTAATACTTATACCCAAAATAAATAATTATAACAAATGTTTTTTTAAAAAATTTTTTTGACCTTTTTTAACATTTCTGAAAATATTACAGTATTTGAAACAATTTAAGTCCTTTTCACAGGATTCACATGTACCATACAATGTTTTATTTTTTTATTTTTAGTTTCCAATTGATTATGTACACTTTCAGCTATACAATGTGCTTCTTTAAGAGAAAGTGACTCTTCAACTCCAATTTCAATATCAACGTATATTTTTGATGCATGCAACCTAGTTTTTAACAAATCAATACTAAGAACTCCATTTACTTCATTAACAATGAATTTAATTTCTTTTAATGTATCACTATCAACTGCTGTATCAATTAACTCTTTTACTGATTCAATATAAATATCTACTGATATTTTCATGATAAATGCACTAATACCAATAGTTACAATAGGCTCTAATATAAAATAGCCCATCATTGCTCCGCCAATACCTACCACAGCAGCTACGGAAGAAAATGCATCTGATCTATGATGCCATGCATCTGCTTTAAGAGCTGATGATTCAAGTATTAAACTACCTTTTAATGTGTATCTATACATCCATTCTTTAACAACAATTGAAACAACGGCTATGACTAATGTAACAACACTTGGTTCACTGTAATTTGCAGCTTGAATATTTTTAAAAGCATTGTATGCTAAAAAGACAGCAGTAACAAATAAAAAAATAGCTAAGAGTTTACTCATAACTGGTTCTAACTTTTCATGACCATATTGATGATCTTCATCATCACTTTTTCCTGCAATTTTAACACCAATAAAAGCTACTATGGTTGTTATAACATCAGAAGCTGAATGGATACCATCCGCTATTAATACACTACTTCTTCCAAATATACCTACTATTACTTTAAAAAAAGATAAAAGAATATTTAAAACAATGGTATTTCTGGTGATATTTACTAATAATTTATCATTACTCATATTTGACTCCTATACTAATGACAAATGGTAGTGCTATTTAAATAGAGCTACTATCTGTCCGAAATTTAATGTAATACTAATTATAAGCGAGATTATGCCACAAATTGAACCAATTAAAAAAAATTTATCAAGTTTTTGTCTTTTTTTCAATTGTTCAATTTCATATTCCCATGCATATTTATTATTTCCCTTCGCATAATTAGGTAAACTTTTACCTGAGCGTTTTAATATTTCCATTCTAGATTTTTCAAATTCCAAATCATTTGTTACATTCTTCATCTTACTCACCTTCTTGCTATAAAAATTTGATACAATTACACTTGTACATTACGTAATACTGCTTTAACCTTTAAATTATTCTATCATGACACGATAAAATAAGCACTACTCTATTTTTAAAATTATTTTCAATTAAACTTAGTGCTTTTTTATATCTATTATCATCCCAGTTTGCAAATGTCTCATCAAAGACAAGCGGTAATTTATATTTTTCGTTTTTTTCAATATTTTCAATTATAGAAAGTCTTAAACAAAAATACAATTGCTCTTTTGTGCCCTTTGAAAAACTGTTATTTATCGATTTTTCTCCATAATCCGTTGCTAAAAATACTACATTATTCTCTGCAGTATCCATAAAGATTTCACTATATTTATTTGAAGTAATAAACGCGAAGTATTCTTTTGCTCTTTTTATTATATTTGGTTGATTTATAATTTTATATTTCTCATCATACATCTCTAAAACTTTAATTGATAAGTATATTAAATCTCGTTCTTCTAATAATTCACTTTTTAAGTTTTTACTTAATTCTAAATCTTTGCTTACTATATCCATTTGTCTAAAAGTTTCAAAAGATTGCTCTCTCTCAGTAAGTTGAGCGTTAGTTTTTCCTAATTCATTTATCTTGTTTAACAATATAGCTTGTGTACTTTCTAAATCTATAACTTCTGTATCTATAGTCTCTAAATTTTGATTTAAAAACTCATTATTAAATTTACCATTATTCTCTTGTATTTTGCTTAAATATTTTTCTTTATACATATTTAATTTTAAATTTAATTTTCTAATATTTTCTAAGTTATTAATTAAAAAATTTATATTTATATTATGAGCACTTAAAAATAAATTTTTAAGTTCATTTTCTATTAACTCCTTTTTTTTATCTAGTTTTAGTATTTTATTAACTGTATCATCAATATTTTTTTGAACTGCTTTATTTGAATTATTTATTGATTTATTTAGTTCATTTATTTTCTTTATTTTGAATAATTTACTAGCCAATTCCTTAAGAGTATGTTCAAAATCATTACTAAATTCCAGATTAACTTTATAATTATCCTTCGAAAATACACAAAAAAGGTTTTCTTTAAAATCAAAAATAAATTTTTTATATTCATTTATTTTATTTTCTAATTCATTTTCTTCAATTTCCAACTCATCTAATTCTACAATATACTTTTCAAGTTTCTCTAAGTACATATAGTTTACTGGATAAAAATATTTTTTTTCAATAGGTAAATTCTTAATTTGTTCTAAACTATAGTTTTCTCCGTATTTTTTTCCCAAATATATGCTTTTTACAAAGTCAAAAATACCTATTGCGAGAAAAATATAAGCTAGTGTAAAAAAATTATCTGTTTTTATATACTTAAAAATACTGTAAGCAACCACGCTCATAACAATTAAAATTAAATCTATAGCTAAATTTTTAGTTACTTTAATTTTATTTTTGAATTTAATATCACTATCAATTTTAATCTTTGTTAAATTCAATTTTTTGATTTTACTTATAATCTCTTGATTAAGACAAGTATCAAAAAGTTCAATTTCTGTTTTTTTGATATTTTTTTTCAGTTTTATTATTTTTTCTTTTCCCTTTTCTATTATCTTCTCAAATAATTTAATATTTTCATATTTAGATGGAAATATCAAAATATCATTTTCATACTCTAAATACTTTAATTCATCCTCATTTAATGCTTTAATTTTGCTTAAATTTTTTATTAATTCAAGATTATACATTTTTTTACTTAAATTCAATTCATTAAGTGATTGATTAATAACAATTAAATTTTCTAATAAATCAATTGTTGTATCCAATTTATCTAAATTTAAAGAATATTGTATGTTTTCATTTTTTATTTCTCTATATTTATCAATTTGAATTTTAAGCTCATTTTTTTCTTTAAGTTTTTTTGTAAGTAATTTCAATTCATTTTCTATACCACTTATTTCCTTAAAAATACTTTTTTTATTATTTTTAATACTTAATAATTCCAATTCTAATTTTTCTGAATTTAACAGTTCATTTCTAAGCTTAGAAATTTTATTATCTATTTCTTTAATTTTATAGTTTCCTCGCTTTGAATCTCTAAGAATTTCATTTTTTTCTTTTTGAAGAATTGCAATTGCTTCACTCGGAGTATTAAAGTTTTCGACACCGTAATTTTCTATTAAGCTCTCCATAATTGAATTCCATGATTTAGAAGTTAATAAATTCATCTCATCTTGTGTGATTGCGTATATATATGAATAAGTTTCCTTTGATAAATAGTCATAATACGGAAAAACTTTATTTGAAAGTTTTGTAATTGACTCACCTTGTTTAAAATAACTTTTTAGAGAATTACTAATTTCTCTTTTAAGATTTATTTCAGATCCATCAACAATAAATTTTCCACCAATTTCTACAGACTTACCATTCCACGGAGAATATTTATTATTTTTCAATCTAGGACTATTGAAGCCAAATAAAAGATCTTTTATCGCATTAATAAGAGTTGTTTTTCCTTCTTCGTTGTTTCCTACAATAAAATTAAGTCCATTTTTAAATTTAAATTTCTTATCTTTATATTTACCGTATCTATTTAATTCAATTTCTTTTAACATGCAAACAGTCCTCAATATTAATATTTTATAATTGTATCTATAATTTTATTTTTAATAGTATTAACCTTTTTTTCAAATTCGACTGTATTGGTTTTTATATCATTATCAAAACAATACAGTTCTTCACTTTTTACTAAATTTTCAATGTCATCACTTTTAAAATTATTTAAAAAATAACCCAAAAAATTTTTTTCAATTTTATATTTTTCTAAATTATATTTATATGAAATTCCAATAATCATTTCTATATTTTTCAAGTTATATTTGTCCTTAAAGTAATTTTCCAAGAATAAAATATCTTCTTTTGAAATTAAATTTCTTTTTAATTTACATTCGCCATCAACAATCAATCTAATAATTTCATTCGATTTAATATCTAAATTAATAAAATATTCACTAACAAAATTTCTTAATGAATCAATTGAATTTATGCTTTCGTCTACTGTAATTTTTTCTTCTCGCCAAATAATTTCTGCAAATTCTATGGCATTTTCTTCAAAATTGTTCTCACCTATAGTAATAAAAGTTCCACCTTTACTTCCAATTTCTTTTATAGACAAACCTTGAAGAGAACCTGAATAAATTATTCTTTCGCTTAATTTATCTCTTTTATGCATATGTCCCAATGCCCAATAATCATAATTTTTTATTTCCAAATCCTTAAATGATGTTGGTAAATATTTTTCCTCTTTTCCTATGCCATTTGCACTATATACATTGCAATGAGCTATTCCTATAGTCACAATGTCATTATGTTTAACAGGAAAGTTTCTTATTAAATTTTCCTTTACAATTTCTTTACTATGCCCTATTCCAATAATCTCATAAGGCGTATTATCGATAGAATTTAAAGTTACTTTTTTTACTTTTTCACTATCGAATACGATAACGTTAGATGGTAAATTTTTTATAAAATAATCATCTTGGTATAAAACGCAATCATGATTGCCTAGTGCGTAAGCTATATTTATTTTGTGTTTTTCTAATCTTTCAAATTCGCTTAAAACAAACTGTTTAATTCTATAAGCTATATCTTTTGAGTCAAATAAATCTCCAGCAATAATTAATAAATCTATATTATTATTAATAGAAAAATCAACAGCTTTTTTAAAAGATTTTTCTATTCCTAAAATCAATAAATTTGATAATTCTTCATTTTTATTAAGAAAATTATTTCCAAAGTGAACGTCTGCAATATGTAGTATTTTTATCACTTTAACACCTCCAATGCGAAAGTATGTTCTGTTTTATTTTAACAAATATTTATAAGAAATGCTATTAAATATTGTATTCGCTCAACACAAAATATTACAATATTATTTTATTTGTTTTTATATTACTATTTTAAAGGATTTTTTGTTAAAATAAAGAAGTAATACTAAATGGATAATTTTATAAGTGGCAATTAATACGTTTTAGAACTATATGTTATAAAGAGGTGAAAAAATGAGCGAACAATATAAACAACTTTTTAATATTTTAGAAGTTTTTGAAAAAAATGATTATCAAAAGATATTAATGGGAACTAAAATAGATTCTGCTGATGACGTTGTAGTAATTAATATTTTTAATAAAAACGATATTTTTAATACTGAATTTTTTAACAATTTAAAAAGTTCCTTAACTAACTTAATACATATCGAAGAAAATGAAAATGAAATAATTTCTGTAACTGAATATAAAGAAGGAACTTCTTTCAGCAATTACTTAAAAGAAAATACTTTATCTGCAGAAAAAGCTAATTTACTTGCAAATGAATATATTAATAAAATTAATAATTATGATTCTTTTAATAATTACTTTAAAAACATATTTATTGATGAAAATCAAATTATTGTAAAAGATGATCATTTATTTTTTAATGAATTAATTATTATTGATGATGCAATAAAATCTATAACTCCATTTAACAAAGTTACTTCAAAAATTACATCAGTCCTTAATAAAATTAATAAACTCACTAGTAATTCCTCTCCTAGAATTACAGACTTTGTTGACGAGCTAAAAAATGATTCTACAAAATTTCTTTCATTTAACTCAATGAGAAGTGCGTTTGAAGAAAATGTCATTTCAAAAGATGCACCTATTAATAATGATAATTCAGAAATTTTAAGTAATCTTGGAAACGCTAGCCTCGGTGCTTTGGCTGCAAAATCATTACTTGATAAAGAAAATACTTATGAAGTTAATGCTGAGGATTTAAGTGAAACTTCTAGTCCAAATACACCTGAAATTAACGATAATTTAGAAGAAATTAAAAATGATCCTACTCAAAATTCTTCAGATGAAAAATTGCTCACAAATTCGAATACTGAAGATGACTTTGATTTAGATAAGTCAAAGAACGAAAATAAATTAGATAATTCAACTAAAGAAGACTATGCTAATGATAATATAATTAATAATGATAGTAACGAAATTGAACTTGATGGACTAAACATTTCTAATATTAATGAAGATTCTACTGAAGAAAGACCAGAAAAGAAAAAAACGTCAGGAATAATTCTTTTCGCATTACTCGGATTACTGTTAGCAGTAGCAATAGTATTTATTTTACCTTTATTTAAAAAGGATCAACCACCAGTTGCTTCATATGAAAGAACAAGCTATGAAGATTCAATTAAATTTACTAATACTAGTAAAGTGTTTGGTAAAAATAATAAGATTGTAAAAGCTGTTTGGACAGTTACAAAAGGAAAAGATGTTCTTTATACTTCAGATAAACTTGATGAATTGATTCTTAATTTTAAAAGTGATGGCGATTATACAGTTTCTTTAAAAGTAAAAGATGCAAACGATTTATGGAGTGAAGCTTATGAAGAAAATATTGCTTACAAAGCAACTGATATGAATCCAATAAATGGAGATGGAACAGATATTTCTGCCGAAGTAAAAGAAAAACTTGATAAATATTCAATCACATATGATAGTAGTGGCAACGTAATTGACGATTATGAAATATTTAGAAGCGGTAATCATTCAATTAAACTTGATTTAACAAAAAATAAAGGTAAATCAACAATTTCTTTAGACAATATTTCAATTGATAAAAACTATATAATATCTTTATGGGTAATGTCTGATAATACAAATGAAATTGGAATTGACTTTAAAGGTTATAGCGATGGAGTAAGCAAATTCTCTAAATCTATATCATTTACACCAAAAGCCGAAAACGTTTGGGAAATGGTTCAAGTAAAAGTTAATACATCAAAAATTAACAAGCTAACGATTACATTTGACTCTTTAGGCTCAACAGTTTGGGTTGACGATATAGAAATGGAAACTTACAAGTAAACCTTTAACAAATTAAAAAAGTCGTAAACTTTTAATAATAAAATTTTACGACTTTTTCTTTTATAAATTTAATATTTTTTTAGTATATATTAAATTTTTTTCCTCTTGCAAATCCAATTAAAACTACTCCTAATTCTTTCGATAATTTGATGGCTAACGATGTGGGTGCTGATCTAGATATTACCTGACTTTGGAACATAAATTTGCAACTAATAATGAGTTATTGTTGATATTTCAATATTTCTCATTATTTTTTGTATTTCTTTCCTCACAACTTGCCGTGAGGAAAGAAATGATGTATAATATATATAAAGGAGAATATGTATGTATGTTAGTAAATCTAAATCAAGAAATGGAAAATATTATATTTCTATTGCTAAAGGGATTAGAGATCCTGAAACTAAAAAATCAAAAAAAATAATGATTAAAAGCTATGGTTCACATGACTTAAATTCAAAAGAAGGAAAAAAAGCTTTAGCTAAAGCAGAGGTTGATTTAAAAGAAATGATTAGGTTCGAAAAAGAAGCTAAAGGATTTAAATCATTTAAAGATTTTATAGCTAATCAAAAGCTTTCTCTTAATAATAAAAATATTGGCTATTTACCATATCTATCAATCTTTAATGAGTTGAAGTTACCTAGATTTTTTAACAAATTAACTAAAGACTCTAAACTAGAGTATAACTTTAGTGATATGATGTTTTATCAAATATTAGGACGATTATTTAATCCTGCTAGTAAACATGAAGTAGCTAAAAGAAAAGATGATTTTCTTTATGATTTCAGTTTCATAAATAATGACAATATTTACTCAAGTCTAGATGTTTTTTCTGGATTTAATAAACATAAATCAAAAGAATTATCTGAAAAATGTACAGTTATTAATGATATGAATGCTCTTATATCAACTGTAGATGATGAAGTTAAAAAGATACTAGAATCAAATATCAACAATACTTTACAAGAGATTGATGTACTTACAGAATCGTATGATGAGAATTTTAAATTGACTGAAAACAAATTATTTAAGCATCTTAATAAAACTATAGATAAAATTATACCAGAAAGAAATATGTCATTTGCTCTTTATGACTGCACAACTTATTACTTTGAGTCATTTATTGAAGATGAACTTAGAGAACGTGGAATGAGTAAAGACAATAAAAGAAATGAAACACAAGTAGTAATGGGATTATTAATTGATTCTGATGGGATTCCAATCTCATATAAGCTATTTAGAGGAAATGAACATGAACTTCATACAATGGAAAAGGTTATTGATGATGTCCTCCATAATTATAAAATAAAGGATATTGTCATTGTTGCAGATAGAGGCTTAAACTCAAAAAAAAATCTAAAGATGATTAGAGACAAAGGTTTAAATTATATTGTTGGTTCAAAGTCTAGTTCAGTTCCTGATAAAATTAAAAAGACAAAGTTTGATCAAACTTGGAATATTACATCTGGGAAAGATTCTAAATATAGAAGTGGTTATATCACAGCTATTCGAACAGCTTCACATGAAGGTGAAAATTATAAAGAGTTGGTAATCAAGAAATATTCTGATTTATACAAAGAACGTGAAATGATTAAGCAAAAAAAGACAATTGAAAAGGCTCAGAAAAATTTAAAAGACTTCACAAAAAATGCAACTGCCAAATCAAAGAGTAGATATTACAAAGCTACTGAAAATCCTAAAGAAAAAATACTAGTAGAAATAGATGAAGGAAAAATATCAGCAGAACGAGAAAATTTTGGATATTTTTATATAGTTACAAACAAGTTAGCTATGGATCCAGTATCGATTATGAAAGCATACAGGTCACTTTATAAAATTGAGGAATCGTTTAGGATATTAAAAACGAACATAGAAGCAAGACCTGTATATCACTTTAAATCAAGACGTATTAGATCACATTTCCTTGTTTGTTATGTAGCCCTAGTCCTTCAAAGATTATTGGAGTACAAATTAAAGAAGGTTGAAATTAAATTATCAACACATGAAATAATAAATGGATTATCAAATTTTAAATTAGCTGAAATAGATTATGGAATAGACAAATTGTATATGATATCAGATAAGTTATTAAAAAGTGATATAAATAAGAATATATTTAAATTTAAAGATAGTATTACATTTAAGGATACAATTTCAAAAATAATTAATAAAATGTAGTGAGTTTTGCACAAAACTTAAAAATGCTATAAACCTTGATTTTCAAGTGATTATAGCATTTTTTTAGTTAAATGATGTTCCAAAGTCAGGAAGTAAACCTTTAACAAATTAAAAAAGTCGTAAACTTTTAATAATAAAATTTTACGACTTTTTCTTTTATAAATTTAATATTTTTTTAGTATATATTAAATTTTTTTCCTCTTGCAAATCCAATTAAAACTACTCCTAATTCTTTCGATAATTTGATGGCTAACGATGTGGGTGCTGATCTAGATATTATTACTGCTATCCCAATTTTTGCGCATTTGATCAACATTTCAGAAGATATTCTGCCACTAGAAAGCAAAATTTTATTTGACACATCATATTTTTCTATTAATATTTTCCCAATAATTTTATCAAGCGCATTATGCCTTCCTATGTCTTCAAATGAATAAATTAATTGATTTTCTTCCCAAAGACTACATGAATGTACTCCTCCTGTTTCTTTAAAAACTGGAGAAATATCATTGATCTTCGAAGCAATAAAAAAAATAGTTTTTTCATTTGGCACAGATTTTTCTTCGGCATTGACCATTTCTTTTTTTCTAAGTAGATCACTAAAATTATATACACCGCTTCCTTTTCCACAGCCTGTTGTAATCACTCTTTTACCACTATATTCTTTATGAGTATGAAGATCATTTATGATATAAATATAAGCAAGGCCTCTTGATTTATCAACAGATATTGAAGTTATATCTTCATATGTTTCTATTAATCCTTCACTAAATAAAAATCCAACTATAAGTTCTTTAATATTATTTGGTGAACAAAGAAGTGTAATAAATTCCTTAGCGTTTATAAACATTGTAAAAGGCTCTTCTATTACAACAATATCCTCTTTTAAAATTTCTTTTCCAAGTTCATTTCTTTTAATTTCTACTCGCTTAGTAAAACTCATATATTCACTTCCATTTATATTTTTAAGTAATATTCGCTTAATTCATGATGAGTATTCAAATTGTCAAACATACTCCAATCACTACTGAATTCTCTAACAGCTTCTTCTTCAAGATATATGATTTTATTTTTTTTTAACAAAGAAAAAACACTTCTCTTTCCGTTTTTCAAATGAATTTCAATTGATTCAATTAAATTTTTTGTATAAAAACTATTAAAAGGTTCGATCCAATCATTAAGCTTTGCAACAATACCATTTTTACTCTTATCTTCAAAAATAATTTCATAGATGTATTTAATGTACTCAGTGTTAATATTTGGCATATCACATGCAATAAAATAATTATAATAATTCGATGAATTAACTAGTGCGGAATGAATACCACCTAATGGTCCTTGATCTTTAATCATATCTTTATATACGTTTAAATGGTAATTCTTATATAACTCTGGTTTATTGCTTATAATTATAACCTCATTAAAAATCTCACCTAATATATCGGCTTGAATATGAACAAGATTCTTTTCATTAATCTTAATCTCTTGTTTATCAAAACCCATCCTGAGGCTCTTTCCTCCAGCCATAATTACTGCAGTTGCTTCTATTTTCATAAGTACTCCTATAAACTGAATATAATTAAATATACCTTTTTTCGTGATTTAAAAGCCACTGTTTTTTATCTAGACCACCAGCATATCCAATAAGTTTTTTATTTGCTCCTATCACTCTATGGCATGGAATCATAATGCCAATTGGATTTTTATTATTTGCTCCACCAACTGCCCTCATTGCTTTACTATTTCCTATTTCTATTGCAATGTCTTTATATGAACATGTTTTTCCAAACTCTATATTCATTAAAGCATTCCAAACTTTTAATTGAAAAGAAGTTCCTTTTAGTTCATAATTTAAATCAAATAATTTTCTCTCACCATTAAAATACTCATCTAATTGAGTTACTGCTTTTAAAAGTATTTCCGGCATCTCATTTTCAGACAGATCACTAGGATTTCCTACATCTACAAAACCTACTGATGTAATAGCTTCTTTATTAGTAACGATTTTAACTATTCCTATTGGTGAATTATAATAAGCTATATAACAATTATTCATTATCCCTCCAAAACAATGCACTAATACATTATAAAAATTAATATATTAGTGCACCCATAAGTATTATTAAAAATTACTATATCAATAAATTTATTTTATAATTAAATATTAAATTTATCAATAATTGATTTTAAACTTGAAGAAATTATACTAGTTTTTTCTGAATTCTCAAATATTTGATTCATTAATTCACTTTGTGATTCCATTGTAGCAGATATTTCTTCTGCCGAAGCTGCATTTTCTTCAGTTATCGCTGAGATTCCTTCAATTGCTTCAATAGTAACATTTTTATTACTATCAACATTTTCAATATTTGTAGAAAGAATTTTTAATTCTGAAAAATTCTTTTTCATTGCTATTTCAATTGCGTCAAAAGCTTTTTTAACCTCTTCCATTACTTTATCTGAAACATTAACTGCAGTTTTGGATATATCCATATTTTCTCTAGTTTCTTTAATTTCACTTAATATACTATCAATAATACCCTCAATTTCAACTGTTGAAGTTGTTGTTTCTTCAGCAAGTTTTCTTATTTCCTCAGCAACAACTGCAAAACCTTTACCTGCTTCTCCTGCCCTCGCAGCTTCAATTGCAGCATTAAGTGCAAGTAAATTTGTTTGCTGAGCAATTGATTGAATTTGATTTGTTATATCTGTTATTTTAGTAGAAAGCTCACCCAAAACTTCAACATTAGTATTTAATTTCTCCGTTGATTCTTTAGTAACTTCAAATTTTTCAGCTAAATCTTCAACTAATTTTACTCCGTTACTATTCTTTTCATCAACTTCTGAAGAAATTTCATTTATTACGTTTGAATTGTTTACTGATTCTTCAATCTGCTTGGATAAATCTTGCATTTTCGAAGCTGCAATTTGAGCATCCTCTGCTTGTTCTTGTGCTCCTTTTGCAAATTCATCAATTGCCATTGTAACGCCAGAAGTGCTTTCTTTACCATCTTTTGATATATCATTTAATAGTAATGCAGATTCATTTAGCGTATCTGAATCATTTTTAAGTGACACAACGATACTTCTAAGTACTGATCTTAATCTTCCAAGCGATTGTGCTATTTCTCCATTTTCACCTGTAAAAGTTAATAAATCATCATACGAAGGGTCATCGTAAATATTCAATTCAGAAGTCTTTTTAATCATTTCAATAACTCTATAAAGTGGTTTCACAATTGATCTACTTATTTTGAACGATAATAGAAATGCAAAAATAGTTGCAATTAATGTGAAACCAGCCATAATCATTATTTTATTATAAAATTCTTTAAGTGATAATGTTTTTTCTTCTTTTATATATTTATCTATATCATCTATATAATTACCTGTTCCAATCATCCAATTAAAAGGTTTATAAAGCATAATATATGCTCTTTTAGGAAGTGGCTCATCGCTACCAGCTTTAGGAAAATAGTAATTATAATAGCCACTACCATCTTTTTTTACTATCTCAATAAAGCTTTTAATTATTTTGTTTCCTTTTTTATCAGTCAAATCAATTCTATTTGTACCCTCAACATCTTTACGACCTAAAAAAACTACATTTTTTCCCTCAATTGTATCTGTCCAAAAATATCCACTTTCACCATATGTTGCTTTTCTTATAACATTAGCTGAGATATCTTTTGCTTGATCTATTGTGATTTTTCCATTAGTGTACATTTCATTAACACCATCTAAAGAATTAACTAGCTCTTCAACTTGAGCTTTTATCATCTTATCATAATTACTTCTAAGTAACGTTTCGTCTTGATTTATTCTATTTACATTTAAATTATACATTGAATAAATACTAATACTACCAATTAATAATACAGCAATAAGTCCATTTAAAAGTACTGCAAATAAAATTTTTGAGCTAATTTTTTTCATATAACTCCCCCCTAAACACTATTTTCAAAATATTTACTTATCATTTTATTAGTTACCCCAAAATAATAATAAATATCAAAAAAAAATATCTATACTAACTATAGATATTTTTAAAATTACAATCTCATAATAACAAGCCCAATTATAGAAATAATAATTCCCACAATGCTTTTTGTAGATATATGTTCACCAAACATGAAAATTCCAACTGGAATTAAAATTAGTGCAACTGTAATACTATTTATCATACTCAGTTTACCAATATTCCATCCACTTCTGTAAGCTATTAAAAATCCCATTTCCAAACCGACGATTACAAACCCTAAAAAATAACTAGCCGGTTTTATAGCTTTAACATCTAAAAGAAAACTAGTATTTTTGGATGTTAAATACAGAAAAAATGAAACAGTTATTGCAACTAAATATGTTATAAAGAGTGAGAGAAAAGGATTAGAACCCTCAGATATTGATTTTTGAGTAATATGATAAAATGCACCGGAAATTATCACTATAATAAACGAAATGTAATACATACATACCTCACTTTATAAATGAATATTTAAGAAAAATAAAATTTAATATTATTTCTCAGCCTTAGTATACTATAATTAAGTATAAAATAAAAAGGAGATAGATGATTTTTCATCTAAAAAGATATATGGATATTGATGTTTTGGGAGCCATATTCGTAGATACTTATATCTATGATACAAGTAAAGGAAAAGAAATTATTGAAACAATAGGTGGATCGGGTCTTACTATTGCCCTCGGTTTACATCTATTAGGTCATAATGTTAATTTTTTTGGCAATATAGGTAATGACGAAAAAGGAAAATATATTTTAGAAGAATTAAAAACTTATGATTTTGATACTAAAAATATTTCAATTATTAATGGTTACACTGGATCTTTCATCGCTAAAAATGATAAAATGTTTTCTGTTAAGAGAGGTGTAAATGACTTTTCACTAAAAATTAATTCAAGTAATTTAAGAAACGAATCTTTAGTATTAACTAGCGAAATTCATGTTGAATCAATAAATACTGCACTAAATTTAAATTATAAAAATATTTTTTTTGATGTAGGACCTAGAGCCTTTCTTTTAAAAAATATAAATTTTCCTGATAATATAATTAAAATTGGAAATATCAATGAACATACATTAACTAAATGCAATATAATTAAATTAGGAGAAAAAGGTGCTAAATGGGATGATCTATTCATTAATGGAAATACAACTAAACTTAATTATACTATAGGTGCTGGCGACTTATTTGACACCATTTTAATTGACAACTATTTAAATGGGGTTAATAAAATCGAATCTTTAAGAAAGGCTACCAATTATGCTGAGAAAAGTTGTTCTTTAAAAGGCGGGTTTAAAATAATTAATTTTATTTAATCTGTAAATTATTAAATATTGCTAAACTATAAAAAGGAGGATGCAGTAATATATTATTTACTGCAATAAAATTATGAATAACTCAAAAGAAGAAAATGATTTATTAAAGTTAGATAAACAATTATGTTTTAGATTATATTCTTCATCAAGAAAAATGACTAGACTTTATAAACCACTATTAAAGGCATTGAATTTAACCTATCCTCAATATTTGGTTATGCTAGTTTTATGGGATGAAGAAACAATAAACTTTAAATTACTTGGAGAAAAACTGGAACTTAAAACAGGCACTCTAACTCCACTCTTAGATCGATTAGAAAAATTAGGTTATCTACTTAAGGAAAAAGATAAAAATGATGATAGAAAAACTATTGTAATAATAACCAAAAATGGCAAACTTTTGAAAAACAACGCTGTAACTGTTCCAACTACTTTAGGTAACCAGCTTAAATTAACAACTGAAGAATATAAAAAATATATAGCTATTTTAGATGAAATTGCAATGAAATTAGAAGTAGCAGAAAAAAAATACAAGTAATAAGTGATTCATTGATTTATACTACTAAATATAAATCAATGGATTTTTTTATATTAGTTATTGACATTTAAACTAAACGGAGCTATACTAATCTTGTAAGATTAATCGTACAAGATTAAATAAAAAAATTCGGAGGTTATTATGAGTATATATAATTATAGTTTTATAAACACAGATGATGAAAAAGAGAGCCTATTAGATTACAAAGGAAAAGTACTACTAGTCGTTAACACAGCAAGCAAATGTGGTTTTACACCACAATATGAATCTTTACAGAAACTTTATCAGAAGCATAATACTAAAGGCTTTGAAATTATAGGATTCCCTTGTAATCAATTTTTAGATCAAGAGCCTGGCGCCAAAGAAGATATTGTTTCATTTTGTAAAATTAATTACGGCGTAACTTTCCCACTATCTCAAAAAATTGAAGTCAATGGTGAAAATGCAGATCCACTTTTCAAATATTTAGTTAAATCTAAACCTTTTGAAGGATTTATTGAAGGAAGCAAACTTAAAGAATTTTTATCAAGTAATGCTCCGACTTATCTAGATAGTGAAATTAAATGGAATTTCACTAAGTTCTTAGTTGATACAAATGGTAAAGTAATCAAAAGATATGAATCAGAAATTTTACCTGAATCAATTGAAGCAGATATATTAGAATATTTAAAATAGTATCTAATCAGTGTAAAAATAATAAAATATAGAATAAAAAAGCGTATCCAAAAGGTTAATACTACATTTCGGATACGCTTTTTTACAATTAATTTATATATTATTTCATTATTTTATGCGTTATTAACATGTAAAATGTTATAATTAACCGATTACAACATTTAGCATCAAATAAGGAGAGAAGTTATGAATGTTTTTTTTCAAGGGTTTATGTTAGGTCTAGCATATGTAATGCCTATTGGTATGCAAAATTTGTACGTTATAAATACAGCGATTAGTAAATCAAGATTAAGAGCAATTGAAGTTGCTTTGATTACTATTTTTTTTGATATTGCCTTAGCTTTAAGTTGCTACTTTGGAATAGGAATACTACTAGAAAAAATTCCTGTTTTAAAAATTATAACACTCGGAATTGGAAGTATTGCAGTAATATTTATTGGATTTATGTTATTTAAAAGTAAACATGAAAAAGAAGATAAACTTGACTTAAACAAATCACTGTGGCAAATTGTATTAACATGCTTCGCTGTTACATGGCTAAACCCACAAGCTATTATTGATGGTACTCTTTTATTAAGCGGATTTAGAGCTATTTTGTCAGGTCAAAACGTTATTTATTTCATAATTGGTGTTTCTGCTGCATCATTTACATGGTTTATGAGTCTTTCTATTTTTATTTCAAAATTTAAAAATAGCTTTAGTTCAAATCTCATTAATATTATTAATAAAGTATGTGGAATAATTTTAATTGGTTTTGGTATTAAATTAGCTTTAAATTTCTTTGCTTAGCAAGATAAAGCCACAGAAATATTGAATTTCTATGGCTTTACTTTTTCTAAAATTTTAATCCTTTTAATGCTTTAGCAAATGGATTATCTTCTAATTTTTCTTTAGCTTCAATTTGTTTTTGCTTTTTTACATAGTTTGCGTAATCATTCTTACCACCTTGTTTCTTTCTTTCATTTTTTCGTTTTTCAAATGACGTCATACTTTCTTTATAGCCGCATGAACATGTAAAAATCTGACTACCTTTTTCACCTCTTAACGATAGTTTTTTATGACAATTTGGACACCGAGCATTTGTTAACATAGATATCCTTTCACGATATCCACATTCTCTATCAACACAAACTAGCATTTTCCCCTTTTTATTATCAATCATCATCATATCTTTACCACAATTAGGACATTTTTTTCCTGTTAAATTATCATGTTTGTAAATTTTCTTTTCACTTTTAATTTGATTTACAACTGAAAAAGTATATTCTTTCATATCATCAATAAATTCTTTTTTATCTAATTTCCCATTTTCAATTAGTTTTAAATTTCTTTCCCATTTTGCGCTTAGTAGTGGACTTTTTAGTTCTTTAGGAACTAATTCAAGAATTTGTTTACCTTTTTTTGTAAGTCTAATACTAGTAGCTTTTTTCTCCATATATTTTACTTGAAAAAGCTTTTCAATTATTTCTGCTCTTGTAGCAACAGTGCCAAGTCCACCCGTTTCAGTCAGTATTTTTTTCAGTTCTGTTTCCCCTTCTTTAATGAATTTTGAAGGATTCTCCATAGCACCTAAAAGAGTAGCTTCATTAAAATATGGAAGTGGCTTTGTTTCTCCAATTGTTTTGCTTACATTCATGACTCTAATTGATTGATTTTTTACTATATGAAAAGATTTTTCTTGTTTTTCACCACTTTGACCAATCACTTTAAATCCAATCCTTTTAATATTATTATAAGACGCCAAAAACTGATACCCTTCCACAGATAAAGTTACTACAGTTTCTTCGTATTCGTATGGTGGCATAAGTACTTCTAAAAATCTTTGAACAACTAATTCATAAATTCTTCTTTCATCAAAGCTTAGGGAACTAATTAATATACTTTCTTCTGTTGGTATAATGGCATGATGATCACTTACTTTACTTTCATCAACAAAATGCTTTGATTTTTTTATCGTTCCTCTCATAATATTAAATGCAAATTTTCTATACGGATTTATTTGAATGGTTTTAAGTCTATCTTTAAGTGTAGCAACCATATCATCAGTAAGGTAATTTGAATCAGTACGTGGATACGACAATATTTTATGAAATTCATAAAGCCTTTGCATTAAAGATAGTGTCATTTTAGGAGAATATCCATATTTATTAAATGCATCTCTTTGAAGCGAAGTTAAATCATATAGTTTATTTGAGTATTCTTTTTTATCTTTTTTTATAATGCTTGTTACTTTTGCATCTTTATACTTTATAGTATTTATAATATCATCAATTTTTTTTTCATCGAAAATTCTTTGATTATCAGATTTATAGATAAAATTTTCATTAATTTTGTCTACTAAAATTTTTATACCGTAATATTTTTTTGGCGTAAATTTTCTAATTTGATCTTCTCTTTGACTAATTAGTGCAAGAGTTGGTGTTTGAACTCTTCCAAGACTAAGCTGGGCATTATGTTTTGTTGTAAGTGCACGTGTTCCATTAATTCCTACTATCCAGTCACTTTCAGCTCTTGCAGTAGCAGCTTTAAATAAATTTTCATATTTTTTGCCTGGCTGTAAGTTATTAAAACCATCTCTTATAGCTTTATCGGTTACTGAAGATATCCAAAGTCTTTTTATAGGCTTTTTAGTGCGTACTTTTTCAATAACCCACCTTGCAACTAGTTCTCCTTCTCTACCTGCATCTGTTGCAATAATAATTTCTCCTATATCTTTTCTTAACATTAAATCTTTTACTATTTTATATTGTCTAGCTGTTTTACCTATTATTACAGTCTTTAATTTTTCGGGAATAATCGGCAAATCATCAAGCACCCAGTTTTTATACTTATCATCATATACTTCAGGGTCCCCTAAAGTAACTAAGTGACCATATGCCCAAGTTACAATAGAATCATTTCCTTCAAAATATCCATTTTTTTTATTTTTACAATTAAGTACCCTTGCTATTTCTTTTCCAACTGAAGGTTTTTCAGCTAATATTAGTCTTTTACTCATATCTACCTCTCAAAGAAAAAAAAGATAATGACAAACATTATCTTTTTGCTATAATAAAACTATTATAACATTAATTTTTATAATTTAAGATTAAAATAATACACAGTATTTTTCAAAGGAGCTAGTTTATGAAAGTTGTTAAATTTACATTAAACGAACAATATTATGATGATTTAAAAACAATATGTAAAAATGAGGATATAACTATAAAAAAGAAAATAAATTTTTTGCTTTCAAATGATAGAATGGCTGATAATATAGAAGATTATTATCCATTAGATTTCAAAGAAAATCCAAAAAAAATTACATTAAAAATCAATGAAGAATTATATAAAGGCATTATGAAAAACTGTGGCAAACTTAATATACACGCAAATAAGTATCTTCCGTACTTAATATATAAATATTTAAGTACAAAAAGAAATTATAAATTCAAAAACTAATTTAATTTCAACTTATTATATATTTTATTTGGATTTTTTTATATTAAAAAATAAATATCAATAGTCTTAAACATCTATTGATATTTATTCTAGTTTATAAAAATAACTTACTCCATACTTCTTCTTTAAAACCTATTTGCAATTTACCATCAAAAATAAAGAAAGGTCTTTTAATTAATTTTCCATCTGTAGCTAATAAATCAAAAGCCTCTTTATCCGACATATTTGCTAATTTATCTTTTAATTTTAATTCCCTATACCTGACGCCAGATGTGTTAAAGAGCTTCTTTAAGGTATATTCACTACTTAAAAATAATTTTTCAATTAATTCAGCACCTGGTGGATATTTTGTAATATCAATATATTCAAATTCAATTTTATTGGCTTCCAGCCAATTTACAGTTTTTCTGCAAGTACTTCATTTGGGGTAGCAAAATAATTTATTCATAAATCCTCCTAAAAAATAATGTTTATATATTATTTTACTATAAAAAAATCAACATTTAAATAAATTTTTATCTTTACATTTATCAACTTCTGCTTGAATAGTGATATGATCCACACTATATTTATCAATTAATATATGATTAACTTTCTCATAAATTAATTCTACTTCTGAAAGCATCATGTCTTCTAAGTCAATATGTGCTTCAAAATGTATTGTTTTTTCATTAGACATCCACGAGTGAACATGGTGCAAGTTTTTAACTTTCTCAATATTTTCAATGTCAATTTTTATTGTTTCATATGAAAGATCAGCTGAAGACTGCATTAAAATATCTATTGTTTTTTTAATTATATGCCATGTCTCTCTTAGTATATATAAAGAAATTAGAATAGTAATTAGAGGATCTACAAATACAATTCCAAAATATTTAATAAGTAAGCCCCCACCTAATACTCCAACAGATGAAATAGTATCACCTAATAAATGAAGATAACTTGATTTAATATTTAAATTTCCATGAGAATCCTTTTCAAGCAAATACATTGAAACAAAATTTGCTACTAAACCAATGAACGCCACTATTATCATTAGGTTCCCATTGATTGTCTCAGGATTTTTCCATCTATTAAATGCTTCAAATATTAAAATTATAGATAAAGCAAATAAAACTGATGAATTAATAAAAGCTGCAAGTATTTCTGCTCTCTTATAACCATACGTTTTTTTTTCATCATTTGGCCTCTTAGAAATTCTATTTGCTACATAAGAAAGTGCAATTGCAATTGTATCACTTAAATTGTGAACTGCATCAGATAAAAGAGCAAGACTACCCGAAAGTATACCTCCAATAATCTCTGCAATCGTTATTGTAGCATTTAATACTGTAACCCAAAATATTTTTTTCCCAGACAAATTGGATACATCATGACTGTGTCCATGATTATGATCATGAACGTGAGTATTGTCATGAGAATGATCATGATCATGTTTATAGTCTTCACTATTATGATTATTCAATTTATCCACTTCATGTTCCTCTTCACTTTTTAATTTTTTCATTTCATCACCTCATATTTTTTATATGAACACTTATTCATATGTTTGTTTTTATATTACTCCTAATAAATATAGAAGTCAATACTATTAAATTATATTTTTAAAATTCTTTTAAAAACCTAAAAATAAACAACAACGACATATAGTCGTTGTTGTTTATTTTTATTATTTAATTTTATTATTTAATTTTATTATTTAATTTTAAGTATTTCATCTAAATTCCTATTTCTATTTGAAATATAATATTTAAATCCATTTTGATTTGCCTCATTAATAAATATACTAGCTCTTTTTGTATTATTCTCTTTTGTATCAAAATCATCATAAATGTAATCAGTTACTAATACAAATTTCCCTGCATTTTTAATGGTCTGTAGATTTTGTAATCTTTTATATACATCATTATCTTCCCGTCTTTCAGTTTCCATAAACCAAAGGTCTTCTATTCCAATTCCATCTATATTACTAATATATGTTCCATCATCATAGTCAATTATATTTGATCCGTTTTGAGGAATAACAAGAAAATTTGGATTTTTGCTTTTACAATACTGATTAATTTCCTTAATGAATTGAATCATTAGCTTTGCACTTTGTTTTTCACTTTTAGGGTCACTAAAAAGATTTTTTTCCTTATTTTCATCATCTGACCAATACTCATAAGCATCAACAATATCAAGATAAGCACCATCAAAGCCACTGTCAATTAATTTGTCTAGGTAAGTAAATACTATATTTTTCCACTCACTGTCCCAATATCTAACTTTATAATTACCTTGCCAGTCTCTATTTTCTATACCAATAAAATTCTCTTTTTTAAAAGTATCATTCCAATAATAACGATATTTTTCTGCTTCTCCAATACTAATGTAAGCTAATGGAGTTATTTTACTATTTTTGAGTCTTTGAATCTCGTCTTTACTATATGCATCGTTTTCACTACCATCTTCAGAATAATCCATAATTATTATTTTATATCCAGAATTAATTACGTCATCAATATTTAAATTTTGAAGTTGATATAGCAGTTTGTTTTTTATTAATACCTCATCTCTAACTTTATAATTATGATTAATAATAACAGTTTTAGTATTTGAATCATAATTTACTTTACCGCCAATAAGCTCAATTATTTTTCTTACTGGTATATAAGTTCTGTTATTTTTAATTATAGCTTTCGCAAAATTTTTGTACTTTATATTGTCTTCATATATATAATTTTCACCAATAGGAATTTCTAAAAAATGATTATTGTAATCTATAGTAGCTTCTTGCTTTAAGAAGTTCCAATTAACCTTCGCTCCGTATTTTTCAAAAACAGTTCTTAATGGAACTAAAGTTCTATTATTTTTATCAACAAATGGACTAGCAAGATTCTCATTAAAAATCACTTTATTTCCATCTATAAATACACTTACGTTAGATGTTAGATTTTCAGAAAACGTAAATGTAATTACTACTATTTGAAATATTATAATTAATAAAATTTTTTTCATAAAAACCTCCTTGTATAATTAGGTTAGAAATATTGCTTAAGTTTCTTGCGAATATTCTTACCTAATTCATTTATATTGTTTGTGATTAAAAATAAGTTCAACCACTTAACATACTGTAATTTTTCTATTATAGTTATCTCATAAAGAGTGTATGCGTCTTCTCCTTGAATGACTCATTTCTTGAGTTTATATTCGTAACAAAGCTTGCATTATTGTGAGATTCTTTGATTTAGCTGGTTGAATTTCTCTTTGATCATAAATATTATTAGAGAATTATTCGTGTCACTTACAAGGTTAATTGACTCACTAATTATTGTTACTCTTTATTATTTTAAATGGGGGTTATTTTATGTCTAACTATTACCATTTGCCTGTTGTAGGCATTGATGTTGCTGCTAATTTTTCAGTAGTTACTGCTTTAAAACCTAATGGCGACGTATTCCGTAAGAACCTTAAAATTAGCCATACACTTGAGGGCTTCAATAAACTTCTTCTTTTTCTACAAAAAATTGAAGAAGAGTTTAACGATAGTCCCAAAGTATTTTGCGAATCCACGGGAATATATCATCTTACTCTTCTTCATTTTCTTGTTAAAAATCAGATTGATATACATGTAATAAATCCTCTGATAACTAATTCTAACAAGAATTCGAACATAAGAAAAGTAAAAACTGATAAATTAGATTCTCTTTCCATCGCAAAAATTTGTAAATTTGATAATGTAAAGACTTCAACATTCACTAGTGAGGAGTTTTTACACCTTAAACTCCTAGTTCGTGAGTATTACAAAGTTGTTGATTTAAAGGCAAATTTGAAAAAAACTTTCTCAAATAATATTTATATTAACTATCCAGGACTTCAAAATGCATTTGCTAATATAACAGGTAAGACACCTTTAATATTTATTAGAAAATATCCAACACCTAAACATCTTCTTAACGCTGAGCCCAAAGTTGTTATTGAACTTCTAACAAAGTCATCAAGACGTGGTTCTAGTTGGGCTAATAATAAATATAACAAACTTATAAAAATCGCTAATAGTGCCAATATCATTGGTATTACTCCCTTGCTTTTTGAATCTAAAGTAATACGTTTTAGCGAAAGTTTTGATTTTTATACAAATCAACTTAGAAATATTGTAGATGAAATTCACCAATATATTGACAATGCCTCTTTTGGAGAAGTATTTAAACAAAATATTAATCTTCTTAAAAGTTTCAAAGGTCTTGGTGATATAACTGCAATTACTTTGTTAGTTGAAATGGGTGATATTAATAATTTTTCTAAGCCTCAACAACTTGTAGCTTTTTTCGGTGTAGATCCTAGCGTTAATCAATCTGGCAATTTTAGCGGTGATCGCAATAAAATGTCCAAACGTGGTACTGCTATAGGTAGAAGAGCTTTGTACACAGTCGCTCTTGCTTCAATACGTACAAGTAAAAATAAAAAGCCAATAAATCTTGTTTTGTATGAATATTATCACATAGCCCTTGATAAGAAAAAGAAAAAAGTTAAACTTGTAGCTGTTATGAATAAACTACTTCGCTATATTTTTTCAATACTAAAAAATCAAAAACCATATGAAGTTAGAAATCCACTCATCCACAAAAGAATGTTTTTAGAATCTAAACTTCATAATCCTGTTGCTGCTTAATAAATATTTTTACAGTAAATAATATTGAATGTTCGTTTTTACTCGAGCATTATTTAGCATGCTCATTTTTAATAAGAACTTTTTTTATTAAATTACTTGACTATTACTAGCTGGTCTTTACTAATTATAACATGATAACATTAAATAATTTTCTTATCTATGATAAAATACATATAGAAAATCAATTAATCTTATAGAGTTAGTTTGGGAGAAAAATATGAATAAAAATCGAATAAAAGGAAATATTTTATTATTTATCACTTCAATAATATGGGGACTCGCTTTTGTAGCTCAAAGACTTGGTGGAGAAGTTATAGGAGCTTATTCATTTAATGGTATAAGATTTTTTTTAGGTGCTTTATCTTTAATTCCTCTTATAATATATTTTGATAAAAAGAATAATAATTTAGCTTTTTCTGGCATAAAAAAAATAATACCTTCCGGTATTTTACTTGGTTTTATCCTATTTATCGCCTCAGCTCTTCAGCAAATTGGAATTATGTATACATCAGTTGGAAACACTGCTTTTATTACTGGACTTTATATTGTTCTTGTGCCTTTAATAGGTATATTATTCAGACACAAAGCAACTAAACAGACATGGATATCAAGTGTAATTGCAATGATAGGATTGTACTTTCTTTCTATTAGTAAAGGCTTTAGTATAAATTACGGAGATTTGCTCGAATTAATTGGAGCTTTTTTCTGGGCAACTCATATTCTTTCTATTGATTATTTTGTAAAAAAATATGATGCTTTAAAATTATCTATGATTCAATTTTTT
Organism: Helicovermis profundi; assembly: GCF_033097505.1. NCBI lineage: Bacteria > Bacillati > Bacillota > Clostridia > Peptostreptococcales > Caminicellaceae > Helicovermis > Helicovermis profundi. Next base: position 1,005,695 of record NZ_AP028654.1, on the reverse strand, counting down.
TCTTGCTCAATTTTTAGCGCAGTTTCTGCAATACTTTTTGAAAATACAACAACTACAATGATTTATAATGCTTTTATTCCTATACTTTATGGTGGACTTATGTCAGTTGGAGTCGCTTATACACTTCAAGTTGTTGGTCAAAAATATGCAAAGCCTTCACATGCCGCACTTATATTAAGTCTAGAAACAGTCTTTGGCGCAATTGGAGCTGCTATTATTTTAAGTGAAAAACTTACTACTCGTGGTTACTTTGGAGCGAGTCTTATGTTTGTAGGTATGATTTTCTCTCAGATAAAACTTAAAAATACAAAGTGAAAAACAATATAATTTCTATTTACTTAAATTATATTGTTTTGAAGCCTGTTCTATTTTAATTTTATTTTTCTTATAATCTATTAATATACTATAAGTAAGTCCTACTATAACCAAAATACTTCCAATGATTTTACCAATACCTACATTTTTTATTAGAAAAAAATCAATTACCAATCCAAATAATATCTGTCCTGAAAATATTAATAAAGTTGTATAAATTGTAGGAATTTTTGGCATAATTATATTGGAAATTGAAACTACTATTACACCTACAGCACCACCAAATAAGCACCAAAATGGAACATTATTTAGCATAGATATTGAAATATTAAAAATATCCTTATTAACTAAAATTATTAAAAAAGAAAAAAATAAACCCACAATATAGTTAACCATAGTACCTTCAATAATTCCAATATATTTTGCGAGTTTAGAATTTACTATCATTGATAATATTGTTAAACCACCACTTATAAAAGCTATTAATAAATACATTTTTCCTCCTATAAGAAATACATAAACCCAATTCCAATAAATACTATAAAAAGACTAATAAATTTTTCTCTACTAATTTCCACTATATCCATACCAAATAATCCATAGTGATCAATAACAAGCGCCATTATTGATTGACCAAATAGTGAAAGAGAAACTGTTAAAGCTACTCCTATATGACTTACAGTCAGATTTGCAAACAATAACATTACTATTCCGATTAGGCCAGAAAAATACAAATACCAGGGTAATTCTTTTTTTATTTTTAATTTTAATTTAAATATAATCATAATCAATGATACTGAAATTAATCCAACAAGGTGAATCACAACAATCGATAAATAAGTTCCTATATTTACTGATAAAATACTATTAAAACTTATCATAATAGAAATTAACATTCCTACAAATACTGCATATAATTTATACAAAATATACCTCCTCTAAACTTGTTGCTATTAAAAAATATCACATTAAACATTTATATGTTATGACTAATGTCATAATGAAAAAAATGCTATACTATAAAAGAATATTTAACCACCATTTTGGGAGGCATTATGATTATAATAACAGATAACAAAAAATTAACAAAATATATATATGATAATAAAATTGATGAAATTTTTGGCAAAGATATTATTCCATTTGCTAAATTGCTATTTTTTAATAAAAACGAACATATTTGTAGAGCAGATGAAAAACTTGATTATTTATATTTTTTAGTAGAAGGAAGAGCTAAAGTTTACACATTACTTAGAAATGGCAAGATACTTTCATATCGTTTTTATGATTCATTAGAAGTAATTGGAGATATTGAATTTATACACCAAGACCGCGCAAACTCTAATATCGAAGTTATTGAAAATACTTATTGCATTGGTATTCCAATTGAAATCATTAAAATGAACTACCTTAATGATAGCAGTTTTTTAAAATATATGTGTGAAAGCCTTGCTAATAAATTAAAAAGTTTTTCGAAAGCTAGTTCTATAAATTTACTTTACCCACTTGAAAACAGAGTTGCAAACTATTTGTTAACTAACAATAATGAAACTGGAACATATTATAATTTCACAGAAATGTCAGAACTACTTGGAACAAGTTATAGACATCTACTTAGAATTTTAGATAAATTATCTAAAAATAATACAATACAAAAAGATGGTAATATCATACAAATCATCGATTTAGAATTATTAAAAGAAATGTCAGAAGATTTATTCTAATAATATAATTATATCAAAGTAGTAAATTAAAAAAATGCACCTATACTTTAAAGTATAGGTGCATTTTTTATACAACATATAAATATTATTTTCCGTGATTTTTCTTAATATCTACAAGAGTATATAATAAACCCAAAAACACTACAATTATAATTGCTACATACATGATTCTCATCTCCTTAAATCCAATCTATCCTATTAATTATATCATATACGATAAACAATAAAAATAAATTTTAACTCATAGTAAATTTTGCAATCTATAAAAGTATCATTACTTTATTCATTTAAATATGAGAATCATTAGCCCTAACTTGACTTAACTTAATATTAATCTCAATACCACTATTAATTTGATCATATATTTTAATAACTAATATCGAAGAAAGTAATATCGACACAATTATAAAAATTACTATTTTTGTATTTTTCATTTTAATCTCCAATATATACATTAATCAAAACAAATATTTAAAAGCGCATTTAATTACCCTTTTATAATATACTATTTAATACATATTGACAAGATATTAACTAAATAATTATTTATTAATTCTTGTATTTAAATAATTAATGCTTAAATACTATCTTTTTATATGTTAAAATTATAAGCACTAATAACTATACAAAATGGAGATATATATGAAACTTAGTTTAGCACCAATTCAAGGAATTACACTTGCACATTACAGAAACATTTACTCAGAAATCTTTGGAGGAGTTGATAGCTATTACACACCATTTATAGCAACATCTAGCTTGAGAAAAATAGTGCCATCAATTTATAAAGACATTATCCCACAAAATAATAACAATAATATAGACATTATCCCGCAACTACTTTCAAATAATGGATCTGATTTTAATTTTTTTGCATCTACAATTGCAGATATGGGATATAAAGAAATAAACTGGAATATTGGATGTCCATCTCATACTGTAACAAAAAAGAAAAAAGGATCTGGTATTTTAGCGTATCCTGATATGGTAAATAAATTTCTTGATGAGGTTTGCACTAATAAACAGTATGACTTAACTGTAAAACTAAGATTAGGACTTAATAGCTTAGATGAGGGAATTAATATAATTGAATTACTAAATAACTACCCTTTAAAGAGTGTAATCATACATGCAAGAACCGGAATTCAAAAATACGAAGGCACAGTAAATCTTGAGTCATTTGAAATATTAAATTCTTTATCTAAACATGAAGTAACTTATAATGGCGATATATTTACAAATGAAGACTTTATAAAAATAAAAAATAGATTTCCTATGGTAAATAGTTTTATGATCGGTAGAGGTGCACTTCGCGATCCATTTTTACCTTCAACTATAAAAGGGATAATTACACCTACTAGCGAGAAAATTGCTAAAATAAAGGAATTTCACGACTTCATTTTTAACCACTATAAGAAAGTACTTTATGGTGATAAACATTTATGTGATAAAATGAAAGAATTTTGGATCTATACTTCTGTACATATTGATCCAAGTGGTAAATTTTTAAAAAAATTAAAAAAGTGTAACACCACCTCTGTGTATCTTGATATTATAGATAAAATGTTTGATACATCTAATTTATGGATAGAATAATTAAATGGTGGTTTTACCCACCTTTTAATTATTTTTTAAGCTGCAATTAATTTTATAAAGGAAATATTAACTTACAGTTTTTTACTTTTTTAAGGCAGCCATACTTCTAGTGGCTATAATATTAACATTAGTATCTAAAATATTATGAATAATAATATCGCCCATATTAATCGGTGCTTTAACACTTACTTTCTTAAGTTCATCCATCACATCAAATATTAATTTTTTATCAATTGCTTTGTCTGTAATTACTGGAAGTCTTGTATATAGTGCATTTTCAATAGCTACCGTACTCGGAACCTTTCTAGTTGGATTAGTCAATTCTTTAATCCCATATATTTTTCCACGATTACATTTATTTCCTTTAACACTATAAGTACTCGTATCTATATTTTTTATTATTTTTAATCTACATCCAACAGGACATACAATACATATAATCTCTTTTGTCTTATCCAACACCTTCCTCCTTTTATCAATAATTATGATAATTTTTTTTTACATAATTAGCTGCAAATTTGCCTGTTTTTTGACTCTCATCTGTAACAGTATCAACTAAATCATGAACATAAACAACATTGCCACAAGCAAATATTCCCGATATTGAAGTTTCCATAGTTTCATTTAAAATTAGTCCATTTGTAGATTTGTCAATCTTAATTCCAGCTTTTTTTGATAATTCATTTTCCGGTATTAATCCAACAGACAAAAGTAAAGTATCACATTTATATTCAATTTCACTTCCACTAACAACATTTAAACTACTATCAACTTTTTGAATTACGACTCCACTAACTCTATCTTTACCTTTAATCATAGTAACCTTATGACTTAATAAAAGTGGAATATCATAATCATCAAGACACTGAACTTTATTTCTTAACAGTCCACTAGAAGTCGGCATAATCTCTACAACTGCAAGTACTTTAGCACCTTCAAGGGTTAATCTTCTAGCCATTATTAATCCTATATCACCAGAACCTAATATAAGGACTCTTTTACCTATCATATAGCCTTCTATATTAATATACCTTTGAGCAGTACCCGCATTAAACACTCCAGATGGTCGATATCCATGAACTGCAATAGCACCTCTGGTTCTTTCTCTGCAACCCATAGCAAGTATAATAGCTTTAGAATTAATAATCATATAGCCATTTTTTCTGTTTATTGCATGAACTTTTTTATCTTTTTCTATCTTTACAACCATTGTATCTATCATGTAATCAATATCCATTAATATCAGTTCATTTACATATCTCTGTGCATATTCTGGCCCAGTAAGTTCTTCTTTAAATATATGTATACCAAATCCATTATGAATACATTGATTAAGTATTCCTCCAAGTTCTATTTCTCTTTCAATAATTAATATTTCTTTTATTCCTTCTCTTTTAGCTTCTATTGCAGCAGCAAGTCCACTAGGACCACCACCAATAATTACAATGTCATAATCATTCATATTAGTCTCCATCATGATTTTGTTTTCCCACTCAAAATATATGATTCTTTATTTTCCATAACTATATCTTCCATTTTTAAATTAAGTTCCTTTGCTAATATTTCCATTACTCTAGGAGCACAAAATCCACCTTGACATCTTCCAGATCCTGCTCTTACTCTTCTTTTTACTCCGTTTATAGTCCTAGCACCAGCATTTCTATGAATCGCGTCAATAATTTCTCCTTCAGTAATCATTTCGCAGCGACATATAATTCTCCCAAATGATGGTTCTTTTTTAATTAATTCATTTTTATCCTCAATTGAAAGTTTATCAAACTTTATCCTCGCCCTACGATATGGATTATAATTTTCTTTTAAGCTAACATTCTTAAGAATATTTTTTAATATTTCTTCAACATATTCTGCAATAGCAGGTGATGAAGATAGACCTGGTGATTTTATTCCAGCAACGTTGATAAATTTTGGTATTTTTTTAGATTCTTCTATTATAAAATCGTCTATTGTTGCTTCTGCTCTAAGTCCTGAAAATGTTGTTATATTGAGATTATATGGTATTTTGTCAGTTAAATTTTTTGCAAGTTTTTTAACTAAATTTAATCTTTCAAAAGTTGTATTAATTGATTCTTTAGAATTTTTATTGAGATTTTCTGAATCAGGGCCTATTAAAATATTGCCATCAATCGTTGGAGTAATCAAAGTTCCTTTTCCTAAAGAAGTAGGTGTTGGAAAAATAATATGCTCTACAAACCCTCTTGCTTCTTTATCGAGAAGGAAATACTGACCTCTCCTTGGTCTAATAGAAAATTCGGGTTTATCAGTAACCATATTATAAATATCGTCTGCATAAACACCTGCAGCATTCACAACAATTTTTGCTTCAACTTTCTTATCATTACTTTTGATTAGAAAGTGTTCTTTTAATACTTTTATACTGTTAACTTCAAAATTGAGTTCTAACTTAACACCATTGTCCATTGCATTTTCAGCTAAAGCAATTGTTAGTTCCCACGGCTCTATTATTCCTGCTGTTGGAGCATAAAGGGCTTTTAATACATCACTAGTAAGGTTTTTCTCTAACATAGCAACATTTTTGCCATCTAATATTTTTAAATTTTCAACTCCAAGTTTTTCACCATTTTCTTTTAATTTATATAATACTTTAATTTCCTCTTCATTTTTAGCAACAACTAATGATCCGATTCTTTTAAAAGGTACATTTAATTCACTACATATTTTATCGAACATTTTATTGCCTTTAACGTTTAATTTGCCTTTTTTTGTATTAAAGGGGGCATCATATCCTGCATGAATAATAGCGCTATTTGCTTTACTTGTTCCATTTGACACGTCATTATCACGTTCTAATATAACTATATCAAGCTTATATTTTGATAAAGTTCTTGCAATTATAGTTCCAATTACTCCAGCTCCTATTATTGCAACATCATACATATTATCACCCCATTTTGAAACAATTGTGAATATTATTTTACCAAAATTATACCACATCTTATTTATCCGATGCCTTAGAATTCTAATACCCCTACTTCTTAAAAAAGTGGGAGATAAAGAACTCTAAAAGGCCCTGGATTATGTTTTCTAAGATTCAGTGGGAGTAAAAACTCTCTCTGAATTCAAGAAATTCATTTATTATATGTTATATAAAAATATACCCTATAAAGTAGATAATTAATTATCTATTTATAGGATATATTAAAAATTATGATTTTTTAAATTTCAAATTTTTCTAAGTCACCATTTAATCGTTCAATTTTTTTCTCTAAATCCTCAGATAAGGTTGCAAGTAATTTTACTGATTCATTCTGAGTTTCCATAGAAGCAGAAACCTCTTCTGAGGCTGCTGCAGTTTCTTCAGTAACTGAAACAATATTCTCAATTTTACTTGATACAAGTTCTTTTCTAGAATCAATATCATTAATTTTATTTGAAGATTCATCAATCATTCTTACTATATTTTCAAGTGAAACTCTAATATCATCAAATGATGAACTTACATCAATAGACGCTTTCATTTGTTCGTCATTAATTTTTTCAACAAATCCCATTGAGTCTACAACACTTTCCGATGTTTGCTTAACTTTAAATATCATCTCCGTAATTTGATTAGTAGCATTTGCAGTTTCTTCAGCCAATTTTCTAATCTCATCAGCAACTACAGAAAAACCTTTTCCGGCTTCGCCTGCCCTTGCAGCTTCTATCGATGCATTAAGAGCGAGTAGATTAGTTTGCTCTGCAATACTAGAAATAGTGTCAGTTATACCAGTTATAGTACCAATAACATCTGAAAGTTCATGAGTTTTATCAGAAGTTTTAGTTATTATATCTAATGATTCATTTGATTTAATAGTTAAATTCTCAATTGCTTTTACTCCTTTTAAAGAATTTTTATCTAATTTATTTATTTCTTCAACTTGTTCAGCGTTATAATCAGTAAGACTATTAACTTCACTAGATAAACCTTCCATTAAACGAGCACTTTCTTCAGCGTCCATAGCTTGATTAGTTGCACCTTCAGCAATTTCATTAACAGCAAGAGAAACAGCTTCTGAAATTTCTTCAAGTTCAGATCCATTTTTAGAAAGTTTTACAGAAGATGTACCAATATCATTTGAAAGAAGTAAAATGTTGTTGATAATTTCACTAAGTTCAAGTCTTAAATGCTCAAGACCATCTACCGCCTCACCAATTTCACTAGTAAATGCTGAAAAATGAATTTTATTTGTAAATTTACCCTTTGCTAATTCTTTAATATTAATAGTCATAAGCTCTATAGGTTTAACTATCTTGCTTATAATAATTATTGTAATAAGTCCTAATACTATTAATAAACCAACTCCCATTAATATTATATTTCTAATTGTATTTTTTTGACTATTGTTTGATGTAATTGCAACTTCTTTTTCAAGATTATTAAATTTTTCAACAGTTTCATTAGAAATTTTATTAAGTTCATCCATTTTATAAGCAGCAAATAATGAAAGATCTAATTCTGGAACTTTAACTGCTATTGCAACTTTATTATCACCATTGTATTCATATCTAAGTATTTTAGTTGTATTATCGTTTCCCATTGAATATTCTTTTGCTACTTCTGTAGTAACCGGTTTACCAATTTTTTTATAGGCTTTTGGATCTTCAACGCCATCGTCAGCTGGATGGTAAAAAATGACACCCTTTTTATCTACAGCATAAATATAACCACTTTCGCCAATTTTATAATTTTTTAATAAATTTTGAACAGAAGTTAAAGATATATCTGCACCTACTACACCTATTGCATTACCTTTTTCATCTTCAATTGTTATAGCTGCGGAAATAATCAAGGCTCCAGTTGCAAAATCAATATATGGAGTAGTCCAAATTAATTTTTCTTTATTCTTCATAGCATCTTTATACCATGGTCTAACACGTGGATCATAATCATCAGTTTCCCAACCTGTTGCAGTATATATGCCACCATCCTCATATCCTGCATAAATAAATAAAATACTACCTTTCGATTGTTCGTACACATTTACAAGTGATTTTTTTAATAATGCTCCTGTTTCAATTTTATTTTCAGAATTCATAATTTGTTTTGCACTACTATCTTCTGAAATAATTCTAGTTCCAATTTCAGCATCTCTAAAATAATTTCTTACTGAGTCTCTAACAGCATCCATTTGGTCCATTGTTCCTTTAAGTGCAACATCCGTTAAAGTATTTTTAAACTCTGTAGAAGTTTTTTGACCTTCTGTTGTTATTTTATCAGTAATTGCATTAACATTCGACTTTAATCCATAAATAGAAATACCCGCCGTAATAATTATAGCAATAATTAATAAAATAATAACAATAGAAACATTTAATACTTTTAAACTTATTTTTTTCTTCTTCATATATGCCTCCCCTTTTTTCATTTTACTACTCATATTTATCTATACCACTTTTTCGACAAATTACTCAATAATATAAACATACAATAAAATTGTTTTTCAAATAACATTTCACTTTTACTATTTATTCTCAGTCTTATTTATTATATAATAATATGTGTAAACAATATTTTTACTAAAGGGGAGAAATAATGGATAATAAGAGTCTAATAATTATTGCAGTAATTACAATAGTAGTAGCTGTCGTTGCTATCGCAATATATTATTACAAAAAAAGAAATTTAACAAAATTATTTGAACAAATTTATGTAAGCGCACGCCAGATTCCAAAGCAAAAGAAAAAAAGTTTTTTACTACTAATGTTCATGGAAACAATGTCAGCATCGCTTAAAAAATCAAAAACTACTCCTAATATGAACAAATTAAATAATCCTAAATATCTAGAAATTCAATTAGTTAAAATGTCTAAAATTTTAAAAGATAGTTCTGATATAAAAAATGTTAAAAATAAGAAAACAAAGCAATCGCTTCGTTTGCTAAACGATTATCTAAAATGGGAAGATACTAATAGAAATATTGCATCTTAATATTACTTTCTTTATATTTAAAAAAATAAAATAAATATAGAACAGCCTATAGGTTAAATTGGAAATAACATTCATTAACCTATAGGCTTTTTATAATTTACCAAACTCAGACAACATAAATGAATTTCTTGGAGTTTTTACTCCCACCGAATCTTAGAAAACATAATCCAGGGCCTTTTTAGAGTTCTAATACCCCCACTTTTTTAGAAGTGGGGGTATTAGAACTCTAAGGCATCGGATAAAATATATTTTATCCTGATACTACACGATTTCTTCCATTTTTTTTAGCTCTATAAAGATTTTTATCTGCTCTATATACAACTGACTTCGAATCTTCATCTTCAAAACACTCAACTACTCCTATACTAATAGTTATACTTATATCACCATTTATTACTGTATTTTCAACATTTTCTCGTATTCTTTCTGATAAAATTCTAGAAGTTTCTAAATTAGTCTCAACTGCAACAATAATAAATTCTTCACCACCCCATCGGCCAACAAAGTCAGTTTCCCTTGTGGAATTTTTCATAGCCAATGCTACTTCTTCTAAAACTTCATCTCCAACATTATGACCATATGTGTCGTTAACTTTCTTAAAAAAATCAATATCGCATATTAAAATACTAAGTGGTTTTTCATATCTATTCTTTCTTACTATTTCATCCTCTAAAATATTTTGAATTTTACGTCTATTATATAAATGTGTGAGCTTATCTATTGTCGCTTCTATTTCCAATTTTTTATTAGCCTTAATGAGTTCAGCTGTTCTCATATCTACTATAGCTTCTAAAAGTTCATTTTGTTTTTTTATTCTTATAGTCCTCTCATTAATAATTTTTATTATTAATAATATTACAAGTAAAAAAATAACAATATAGATACCGATTGCCCACCAAGTTTCCCAAGGTGCTTTATCAATTGTAAATGCAAATGTAGTTTCTATTGAATTCCAATTACTATTAGAATCAGTCGCTATTACTTTAAAAATATAATTTCCACTAGGAAGATTTGTATATCTTACTTGTTTTGAACTAATTGCTTTAGACCATTCTTTACTATAACCTTCTAAAACATATTTATATTTTGTTTTTGAATCTGTAATTATATCTAACGAATAAAATCCAAATAATATATCTCTATGCTTATAATCATATATATTATTAACCTTAGAACTATTTGCAAAATTTTCTTTTAAACCTTTGATCATAACTTTATTAATTATAACCTTTGAGCTTATAGATTCCATTTTAATATTATCAGGATGAAAATAATTAAACCCAGAAATTCCACCCATAAAAATTGTACCATCCTTAGATTGCCAATATGCGTAATTGTTAAATTCTAAGTTTTGAATTCCATCCATATAATTATAAGAATGTATCTTTTCAGTTATAGGATTAAATGAATAAATTCCTTTATTTGATGAAATATATAATGTACCATCAGTTGATGGCAAAATTGAATAGGCAGTTCCATTAGGAAGCCCATCTTTTTCAGTGTAATTCTTAAAAGATTTTAAATCTTTTGAAACACGAAATATACCATCACCTCGACTTCCTAACCAATAATAATCTTTATTTTCATAAAAACTAAATATAAAATCAGTGTTTAATTTAATTTTACTATCTTTAGATATATTTATAATTTTTTTTGTTTTTTTGTCAAATATGCTAATTCCATGGTCTGTACCAAACCAAACTCGATTTTTATTATCTTCAAAAAATCTCATTACAAAATTGCTAACTAATCCATCATTTTGTGTATATAGCTTATAATTTTTATCTATTGGACTTTTAATCAAAACACCTTGTTTTGAGCCTATATACTCATAGCCATCTTTATCTATATATAATGCAATCCATGCTGATGAGGGTATAGGAAGTTTTGATTTCGAAGTATATTCAATAAATTTATCTAATTTAGAATCATAAATACTAATTCCATTCCATGAAAATACAAATAACCTTCCATCATTTGAAGCAAACATACCTCTAACTTTACCAGCTTGTTTATCAGGAAAATTACCAAGATTTTCCGAATAATGTATATAGCCTTTTATTGATTCGTCCCATCGACTTACTCCTTTTGAAGACGCAACCCACAAGTAATTATTTTTTTTATCATAGTAGAATCCACGAATTGTATTATCTAATAGAGAAAATTTATTATATATATTATTTTTTACTACATGAAACTTTTGATTTCTATAACTATAAATTGAAACTCCATTTGTATTAGTTCCAATCCAAATTTGATTGCGACTATCTTCATATATAACACGAACATCGTTTTTACTTAAAGAGTGTTCGTCTTCAGGAGAATGTATATAATGCTTTATTTTCTTTGAAGAAATATCTATATTATAGATACCATTATTAAATGTACCAATCCAAATTTGTCCAATTGTATCTTTGTGAATTGCAGAAATAGTATCCATATTAGTATTTTTAAATAATTCAAAATTTTGGAATTGTTTTGTTTCTGTATTAAATAATAATAAATTTGTATTTCCTTCTTGAACAAGAAAAAAATTATCTTTACATTTGATTATATTTTTGAATTCATTTTTAGAATAATTATATATAGATATTGAATTACTCTTATTTAAAGAAATTGAAAAAAATCCTTTTTCTGTTGCAGCCCAAATTTTATTTTCATTATCAATTAAAAGTTTTTCAATACCTATTTTATCTAAAACGTTATTATCTAAAAATTGATTTTTTATTAAATCGTAGATATAAATACCTTTATTAGTAGCAATAACTATTCTTTTATTGCTATCTTCCTTTATATCTCTAATATCAGTAATTATTTTTCCATAAGCATCTTTTATAATAAGTTTATCAAAATTATCATTTTTAGTATTATATAAATCAATTCCTCCGTTCATTGTTCCTACCCAAATAGTTCCCTCTGAATCTTCAAAGAGTTGCTTAATAGTATTATTCGATATACTTGTATTATCTTTGAAATTATGCTTATAGTAAATAAAACTATCTCCATTATATCTATTAAGTCCATCTTGTGTACCAATCCATATACGACCTTTTGTATCTACTAAAACACTTTCAATACTTGATTGTGATAATCCAGATGACATTGTAATATTTTTAAAAACACCATCATTTTCTGTGCTAAAATCATGATCAGATAACAAAGAAAAACTAATTGAGTGAAAAGAAACAATTATAATAATAGTTAAAATTAATACACGAATTTTTTTCATAAATACTCCTTTCATACTTATTTATGACAATCACTAATTACTATTAATATTTTTATATATTAAAACTTTTATTTTAACCTATACAATATAATTATAGCATTATTTAATTTGTTATAATTTTATTTATACCTCCTAATTAAATACCCTTTTACAGACTAAGGCTAATAGAAATTTAATACAAAAGATTACCCATACTCATTATATATTAAGAGTAAATTTCACATTTTTTTAATTGATAACTATTATTAATTAAAAATTAATGTTATAATTATATATATTAATTTTGGAGGGATTTTATGTTAATTGCTTGTGCTACAGATAATGGAACAGAATTTTGTATTAGACATTTTGGAGATGCTATATATTATGATATTTATGAAATTGATTCTAATTCTATTGTTTTTATAAATAGAATTGAAAATACTACCGAAGAAGAAAAGAAACATGCTGATCCAAATAAAGCCAAAGGTATTCTAAGTATTTTAAAAAAAGAAAATATAAATATTGCAATTACAAAAGTATTTGGCCCAAATATAAAAAGAATTTCAAAAAAATTATTACCTGTTATTTCTGAAAATATTTTAATTGAAGAAAGTTTGAATGAACTCCAAAAAAATTATGATTTATTATTAAATATTCTTAGTAAATCTAACCACTCTTATTTTGATTTATTAAGTAATAAGGAAGTGATTTTAAATGAATAATGAAGGTATGGGAAAAAACAAAAAAAATTTTGGATTAGGTGTTAATGGGAAATGTGTTTGTCCTAAATGCGGATATTCTCAAGAACATAAACGTGGGATTCCTTGCTATGAAGTAAAATGTCCTAAATGTAATTTCTCATTAACTAGAGAAGAATTAAGAGAAAAATAGATTTTAATATATAAGCGACCTCTAAAAAATTAATTTTATAAGGTCGTTTTTTTTTTATTTTATAAGTAATAGAATTACTCATATAAAATATTCAATTTTATAGCACTTACTATCAGTCTAACAATGTCAATATTTCGTATCCTTCTTCAGTAACTAAAATTGTATGCTCCCATTGAGCGGATAAAGAACCATCAATAGTTTTAATTGTCCACCCATCATCTAACATCTTAACATCAAAACTTCCCTCATTAATCATAGGTTCAATAGTAAACATCATTCCAGGAACCATAATCATTCCAAGTTCGTCCGTTTCAAAATGATTTATAAATGGTTCTTCATGAAATTTAACTCCTATTCCATGACCTCCTAATGCTTCGACTACTGAATAGCCTTTTTTTATAGCATATTTTTCGATAGCTTTTCCAATATTTGATATTGTATTATATGGTTTAACTTCACCTATACCAATCATCATACATTCATATGTTTCTTCAACAAGTCGCCTAGCTTCTTCACTTACTTCACCTATCATATACATACGACTAGAATCTGAAAAATAACCATCTAAATTCGTTGTCAAATCAATATTAATAATATCACCATCTTTCAATACCTCATCACTCGGTATTCCGTGGCAAACTACATCATTTACAGATGTGCAACAGCTTTTAGTAAAGCCATTGTAACCAAGTGTTGCTGGCAAAGCATTTCTTTCAACGGTATAATCATGTACCCATCTATCAATATCACTAGTTTTAATACCTGCTACAATTTTATCTTCCAAATATTTAAATATACCCTTAGTTATTTCAGAGCTTTTTCTAACTCCTTCAATAATTTCATCACTATAAATAATTCTATGGTCAGGAATTTCATATCCTTCTTTAGATAAAATTTTTAATTTCTCATCCATATGCAAATGGCACTTTTTATACTTTTTACCACTACCACACCAACAAAGATCATTTCTTAATCTCAATATCTTCACCTCAGCTATTTTATAATCATTTTTCATATGATAAAATTCTTATTAACTAAATAATTATATCACGTTTTTTAATTAATAAACATTATCAATTAAAAAAGAATTATATCAATTTACTGCCGTAAATTAAAGATTTCAATATTTTCTTAACTATAGCTATTGCAATGGCTTTTGTAGTCTCTAAACTAAATTTTACGTATCATATTTTCATCATCCATAAAATACTGTCTACAATTGTAGATAAGAAAAGCTCCCCTTGTATTATAATTTTATTTAAGTGATTAAATAATAAGACATAAGAAGCTTTTTTCTATTTTATTTTTTCTTACAATATCCTTACTCTAAATTAATTTTTTTATTCAAAAATCCACGAATTTTCTAAATACCAATTAACAACATTTTCTAGTTCTACATCAAAATTATATATTGGCGACCAATTCAATGTGTTTTTTAATTTATCTGCATTTATTGAATATTTTACGTCATGTGACAATCTATCTTCTACATTTTTTATTAAACTATAATCTTTTCCTACAATATCTATAATCTTTTTTACAACATCTATATTTTGTTTCTCTTCATTTGTTGTTATATTGTAGATTTCAAATAGTATACCATCATGCAAAATAACATCTATAGCCCTAACGTGATCTAACACATGTATCCACTCTCTAATTTGTTTTCCATCTCCATATAGAGGTATTTCTTCATTATTTATGCACTTTTTAATTACTAATGGTATTAATTTTTCTGGAAATTGATATTTTCCATAATTATTTGCGCATCTAGTTATATTAAATGGTAATTTAAATGTTTTTCCATATGATATAACCATTAAATCTGCACTCGCTTTGCTTGCTGCATATGGATTAGTTGCCAATAAATTTGTTTTTTCTGTAAAAATTTCTTCATCAGTATACGATCCATATACTTCATCCGTTGAAATTTGAATAAATCTTACATTATCTTTATATATAGGATAACCATGATTATCTGTATTAATTTGCCATTCTTTTTTTGCAACATCTAAAAGTATTGAAGTTCCAACTATATTTGTTCTTACAAATGGATTTGAATCTTCAATGCTTCTATCCACATGAGTTTCAGCTGCAATATTAATAATATAATCAATATCATATTTTTTAAAAACCGATAAAATAAACGACATATCTGCAATATCACCTTTCTCAAAGTAATATCTAGATTCTTTTTCAACATCTTTTAGATACTCTAAATTGCCTGAATATGTGATTTTATCAATATTTACAATAATATAATTCTTATATTTTTTTAATATATATTTTATAAAATTGCTTCCAACAAAACCAAGACCACCTGTAACAAGAATTGTTTTCATAAAACAACCTCCATTTAGTAATACAATTGATACATCTTATTATATTTTAACATCTAATAACAATAAAGGTAATCACTAAAAAGCGATTACCTTTACTATTATTTATGAAATTGAATTTTAATTACTGAACTACATCATATCCTTTATTAGTCCATCCAAGTGGTGCATTTGAACCAACACCCATTCCTCCGTTAAGAGAAACTGCATCATAGCCTAATAATCTCATTGCTGCTGTTGCTTGTCCTGCTGTTTGTCCACTATAACAATATACTACGATTTTTTTATCTTTTGGTAAATCAGAGAATCCACTTGCCATATCTTTACCATAAGGTAAATTTACAGCTCCTTCAATATGCCCTTTTGCATAATCTTCAGCACTTCTTGCTGATAAGATATATATTGAATCATCTTTTTCTTCAATTTTTTGTTTTAAGTTTGCTTCTGAAATTTTATAGTTTTTGAAGATTGTTTCTTTAACATCACTAAGTCCTGCATAATATGCATCTAGTGCAGATTGAATGCCTTTATCGATTTCTGTAACGTCTTCTGTTAAAACACTTTCGTCTGTTGTAACAAATTCTTCGTAACCTTCTACTTTAGATATTCCAAAGTTCCATCCAAGGTTTACACTTCTTGCATCAAATCCTGCTATTACTAATGTATTAACTGCTTGTCCTGCTGTTTGTCCACTATAACAATGTACGAAGAGTGGCTTATCTGAAGGAAGTTTTGTAAGAATATCACTTACTGCAGTTCCCCAAGGTGCATTTACTGCTCCTTTAATATGTCCTTTTGCATAATCATCAGCACTTCTTATATCAAGAATTGTCATATCTTCATTTGCTTTAACTTTATCTAAAAATTCTACTTGATTAATTTTATAAATATGCTTTGGCATATTGGCAAAATACTCATTTTCTAGCACTTCTAAACTAAGTGAACTTACAACTGGGTACCCTTTATTTAACCAACCACTAGGTGAATTTGATGCTTTTCCCATACCACCATTAAGTGATACTGCATCATACCCCATTAATCTTAATCCTGCTGTTGTTTCTCCTGCTGTTTGTCCTGTATAGCAGTATACTACTATTTTCTTGTCCTTTGGAAGAACGCTAAAACCTTCTTGCATTCCTTTTGCCCAAGGAATATTTATAGCTCCTTCAATATGTCCTTCACTAAAATCTACTGCTTGTCTAACCGATACAAGAAATATTGAATCATCTTTGTTATCTAACATTTCTTTTAAATTGGCTTCTGAAATTTTATAATTTTTATATTTTGTATCTTTTACAGCACTTAGTCCTTCATAATATTGATTTAATGCTTCTTGTACTACTGGATTAATTTCTGTAACATCTTCTGTCAACACATTTGCTTCAGTAGAAGTTACAGCTTCAATTCCTTCAACTTTTGAAAGCCCTAAATTCCACCCAAAATGAACAGTTCTTGCTTCAAATCCAGCTACAACTAATGTATTTACAGCTTGTCCTGCTGTTTGGCCACTATAACAATAAACATAAAGAGGTTTATCTGATGGTATTTTTGTAAGTATATCACTTATTGCAGTTCCCCAAGGCGCATTTACCGCTCCTTTTACATGGCCTGCAGCATAATCATTAGCGCTTCTTATATCAAGAATTGTCATGTTCTCATTATTCTTTACCATTTCAACAAACTTAACTTCATTGACCATATATGAGTCACTTGGTTTATTTGCAAAATACTCATTTTCCAATGTTTCTAAACTAACAACCTCGGCTGCTGGTTCTTCAGCCACTGCAACATCCTCTTTAACTTCCATTGATGTATCTTCAGTAACTGGTGTGCTTGCACAACCTGCTATACTAAAAGCTAACATTAATATTAGAAGTAACGATAATACTTTAGAAGTATTCTTATTCATTTTTTTTCCCCCTTAATAGTTTGTTCAATTTTTAACATAATGTTTTAAATAAAAATATTTATCCATAACTATATTCCCCTTTCTAAGAGAAATAAATTCTAATGGATTATATGATCATTATCTTTAGAAGAAATATTTACCTCTTCTAAAGATAATAATTTTATTTTTTTATGATGCATCCTGCTCTGTAATAACTTCAGTATCAGTCTTTTCTTCAACAGGCATATTACTATTACTCCATTCTAACCATGCACCGTCATATACTTTTACATTTTCAAATCCAGCTTCTTTTAGAAGAAGTGCGGTTTGTGTAGCTCTATATGAAGATTTACAATATAGAATAATATTTGAATCTTTTTCGAAACCTAAGTCATTGTAATTTAAAAAAATATTTGTTTCGCTTTTGAATGTACCATCAGTATAACAATTATTTGAATTTGAATAATTAATCGCTGTAGGAATAGCACCTTCATCAAATTCAGCTTTCGTTCTTACATCAATTATTTTTATGTTTTCATCTTCAATTGCGTTTTTTACATCTTCAATTGAAGCATACATACTATCATCAAAATCTTTTGCGGTATATACAGTTTTTTTCATTTTTCTAGCACTAGCACTTAATTCAAGAGAATTTCTTACAATTGCGTCTGCACCACCATTAATAACTTTTACATTTTCATGTCCATATCCTTTTAATACCCACCATACTCTTGAAGAAAAAACTCCATTTGATCCATCATATATAAGTACCAATGTATCATTAGAAATACCATTCTCGCTAAGTACACTTTCAATAGTAGCTTTATCAGCAATTAATGCACCAACATCACCTGTTTTATCGAAATTACTTGGTGCTAGGTTTATTGCACCTTTTAAATGACCTTTTGCATATTCTTCTGATTTTCTTGCATCAACTACAACTACATTTGATTCACCTATCACTTCTTTTAGTTCGCTAACTTCAATAATATTTACAGAACCATCATAGGTAGTTTTATTTACGCAACCTACAACACCTAATGCAACAGTTAAAACTACTAAAAGAATAATCCACTTTTTAGAAAGAAGCTTCATATTGACCTCCAATCGACATTTAATTTTTTTAGGAAAAATTATTGTTAAATACAATCTAAAGATCGTTAATATTTCTTCAATCTTTGTTTAAATTATAATACATTTTTGTGCCTATTTGCTATTAACTTTACTTATGTAGTATATGATTATTATATAATTCTTATAGCACAAAATGAATATATTAAGTTATAATATAATAAACTTGACTATATTAGTAAGGAGTGTTCAATATGTTAAGCAATTTAATTAAACAAAAAAATATAGTTTTCTTGATATTAATATTTTTTATAGTTAATATCATTTTTTTGACGAGCTTTCCATTTATTCATTCTGATGAACCCTGGCTAAGTGGTCTTTCTAGAGAAATATCTATAGAAAAAACTTTTAACACTACAGAAACTTTTTTTGATTTATATCCCAGACATCCAAATAGTTTAAAGTCAGTATTCATAATAATACAAATTATATTTTTAAAAGTTTTCGGCTACTCGATTTTTACATTTAGATTAATTTCACTTATTTTCTCTTCTTTAAGTCTATTTTTCTTTTATAAATTACTAAAAATCACCTATAGCGAATTATCTTCTTTAATTGGCTCAAGCTTGCTTGCATTAAATATTCAATTTATATACTCAAGTCATTTCGCTCGGCAAGAAGCACTAATTTTATTTATTTTTATTCTATCTTTATACCTAATTGATAATAAAAAATACACGACTTTAAATTTAGCTATTTCAATAAGTTTTTGGATTCATCCAAATAGTTATATTATAGCTTTAATTATATTTTCTATATTATTTTATAAAAATGCTTATAAAGAACTAAAATCATTTGTACTTTTTTGCAGTCTATCTACCTTATTACTAATTGCTACAAACTTTATGCTTAATATAAATTTTATAAAAAATTATATAGATTATGGTTCTACGCTTGGTGTGACATCAAATATTAATAGTAGATTTTTAAATTTTATAAGTTTCTTTAAAAAACTATACTTAGAAATTAGTGGTACTTACTATGTACCTAATATTAAAATTTATTACTATATTTGCTTAGTTAGCACATCTTTAGCAGTTTTTATTAAAGAGAGTCGAAAATATTTACTATCAATTCTAATGTTATTACTTGGAATTTTTATTGTTGGAAGAAATAATGCAACTTCAATAATATTTATTTTTCCACTTATTATTCTATTATTTATGGAAATTTTAGATAATATTTTTAATAAAAAACGCATTAAGATTCTATTGCTTTCACTTTTTCTTATATTAACAATTGCAAATACTACAATTAATATATTTAACGCACCTATAAATGACTATAGTACATATATCTCAAATATAAATTCCTATGTTTCAAAGAATTCTAAAGTTCTATGTAATTTAAATGCGGAATATGCATTTAATAATGGAAATCTATTTGATTTTAGAAATCTAGTTTATTTAAAAGAAAATAATATTAGTCTTTCTGAATATATAAAAAAAAATAAGATTGAATATATAATTCTTTCTAATGAAATAGAGTATATCAATAACAATAGACAGTGGAATATAGTTTATGGAGATGTATCAAGCTACTACGATGAATTAGATACTTTTATAAAGACTAACTGTTCTTTAGAAGGAAGTTTTATAAGTAATGATTATGGAATTAGAATTGTTAGATATATTAATGAAGGTATTTGGAATATTAATATTTATAAAGTGAAAAACAGTTACTAATAAAGGTTTAATCTTTATTAGTAACTGTTTTTTTACATTTTAGATATAATTTTCTGGTAAAAATCAATATATTCCTTATCAAACTCATCAATATTTTTTTCTGCAATTTTTTTTGAAATACTATTTTCTATTATAATAACTTTATCATTTTTTAAAATAATAATTTCATCCGATATTTTTATTGCTTCTCTAATATCATGAGTTACAAATACAAAGGTTAAATTTTCAACATTAGATACTTTAATTAAAATATCTTGAAGCGAACTTCTTAGTGAATTGTCCAAGCTAGAAAACGGTTCATCTAAAAATAATATTTTAGGTTTATTATATATAGATCTTGCTATTGCAACTCTTTGTTTCATTCCACCAGATAATTCATTTGGAAATTTATCTTTAGATTCTTCTAGTTCAATTAACTCTAATAATTTTTCTAAACGCTTTTTATCAAACGCTTTCTTTTTCACTGGAAAAATAATATTATCCACTACACTCATCCAAGGAAATAATTGATCAAATTCTTGAAATACAAAACCTATATCTAAATTTGGTGGGGTATTTATTTCACTATAATCAAGTTGTCCCTTAAATTCCTTGTCAAATCCAGCTAATATATTTAAGAGTGTTGATTTTCCAACACCAGATTTTCCTAATATAACTATTTTCTTACCTTCATTAATTTCAAAATTAATATCTTTTAATACTTTTTTATTATCAAAAGTTTTGCAAACATTATTTAATTTAATCTTTAAGGCCATTTCCCCACCTCTTATACGTAAGTTTTTCAAGTTTCTTAAATACAATATTTTCTACGCTTATTCCAACTATAATTACTATTAAAAGACCTGCAAAAAGACCCTTAGTGTCCATAAATGCTCTTCTTTCGAATAAATACCAACCAATGCCACTTCCCATAGCTCCAAATATCATTTCAGCACTTATTAATGCTCTAAACGATCTTGCCCATCCTATTTCAATACCATTTAAAATATATGGTATCGACGAAGGTATCATAATTCTATAAACCTTTTCAAAACTTGATAATTCATAATTTGAAGCAATTAAATAATATTTTTTTGGAATACAATTAAAACCTGTTCTAATACTAATTATTAAGGGCCAAATTGTAGAATGAAGCAAAATAATAATTAAGGATCCTCGTCCAACGCCAAACCACAAGATAACAAGTGGTAATAATGCGATACTTGGAAGTGGATGTAATATAGAAATAAAAGTATCAACAATATCACTAATTCTTTTATTTATAGTTGCAAAATACGAAACTAATAAAGCTATAATTAAACTAGCAGTTAAACTAAATATTATTATTATTATTGATTTAAATGTCATCACAATAATATCTAATTTTATAATTTCTCTATAGAGTTTTATGAAAACCTCAGTAAAACTTGGAAAAGCAATCTCTGGAAATATTCCAATATATGCAACTACTTCCCAACATAGAATCAATACAATAACTAAACTTATTTTTGTTTTATTCATACTTAACCCTGCATACATATAGGTAAATCTTAGTATGCTCTCCTCTTAAATATACTATTTTTCACGATATAAATGAATTTCTTGGATTCAGAGTGAGTTTTTACTCCCTTTGAATCTTAGTAAACATAATCCAGGGCCTTTTTAGAGTTCTTTATCCCCCACTTTTTTAAGAAGTGGGGGTATTAGAACTCTAAGGCATCGGATAAATACTCAAAATTATAATGTAATATCAATTATATTCTACATACCGTAAACTACATCTTCAATTTCTATTTTATCACTAATATAATCATTTTCTTTTAAAAATTTAATAAAAGTATCTAAACCTTTTACAGAATCACCATAAATCATATTTCTATTATATAAGTAATCCTCCAAATCTTCTCTATCAATATTATAAGATTTAGATAAAATTTCTAATGTTTCATTCCTATTATTATCAATAAACTCAAAGACATCATTTAATGCCTTTTTTAAAATTTCAATATCATCTTTTTTATTAACTAAAGCATTTTTATTAACTGCACCTACTATAAAAGTAAACTCATCTCCAAAAGCTTCATCACCAGTTAGAATTGTATTTAATCCTTCATTTTGTTCCATAAACAAATATGGCGGCGAAGTAAAATGAAGTTTAATATCACTTCCTGAAACGAGTGCAGTCATTCCATCTGGATGTTTCATCGAAACTAATTGTTTGTCAAAGTATTTAGCGTCATTAAATTCTCTTTTTGCTGCCATTGATAATAGAATATGCTGAATACTTCCTGGCTGAGGCAGTGCAATTTTATCAGATTTACTTATATCTCTTAAATTTTTTATTCTATTATCTGATGTTACTAAACCAAGCGGACTACTTGAAAGTCCAGTAAAAATTTTCCATTTCATCCCATTGTCACTTCCGATTAAGAAAGGTGGTATTCCCATAAAACCAATATCTAAATTGTCAGATATCATTGATTCTCTTATCGCTGTAGTATTAGCTAGTTTAACCCATTCTAATGTAAGATTTTCATCATAATTTTTAATAAAATTCTTTTCTTTTAATATAATAAGAGGTGCATATGCAAGACCATATTGCTCGGCTATTTTTATACTTCTAACTTTAGTAACACTACTATCAATTTGATTATTATCTACTTTTGATGTACATCCCGTTAAACCTAATAAAACAACAATTAAAACCCCGATTAATAATTTTTTCACAATAACACTCCTAATTTTGAATTTTTTACTAAGTATTTTTCTTAGTTAAAAGATCAATACCTTTAATCATTAAATTTTTATTATCCTTGTTTTTAATATATAATACATTATAAATTTCATTAATATAGCTTTTTTTCGCTTCTAAAGAATCTGCTAATACTATAAAATATCCTGCTCTTTGTGTTGCATTTTCTATATTTCCAATAATATCATCAATTCTATAATTGTAGTCATATGAAACTAAATAATCAATTTTACTGTTTTCTTCACAATCGTTTATTTTATCTACTCTACCTTTATTTGCAAAAAATAACTGTGAGGATAAAAACTTATTATTATTTTTATAATCATATTTTTCAAGCTTTGAATAATCTATTTTTAATCCAAGTGCAGAATTTATTCTCATTTTTAATATATCTATTCCTGTTAATAGGGGAATAAATATATCTTCATATGCTCCACCAATTCTACATGCAATTTCATTTACTTTCACCCCTTCATTTCCAACCAACATTTGAAAGTATATTGGACCTTCTTCTATATTAAAAGCTTTAACAATATCTTTAGTTAACTCTTCTATCTTTTCTGAATAAGATTCCATATGTCTTGTAGGAAATTCGTGTGACGTACATATTCCAATAAATTTATCATCTTCAAATGTCACTCTATCAGTTATTGCTAAAATTGTAGTATTACCTTTATTAACCCATCCAGTTACAGTAACTTCAGTATTTTTATAATATTCTTCCACTAGAATCACAGTATCTCTTGAAAATTTAATAACATCTTTAAATTTCTCTTTTATCTCTTCAATATTATTTACTACAAATATTCCTCTTTGACCTTGCGAATCTACAGGTTTTATTACTAGAGGAAATTTCAAATTAAAGTCACTATAATCATACTCTTTATCAACTAATAAATATTTTACTGTTGGAATATTTTTTTTACTAAATATTTTTTTCATATAGGCTTTATTTGTAACATTTCTGGCAACAACGCTATTAATACAATACGGCAAATTAAGCTTCTCAGAAACTTTTGAAGCAGTTAAAACAGGTTGATCTGTTCCAACTGTAAATATTCCATCAATATTGTGTTTTACTGCAACCCTTAAACATTCTTCATAGTTAAATGCATCCGCTAATTCTGAATAAGATGCAATTTTTTTCCCTATAGAATCTTCGTAATAATCTACTGCAACAACTTCATGTCCCATTTCAATAACTTTTTTAATTGCATTAACTTGTAATTTTCCCGCACCTAAAATCATTACTTTCACTAGCACTACCTCTTTTTTAATAATATATTTATAATTTATATTTTGACTATTCTGTTTTACTTTCTATTTTATAGGCTTTTCCTTTTTTAAATTTTTCAGGATAAAAACTAAATTTTGAATAGTATAGGGCCGTTTTTAAATATAAAGATAATAATTTTTTAAAATTATATCCTGAATTTCCATATAATCTCGGTTCTTTCTCAACTTTTAAATTAGAAATATTTTTAGTCTCTTTTAGTATTTGTGCAGAAATATTAATAAACTTATAGTCACATTTTTTTATTTTATTAACAATATCTCTATTAATAACTCTAAACGAACTAATATCAATTCCTTTAGGTTTTCCAATTAAATAATTAAATAAAAAATCTCTCATAAGCGAACCTGCTTTTCTTACGCTACTATCAGAATATGTATAAATTCCATAGCATACATCATAGCCTTCCTTAATAGATTTAAATAATTTTTCTATACACTCTACAGGATGTTGCAAATCGTCATCTATAGTTACTATAAATTTTCCTGAACTATTTACAATTCCACAAAACGTGGCATTTTGCTGACCATAATTTTTATCAAGTTTTATGCCAAGTATATTTTCATTCTCCTTTGATAATTTTAAAATTTCATTAAAACTATTATCAATGCTTCCATCATCCACAAGTATTATTTCAAAAGATATATCTATTAAATTATCTATAATCTTTGTTACTAATAAATTTAAACTCTTCTGAGAGTTATAAACTGGTATTACAATAGATAAATCCATTTCTAATCTCCTTACAAATATACTCAATTTCACTATCTGTTAAAGCAGGATATAATGGTAAACGCATCAATTTTTTATCAATATCATCTTCTAAGTGATAATTAAGAAAATCGTTTTTATACTTTTTCCCAAATTCAGTACTATGAAGTGGCACATAATGAGTTCTTACATCAATATTTTTATTGTTTACATATTTTTTAAACTTATTTGCTTTATCCAAATCTTTAAAAAATATATAGAACAGATGTCCATTTGACTCAGTATTAAATTTTGTATATGAAAATAATATGTCTTTAAATTCTTCAACTAACTTGTTATATATTTTAACAATTTTTAGTCTTTCTTCCGTTACTTTTTCTACATCTTCTAATTGAGCGTATAAATGTGCCATCAGTATTTCTGATGGACAAAATGAAGAACCATAACCTTTCCAAACATATTTTTCAGTATTCCCATTTAAAAATTCAAATCTATTTGTTCCTTTTTGATGCATTATATCAGCATTATTTTTATCTATACCTTCACTATTAATATATATAGCTCCGCCTTCACCAGATGTAATATTCTTTGTTGAGTGAAAGCTAATACTTCCAAAATCACCAATTGAACCTAAAGTCCTTCCATTACTGAACGCACCAATAGCATGAGCAGCATCTTCGATAACTTTTATATTATGTTCTTTAGCAATTTTCATGATTTCATCAATATTTGCAGATATTCCTCCATAGTGTATTACCATTATAGCTTTGGTTTGATCCGTAATTAGTCTTTTTATACTATTAATATCAATATTTAGAGTCTCCTTTTCAACTCTTGCAAATACGGGTTTTGCATTAACTGCTAGTATAGAATTTGCACACGAAGTAAATGAAAAAGATGGTAGAATCACTTCATCTCCTTCTTTTACTTTTGCTAATCTTATTGCCATTTCCAAACTTTGAGAGCAAGATGTAGTCATAAGTATATTCATGATGGAGTATTTTCTTTTTAAAAACTCTATGACTTTATCAGTGTATATACCATCTCCGGAAATACTATGGTTATCAAGAACATCCATAATATATTTTTTTTCCTTGTTTGATTTATATATTTTATTAAATTTAATCTTCATTTTTTTCACCACTTGCTATTAGCTAAGAATCACACCAATCGATATATTTTGGATATTATTTAGCTACTTTATTATATTTTTTTAAACTCTTATTGCTATAAGGCCTTATTATGTTAAAATTATATTATATTTAATCAATAACACTTTCAATAATTATAGGAGGTATCATGCTTAAAATTGATTGCTTTGGAGATATTTGCCCCATTCCAATTTTAAAAATACAAAAACAACTTAAACTAACTAATTATGGAGATAAATTTATGATTATAACTGATCATTCATGTGTAATGGAATCAATATTCGATACTTTTAATGGTTCAAATTTAAAAATTGACTCCAACGAAGTTATGAATGGCGTCTGGGAAATCACTATAAAAAGAATAAAATAACTTTACAAGCAAATTACATTGTTACTAGTAGATTTATTAATTCTAACAAAAACTTTTATCTCCCATTTCTATAAAATATTTTATAGTTTCACAAGAAGAACTTGATAATTTATCGTATGATTTATGCAATAAAAATATGTCATAACTTAAATCAAAATCTTCAATTTCTATAATTTTATATAATCCACTATATAATTCTTTTTTTACTGCCATATATGGCAAAAATGAGATCCCATACCCGTTGTGAACACTTGATTTTACAGCACCAATCGAATCAATATTAAAGAGTATTTTCAAATCATCTTCGCACTTTCCAAAACGACCTAATTTTTCGCATATTTTACTAGAAATATAATATGCATTTGAAAGTGCAATAATATCATAATTAAATAGTTCTTCAATTGTTATTTTATCAGGAATTCTAAAGTCTTTTTCTGCAACCAAAACAACTTTTTCTCTTCCAATCCTATTTACATCTAAATCTATTTCACTAATATTTTCATTAATAACTCCCATGTCACAAATATCGTTTCTAACATCATTAATAATTTCATCTTTTTTACTGGAAACTAATTCGTATTTGTGTTTTGAATATTTTTTTTTAACTTTATATAATGCACATGGTAAAGAATATGTTACTAAAGATCTTTCAGCATTTATCCTTATAGTATGCGTGCTCTTTTCAAAATCTTCAATTTCTTCCATCATTTTTTCGTATGTCTTAAGTATATTATTTGAATATTTTAATACAATTTTACCAATATCAGTCGGTTCAACGCCCCTATTGCTTCGATTTAGAAGTTTAGAATTTAAACTATCTTCAATTTTTTGTATCAATTGACTTAATGCAGATTGAGATATATGTGATTTATTGGCTACTTTAGATATACTTTTACACTCAACTACTTCCCTAAAATATTCTAATGATTCTATATGCATATTATCCTCCTTTGCCATAACTACTTCTATAGTAACATTAATTATTCTAATGATGCTATAAGTTTTTTTAATGTTACATAATTTTTAAGCTTATACAATCCATACATTTATATGATAATATTTTATCAGGAAGATTGTTAAATGCATCACAACATATTTGCATAGGAGGTATATTTATGGCTGAAGATAATAACGTTAAAACGACAGCTCCTTCTACTTCTAGAATAAAAAGAAGTAGTACTCGTACAAGAGCTCCAAGAAAGCCTAAGAAAAATCAAATTCCTTTAGGAGTTATTTTACTAATTATTATGGTAGCTTTCGGAATTTATGTAACAACTTATTCAACTAACCTTGCCTTATTTTGGATTATAGGTTCATCTTTTGGATTTATTCTTCAAAGAGCAAGATTCTGTTTTACTGCTTCAATGAGAGATCCATATCTTACTGGATCTACATCAATCACAAGAGCTGTATTAATTGCATTTGCAATAACTACTATTGGGTTTACAGCAATTAAATACGGTTACGCTTCAAAAGGTTTACCAATTCCAGGAATGGGTTATGTTGTTCCAATTAGCGGTGCAACTGTAATAGGTGCTTTCTTATTTGGTATAGGAATGGTTATCGCAGGTGGTTGTGCTTCAGGTACTCTTATGAGAGTTGGAGAAGGTTTTCAAATGCAAGTTTTATCATTATTATTCTTTGTTATCGGTTCACTTTGGGGAGCTCATGACTTTGGATGGTGGAAATTACATGTAATTTCTAAAGGAGCACCTATTTTCTTACCTGATTATCTTGGATGGTTTGGAGCAGTGTTCGCACAATTAGCATTAATAGCATTTCTTTATATCGTTGCATATAAACATGAACAAAAAAATTCAAGTCATTAAGGTTTTACTTTAAAATTATATATCAATTTGTTTTAAAAGTATTTCGTATTGTTTTAAAAGTATTTCGTAATTTTAAATATATTATAAAAATAAAATTTGGAGGTAATATTATGAATGAAGTAGTATTAGATTGTTTTGGAGAAGCGTGTCCTATCCCTATTGTAAAATCTGAAAATAAATTAAAAGAACTTGAAGTTGGAGATATTTTAATCGTTCAAATAGATCACTCATGTGCAATGAAAAATGTTCCTGAATGGGCTAGAAAAGAAGGCTACAATGTTGAAGTTGAAGAAATTGATGACGGTGAGTGGGAAGTTATTATTGAGAAAACTAAATAATTAATATATAAATTTATTAGTAATTTTAAAAATTATTAACTTACTTAAATATGGAGGTATTATTATGAATGAAGTAGTATTAGATTGTTTTGGAGAAGCGTGTCCTATCCCTATTGTAAAATCTGAAAATAAATTAAAAGAACTTGAAATTGGAGATATTTTAATCGTTCAAATAGATCACTCATGTGCAATGAAAAACGTTCCTGAATGGGCTAGAAAAGAAGGCTACAATGTTGAAGTTGAAGAAATTGATGACGGCGAATGGGAAGTTATTATTGAGAAAACTAAATAGTAACTATATTGATAGTAACTATGGAGGTGTAGATTTTGGAATCAACTAAAAAGTTTTTTAATAAAGTTAGAGATAATGAATTTTATAAAACGTGGTTTAAAAGTGCTTGGACTTATGTTACAGGCGCAATACTATTAGCACTTTTTCAAATAGTATCATTAGCATCAACAGGTAATCCTTGGGGAGTTTCTGGAACACTAGCAACATGGGGTGCTTGGATATATCAACTAATTGGCGGTTCAGTCGATAAATGGTATTACTTTAGTAGTGTTGGAGCTCAAAAGACATTAGCTAGTGGTTTTTTAAACGACCCAGGTTCAATTAGAAACTTAGGAATAATATTTGGAGCTTTACTTTCAAGTCTTTTGGCATCACAATTTAAATTTAAAAAAATCAAATCAAAAAAACAAGTCGTTGCAGCTGTACTTGGTGGACTTTTAATGGGATATGGAGCTAGAATTGCATACGGATGTAATATTGGTGCATTATTTTCAGGAATTACATCACTTTCACTTTCAGGTTGGATATTTGCAATTGGAATGTTCTTTGGAGCTGTTGTTGGAAGTAAATTATTAGTTAAATATTTTATGTAATATTGGCAGAACTAAATAAAAATATGAGGTGATAATAATGGCAAGAGAAAAGAAAATTGAAAATTATGATGTAGTTATTATAGGTGGAGGACCTGCTGGACTTACTGCAGCTATATACGCAAGTAGAGCTAAATTAAACACTCTTTTAATCGAAAAAGCATTAATTGGTGGACTTGCAACTTATACTAATGAAATTCAAAACTATCCTGGTTTCCCTGATAGTCCAAAAGGTGAAGCTATTACCAACCTTATGAAAAAACAAGCTGAAAACTTAGGTGTAAAATTCAAATTAACTGCAGTTAAGTCTGTAGATTTAGCTGGAGAAGAAAAAATTGTAGAAACTTTTAGAAATAAATATATCGCTAAAACTGTTATTATTTCAACTGGTGGAAAACCAAGAATCACTGGTGGAAAAAACGAAGAAAACTTCTTATTTGATAAAGGTATTTCTTTCTGTGCTACTTGTGATGCTGCTGCAAACACAGACAAACACGTTGTAGTAATCGGTAGTGGTGATGCAGCAATTGAAGAAGGAATGTTTTTAACAAAATTTGCTTCTAAAGTTACTGTTTCTGTACTTCACGATACTGGTAAAATGGACTGTAATGAAATAGCAAAAGCTGCTGCTCTTAAAAATCCTAAAATGGAATTCGTTTGGAATACTGTTGTAGATTCTTTTGAAGGTGAAGATCACCTTCAAAAAGTTGTTCTTAAAAATGTTAAAACTGATGAGTTAATTCCAATTGAATGTGATAACTGTTTTGAGTTTATTGGATATATTCCAAATACTGATATATTTGAAGGTCAAATTAACTTAACTAATAGAGGATATGTTCTTACAAACGATATGATGGAAACAAATGTTGAAGGTGTTTATGCATGTGGTGATGTAAGAGAAAAATGGCTAAGACAAGTTGCTACATCAGTTGGTGACGGTGCTATTGCTGCATGTGCAGCTGAAAAATTTATTGCTGAAGAAGAAGCTTTCAATGAAAATATTATGCAAAAAGAACTTCCAGGTTTAATCTATCTTTACAATGCAATTGACGCTCCATCAAGAGAATTTTTATCGACAATTCAAAAAATTGAAGATGATAATGCTAATAAAGTTGCTGTTTCAAGAGTAGATGTATATAAATCTAAAGGCATTGCAAAAAAACTTGGAATTGATACTTTCCCAAGTGTTGTAACTACGATGAACGGAAAGATTGCTAGGAAAATAACTTCAGCTTTAACTGAAGAAGTAATAGTTAAAGAACTCAAGTTATAAATTAGTTTCTTCACTTCAACTGGCGTTTAGAAAACATAATCTAGAATCTTTTCGGTGTTCTAATACCTATATTAAGGAAGTTAAGGTGCTAAAATTCGAAAATATTTGATAAGATATTATATATACCCCTTTAAAAAAACTATAAACGTATTCGTTTATAGTTTTTTTATTGACGAAATTGTTCTGTGGGTTAAATAAATATTTTAACTTAAACCATAATATTATTGCCCACTCTTGTACGCTTAATTTACTAATAATATAATATTTAGTCTTTATTCATTTGCCCTATTTACTTTTCTTAATCGCCCTTTTATTGGTGTATCTTGAAGTTTTCTTAAAACCATTTCACCTTTATTATTTAATATTTCTACAAAAGTAGAAACATCAATTATACTAATATTTCCAATGTCATCTTTTGTCATGCCTTCAATATTACAAAGAGCACCAACAATATCCCCTGCTCTCATTTTTGTTTTTTTACCTACATTAATATGAATTTTCATTATTTCTTGATGTAATTCTTTATGTTTTTCATGTCTAATTTCTTGTTTTTTGTTAATTTTCTCAATAAAAGACTCTCGCATAGATTCAACTAAATTTTTATCAGGAACAAATCGCTTAGTTAATTCATTGTTAGTTAACTCAGTAATTCCTTTTAATAAATATGAATCGCCTGCCACTAATGATATTGCTTTTCCTTGTTTTTCTTTTCTTCCAGTTCTTCCAATTCGATGTACATATACTTGTGGTTCTTCAGGTAAATCGTAATTTATTATTAATGAAATATCATCAATATCAATTCCACGTGCCGCTACATCCGTAGCAATAAGATATCTAAAGTATCTTTTTCTAAAATTTTGCATTACTTTTGTACGAATATCCTGTTCCATACCACCGTGTAATTTTTCGCAAGGATAACCTGCTTTTTTCATGCTAGTAAAAATTTCATCTACTTGAAGCCTAGTATTGCAAAAAATAATACAAGTATCTGGATTTTCAATAACAGTAATATCTAATAATACATCCATCTTAGTTTTTTTAGGAACATCATACCTAATTTGCTCTATACGCTTTTGAGTTGTTGTTTTTTCAATTTCAACAATCACAGGACTATTCATATAACGATTACATATCTTAGAAAGGTCATCTGGCAAAGTTGCTGATAGTAGAGTCATTATAAAACCTTTAGGTATTTTACTTAATATTTCTTCTATCTGATCAACAAAACCCATATTTAGCATTTCATCTGCTTCATCTAATACTAAATATTTAATTTTAGATAAATCTAACGTTCCACGTTTTATATGATCAAATATTCTCCCTGGAGTGCCTACTACAATATGAGTTTTTTGCTTAAGATCTTTGATCTGTGATTTAATTGGTGACTTACCAAAGACAGATACTACTTTCATTCTCTTGAACCTACCAATATTAAACATTTCCTCTGAAACCTGCTGGGCTAATTCTCTTGTAGGCGTTAATACTAATACCTGTGGTGCATTCTCTTCCCACATAACTTCATCAATAATAGGAATTGCAAAAGCAGCTGTTTTACCACTACCAGTTTCTGATTTTATAAGTAAATCTTTATGGTCTTTGATCACTGGAATTGATTGTGCTTGCACTTCAGTTGGTTCTATATAATCCATAAGCAGAAGTGCTTTTGTTAATGACTTATCTAAATTATATTTTTCAAATTTGTTCATTATTTTAACCTCTTTCTAAATTTTTTTATTCATTCTATTGCATTCCATTATTATAAAAACTAAAAATTGCCGACAAACTAACCAAATTTTGGTAAATTGTCGGCAAACTATGTTTTATAGTAATATAACTCTTGGAAAAATTCTATTTCCTAACAAGTTTTGAAACACTCTCCACGTTCATGGTATGAGGAAACATATCAACTGGAGTAACATCAACTAATTTATATCCATTATCACAAAGTATTCTTAAATCTCTAGCAAGTGTTGATGCTTTACAAGAAACGTATACTATCCTTTCTGGCTCCATCATTATCATTGTATCAAGAAGTTCTTTATCGCACCCTTTTCTCGGTGGATCTACTACAACAACATCCGCTTTTACACCTTCACCTTTATTAAAAAGTTTAGGTATTACTTTTTCTGCTCTTCCTGTAATAAATTCAATATTTGCTATATCATTTAATTTTGCATTTCCCCAAGCATCAATTACTGCACTTTTAACCGATTCAACTCCATATACTTTTTTAGCTTTTTTTGCCATAAGCATACCTATTGAACCAATGCCCGAATATAGGTCAAATACAGTTTCTTCACCTTTTAAATCAGCGTATTCTATAGCTTTCTCGTACAAAACTTCTGCTTGAGATGAATTCACTTGGAAGAATGATAATGGAGATATTTTAAACTTCATTCCACTAATTTTGTCTACAATATGATCATCACCAAACAATATTTTATTATCATTTCCAAGTATTTTACTTCCAACAACTTTATTTATATTTTGAATAACTGAAACAACTCTATTATCAGATTCTACAATGCCTTTAGCTAAAGCTTTTGTCATAACAAGCTTACTTCTATTTGTAACTAAAATTACCATTAACGTATTTTCAGAAAATGATTTTTTTATAACCACATGTCTAAGTAAACCTTTATGTGTTTCGACGTTATAAATTGTCACTTTAAAATCTGCAATGTATTTCTTTATTGCTTTGAAAATATTTACATATTCCTTATCTTGAAGTAGACAATCTTCAATATCAATTACATCATGTGAATTTCTTTTCTTAAATCCTATTCTAACCTCTCCATTAACCTCGCTAATTGCATATGAAGCTTTATTTCTATATCTAAAGTTCTCCTTCATACCAACAATTGCCTTAATTTTAATATCTTTAAATTCACCTATTCTTTTAAGAGCATCTTTAACAGATTTTTCTTTTAATTTTAATTGTTCTTGGTATTTAACATTTTGCATTTGACATCCACCACATTCATTAAAATACTGACATTTTGGTGTATCTCTTATTTCAGACGAATTTATAATTTCAATTAATTCACCATACGCATATGTTTTTTTTACACTTGTAATTTTGCATTTTATTGTATCACCAGGAACAGCACCTTCTACAAACACAGCAAATTCATTTAATTTTCCAATACCTTCTCCTGAATCAATTAAATCATTAATCGTTATTTCAATTTCATGGCCTACTTCTAAATTCTTATTCATGTTTCCTCCGTTTTGAGATATTATTATATCTTCACTATACTACTTTTATCTGTTTTTTTCCATTATAACATCATATCATATAAACAAAAAAAAATCTCTTATTAATAAAAATTCATTAAGAGATCTTTAATATATTGCTTAAAGTATTTTATTTAATTAGTAGATTCATCAGAAGAATTTGCTTCATTTTCCCAATCATCAAATTTTTCCATCACAGCATCATATGTTTTTTTGCTTATGTCAGGAAGTTCATCCCCCCATGCTTTTTTAGCCGCCTCAAACCCATCTTTA
The DNA here is from genome assembly GCF_033097505.1 of Helicovermis profundi. Classification (NCBI taxonomy): domain Bacteria; kingdom Bacillati; phylum Bacillota; class Clostridia; order Peptostreptococcales; family Caminicellaceae; genus Helicovermis; species Helicovermis profundi. The sequence continues at coordinate 970,879 of NZ_AP028654.1, read as the reverse complement.
AAACCTTGTTTTAATATTTCTATTTTAGAAGGGTCGCCACCAGAAACTGCTTTTGCAAATTTCAAAATTCTTTCCGATGTTTGTTCTACGCCAAAATATCCGTCTTCTGAAACATCTTCTTTAGCCTGCTCAATTTGCTCATTTGAAATTTTATCAGAATGATTTTTCATTATATATTCAAGAGCATCTTTTAATCCCATTCCCTGAGAAGTCATTATGTCTTCTGTAAAAAGTTTAAAAGATTTAATAATATGTGAATCAAGTTCCACCTGCATTCTTTTAATTTCATTAACATCAATTTTGTAATTGTTCTTACCAATCTTTGCATAAGTAGACTCATTTTTTACATTATCCGTTTTATCATATACTACTTCATTTGTTAGTATATCTTTTGCTTTATTTTCTTTAATTTTAACGTCTTTATTACTATAAACCTTTAAAGCATCTTTATTAATAGGGTTAATTTTTAAATCCACTTCTTTCACCTCCATATTTTGCTTTAGCTATATAGAAGCGTTATCGGCAAGTAATAAAAAAAAATAAGAAAAATGTAAAATATTTTTCTTATTTTCTGAAAACAAATAGTTTTTTACTTTTTTTATTTCTTAACTACGACTTCATTTTTTATTAAAAATACAGAAAAGGCTGCAGTAAACGGCACAGTTAAAATTATTCCAATACTACCACTAATAGATTGAATTATTTGAACAGCAATAAATGGCATATTTATCATTTGCGTAAACTCCATCTGATAACCCCAAATAAGAAGTATTAAAGCAAGTGATGATCCTGCAAATGCAAGTATTAATGTATTTGACATTGTACCCATTATATCTTTTCCAATATTTAAACCTGATTTTAATAGCTCATAGGCACTTAGATTTTCATTCACTCTATGAAGCTCAAATATAGAAGAAGCTATGGACATTGCAACGTCCATTACTGCTCCAAGTGACGCAATTAATATAGCCGAAAAAAGTAGACCTTTTACTTGAATATTATAGTCCTGCGCGATATATACTAATTGCACTCCCTTTTCAACATTTAGACCAGTTACATATGCTAGATTTCCACTAATATATGATATAATTCCCGCTACAACTACACCTGCAATGGTTCCTATTATAGCTGCAAGTGTCTTCTTATCAAAACCACCTATTAATAAAAATGATATTACACATATAATTGATACTATAAGAATTGACGAAAGCATTGGATTTTTACCCATAAATATCATAGGGACAAGTACAAAAATAAGCATAATTCCTGTAAATATCAATGATAATACTGCTTTAAACCCATTAATTCCGCCAAATATTAGCATTAAAATAAAAAATAATCCAATTAAAAAATAAATAACATTTGACCTTACATGATTATAAACCCATACATTTGGACCATCATCTGTTTCTCTAATTCCTACAACTATTTTTAAATTTTCTTTAGCCAAAACATTATGAGCTCTACTTAAAAGGTTAGTTGTTTCATAAATTCCGCCCTTATATTTTCCAGTTAAAATCTTAACTTTTAATTTTTGAGTACCTATCTCAAGATTAGGAATAACATGGTCCTTTTGCAAATTACTTTCTATAATCTTTGTAACAAGTGCTTTTTCAAATTTTTGATTATAGTAATGTTGCTTAACTATATTTTTATTCATTAAAGGAGATGATAAAATTATTAACGGCATAGCAAGTATAACTAAAATTGTAAAAATCAATGTTTTTTTGTTCCAAATGTATTTCATGTGATCACCTTTTTATATGTATTTTTATTCCAAATCAAATATATAATAATTAAAAAGGGCTCGGATTACTCCGAAACCCTTTTATTTTTTAATTAATTAACCTGTATTTATTATTTTGCCGGGAAGTAAAGTACTTCACCAGGATAAATCATATTTGGGTTAGCTAAGTTATTTAGCACAGAAGCATCTTTCCAATCATAACCATTTGCTTTTGATATTTTCCAAAGCATATCACCAGATTTAATTGTGTAAGATTTTACAGGTAACATATTTTCTTTTAATAAATCATAAACATTTAAAGATTTAATATTTTTTGTTCTTCCATCTTCTGAAGTTGGAATTTTCACTTTTCCTTCTTTTACAAGATTAAGCACTGTATCTTTCATTGGCATATTATAATCAACACCAGTAATTTTCCAGTTATTATCTACAGTAGGATCAATTTTTCCACCTTTTTCTTCTAAAGTATACTTAATAATTAAATCTCTAATTCTACCTTTATCTTGCATTTGAGAATAAGAATCATAATATTTATCATCCATTGTAACAAGACCAAGTCCAATTAAAGTACCAAATCTATAGTTATTAATTGAAAGCTTATAAGTTGCTTTAGGATCCAATGCTTTTCCTTTATACATTACATTTTCAATTCTATGTCCTGCTTCTTTAGATAAATCTATATCATAAGTTACTCCAGAAAACATATCATAATTATAACCACGAACTTTAGGATTAAAGCTTGGCTCAATATCACCTTTTTTATAAGTGTTATAATAATTTGCTGACCACTCCATGTATTTTAATAAGTTTTCACCGCTAATATTTACACCTACTAATGTATTAGGATATTTATAAATATAGGCAACATCTTTCTTAAGGAATGGACCTTTCTTTAAATTAGATCCAAAATTAAATAATGCAGCAGAAGAAATATCTGATTTTGCATAGAACATTTGTACGTTGTTAATTAAATCAATTATAGAAGTGTCCTCAACTTGTGCTGTAGGCATTGTAGTAATATCACTTGAACCTGTAATATAATCAGGTTTTGCAATAAAATCAGAACCAATTGTACCTACAACTGTATTAGCATCAGCTAAAGACTTATCATCAACAAATTTAAATTCATCTAAAATTGTTTTATCTGCATCCATTTTTTTTGTTTCAATATTTGTTGTTTCAACTACATCAACTTTTTTTGTATCTTTATTCACTTTAATTTCAGCTTTTGCTAAAGCCCAACCGTATTTTCCTGGCTCAATAATATGAACACCATTTATAACTTTATTGTATTTTGAATGAGCATGGCCAGAGAAAATAACATCAAACTGTGGATAAGCATTTGCTATTTCTTCAGTTCCTTCATATCCATGTTCTCCAGTAGGTCCAACGTGATATGCGCCAATTAATACGTCATATTTTCCTTCTAATTCTTTTAATACTTTACCAGTTTCAGCTAAAGTATCAGTAAACTCAAGACCTGCAAAGTGACTTGGTGAACTAGCTTCCCAAAGTGGAATATTTGGAGGAAGCATTCCAACAACAGCGACTCTTACGCCTTTCATATCAACAATTTTATAAGGCATTTGCCATCTTTCAGTAGTTCCTTTTTTATATACGTTAGAAACTACAACATCACCTTTAAAAGCTGCTAAGTTTCTATTAAGAAAATCCATATCAAAGTTAAATTCATGATTTCCTGGAACCCAAATATCATAACCCATAGTATTCATTGCTTGTACCATAGGATGAACTGGTAAATCATTAAAAAGTTCTGCACTATTGTCCTGAACTGTATCACCATTATCAATTAATAACGAATCTGGATCAAGTGCTCTTTGCTCTTTAATAAGTGTAAATATTTTTGCATACCCTGCATCAGAATCTGCACTATCAGTAGCATAATCGTGTGGATAAATACGACCGTGCATATCTGACGTTTGTAAAATAGTAAGTGAAATATCATTGCTAGTGTCCGCAAATGAAACACTAAATGATAACCCCATAACTAGTACAAGCATTAGTACTAATACTAAACTTCTTTTAACATTGTTTCTCATAAAATCCTCCCCATTTATGTATTTTATGCATCATCATGCAATATAATTATATTCTAATCTATCTAATAAATCAATTTAATTATTTTATAACTGCTGAAATCACTACTTATTACAAAGTTTTTCAAATTTTCTTATTAATTTTTAAATAAAAATTTATACGTATAAAAATACTTAGCTATGCATTGTAAATCTTTGCTATCAAAGCCTTTATTATAAAAAATAAATAATCAAAAACAAATTATATACATTTATTTATAAATTCAGAATATTCTAGACATATGTCATATTTAAAAATTAACTTTTTGTAACATAAAAAAATAAGCCTTGTTTTTTTATGTTATCCCTTAAAATAAGGCTTATTTTATAAGAATATTTTTAAACTTACTAAATATCTGTATCAATTCCCTCTTTAACCCACTTAACAGCAAGTTCTTCCCAATTAGAATGAGTAGATGCATCTATATATCTTTCAAATTTGTCTATTCCAGTAGTTTTAGCTATTCTTTTAAATTGCATTGTAGTTATTGCACTATCGAGGACAACTGCAGAACGCTTCATTCCACTTTCTTTGTAGAGTTTTTGTCCTTCTTCCATAACGCTTTGTGTATCAGCTTTTATTGCGCTCATTTTTCTTAAATCAATAACATTTCCAAAGTCTTTACTCGCGCTTGAAAGAATTTTTTTTGATTCATCTCTCCATTTCTCCATCTCTTCTTTATGAATCATCCCTTCGAATACAAGTTTAAATCCATAGTTTTCTTTTTTTATTTGATACATATATTCCTCCTCTTCCCATAATATTATCGCCTCGTAAAGATTTTACCCTATGTTTTTATTTCTAAACAATATTTTGTATATTTTTTTGCTATAATAATTTATATAAATAATATTTTAAAATTGAAGGGAGGATATACTAAAATTAACATTATTAGTATAAAACATTATGATTACAGTTGGTATTATAACGGCAAGTGACAAGGGATACGCTGGTAAAAGAATTGATAAAAGTGGCGAACTAATAAAAGATATTATGGTTAAAAATAAATATAAGGTTGTAAAAAAAATAATTCTACCTGATGAGAGAGAACTTATTTCTAAAGAGCTTATAAATATGGTAGATAGTGAAAATATTAATCTTATTTTAACAACCGGTGGTACAGGCTTTTCAATGAGAGATATTACACCTGAAGCGACAAAAGATGTAATAGATAGAGAAGTTCCTGGAATACCAGAAGCTATGAGAGCTTATAGTATGAAAATAACTCCGAAAGCAATGCTTTCTCGCTCTGTAGCTGGAATTAGAAAGCAATCTTTAATAATAAATTTACCAGGCAGCCCTAAAGCTGTAAAAGAAAATTTAGAATTTATTCTTCCTGCTCTTAAACATGGCCTAGAAATTCTACTTGGACTTGATAGCGAATGTGCTCTTCCAATTAAAAAATAGATATAAAAAAACAGCTATAAACTTAAGTATAGAAATAACTTTGAACTGGCACTTAATCTTTTAGCTGTTTTTCAATTTCCAATACATAAATCCATTCTCATGTAATATTTTTTTCATATTTAATTTTAATAATACATTTATAGAATTAGTATTATTTTCTTTACAAGCAGCTGTAATTCCTTTTACTTTTTTTTTTGTAAATGCCCATTTAACTAATCCATTTGCACACTCTGTTGCAAATCCATTTTTTCTATATTTTTCATCTATACTATATCCTATATCAATTAAACCTTCATTATTGGGTTTACCTTTAAATCCCGCATCTCCAATAATTGTGTTAAGTTCAATATTAACTATAATCCACATATACCAATAATATTTATCTTTTTTTTCTTTTAATAAACCTTTAAAAACTGGAGCAATTTTTTTTATTTTTTTTAATTCTAATTGACTAATATTATAATTAAAAAGTTTGTCACTTCCAATATCAGAATTTATTATTTCAAGAATCATATCATAATTACATGCAATTAATTTTAATCTTTCTGTTTTTACTATCATATTAACTCCCCATATCAATTTATATAACAAGTCTAACATTTTTACTTAGTTTTTCAAAAAAAAATAAGCGCTTAAAAGCACTTATCTTTTTACATTTGGGGGAATATTATTTATTGTGTATCAATTATAAACAATATTATTAAATATTATTTAATTATCTTCAAATCAACTGGAATATATTTTTCTAAAGATTCACCATTTAAAAATTTAATGGCAGATTCAATTCCGAGTGAACCAATTTTCCCAGGCTGCTGAGCTACTGTAGCAGACATTTTACCGTCATGTACTGATTTTACAGCATCTTCACTTGCATCAAATCCTACTACTTTTATATCTCTTCCTGATGCTTCTATTGCTTTAAGAGCTCCAAGTGCCATTTCATCATTATGAGCAAATACTGCGTCAATTTTAGGCTGAGCCTCTAATATATTTTCCATAACTGATAATCCTTTTGTTCTATCAAAATCAGCCACTTGTCTTGCAACTACTTTTATATCAGTTTCCTTAATTGCATCATTAAATCCTTTTCCTCTATCTCTTGCAGCTGATGTTCCTGCTATCCCTTCAAGTTCTACAACATTTCCTTTTGAACCTAAAAGATCTTTAATAAAATTACCCGCCATCATTCCACCTGCAACATTATCTGATGCAATATGAGTTACTATTTCACCAGCATTTGCTCCTCTATCTAGTGTAATAACTGGAACATTTTTATTATTAGCATTTTTTATTGAATTTACAACTGCATCTGAATCAGTTGGATTTATTAAAATTAAGTCTACATTTTGAGTTAATAAATCTTCAATATTTGCAAGTTCTTTTGCCGGATCATTTTGCGAATCCAAAATAATTAATTTAACATTAGATTCATTTGCTTTTTCAAGAGCTCCATCTTTTAATGATACGAAAAATGGATTATTTAATGTTGAAAGTACTAATCCCATTGTATATGATTTCTCGATTTTAGCTGATTCTGATGAACTTATTAATTTTAGTGCTACAGGAATAAATTTATCAACTTTCTCACCATTAATTACTTTACTAGCAGCTTCAACTCCTAGTGAACCAATTTCATCTGGCTGTTGCGCTACTGTTGCCGACATTTTACCATCATTAACTGATTTTACAGCATCTTCAGTTGCATCAAATCCTACTACTTTTATATCTCTTCCTGATGCTTCTATTGCTTTAAGAGCTCCCAGTGCCATTTCATCATTATGAGCAAATACTGCATCAATTTTAGGCTGAGCCTCTAATATATTCTCCATAACTGATAATCCTTTTGTTCTATCAAAATCTGCAACTTGTCTTGCAACTACTTTTATATTAGTTCCCTTAATTGCATCATTAAAACCTTGTCCTCTGTCTCTTGCAGCTGACGTTCCAGCTATTCCTTCAAGTTCTACAACTTTTGCATTTTCACCAACAAGTTTAATAATATAATCTCCTGCCATTTTGCCACCACTAACATTATCTGATGCAATATGAGTTACTACTTCACCAGCATTTGCTCCTCTATCTAATGTGATAACTGGTGTTTTTTTGTCGTTTGCAAGTTTAATTGCATTACCAACTGCATCTGAATCAGTTGGATTTATAAGTATAATATCTACGCCTTTAGTAAGTAAATCTTCCATATTAGAAAGTTCTTTTGCTGGATCATTTTGTGAATCTAAAACAATCAAATCATATCCTAATTCTTTAGCTTTTACCTGGGCTCCGTCTTTAAGTGATACAAAGAAAGGATTATTTAATGTAGATACAATTAGCCCAACTTTAGTAGTAGAATCACCTACAACAGCTTTTTCTTCAGTTTTAGCACTACACCCCGCTAAAGTTGAAATCATTAAAATTAATACAAGAATAATACTAAAAATTTTTTTCATTTTCTATTCCTCCTTATTTTTGTTTTCTATCTATCATTACTGCAATTAATATTACCAGTCCTTTAACTAGAAGCTGATAATATGAACTTACGTTCATTAAGTTAAGAGAATTATTAAGAATTCCAATAATTAGCGCACCTATTATTGTCCCAAGTATTGAACCAAATCCTCCCGAAAGTGAAGTTCCACCTAAAACTACGGCAGCTATAGCGTCAAGTTCATACCCTGTACCTGCCGTAGGCTGTGCACTTGAAAGTCTAGCGGTTATAATAATTCCTCCAAGAGCTGCAAAAAATCCACTCATTGCATATACAAATATTTTAACCCTATCTGTATTTACTCCTGAGAGTTTTGTAGCTTCTTCATTGCCTCCTAGGGCATATACATATCTGCCTATTGTTGTATTTTTAAGAATAAAATATCCAACTATGAACACAATTATCATTATTATTATTGGATTTGGAATACCAAGAAAATAACCACTTCCAATTTTAGAATAAAAATCCGCATTTTTTTCATATCCTGTACTAATTGGTCTACCTTTTGTAAATACAAGAACAGCTCCTCTTATGATTGTCATAGTAGCTAGAGTAACAATAAAAGGCTGAAGTTTCCCTTTTGCTATAACAACACCATTAAATGCTCCTATAACCATACCTAAAAATAGTGCCGCTATAACGGCTATAAAAGGATTCATTCCACTTCCTACTAAAAACGCTGCTATTGCTCCACTAAAAGCAAGTGTAGATCCTACTGATAAATCAATTCCACCCGTTAAAATAACGAATGTCATTCCAGCTGCAATCACGGAATTTATTGAAGTTTGCCTTAATATATTAAAAATATTTGAAACAGTTAAAAACCTATCATTTAGGAAAGAAATAATAATTGAAAATATAAGCAAACCAATTATAGATTGATATTTTGATATATTTTCTTTAAATTTAAGCTTCATTATTTTCCTCCTTATATCCAATTGCTAATTTAATAATATTTTCTGAATTAGCATTTTTTCTATTTATAAAACCTGCAATTTTACCTTCCGACATGACCATTACCCTATCACACATGCCAAGTATTTCTGGAATTTCAGATGAAATCATAATAATGCTCATTCCTTCTTTTTTAAACACATTGATCAAATCATATATTTCTTTTTTTGCTCCAACATCAACACCTCTTGTTGGTTCATCTAAAATTAATATTTTAGGGTTAGTTAATAAACTTTTTGCAATACTAACCTTCTGTTGATTTCCTCCACTTAAATTTTTTAATTTTTGATTTATTGATGGAGTTTTAATTGATATTTTTTCTACGTAATTATTTGATTCTTCAATTTCTCTTTTTTTATCAATTATATTAAATTTAGAAATATTTTTTAGTGATGATAATGATATATTTTCCTTTACATTCATTCCAAGAACTAAACCATCTTTCTTTCTGTCTTCAGATACATATGTTATACCAGACAAAATAGCATCCTTTTCTGAATTAATTAATATTTCTTTTCCATCAACTAATATACTACCTTTTTTTTTATCAATAGCACCATAAATTGTTTTAGCAAGCTCTGTTCTTCCAGAGCCCATAAGACCTGATACTCCAAGAATTTCTCCCTTTTTCAAATTAAAATTTATTTCATGTATAAACTTATTGTTTAAATTTTTAACTTCAAATATAACTTTACCAAGTTCTTGTTTTAAATATGGATACTGCTCTGAAAGTTTTCTTCCCACCATCATTTCAATCAATTTTTCTTCATCAATATCAGAAACTTTACTTTCTGCAATAAATTTACCATCTCTAATAACAGTTACATCATCACACATTTCAAATATTTCTTTTAATCTATGAGAAATATACACTATTGATTTTCCCTTTTCAATTAATTTATTAATTACTTTAAATAAACTTTCAGTTTCTTTATCAGTTAATGCGTCAGTTGGTTCATCCATAATAATAAGTTCAGCTTCAACTGATAAAGCTTTTGCAATTTCGATCATTTGCTTCTTACCTATACTTAATTCTGATAATTTCGATTTCGGATTTTCATTAATTCCCAGGCTCTCTAAAAGAATTTTAGATTCATTAAAAAGTTTTGGAAAATCTACAAGGTTCAAGTATTTTCTAGGCTCTCTACCTAGAAATATATTTTCTCCTATTGAAAGTTCTTCAATTAAATTTAATTCTTGATGAATTATTGCAATTCCAATACTTTGAGCATCTTTTGGAGAATTAACCTCAATTTTTTTTCCTTTAAAATAAATATCACCACTAGTCTTTTTATAAACGCCAGAGAGAATTTTCATTAAGGTTGATTTTCCGGCTCCATTTTCCCCTAAAAGTGCCATTACTTTACCTTTATATACATTGAGATGAACATTATCGAGTGCAATAACTCCGGGAAAAGTTTTTATTACTGACCTCATTTCTAAAATTTTATCATTCATAGTAACCTCACTAAAAACTTACTCCTGATTTAATAATAATATTTGCATATGGCGAAAATTCTCCTGTTCTTATAACTGCTTTAGATTCTTTATTTATTTCTTTAAATTTTTCATGACTTACAAATTCAATTTTAATATCTTTATTTTCAAAATTAATACGTTCAATAATCTTATTATAGACTTCTATATTCTGAGTTTTTATTTCTTTAGCTAGAACAATTTTTTCTATAACTATTTCATTTAACAAAGTATCTAAAACTTCTATAAATGAAGGTATACCTTTTTTCAAAGCAAGGTCAATTCTTTTTACTTTTTCATCAATTGGGAGCCCAGCATCTGAAATTGTAATAAAATCTGTGTGACCAAGTTTAGAAATTACATATGAGATTTCTGAATTTAATAGTATTCCTTTTTTCACGCCCTTTTCACTCCTTTATATTTTTCAACTTCTTTAAAAGATGCAAGAGAAGTTTGAGCACCCTTTCTTGATACTGTTATTGCAGCAACTTTACTCGCAAATTCTAATGCTTCTTCAATATTTTTACCTATAGAAATATAAAATACGACTCCCGCAATAAAACTATCTCCTGCTGCAGTTGTATCAACCGCATCTACCATATAACTATTTACTTGAATTACCCTTTCTTTACTTAAATAAATTGCTCCTTTTTCACCAAGTGTTACAAGAATTTCTTTAACACCTTTATCAAATAAAATTTTTGAGCCTTCTATAATATCATCATTATCTGTATATCTAATTCCAGTTAAAATCTCAAATTCAGTTTCATTTGGAATTATAATATCTGTATTTCTAAGAAGTGAATCTGGAAGATTTAATGCAGGTGCTGGATTTAAAACTGTATAGCACCCATTTTGTTTAGCTAAACTAAAAGCTTCGTTAACAGTTTCAATGGGTATTTCTAACTGCGATACAACTATATCTTTATTTATAAACCACTCATTTTTAATCCTATCACTTTTAAAATCTTCATTTGCTCCTGAAATAACTACAATAGAGTTATCACCAGAATTGTTGACCATAATAAAAGCTATTCCTGTAGTATTATTTTTAGAATATAAAATATTATTATTTAAGACATTAAATTTATTCAGATTTTTTCTTAAAATTTCTCCATACTCATCTCCACCAATCATTCCTATAATTTCAACATTTGCACCAAGTTTTCCAAGTGCAACTGCTTGATTTGCTCCTTTTCCACCTGGAATAAATGCTAATTTATCACCAAAAATGGTTTCTCCAATTTTAGGTGTATGTTGAACACTAGTAACCAAATCCATATTTAGACTGCCCAATACCAAAATATTTTTCAATTTAACCTCCAAATCTAAAATAAGTCTATTAGTTAAACGTTTACCTAGACAAATCTACGCCCATTCCTTTAAATTTAATAACTTAATATTTATTAAGCACATTATAAATAAACTCCCAGCGAAGAAAAAATTTATCCGATGCCTTAGAGTTCTAATACTCCCTCTGAATCCAAGAAATTCATTTATCTAGTAGTTTTTCTAATTATTAATTTTGTATCTAGAATATATTCTTTATCTATATAGTGTTTGTTTTCAAGCATATTTATAAGAAGCTGAGCTGCTTTATATCCCATTTGATAATTGGGTTGTCTTACAGTTGTTAACTCAGTATCAATCATAGTAGCCATATAAATATCATCAAAGCCCACTACTCCAATATCCTTTGGTACATTTAATCCATTTTCTCTTAATCCCTTTAAAACTCCAAGTGCAATTAAATCATTTCCACAAAATACACTATCGAATTCTAATTTTTTTCTAATTATATCTAGTATTCCTTTATAACCCCATTCAGATGTAAAACTACCTTCAATTATATATTTTTCATCTACTACTAAATTATTTTTTACCAAGGCTTCGATATAACCTTCAAGTCTATCTTTTGATGGCTTTGAAGTCATTGGTCCAGCTAAGTTTACTATTTTTTTATAGCCTCTACTAATCATATAACTTACAGCTTCAAAAGCACCTTCTCTATTTTTAACTTTGATCCTGCAATTACTTTTTAAATCTTCTATCTCTCTATCAACTGTAATTATTGGAATATGTAGTTTCTTAAGTGTATTTGAAACACTACTACGTCTACTAGATGAAGTAAAAATAATTCCGTCAACCATTTTTTCTTGAAGCATTTCTATATATGAATCTTCTTTGCTTAAATCGTTATCTGAATTACATAATATAATATTATAACCATTTTTATTGGCCATATCTTCTGCTCCTCTTGCAAGTTCAGGAAAAAATGGATTGGCTATATCAGGTATAATTAAGCCTATTGAATTAGTTTTTTTAGTTATCATTGAAGATGCAATTCTATTTGGCACATAATTGTATTCTTCAATAATGCTTTTAACTTTTTCTCTTGTTGCAGAAGAAATACTTTGATCTTTATTATTCACAATTTTAGAAACTGTTGCAGTAGAAACATCTGCTAATTTTGCTATATCTTTAATTGTTATTTTCATATTATCATCCTTATAAGGTAAACGTTTAACTAATCATAACATTAGTTATTTATTTTTTCAATATATAAATTTTATTTTATAGTTTTTTTTATTATTCTTAGTTTTGTAGCAATTCTAAATCTTTTAATTCAATAAACTTATGTACTAATATTTCAATCTAAATCATTTTTTTTGTAAATAAAATAAAGAACTATTATAATAGTTCTTTACTTTATTTACAAATCTTCTAATTTATTCATCACATTTTTTTATTTAATATCTCCATGATTTTCATGATCATCCGTTTCAGTAATTTTATTGTTTTTATCAACAAATACTACTTTAGGTTTAAATGTTTTGGCTTCCATTTGGTCCATCCATGCATAAGAAATAATTATACAACTGTCACCAGGCTGAACTAATCTTGCTGCTGCTCCATTTAAACATATAACGCCACTATTTTTTTCTCCTTCAATTACATAGGTTTCAAGCCTAGCACCATTATTATTATCCACGATTTGTACCCTCTCACCAGCGATTATACCTGATGCATCCATAAGGGTTTTATCAATTGTAATACTTCCTACATAATTAAGATTTGCTTCAGTAATCGTTGCTCTATGAATTTTACCTTTAAACATATTTACTAACATAATTTCACCTCATATTGATACTCAGTAGTTATTTTTATAATGATAATTTTAATTCTTTATATTACACTTATTCTAATATTATCTATAAGCCTTGGTTTTCCTATATAAACTGCAAGTGCGATTAACACTTCACCTTCTATAAGTGAAATATCTTCAAGAGTTGATGCATTAACTACATCAACATAATCGATATTAGCATACTCTAGTGTATTTATTTTGTCAACAATATATTTTTTTATAATTTTAGAATCTTTTTCTCCTGATTCAATTAACTCTTTAGCTTCAAATAATGACTTTGAAAGTATTAGTGCATCAATTCTTTCAGATTCCTTAAGTAGTACATTTCTTGAACTAAGAGCTAACCCATCTTTTTCTCTTACAATTGGGCATGGAATAATTTCTACATCCATATTAAGATCTTTCACCATTCTACTTATAACAGCAACTTGTTGTGCATCCTTTTGCCCAAAATACGCTTTATCAGGAAGTACAATATTAAATAATTTTGTTACAACAGTTGCTACCCCTTTAAAATGACCTTCTCTAGATGCTCCGCATAATTTTTTTGTAATATCACCTTCAATATCCACAAAAGTGGAAAACATTTTAGAGTACATTTCTTTTTTATCTGGAGTAAATACATAATTAACACCTAAAGCTCTAAGCAATTCTATATCTTTTTTTAAATCGCTTGGATAAGTTTCTAAATCTTCTTTACTATCAAATTGAGTTGGATTAACAAATATACTTACAACAGTAATATCATTCTCCTTAACAGCTCTTCTTACTAAAGACGCGTGACCTTCGTGAAGAAATCCCATTGTAGGAACAAATCCGATTTGTTCTTTATTATATTTTTTTTCTCTTAGTACTACTTTTAATTCATCAATTTTCGAAATAGTTTTCATTTGCGCTCCTTTTCATAAGTATTATTTAAGAACCATAAAGCTTACTCTATATTAATACAATTTGCCTAATACTTCGTCAGATATTGAAAAAGTATGTTCGACTTTAGGAAATTCCTTGTTTTCAACTTCTTCAATATAATTTCTAACAGCCTCTTTCATGTTATCCCCTAGTGTTGCGTATTTTTTTACAAATTTAGGAGTAAAATCACTATACATTCCAAGCATATCTTGTATAACAAGTACCTGACCATCACATCCATTACCAGCTCCAATTCCAATGGTCGGAATACTAAGTTTTTCACTAATTAATTTTGCAAGTTTGGCAGGAACACATTCTAAAACAATTGCAATAACACCTGCTTCTTCAAGTAATAAAGCATCTTCTATAAGCTTTTTAGCATTCTCCTCGCTTTTTCCTTGCACTTTAAATCCACCAAACATATTTACTGATTGGGGAGTCAGACCAATATGACCTACAACTGGAATTTGAGCTTTTATTATTGCTTTAACTTTATCAATTACCGCGTATCCACCTTCTAATTTTACAGCATCTGCTCCTGCTTCTTGAATAAATCGCCCAGCATTTTTTAGCGTTTCTTCGGTGCTTATATGATATGACATAAAAGGCATATCACCAATAACAAAAGCATTTTTCACTCCTCTTTTAACTGCCTTTGTATGATGAATCATATCTTCCATTGTTACTTTAAGAGTATTTTCGTATCCAAGCATTACCATACCAAGTGAATCACCAACTAAAATACTATCCACTCCAGCTTCATCCAAAAGTTTAGCTGTTGAATAATCATATGCAGTAAGCATTGAAATCATGTGTTTTTCTTGCTTAGATTTAATAAATGAGGTACTTGTAAATTTCTTGTTTTTCATAATAACCTCCATAATTAATTTAGTAATTCTTTCCTAAAATTTTTTCTAACTCATCAATACTATTTTTATCTTTTAACTTTCTTTTTTTAGATATTTCTAAGGTTCTTCTTCCAAGTGTTAAATACAAATTTTTTAATTCTTCATCATTAATTTCACTTAAATGTGATTTTATCGTATTATAATCACCTCGACTAATTGGGCCTGTAATTGCTTCTTTTGTACCAAAATTCTCAATATTATTTAAAGTGCCATAGATTAGCGGCTTTAAGGCATTAAACCCTTCTTCATTTTCAATCCCTATAGAAGAAAACATTTCTAATGCTAGGTCTAAAATAGTATCTAGATAATTAGAAGCAATACATGCTGCCATATGGTATTTTACTTTTTGGTTTTTATCAATCTTAAAATATTTATTTCCTAATTTATTAATTAAATTTATAACTATAGTATCATCATGTTTTTTACTAAGCCCTTCAATAGTAAAAACAGCATCTTCTAAATTTTTTACACTTTCAATTTTTTTAGCAAAAGATGCTAAAGGATGAATTGAATAAAAAGATGAATTAGTTTTTAAAAGACTATCAAATACATTAGTAGATAATGAACCACTCATGTGAACATATATTTTATTTTCATTTATTTCTCTATACTTTTTTATTTCTTTTACTACATTCATTATTTGATCATCATTTGTAGTAACAAAAACAATTTTAGATTCAATCAGCACTTTTTCTAAACTATTAAAATAAGTGCTATTTGTAAATTTTGCTGCTAATTTTGCTGAATTAAGAGACTTAGAAAAGTAACCTGATATATCAAAATTATTTTCTTTCAAATACATACCAAATGCTGTTCCAACTTTTCCAGCGCCAATAAAACCAATTTTCATATTTCACTCCTTTTAAACGACAAAAACTCCTTGACGCATAGGCATCAAGGAGTGTAATTTCAAAAAGGATAAAACAATTACTGCAATAATTTAAATAAAAAATTTGCACTAATCATCTAACACACCTATATCTGTCTCGTCCAAACGGTTCAAGCAGAATTTATAATTTTTTAATTTTTAAAACAAAGGTATAGCTCACTAAAGTGATCCCATCCAATTTCATATTAACACACAATCAAGAATTTGTACATAATTTGATTTCATTTTTACTATAAAACTAAAGTATCTATATTTGAAATTTACTTACTAATGTAGTCAATACTTTTGTTGAAGATTCAATATCTTTAATAACTTCTGATATGTTTTCAATTGCAGCATTTTCTTCTTCAACAGAGGCACTAACCTCTTCAGTATTTGAAGCTGTTATTTCTGAAATTTTGGATATATTATCCATAGATGAAATAACTGCATCTTTAACATGTTCAATTTTTTCAGTCATAACCATAAATTCATCAAAGTTCATATTCACTTTTGCGCTATTATCACTTATAATTTTATACGAATTTTCTGTTTCGACGATATTTTCATTAATAACATTAATAATTTTCTCAGCTTGAGTCATTTCATATTTTGCACTATTAATTGAACTTATTATATCATTTACTATAATTCCAATTTCATTAGCTGATGAAGAACTTTCTATTGCAAGTTTTTTTACTTCATCAGCAACTACTGCAAAACCTTTACCATGTTCTCCAGCTCTTGCAGCTTCAATTGCAGCATTAAGTGCAAGTAAATTGGTTTGCTCAGATATAGCAGTAATTGTTTCTATTATATTCCCTATTTTTATAGATTTATCGGATAAATCCTCTACACTTTTCGAAACCATTGTCGATGCTTCATAGTTATTAAGCAATCCATCTTTAAGAGTTTCTAATATAGTTACACCATTTTTTGTATTAGAATTCATAGTATTTATACTATTTTTTATAATAGATGATTTATCAATCATATAATTCAAGTTTTCAGATAATTCATTAGTTTCCCTTTTAGTTTCAATTATAATATTTGCTTGATCAGTTGCTCCCATAGCAACTTGGTCTATTGCTTTTACAACATCATCTGAGGAATGACTAATTTCTTCAGATGACTCTACAACAATAGATAAAGTTTCTGAAATATTTAAAGTAAGTGTATTAATTTCTTTTATCATATTTCTTATACTTTTACCCATTTTACTAAAAGAATTTGCTAAACTACCTATTTCACTTGAATCATTAATATTTATTTTGTGACTTAAATCTCCATTTGCAAATTTTATTGCTGCTTCATTTAATAACCTAAGTGGTTTTATAATTTTATTTGAAAAAATAGCTATTAATATAATCGAAATTATCAAGGCTAAGACAACTATCAAAGCTAAATCCTCAATAAACTTACTTATAATTTTATCATAGGCAGTATTCGGTACACCGACATACCAGATTCCTATAATTTTTCCATTAGCATTCTTTATTGGTTCATATGCGGTTTGATTCCAAGTTCCTACAACATTTGCTTTCCCAATATAAGTCTTTCCTTTAGTTAAAACTTCATTGGCAACCATTTTTGATACTAGGGTTCCTACAGCTCTTTTACCATTTGATTTAACAACATTTGTTGAAACTCTTACATCCTTTAAAAAAATAGTTACAGTATCTCCCGTTAGTTTACCCATTCTATCGACAAAATCAAAATCATTATTTATTAATGAATCTCCTTTAAATAGTTTATCACCATCTATTCTCCAATTTCCTGGATATTCTTTGTTAAGTAGTTCTTTTCCTAAAGACAAATCACTAATCAATTTTTCTTGAGCAGAATTAAGTAATTTGCCTTTAAAATTACCTAGTACATAAACACCCATTACAAGTGAATATACTGATATGATTATCAAAAAAAGTAAAATCATTTTATTTTTTAATTTCATGCTCCCCTCCAAAACATTGCTGTTCAAACCGTTATATATAAAGCTTTTAAAACATACCCCTCTTAATATAAATTTTTTTCTTCCTCAATAATTATATCATATAAATTTTTTTATACAAACGATTGTTACATTTTAGTAATGTTTTTATGAGAACCACTTACTATAAATTTATAAATCAATTTCTAAATTTTACTAGTATCTTTAAATTCTTTTGAGAGTTTAAAGATACTAGTAAAATTATCATATATTAGTACCAACTATTAATATCTACTATTGACACTTTGCCTATTTTTAATTATAATTTAATAATACAATACTGATAAAAAAGTATCTTTATTGATACTTATAAAAAAGGAGAACTATTATGAAAATGCCTTCTTTCAAATTAGGACATTTAACGGTAAATTTACCTATAATACAAGGTGGAATGGGAATTGGTGTATCACTATCGAATTTAGCTTCAGCTGTTGCTAACGAAGGTGGTATTGGTATTATTTCAGGTGCTCAAATAGGTTTTAGAGAAAAAAACTTTAAATCAAACAATGATGAGGCTAATATCAATGCGCTAGTAAAAGAGATTAGAAACGCTAAAAAACTTTCACCGAATGGAATAATTGGCGTAAATGTTCTAATGGCAACAAACAATTATGCTGATATGATTAAGACTGCTGTTAAAGAAAAAGTTGATTTAATTATTTCAGGTGCTGGACTTCCCAAAGACTTACCTGAACTTGTTAAAGGTTCAAATACTAAAATTGCACCAATTGTATCTTCAAAACGATCAATTGATACAATAATAAAACTTTGGAAAAAAAGATATGATAAATTACCAGATATGGTTATAGTTGAAGGTGGTAAAGCTGGAGGCCATCTTGGATTTAAAGCAGAAGATTTAATAAACAAAACATTTCCATCAATTTATCAAATTACAAAAGAAGTGGTTGAATCAGTAAGAAAAATAGAAGAGCAATTTAATGCAAAAATCCCTGTTATATCAGCCGGAGGAATTTTTAGCGGAAAAGACATACTTGAAGCATTTAATGCCGGTGCAGATGGAGTACAAATGGCTACTAGATTTGTTGCTACAAATGAATGTGATGCACATGAAAATTTTAAATTAGCTTATGTAAATGCAAATGAAGATAATATTGATATTATAAAAAGTCCTGTAGGTATGCCAGGAAGAGCAATAGTAAATGAATTTACTGAAAGTGTTAAAAATGCGAGAGAAAAAATAACTTCTTGTTACAGATGTCTTAAACAATGTAATCCTGCTACTACACCTTACTGCATCACTGATGCACTTATTAGATCAGTTACAGGGGATAGTAAAAATGGTTTAATATTTGCTGGAAGCAATGCTTATAAAGTTAACTCAATAAAATCTGTACATGAAATTGTGGAAGAAATAAAAAAAGAATATTTTATTGCATTAAGTAATAAATAAAATATTTTAAATAATAAGTAAAAAGTAAAAAAATTCTGTGATAATTTCCTCACAGAATTTTTTTATTTTGAATCACTAATTTCGCTATCCATACTAGTATTCCATATCTTTAATTTTATAAATCATAGAATATTCATAGTCTACTTCTTGTGAACATTCTTTACAAAGTCCAAATTTATCAACTTTCTTTTGATCTCCACATCTTTTACAAGAACCTAGTTTAACAATTTCTTTATTAATCATTTTTTCCATAACAAACCTCCATCTGTGTATAATCGTATACAATTATTCTCTATATGCTTATTATATATTTTTATTATTCATTTTTCAATAGTTTTTTTTAAAAAAAGAGTATTTTTATTTTAATTTTGCAATGTTTTATTCTTTTATGTCAATTATTATGCAATAATCCTTCCTAAAAATATTTTACTTTTATTTTCGTTCAAATATTATATAATTGTACTATATGAAACTTCAGGAGGAAATATGGCACAAAGAATGTATATAGTTGACGATGATAAAAGTATTAGAGTCATGATTAAAAATATTATCGAAGATAATGACTTAGGAGTAATCATCGGGCAAGCAAATGACGGCGAAATAGCTTATAAACAAATTAGTTCGATTTACCCTGATATTGTACTTATTGATTTACTACTTCCTTCACTTGATGGAATAGAAATTATAAAAAAAGTAAAAAATGAAATTAACCATGATATGATTTTTATAATGATATCTGAAGTATCTTCTGATAATATGATTACTGAAGCTTATGAGGCAGGTATTGAATTTTTTATTTCAAAGCCTATAAATGTCTTAGAAGTAGTAACGGTTATTAAAAGAGCAATTGAATCACAAAATTTAAGAAATGTTCTTAACCAATTAAAAAATACTTATAGTATTGATTCTAGAAAAAACGTTACTGCACCTATTACGAACTCGTCAAGAAGAAATACAATGAAAATTTATTCTGAACTTGGAATAACTGGCGAGTCTGGCTGCAACGATTTAGCAAATATTATTGAGATAATCGTAAATGAACGAAAAACAAATAATCATTTCAATAAATATAATATGAAAGAGATTTACTTAGAACTTAACAAACGCTTCTACTCAGAAAATTCAATTAAAACAATCAAGGCAATTGAACAAAGAATAAGAAGAACCGTTATAGTAGCTTTAAATAACATTGCAAATATTGGTATAGAAGACTTTAGCAATTATAAATTTGAAAAATACTCCAGTGTTTTATTTGATTTTTCAGATATACGACTCGAAATGGACTATATAAGAGGTAAATCTAAACAAAGAGGTAAAATTAATATTAAAACTTTTATTGAAGGAACAATAAATTTATTAAAAGATTAATAATAAACTCAACCTATCTATTACAAAATAAAGGGACTCACTAAGGTTTTTTTTAGTGAGTCCCTTTTATTTATTTTTTTCTTAAAATTCCATTTCACCATTTTTTACGAGCATCATCATCCACTTTTCTGCAACAGATTTATTTAATATTGATATTGTTGGAAACGAGTGCTGCATCATCATAATATTAAACATAGTTAAGTTATTTTGTATAGCCATAGTCCATTCTTGAATAAGCTCAGATGCTGCTTCTCCAATTATAGTAGCTCCGTATATTTTCCCCTTTTTATCCGTAATAATTTTTACAAATCCTTCTGGCTTTCCATCAGTTATTGCTCTAGCATATGTTTTATATTCTTCCTTAACAATAAAAAAATCTATTTCCTTGTTAATAGCCATTTTTTCACTCAAACCAACTTGAGCAACTTCTGGAGAAGTAAATACAGACCAAGGAACTGGAAAATTACTTCTTTTCAAGCTATTGTCATCATTACCTTTTAACATATGCATTAAGGATGTCATACCTTGATGCATAGCTGAATGAGACAAAAGGTTTACACCATTACAATCCCCAACAGCATATATGGATTTTATATTTGTTCTATTAAATTCATCTACTTTTATACCTTTTTTATCATATTTTATTCCTGCACTATCTAAATCCAATCTATCAATTACCGGTTTTCTTCCAGTAGCAACTAGTATTTCATCAGAAATGAAGTTGCCTTTAGAAGTAAAAGTTACTATCTTAGCGTCTTGCATTTCAACTTTATTAATAGTAGTTGAATTAAAAACTTTAATTCCTTCTTTGTTAAAGACTTTTTCAAGTAACTTTCCAGCTTCTTCATCGCCATTAGGAATTAAATGATCATCCATTTGAACAATAGTTACATCAGAACCTAGTCGTGAAAAGGCTTGAGCCATCTCTGTTCCAATAGCTCCTCCTCCAATAATAGTAAGAGAATTTGGTATTTTATCTAAATTAAACATATTTTCATTTGTAAGTACATCAATTTCGCTTAAACCTGGAATAGGTACAATCATTGGTTTAGTTCCAGTAGCAATAAATATGGTTCTTGCACTATATTCCACATCATTAACTTTAATAGTATTGCTATTTATAAATTTTGCATAGCCTTTTTTTAAAATCATATCTACTTTACTAAATTTATTATGCAAGCCTTCTCCTGTTAGCATTTTTAGTTGATTTCTAACAATTTCAAGTGGATTAACGACTTCAATATCACCCTTTAAATTCAATCCAAATTTATTAAGATGTTCCGCTGAATCTTTAAAATATGCTGATTTAAGAAGAGATTTGCTTGGAATACAACCTGTATTTAGGCATTCTCCACCAAGTTTTTCACCATCAATTCCAAGTACTTTTAACCCCATATTTGAAGCCATGCCTGATACAGCCATGCCCGCAGGACCCATTCCTATAACTATAATGTCATATACCTTCATATTTCCTCCATCTAATATTATAATATTCTAATTTAGTTTTAAAGTTTCATTCAGTATAATCTTAATATTAACAAATGTCAATATTAATTTGCTTATTAAAAATTCATCAAATAGGTAAGGACACTGTAATCGTCGTTCCTTTTTTTACATCACTTTCTACTTTTATATTCCCCTTATAATGCTTTTCAATTAATTCTTTTACATGTGTCAAACCAATACCAGTAGACATTTTTCCAGTTAATTTATCAAATTTCGTTGAAAATCCAGGTTCAAATATAACATTAATATCGTCCTCTTTAATTCCATTACCTGTATCAGAAATTTTAAAAAAAATATTTTCTTTATCAGAATCAATATAAAGACAAATTTTACCGTAAAATTTAATGGCATCAATCGAATTTACTATAAGATTATTTAATACACTTATCATTGGATAGTAATCATAAATACATAAATTTTCTTCAAATTCGAACTCTAGAATAATCGATTTATTCATTGAGTCAATAAGTTTTTTCGTGCTATCATTTAAAATTGATACTATTTCTGAAATATATATTTTTTCCTTATCAATACTTTCAGGCATTATTTTTTCAAGTCCATAAACAACTCTTTGCGTGTCTTTTTTTAGTTCATGTATGTCTTTTGATAGATTAAGCATCCTTATTTTTAAGTTACCTATATAATTTTCATTAATATTCTCATATTCAAAATTCTTAAGTTCATTATATATTGAGTATGATCTATTCATTGCAGTTTCTATATCATCCATTGATTTATTCACAAAAAATAACTCAGATTTTAAATTAGCTTTAAGCATAATAAATTCTTTTAATTTCATCATTTGTTCATCTCTTATAACTAAAATATTGTAAAATCTTATGCCTGAATAAACAATAAAAGACAATGACGCCCTTGTAAGACCTACGATAACTAAACTTGTAATAATAAATTCTATATTCTTAGTCAAAAATTCTCTTCTAATAATTGCTTCAACCATATTAGAGAGTATGTCAGACATAGCAACAAGAAAAATCAGCCTAATTGGATAATTCTTAAAATTTCGTATATTAAAATTCGACAAAAGCATTCCAAAACTAACATAAAAAATCAAAGATGGAATATGTTTACCCAAAAGATCTATTATTGCGTAACTTTCAGTAAAATAATCAATTAAAAACCTAAAAGTAAAAATAAAAATACCAGTTAAGATATTAGTTTTTATAATAGAAATTTCTTCAAACAATAATAGTAAAATAGTTAAAACAATTATTCCTAAATGAATTCTAAATTGTGATTTAAATGGATTTATATAAACTTGACCCATTATAGTAGTCATAGATGCTACAAATAACATATGACTTATGACTATTCTATTTTTATTAAAATATTTTCTCATTTATTGTCTCCACTATTCTATAATTTTGTAAATTTCATTCCATGTATTTTCATCAATAAATTCAATTGACCAAAATCCATACCCTTTTAAGTTATATTTGCTTTTTAAATTTTTTCTCATATCAAATGACTTACTATCTTCAAACCAAATTCGATTCAGTTTATCATTTTTGTAATACTCACCATAATTTTGCTGTGAAACCTTATCATATTTAATATCAATATTATTATCAGTAATATATTTCGAACTATTTTTAACGCTTAGTGTTGAAGATTTAGCTACTTTTTTCCCACTTTTCAATTTAGTTTCTTCCCATATTCTTGTATATAATGGGATTCCAAGTACCAATTTACTTGTATCAACTTCCTCTAGAGTTCCAACAATACCTTTTTCTGTCCAGTTAGCAGAAGCAACTGATCCTGCCACTTTACTACTAGCCCAAAACTCGTCATAAGCCATAAGCATTATATAATCTACGTTTTCAGAAAGTTTTTTTCTATCCAATACTTTTGAATAGGCATCACTTCCCCCTGGAACTGTTACATCCAAACTAGAATATACTTTATATTCATCTAATAAGGCACCAAGTTCTTTAGTAAATTCTACAAAATTTGCTTTGTCACTTAAATTCATATTTTCAAAATCAATATTGATTCCATCTAAATTATATACAGATGAATAAAATAAAATTTGTGCTATAGTATTTTTTTTGAATTCCTCATTTGTAAACATTTTACTTGTCCAATCTTTATTGAAACTATTACTAAATAATGCCCAAACCATTTTTTTATCACTATGAACTCTATTAACATAGTCAAGTGATGCCTCATTTAATACAATTCCATCGACGTTAATTTTAAACCAAGTTGGAGAAATAATATTTATTCCTTTTAAATAATTAGTATCGGTTAAATTTTTGTTTTTAGAATAGCTACCCACTTGATCCCACATAACATTTACTGTTTCTAGGTTTGATTGTTTTTTTATTCTATCTGATTTTTTCACTATACTCATATCTACTGAATTAATGCTATTTATATTTTCGCTCTTAATATAACCTAAATATCCATTTTTATCAATTATATTATATTCGTTATTTTCATTTATTTTCGAATTAAATAAATATACTTTTTCTCCTGTATTCAACTTATCCAAAGTTATAGAAGATTTATCAAGTCTACCCGTAATTTTCGTTTTTTTATCAATTATAGCAACTTTGAGTCCATCTGTAAAAACGTAAACGTTACTACTCTTTTCGTATTTTAGAAGTCTTAATTTATAAAATTTCGATAACATATCATAGGAAATATAATTATTATTATTTGCTTTTATAACTGGTAAATTAAATGACTTTAAGTAATCATAAATATATCTATCAACTAAAGTATTTCCTGCATTAAACTCAACATTTCTCAAAGTAAAATATACTCTAGTTGAGCTATTTGAAAGCGTAACTTCATCGTCAATATATTTTTTAATTGTATTATAAGAAATAAGAATTTTACCATTTTTTTCTATAATTGAATTATCTAGTATCTCTTCATTATTTATATAATAATGATTTTCAAAATAACTACTGATAATATTATTTTTTAATTCTTGATATTTACTGTTAATTGTAAAAATAAAAAATATCGATAATATTAATGCAAAACTTAAAAATATAATTGCAATTTTTTTCATAAAATTTCACGTCCTTAATGTATTATTAATATGTGTAGGAACTAATTATATCATATAACTATATTATAAAAAAAAAGAACTTTAATAATATAAATGTTAAACACTATATTATTAAAGTTCTTCTATTTGTTGTCGTTTATTATTTCTGCCATTATTCTAATATTTTTGTTTATATCTATTAAATTTTGATTTATTCTAAAAGCGTACCCATTTCCGAATTTCCTTTTTGGAAGAACTAACCAATTATGTTCTAATATTGCACTTTTTTCCACTCCATCGTAAACTCTTTTTAATCCACCTAGGTTGTCCATAACTTTATTAATAACATCTGATATATAACTATAAATTTCATTTAATTCATCAATATCACTTATTCTATCTCCAAGTATATAATTAATATCAAATAACAAATGACTAATAATTCTAATATGCCTAACAAGTCTAAGTTTATCTTTTACAGGATTATTAGAAAAACCAAATATTTTGATATTATGATTAAATTCTTTATTCATATCACTAAATAAACTATATACCCACTCAATACTATTTGATGTTTCCACCAATTTAGCTCTTGTATTGTCACATAATTTTTTATCTTTCTTAATTATATATTCATTAGTAGAAGATAAATCAAATAATAGTAACTTTAATAAATATGCAGTTCTTTTATTAGTTAAAAATTTATATTGAAGCAGCGAAAAAATAAAATTAAATAATATTGCTACAACAACGCCAAATACTAAAGCTGCAAATCTTAACGCTACTGTTAATAAGATACTTGGTTGGCCTGAAATACCTATTTGTAAATTTTGAGTCATATAAATTGCAGTAAACAAAGCAACTGGTGAAATTGATTTCCAATCAATTATCAAACAGATATATAATGTAAATGCAACAGATAGTCCCACTGTAATAGCATTAACACCAAATATTAAAATTATTATGCCAGTTACTGTTGCACCTATGAATGAAGCGACAATCTGATCCCAACCACTTTTCACTCCAGTTACATTAATAGCTTCTAAAGTAAGAATAAGTCCAAATAGTACAGAAATCATATCCCTTCTTACTAGCGGTATATTATTTCCAATCACGAAGGCTACTGTAATTGCAAAAAACGTTTTTAAAACAAAAAATTTCGAATCTAATAGATTTGCTTCTTTAACCAATTTAAGTTTGCTTACAAATGCTTTAATTCTTATCACCTCATGCACTTTCACTAAATATTTAATACAATACAACTCCTATAAAGGCAGATATTATAATTAAAATAATTGGATGTAATTTATATTTATAACTTAAAATAAAAACAAGGATAATTATAATAATATCTTTAATTCCTTTAACAGATAGTTTTGCAACACTATAAGCCGCAGTTGTTATAAGTGCTATCACTGTAGGCCTAAGCCCTCTAAAAACATTATTCAATATATGAGTTTTTTTAATAGTTTCTAATTTTTTAGAAATTAATATAACAAGTACAAATGAACCTATAACAACTCCAAGGGTTGAAAATACAGCACCAAAAAAACCAGCTGTTTTAACTCCAACATACGTTGCAGAATTAACTGCAATAGGTCCTGGTGTCATTTGCGAAACTGCAATTATATTTACAAATTCATCAATATCTATCCATTTCCATGTATTAACTATCTCATTTTGTATAAATGGAAGCATTGCATAGCCCCCGCCAAAACTAAATAGCCCAATTTTTAAGAAAATCAAAAATAACCTTATTATCATTTTTTCTTTCCTCCATAGTATAAATAACCTAATATACCAGATGCAATTATTACAAAAATAGGGTTTATTCCAAGAACTATTAGTAGAATCACTGAAACAATATATAAACTTATAGAAAAAATATTTTTTTCAACAGATCTTTGTAGTTTGTATATGGAAAAAATTATTAATCCAACAATTGCAGGTCTAACTCCTAAAAAAGCCTTCTTTAAATAAATGTTATCTTTATTTTTAATTAATATTCCAGATAAAAATAAAATAATTAAAAATGATGGTAAAATTACACCTAAAGCAGAAACTAGAGCCCCTTTTATTCCTTTAATTTTATATCCTACAAATGTTGCTATATTAATAGCAATCGCTCCTGGAAGAGATTGTGAAATAGCAATTGCATCCAAAAAATCTGATTCATTCATCCATCCATTATTGTCTACAATTTCCTCATGGATTAAGGGAATCATTGCATATCCACCACCAAAAGTAAATGCTCCGATTCTAAAAAACACTTTAAAAATACTAAATAATTCCTTCAATTAATCACCTACAATAGTAATTTTATTTTATTTATAATATATTTCATTGATGAAGGTCTATTACAAGGAATTAGTTCAGTGCACTCCATAGCAATTTGAAATAATTCCTTAATAAAATAGCCACTCATAATATATAATACCACTTTTCCGAAGCTATATATATCAGAACTCGTATTTATTTGATTTGGAAATAATATTTGCTCTGGTGAAGAATACTCTTTTGTTCCAAATGATATATTTTGCCCAAGAAATTCATTATAATAGAAAGCTGAGTCAAAATCAATTAAAAAAATATTCAAAAAATTATCAACAATTATATTATCAGGTTTAATATCACAATGAATTACTGAATATGGTTTTATGGAATGAAGATAATCTATAATTATTGATAATTTATATACTAAACCAATAATATCTGATTTATTAAACATATCTATTTTAAATTCTATACTATCTAATTGATTTCCTTCAATATATTCTAATACGTAATATAAACTATTCTTACTAACAAAAGCATCTATAACACTCGCAATTCCATGACAATTAAGATTAATTAAAATATCTAGTTCAATCGAGTATAGTATATTATTCTTCATTTTGATTAAAATATATTGTTTGTTGATATTTGAATTATCAACTAAAAAAACTTCCTTCCTATTTGAAGAACTCAATTTTTTAATTATTTTATATTTACTTAAAATAATTCATCCCCCCTACACAATTTTCACAAGGAGTATACCCTTTTTTAATCGCTTCATTAATATTAATTGGTATAGAACTTTGCCTTAAATGAATACAGTTTTTGTAGTGATATTTACTTCCTGTATTGGTTATATAGACTATTTTATTTTCAGTATTAAAATTGAACCTATATGTTTTCACTATGTAACTTTTACTTATAATTATATTTTTTACAAATGGAATTTTGTAACTACACATAACCTTTGTTTTAAGCGAATTATTTTTTAATACTTCAATATTCGCCATTATTTTTGCATCAAAATTCATTTCTTTACTATGTTTTTTTATATATACATTAAATAAAATATTTTTTTCTATAGAATTACTAATATTACTATCTAAATTATAAGAATACATTATATCATTTGTCGATTCGAAAAGAATTTCTTCTATTACTTCATTCACAAAAAAAAACTTCATTAACAAAACTAAAACAACTAATACAGCAATAAAAATTGGCACAATAATTGTTGCTTCTACAGATATACTTCCTTGTGAAAATAAAACTTTGTTTTTCAAAAAATTATTTTTATCTCCTACCACTAATATTCACCTTCAAAAGAATCAATATTTTTTATATTCGAACTTATTCTATGTTTAATAATAAAATCACTAAAAGTACTATTATGATGATTCTTAATATTGTAATTTGTTATTATTATCATTTTAGATCTTTCTATTTTTTTATTAACATCTAATTGCTTTAAAAAAAATCTCAAATAATCATCATAGTAAAAATTAATACTATATGATTTTTTTTCATTTTGTTCGTTTTTTGTTAGAACTACTTTATTAATATTATTATCATTTATAAGCACAGATTTCCACTGCCCTATTTGAGTTTTATAAACTGCAATACCATCACCTTTTAAAATACTATTTAAATCAATTTTGCTTTCAATAGCCGACCACGAGGCGATTACAATAGGCTTAGTAATTTGATATGGCAAGTCAGTTAATCCTGCAATTCCAAGAGAAATCATATCAACATTTTCTTTCATTTTTGGATTCGTAATTAGAAATATTGTATTGGAAATAATTCTTAATAAATAAATTTCCGTATTACAAGAAATACGATTAATTTCAAAACTTTTCCCATATATAATAAATTCGATTTCTCCTTTAGAATAAAGTTTTTCATTTTCTCTTCTAGTAAATGAATACTCTCTTTTTTTAGAGTTAACATTATCAAAAAAAACTCCCATAATATATTCATCAAAAATAAAACTTTCTAATAACTTAGTCGATATCTCTTTACTTAAAACTGACTCATATTGAATATAATTATTTGCTTCTTCTAAATTATTTTCATTAATATCAAATGATTCTTTTTTTATTAAACCATCTAAAATAGTTTTCCATAAAGATTTGCTTATTACAGATTTTTTTTCAATAACACTAAGGGCAAAATAGTTACTATCATAAGTAAAATATCCATTCTCATCAATATTTTTATTAAGATTATCTACATAGTTAAAAACATCTACATTATTATTACTTTTATTAATACTTTTAATTATTAAATTTGGATTTAGTTTGTTTTTTTCATTAATAATCGTTTTTATAAAAGGAATAGTGAATTCTTTAGACAAATTTTTATTATTTACTTCTTTTTTTAGGTAATCAAGATTTTTGTATATATCATATTTAACTTTCTTTTGTCTAAATAGCTCATTCCTATATTTATTAAGAGATTTTCTAATGTCAATTGGAACAATTTTACCATCATTTCTTGAATCATTAAAATATAAAAATAGGTCTTTATACTCATTGTTAAGATCATAAATTTTATTATAGTATTTTAAAATACTCTTATCTATTTTAGTTTTTCTACTAATATACGAATTTAATTTTTTTAAATTTGCTAAAACATTTATCTTGCTATCTATTTTTTTAATTGCTTCTAAACCTATTGACGACAGAGTAAACTCATTTGCTTGTTCTAAAAACTTTCTGCTATTTGCTAAATCTTCCAATGGAGTAACATAAAATTTAAAACGCTTATTTAAATAAGTCATTCCAAAGCTAAGATTTTTTTCTAAATTATCTCTTCTATAAGCAGTTAAACCATAATCGTTAAAAAGAGTTTCATCATAATCTGCAAATAACGAATTACTTATAATAATTTCATTTCTATATACTGAATTTCGCATTTTCCTCAAATTAAGTACAATAGAATAGGCTGAAAACATAAAAATTATTGAAATAAAAACTACTAACAAAAATATACTAATTGCGCCTTTATTTCCTATACTATTTAGTTTTCTAAAATTTTTAAATTTATTTACTATTTTTATTTTATTCAAATTTTCCACCTTTTAATATTTATCTACTAATTAATTTCTTTATTCGTTAATTTGAATTAAGTCTAATAAAGAACGATTTAAAATAATATTTTTTCTAATTTTCCTTGATTCTATGGTATTCTTTATTACTTTTTTTCTTCCAATAAAGTCTATTAGTAATTTATTGGAATTTACATTAAATGCATTTACATCTTTTTCTAAATAAGCTGTTCTCTTTAACTTAGTTTCTTTAACTTTTACATATTTTACTCTATTGCTATCTTCAAATGCAGATTTTAGTAAATTGTAATTAATATCCATTACCTTGGTTGAAAAAATAAATTCACTATTTATTAGAAGAATAAATGTAACTACTATTAGTAATATAATCGGAAAAACCAAAACTGATTCAATTGTAATCATACCTTTGTTATTCATATACACACTCCTAATAATTGGAATTTTAATTATATTATACCATATTTTGTATTTAATTTTGTTCTTTTTTTGCAAAAAAAAATTCTAGAATAAGCATCCTAGAAATTTCTTGTATTTACTATATTGACTTTTTTTATATTTTTAAAAAAATTACTTCGGAATTAAATTACTACCAAACATCATAAAAACAACGCCAGTTCCAATTCCAAAAGTACTTAGTGCAATTCTAATGTATTGATCCATATTTATGTACTTAAGACCAATCGAAAGCAATACACTAAATATAAAAATATATACGCCTATTTTTCTTAAACTACCAAACATTTTATCACCCACAAATATTATATACTATCAAAAAAAATATAACAACAAACATAATATACAATCATCAATTAATTAATAATTCTTGTAACCCCTCTTTCAAATATTCTTTTAACCACGAAATAACTTCAAGATTTGAAATGGGAACATCACCAAGAATTTTTTTGATTTCTTTTGTATTTAAAGTGAATTTTTTTTCATTTACCATATGTGTATAAATAAGTTCCATATTAGGATTGGATAAAATAATAGTAATAATTGTATCTGCCATATTACCAAGAGGAACTCTATCAATATGCGAATGTTCAAATTCAGCATCTACTTCTGTTCCAATGCCAACTTCAGATTTTATACTAAAACTTCCATTACAATTTTCAGCTTTAGCTTTGTACATAGGAATACCAAGACCTACTTTTCTTGTTGTTCGAGTAGTGTAAAATGGATCGACAACTTTTTTAAGAATTTCACTATCCATTCCATCTCCATCATCTTTTATTTTAATTAATAACTTATCACATTTAAGATCTTCAATAATTGCAATTCTTAAACTTTCTGCGTGCGCTGAAATTGAATTCTGTGCTATATCTAATATATGTAAAGATAATTCTCTCATTATTTTCGCCTCTATCCTTTACTAATAGTTTGGCATTAGTTACCAACTATAATTTAAATTTTAATACTCCACTATATTATACAGTGTTGTTAAAAGATTATCAAATATTATTATACATTTTTAATAATCTAATTCTAAAAGTTTATCAAAAATATCATCTTTATTTATATTTTTTACTTCTAAATAATTTTCTCTTTCTGAAATATTCCCTAAAAAATGTGCATCTGAATTTCTAAGTATATTAAACTTTGTATATTTTACATCTGATAAAAAATTCGAAGAATTTTCTCCAAATGATATCTCCATAATATTTAACATTAAATCAGTAGGAATAAATCCTAAATTTGACACAATACTATTCGAACCTCTGTCAATATGTGCAGGAAAAATTACTCCACCATTATTTTTTACAAGTTTAATAGCTTCATTTATTCCAATATTAATTGACATAATTAGTGCATTTTCTTCTTCACCTACAATATTATCATTAATATCCATCACTTGCTGATTTCCAAACTTCTTTTTATTATTTTTGATATTAATTTGTTTTTCTTTTATTTGTTTAAAAAATGTTTTAGCTAAGTCTATATTCCTAAATAAGCAAATCATATGAACATCTTCATTTGTTTGAAGTTCCATACCCGCAAAAACAATTAATCCACTTTTGAGGCCGAGTTCTATACACACCTCACAATTTCTTATTGAATTATGATCAGTTATCGCAATTGCATCAAGTCCTTTAAGAAGGCTCATATTAATTATATTATTAGGTGTCATTTCATCATCTGCGCAAGGAGATAAGCATGAGTGAATATGAAAATCAAAATACGCTTTCATTATTTTAATCCAAATTCATAAAACTTCTTAAATATATCATATGAAGATAAATCTGTACTAAAAATAACTATTTCTTCTTCGTCGGCTTTGCTTATTAAGGCATCATCAACTTTTATTCCGTTTGGAATTATAATACAAGAAAAATCTAAAAGTGATGCAACTGCAAGTATATTATTGTGTATCTGAACAGTAATCCATGCAGCGTTATTCTTTCCATTTGCCATTACCCAGCTAAGTAAATCGCAACAAATTAAGTCATCTACCTCTTTAACCAATTTATAGTCTTTATTTAAAACAATAAATCCAAAATTCTGATAAATATCATTAATGTTCATTTTTTCTCCTTCCTTTTTAGAACTACACACTCACTTAGTTTTGATCTCCCAAGAACAATATCTTCAGCTAATGCTCGACACGTTGGCGAGCCACAAGCTCCACAATCAATTCCTGGTAAAATTCTATATATCTCTTCTATTTTACCCATTTTCACAATTGCCTTTTTAAAATCATTGTCAAGTTTTAAAACTGGTATAGGTTTTATTTCTTTGTTCCATTCTAATATATTTTCATCATAATTTTCTATATTAGCATTAGAACTTCTATTTTCTAATAGCTTATTTGAAATTTTTCTAATTCTACTTTTTGCAATAAAAGGATTTTCTACATTAAGTGGTCCACCGCTACAACCAGTAACACATGCATATCCTTCTAAAAAATCTACATCTTTTAATTTTCCCATCTCTATTTTATCAAGTACTTTTATAACTTCTTCAATACCGTCGACAGCTAAATAGTTGTCAATACCCATCGCATAGCTTTGTCCACCAACCATAGCCCATTCAATACCCGTTCCAGACGATTCTCTAATTTGCGATTTTACTTCAATATCATCATATATTCTTAAAAGTTTTGTAAATACTGATTCAATAGAAATTGCACCACTAATATTTGATTTTTCTATTCCAATTGGATTTTTTATGCTCGTAATTTTAGCTGGACATTGAGTAATATAAAAAACTCCTATCTCATCATCAGTAAGTTTAGTTTCTTCTTTCACTTTTTTTCTTGCAATTCTAGCTGCAACTTCCATAGGCGATTCAACTTTGCAAATATTATCTATAAGTGATGGATACCTAATTTGTATTAATCTTGTTATAGCTGGGCAAAATGTTGATATAATTGGTCCATTAACTGTTTTACTTTTAATCTTGTTTAACTGATATTTTGATATAATATCTGCTGCATATGCCACATCAAAAACATAATCAAATCCTAAATTATAAAATCCATTAAATATTTTGTTGATATCATATTTTTTATCATACTGCCCATACATTGATATAGCAGGAAGTGCTATATTATATTTATATTCACTAAGCATTGAAAGTGAGTCTGTAAGTGCCCCTTTTGCATGGTATGGACAAACTTTTAAGCACTCCCCGCAGTCAATACATCTTTCTGCAATAATTCTCGCTTTACCATTTTTTACTCTAATAGCTTGAGTTGGACATCTATCTAAACAATAAGTACATCCATTACAAAAATCTTCTTCAAGAATTACTGAATGCCAATATTCTTTCATAATTCCTCCTAAAAGAGTTTAAAAACCATTTTAATTTTAGTAAACTGTTCTTTCTTAGAATTCAAATAAAATTCATCACAACATTTATGCATATTAGGAAGTCCCATTCCAGCTCCAAAACCCATTTCTCTGGCACTTTTACTAGCTGTCGAAAAGCCTTTTTGCATAGCTAAATCTACATCTTCAATTCCTGGTCCAATATCTTCAATAAAAACTTCAATTTTATCATCTTTAATTAAAACTTCAATTTGCCCACCTTTCGAATGGATTACTACATTAATTTCAGCTTCATAAGTTGCTATTGAAATATTTCTAATAATACTTTGATTTATACCTAAAAGCTTAAGCTTTTTTTTAATCTGAGAAGAAGCTTCTCCTGCCCTGTTCATATCTTCAGGTTCTATATCAAAAAAAAGTTTCATAATGGCATTATCATAGCTTTTATATATTTCTCTGTCTCCTAGTAAACCGACCACTATTTATCACCCATTTCAACTGACTTTAAACCGTTAGAATATAATATACCTGACGCTTCATATAAAGTAATAGGAGTTGTCGCAATAACCATTTCATGTTCGCAAGCTAAGCTAAGTACTTCTTCAGTTGGTATTTTACCCCTAACAAAAATAATAGCTTTAAGATCTAGCATATCCGCTGTACGAATTACTTGATTATTCATTAATCCTGTTATTAAAACCGCTTCATCGTGCGCATAAGCAAGTACATCACTCATTAAATCTGATCCAAATGCTGCCTTAACATTTTCACCTATCCACTCGTTGCCAAGAACAACTTCAGCAGAAATTAAATCAACTATCTTACTAATTTTCATAGTGCCTCCTTATCAGTAAACTCATTTAGCTAAAGCTAAATAATGCATAATCAAATAAAGAATTTACTTCGTCTGATTTGAATTCCCACTTGTAGAAGCAGGAATTTTAATTTTCAAAAATAAAGGTCACATAGTTCACACAAATATGATATTTATTTAACGATGCTGATAACCTTATTATAAACTATCTCATGAATTTCTTCAATAGACTTTATATTTTCTTCAAATGTACATTTTACAATATTCCAATTATACTTTTTTGCAATCCATTTTGCATTTTCATATGAATCTGTCATATATTTTTTATCACTTTCATGAATATCTTTCTTATTACTTCCATTAATTTTATTTTTTCTTAAACTCATTAGCCATAAACTTGCTTTAATATCCATATCTAGAAATATAGTTTCATCAGGTTTAGGAAGTCCCATTTTATTAAACTCCAAATCATACAGCCATTCTAAAAATATGTTTTTATCATTTTCATTATTAAACTTTGCTGCTTGGTGAACCATATTTGATGAGGTATATCTATCTGCAATTACAACACCACCCTTATCTAAGAAATTTTTCCATTTCATTTTGTACGATGCAAATCTATCAACTGCATAGAAAGTTGAAGCTGTATATGGATTAACATCGTTTGCATTTTCACCAAAATCTCCATTTAAATACATTTTAACAAGTTCAGATGATTTCGATTCATAATCAGGAAATGTAATTCTTATTACATCATATCCATCATTTTCAAGTCTATTTTTAAGTAATTTGGATTGCGTTTCTTTTCCACTTGAATCAGTTCCCGATTCAATTACAATTAATTTCCCTTTCATATTGCCTCCTATTTCTAATTAATATCATTATTATATCATATAAGATTTTTTCTTTTCACTATATGTTTTTCTTATTTATTATTTTAAAAAAAGAGCAAATAACAAGAAATCATGCTTCTCATTATCTGCTCTTTAATACTTCCTGACTTAATTAAATAATTTATTGAAAATATAATTTATTTTCTTTGAACTTTAACTGCACAAACTTTCAATTCTGGAATATTTGCAATAGGATCAAGCGCTGTATTTGTAAGTTCGTTTGCAGCAGTCTTTGCAAAATGAAAAGGTATAAATACAACATTTTTTGCTATTTTTTCAGTAACTTTTGCTTTTACTTCAATTTGACCTCTTCTTGAAGCAACAATCGTCATTTCACCATTCTTTATCCCATATTTCGCCGCATATTCAGGTGAAATTTCAATATATGCTTCTGGAACTATTTCATTCAAACCTTCAACTCTACCTGTCATCGATCTAGTATGATAGTGATATAAAACTCTACCAGTTGTTAGAACCAAAGGATATTCCTCGTCAGTTATCTCAGCTGGTTCTTTATATGCAACTGATGTAAATAAACCTTTTCCTCTAGCAAAAGAATTTTCATGAAGAAACTTTGTTCCTAAGTGATTTTCGTCTTTACACGGCCACTGTAATCCGCCTTCATTTACTATTCTTTCATAAGTAACACCGCCATATTGAGGTGTTACTTTCGCAATTTCTTTCATTATATCTTCTTCAGAATTAAATTCATTTTCATATCCAAGTCTTCTCATAATTTCATCGAAAATTACCCAGTCAACTTTTGCTTCACCTGGTGCATTTACAGCTTTCCTTACTCTTTGAACTCTTCTCTCTGTATTTGTAAAGGTTCCTTCTTTTTCAGCAAAACATGTCGCTGGAAGAACAACATCTGCAACCATAGCTGTTTCAGTCAAAAATATGTCTTGAACAACTAAAAAATCAAGCTTATTAAAAGTTTCTCTAACATGATTTAAATCTGGATCTGAAACCATTGGATTTTCACCCATAATATATATAAATTTAATGTCACCGTCATGTGCTTTATCCATCATTTTAGGAACAGTAAGACCTAGTTTTGTTGAAAGTTTATCAACATTCCAATATTTTTCAAACTTTCTTGCATTAGCCTCTTCAATTACCTTTGCATAGCCTGGGTATACATTTGGAAGCCCACCGACATCGCAAGCACCTTGAACATTATTTTGACCTCTAAGTGGATTTACTCCAGTAAACTCTTTTCCAACACTGCCGCAAAGCATTGCTAAATTCGCAATATCCATTACATGCTTTGTTCCGTCGCTTTGTTGAGTAATTCCCATCGCATAATATATCGCAGCTTTCTTGCCTTTTGCGTACATTCTAGCCGCCTTTTTAATATCTTCTACACTTACATCACATATTTTCGCTGATTCTTCTAAAGAAACTT
Source organism: Helicovermis profundi (assembly GCF_033097505.1). Lineage (NCBI taxonomy): Bacteria > Bacillati > Bacillota > Clostridia > Peptostreptococcales > Caminicellaceae > Helicovermis > Helicovermis profundi. The sequence goes on along the minus strand of NZ_AP028654.1, from coordinate 933,363 downwards.
TTGAAGAATTGAGAACAACTTCATTGAAATCTTCAGTTCTTTCATTTATAAAATTCATATCGTAAAGTTTTTCATCTAAAATAACTTTAATTAAAGCATTTATAAGAGCAACGTTAGATCCTGGTTTGACTTGTAAAAATACATCAGCCATTGTTGCAAGTTCGATTTCTCTTGGATCTACTACAATAAGTTTTGCGCCTTTTCTAATCGCTCTTTTCATAAAAGTTCCAATTACTGGATGATTTTCAGTAGTATTAGAGCCAATAACAAATATAACATCATTTTCTTCAATTTCTTTTATACTATTAGTCATAGCACCACTACCAAATACTGTTGCAAGACCTGCAACTGTAGAACTATGTCAGAGGCGTGCGCAGTGATCTATACTATTTGTACCAATTACAGCTCTAAACAATTTTTGCATCAAATAATTATCTTCGTTGGTACATCTAGCAGAGCTAAGTCCAGCAAATGCATCAGGTCCAAAATGTTTTTTTGTTTCCTGTATTTTCGACACAATTAAAGAATATGCTTCATCCCAAGAAGCTTCAATTAAAACACCATCTTTTCTAATAAGTGGTTTTGTTAATCTATCTGGATGGTCAATAAACTTATATCCAAATTTGCCTTTAACACATAATAAGCCTTCATTGACACCATCGCTTGCTGGATCAATTCTTACTACTTTATTATCTTTTACATTTAAATCTACTTGACATCCAACTCCGCAATACGAACAAGTTGTTCTAACTTTTTTTTCAATTTCCCAGTTTCTAAATTTAAAAGCTGAATTTTCAAATAAAGCCCCTGTTGGACAAACATATACACAATTTCCACATGATACACAAGTTGAATATTCCATACCAACTTCAAAGGGATGGGAAATATGAGATTCATGACCTCGCCCACTTATTGTAATAGATGAAGACCCTTGAAGCTCATTACAAACCCTAACGCATTTTCCACATACTATACATTTACTTCTATCATAACTATAGAATTTATTTGAAGAATCAATCACTCTAGAAACCGGTCTTTTATAATATGTAGTTTCAGGTTCGATTCCATACTCATAGCAAAGATCTTGAAGCTGACAATCTCCAGCTTTGCTGCACCTTAAACAATCATTATTATGAGATGCCCAAGTTAACTCTAATATATCTTTTCTAGAATTCTCAACTTTTTTTGAATGTGTATGTATTACCATTCCTTCTCTAATATGAGCAGAACACGAAGCTACTAAATTTTTAGCGCCTTCAACTTCAACTACACACATTCTACATGCACCATGTGCTACTAATCTTTGATCAAAACATAAAGTTGGAATTTTGATACCGACTTCTTTACAAGCATCAAGTATTGTTCCTTCTTTTTTAATTTCTCTTGGTAAACCATTAATAGTTACATTAATCAAAATAACACCCCTTTATCAAATAAATAATAATTTCATTTAATTTATAATGTACAAAACGTTTTATTAATATCATTTTTTTATTTACTGTTTCATTTTTTACTTTAACACTTTTTAAAGTAAAATTAAAGCAAAAGCGATTATTTTTCATAAATAATTGACACAAATTTTAATATAATTATAATCTTTGATTGTTTTTTAACAAATATCAAAAAAAACAGAGACTAAGCAATGGTTAGCTTAGTCTCTGAAATAATTATTTAATTAATAACATATTATTTAGATTTAGTTGGGTATTTTTCTTTTTTTGCGTAATGAGTATGAAGTAATTCATGAGCAATATGACTATTTGGTTCTTCTAAAAATTCTTTATACAATTTTTGAATAGTTTTATTCTCATGAGACTTTCTAACTGCCATAATTGCGTCTTCTTCATATAAAGCTTTCGCTCTTTCTACTCTTACATCTATCATATCTCTAATCTTACCAGAAACTTGTGGTTGTCCACCACCGTTAACACAGCCACCTTCACATCCCATTACTTCAATGAAATGATAATCAGCTTCTCCAGCAATAATTTTATCTAATAATTTTCTTGCATTACCAGTACCATGAGCAATAGCGGCTTTAACTGTTATGTCGCCAATCACAACATTAGCTTCTTTTACACCTTCAATTCCTCTAACAGCAGTATATTCAATTTCTTTAATATCTTCTCCAGTAACAACGTCAGCTACTGTTCTAAGAGCAGCTTCCATAACTCCACCTGTTGCACCAAAGATAACTCCTGCACCAGAATATTCACCTAAAGCTGAATCAAACTCTTCATCATTAAGTTCAGTAAAGTTAATTCTCGCTTCTTTAATCATTCTAGCAAGTTCACGAGTTGTAAGAACAGCATCAATATCCCTTAAACTGTTAACTTCCATTTCATCCCTTTTTGATTCAGTTTTCTTAGAAGTACATGGCATAATAGAAACTACAAATATATCTTTAGGATCAATATTTTTTTGTTTAGCATAGTATGATTTTAATATAGCACCAAACATTTGATGTGGTGACTTACATGAAGAAAGATTATCAAGTAATTCTGGGTAATTAAATTCACAGAATCTAATCCAACCAGGAGAACAAGAGGTAATCATAGGAAGTTTTCCACCATTTTTAATTCTTCCAAGTAGTTCTGTTCCTTCTTCCATAATAGTTAAATCAGCAGCAAAGTTTGTATCAAATACTTGATCAAATCCGATTTTCTTAAGACTTGAAACCATTTTACCTGTAACCCTAGTTCCAATAGGAAGACCAAATTCTTCACCTAATCCAGCTCTTACAGCAGGCGCTGTCTGAACAATTACATGTTTAGAGTCATCATCAAGAGCATCCCAAACCATTTCAATTTCACTTTTTTCTCTTAAAGCTCCTACAGGACAAACATTAATACACTGTCCACAATAAATACAAGGAACATCATTCATACTCATATTAAATGCTGGACCAACTGTTGTATTAAATCCTCTTTCAGCAAAATCTAATATTCCAATTGTTTGGACTTTTTTACATACATTAACACATCTTCCACATAAAATACATTTACTAGAATCTCTTACTATTGAATGAGAAAAATCATCAATAGTTCCAACTCTTTTTGCACCTTCATATCTTATATCTTGAATTCCAAGCTCATCTGCAACCGATTGAAGTTCACAGTTCTTATTTCTAACACAAGTTAAACACTCTCTATTATGATTAGCAAGTATTAATTCTACTATTTCTTTTCTAGATTCTCTTACTTGCTTTGAATGAGTTTTAATTTTCATTCCATCTCTAACTGGTAAAACACATGAAGCTTGAAGTGATCTTGCGCCCTCAACTTCAACAACGCAAACTCTACATGCTCCAACTTCATTTATATCTTTTAAAAAACAAAGTGTTGGAATATCTATTCCTTGTAATTTAGCAGCTTCAAGCACTGTTAAGTTATTATCAACACTAACTTCACTACCATTTATAGTTATATTTACTTTACTCACGATTACACTCCTTAAATATTAGTTTTAGAAATCAAAGTTTTCATACACTACTACTTTTTAATGATTGCATCTACTGGGCATTTTTCTATACATGCACCACACTTGATACATTTTTCCTGATCTATAACGTGAAGACCTTTTCTCTCCCCACTAATACAATCAACAGGGCAAACTTTAGTACAAGCAGTACATCCAATACACTTATCAGTGATAACGATTGAAAGTAAATCTTTACATACACCTGACGGGCATTTTTTGTCAATTACGTGAGCTTCATATTCATGTCTGAAATACTTTAGTGTTGAAAGAACAGGATTTGGTGCAGTCTGTCCGAGTCCACAAAGTGAAGCAGATTTAATTGTTTTAGCAAGCGATTCTAGTCTATCCAAATCTTCTAAAGTACCTTTCCCTGTAGTTATTTTATCAAGAATTTCAAGCATTCTCTTAGTTCCTTCTCTACATGGAGTACACTTACCACATGATTCATCAACCGTAAAGTCTAAGAAAAATCTTGCTATATCAACCATACAGTTATCTTCATCCATTACAATCATTCCACCTGAACCCATCATTGATCCAAGCGATATTAAATTGTCATAGTCAATTTCAACATCTAAGTGATCTGCAGTAATACATCCACCTGATGGTCCACCAGTTTGTACAGCTTTGAATTTTTTACCGTTAGGAATACCGCCACCAATTTCATAAATTACTTCTCTAAGTGTAGTTCCCATTGGAATTTCAACTAAACCAGTATTATTTATTTTCCCGCCAAGAGCGAAAACTTTAGTTCCTTTTGACTTTTCAGTACCAATATTGTTAAACCACTCAGCACCATTTAATATAATTTGTGCAATATTTGCATAAGTTTCAACATTATTTAATAATGTTGGTTTTCCAAATATACCCTTTACTGCTGGGAATGGTGGTCTAGGTCTTGGCATACCCCTTTGGCCTTCAATTGAAGCAATTAATGCAGTTTCTTCGCCACAAACAAACGCTTCAGCACCAAGTCTAATTTCAAGATCAAAATCAAATCCAGAATCAAATATATTTTCACCTAATAATCCATACTCTTTTGCTTGTTCTATAGCAATTTCTAATCTATGAACAGCGATTGGATATTCAGCTCTAATATAAACATATCCTTTAGAAGCTCCAATTGCATAACCTGCAATTGCCATAGCTTCGATTACTGCATGCGGATCACCTTCAAGTACAGACCTATCCATAAATGCTCCTGGATCTCCCTCATCAGCATTACAAGCTACATACTTTTGATCATTTACCGCATTATATGTGAATTCCCATTTCATTCCTGTAGGGAATCCTCCACCACCACGTCCTCTAAGACCTGATTTTTTAACTGTTTCAATTACTTCTTCTCGACTCATTTCTTTTAATGCTTTTCCAAGTGCCTTGTAGCCATCAAAAGCAATATATTCTTCTATATTTTCAGGATTAATAACACCACAGTTTTTAAGTGCTATCCTTTTTTGTTTTTTATAAAACTCAACATTATTCAAAGATTTTATTGTATCATTTTCAATTGAATCTTTGAATAACAAATCTTTAACAATCCTACCTTTTAATAAATGTTCACTTGTAATTTTTTCTACATCTTCAACGCTCACTCTTGAATAAAATGCGCCTTCAGGATAAACAATAACAATCGGACCTGCTTCACAAAGTCCAAAGCAACCCGTTTTTACTAATTTAACTTCATCAGATAAATTGTTTTTCTCTAATTCATCTTTAAATTTTTCTTCAATACTTACTGAACCTGATGAAGTACAACCAGTACCTCCACAGATTAATACATGTGATCTATAAAAATCCATTAATGAACCTCCTTATTTTCCTTCTACCGCACCGATAGTATATTCAGTAACAACTTTTCCATTTACAATATGTTCAGCTATAATTTTTCTAGCTTTTTCTTCTGTCATTTCGACATAAGTTACTTTTTCTTTACCATCTTTATATACTTCAACGATTGGCTCAAGTCTACAAACTCCAATACATCCAGTTTGTGTTACTTCGACATCTGTAAGCCATCTTTTATTAACTTCTTCAACTAAAGCAGCTAGTACCGGTCTAGCACCTGCAGAAATACCACAAGTAGCCATTCCAACAACTATTCTTGTACCTTTTCCGTCTTCTCTTAATCCGACTTTTTGTCTAGCATTTTCTCTTATTTTTGCTAATTCCTCTAAAGATTTCATCTGTATCCTCCTTATTGATTGAGTGTTTCACCCTTTCGAAGCTAATAAATTTACTTATATTTAGCTAATATTTTAGGTACATCTGACTCTACTAATCTTCCGTATACGTCTTCATTTACTGTTAATACTGGAGCTAAACCACAGGCACCAATACATCTTGTAGCTTCAAGAGTAAATTTACCATCACATGAAGTACATCCAACTTTTACGTCTAATTCACGTGACATTCTATCAATTATATTTTGAGACCCTTTAACGTAACACGCTGTACCTAAGCATACTCCAATTACAAATTCACCTTTAGGCTCTAGTGTGAATTGTGAATAAAATGTCACAACTCCATAAATCTCTGCAAGAGGGACATTTAATTTTTCAGAAATCCTTTTTTGAACTTCAAAAGTTAATGCACCAAAAATTTTCTGTCCTTCATGAAGAACTGGCATTAATGGTCCCTGAGTTCCCTTGTACTTTTCAATAATTTGGTCAAGTTTTTCGAAATTCTCTTTGGTCAAGGTGTTTTTGGCCATGATTTACCTCCTAATTCAACTTAAAATTTATTGTTATAACTTTTATTTATAATTAAACCCACTATAAATAAATTTTACTTCCCAACCTTTTTCGTTAATATAATAACACTTATAGACCTAAAATAGTAGCTATTTTTTATGTAGTTATTATTGCAGTTAGTGTAATTAAGTGTGTAACTCTTGAAAACAGCTATATAGAAAATACTGTATACAATACGTTTTATACATATGTTACAAAAACTTAATATTAACGCAAATTTGTTTGTTTATCTTTTTTTTAACTTTCCGAACACGTTGAAATTCCACGAACAAAAGGTATTATTTTAAACAATATTCTGAATATTACGAATAAAGATTCTTTTTATTTATTGTTACCTTAAAAACAAAAATAAAGTTGATTAAAAATAATTCAATTTAAATTTAATCAACTTTTTATTTACTAAATAATAGTATTAAAATATTCATTTATTTTTTTTGCTAAAATTTCAGTTATACCACTTACTTTTCTTAATTCAGATATTTTGGCATTTTTTATATTTTCAATTGACTTAAACTCTTTTAATAATTCCATGCGTTTAATTTTACCAATTCCATCTATCTCTTCAAGAATTGATTGTGTCATTTCTTTACTTCTTAAATTTCTATGATAGTTAATTGCAAATCTATGTACTTCTTCTTGCACTCCATAAATAAATTTGTACAATTCTTTTTTTTCTTTCAAATTATAGTAATTGTTATTATAATATAATTTTTCCGTTTGATGCTTATCATTTTTTACCATACCTATTACGGGTATATTTAATTTCAGCGCACTTAAAATTTCCAAAACTGCATTTACATGACCTTTACCACCATCTATTAATAACAAATCAGGAAAAATTATAAATTTATCTTTATTCAAAGAAAAATTTCTTTCAATATTTTTCCTTTCCTCTATACCTCTCTCAAATCGCCTAAATAAAATTTCTTGCATTGAACCATAGTCATTAGGACCTTCAATTGTTTTAATTTTAAATCTTCTATAGTCAGTTCTCTTTTTCTCAAGTCCTTCATAAACAACCATAGATCCTACCGAATAAACACCATACATATTTGAAATATCATAGGATTCGATTCTAAAAACATTATCCGTATTTAAAATTTCTTTAAGGTCATCATTTATTTTTTTATTATTATTTAATTTAATATTAATACTATCTTCAAATTTATCTAAATACTCTATTGCATTATTTACAACCATATTTATTAGTTTTTTCTTTTCCCCTTTTTGAGGAATAATCACATTAACTTTTGTTTTCGTTTTATTGTTAATCCACTGTGAAAACAACTCACCATCCTCAAGTTTAAAAGGAAGTAAAATTTCTTTTGGAACTAATTGAACACCGGAATAATATTGAAAAACAAATTTTGATAAAATTGTTTCTTTTTTAATTCTATGCGTTTCTTCAATCACAAATTTTTCTCTACCAATTATTTTTCCACCTCTTACAAAAAAACACATTATACAAGTTTTATCTTTAAGGCTATATAAACCAAATACATCTTGATTTATATCGACAGGTGAAACAGCCTTTTGTTTTTCGCTAAGCAGCCTCATAGAATTCATTATATCTCTATACTCAGCAGCTTTTTCAAAATTTAGTTTTTCTGCATAACTTGTCATTTTACTTTTAATAATCTCAAAGAGCAATTCGTACTTTCCACTAAAAATTTCTGATATTTCTCGTATATATTTATCATATTCCTCTTTGTTTGCATTTCCAGTGCATGGACCGATACACTGTTTTATATGAAAATTTAAACAAGGTCTTTCACCCGATTTTTTAAGTTTTTTATTACATTTTCTAATCGGGTAAACTTTATGAATAATTTCCATCATTTGATTCAATGCATAAACATTGGTATAGGGACCAAAATAAAGTGATTTATCTTTTGTAACTCTTCTTGTAACAAAAACTCTTGGATAATCTTCTTTAATCGTTATTTTTACATAAGGGTATTGTTTATCATCTTTTAGTGCAATATTAAATCTTGGTTTATATTTTTTTATTAGCGTTTGCTCTAAAATAAGTGCTTCCATTTCAGTATCAGTAATTATATACTCAAATTCCTCAATATTTACTACCATAGTTTGAACTTTAGGAGCATGTGAATTAAACCCTCTAAAATATGAACTCACTCGATTCTTTAAACATTTTGACTTACCAACATATATAATATTGTTTCTCTTATCTTTCATTAAATAAACGCCTGGCTTATCGGGAAGTTTTTTAAGTTGTTCTTTAATATCAAACATATATTGCTCCTAATGTAAATATTAATATTATCAGTTAATTAAAATAATATTACTTATATGCCATTTTGTTTTAGCACTTTTCTTAAATATTCTCCAGTATAAGAAACTTTATCCGCTGCAATATGTTCTGGTGTTCCACATACTACTACGGTTCCTCCTTTATCTCCACCATCTGGTCCAAGATCAATTACGTAATCGCATGATTTAATCATATCAAGATTATGCTCAATAATTAGTACAGTATTTCCTGTATCCACCAGTCTTTGTAGTACTTCAATTAAATTGTGTACATCTGCCATATGAAGTCCTGTTGTTGGTTCATCAAGTATATAGAGCGTTCGTCCAGTACTTCTTTTGCTTAATTCCGATGCTAATTTTATCCTTTGAGCCTCTCCACCCGAAAGTTGAGTCGACGGTTGACCTAATTTAATATAATCAAGTCCTACATCGTGAAGCGTTTGTAATTTTCTTTTTATTTGTGGAACATTTTCAAAAAAGCTTAAAGCTTCTTCAACCGTCATATTAAGTATATCGTAAATATTTTTACCCTTGTATTTCACTTCTAGTGTTTCTCTATTGTACCTTTTTCCTTTACACACTTCACACTGAACATAAACATCAGGTAAAAAATGCATCTCAATTTTTATAATTCCATCGCCCTTACAAGTTTCGCACCTTCCACCTTTTACATTAAAACTAAATCGACCTTTTTTATAGCCTCTTTTATTTGCTTCTTTTGTTTTTGCAAAAATATCTCTTATATGATCAAATACACCTGTATATGTAGCAGGATTAGACCTTGGAGTCCTTCCTATTGGCGACTGGTCAATATCAATAACTTTATCTATTAAATCAAGTCCTTCAATTCCAGTGTGTTTACCCGGTTTTGCTTTACTTTTATAAAGTTTATTTGCAACAGATTTGTATAGTATTTCATTTACTAATGTGCTTTTACCTGATCCTGAAACACCTGTTACTACTGTAAAAACACCTAATGGAAAATCTACATCTATATTTTTAAGATTATTTTCACTTGCACCTTTTACAGAAATCCACTCATCTCTATGTTTCCTTCTTTTTGGGACTTCAATTACTTTCTTTCCCGACATATATTGACCGGTTAGAGAGTTTTCATTTACTAAAATATCATCAATAGTGCCTTCTGCTATTACATAACCTCCATGTTCACCTGCACCTGGGCCTATATCTATAATATGATCGGCACTAGCAATAGTTTCTTCATCATGTTCGACAACAATAAGAGTATTTCCAATATCAGTCAATTTTCTAAGTGTTACTAATAATTTGTGATTATCCTTTTGGTGAAGACCTATGCTCGGCTCATCAAGAATGTAAAGAACTCCAACAAGACCTGATCCAATTTGTGTCGCTAACCTGATTCTTTGTGACTCTCCTCCAGAAAGAGTTTTAGCAGTTCTTGCTAAATTCAAATAATCTAATCCAACATTTTTAAGAAATTCAAGTCGTCCATTAATTTCCTTTAAAATTTGTTCAGCGATTATATTATTTTTCACGCTCAAGTTGTTTGTTAAATTTTTAAAAAATTCAATAGAATCTCTAACTGAATATTCTGTTATATCAGATATATTTATTCCATCTATTGTAACCGCAAGCACTTCATCTTTTAACTTCTTTCCTCCACATTTATCACATTTAACCACACTCATATACTCTTCGATTTTTTTATGCATATAATCAGAATTTGTTTCATTATATCTTCTTTCTAAATTTGTAATCATACCTTCATATGGAGCTTTATATTTTCTCACTCCACCAAATTTACTCTCATAATTAAATTCAAGTTCCCTTTTGCCCGTTCCATACAATATTTCTTTAATTACTTTTTTGGGCAGCTTATTAAATGGTGTACTAGTATCATAACCATTATCCACCAATACCGTAGTAACTAGTTGAAGGTAATAAGTTCCTTCTCCACTATTTGCAAGGGGTGCGATTGCACCTTCTTTAAGACATAATGTGTAGTCCGGAATAACTAAGTCTTTATCAACTTTAGAATCATAACCAAGTCCTTTACATTTTTCGCACGCACCATACGGAGCATTAAAGGAAAAAATTCTTGGTTCAAGTTCACTTAAACTTATTCCATGTTTTGAACATGCAAATTTAGTATTAAAAGATAAATCTTTATCTTCATTGATAATATTAATTGTTATAAGATTCTCAGTTAATTTTAGAACAGTTTCTATAGAATCAGTAAGTCTTGTTTCAATACCTTCTTTAATTTTAAGTCTATCAACAATTATATCAATAGAGTGTTTAATTTTTTTATCGAGCTTAATCTCTTCACTTATATCTTTAAGTTCACCGTCAATTCTAACTCTTACAAAGCCCTCTTTTCTTATTTTTTCAATTTCATTTTTATGCTCACCTTTTTTACCTATAATTATTGGTGCAATAATTTGAATTTTAGTATCGCTTTTAATTTTCATAATGCTATCTACAATTTGATCTACACTTTGCTGTTCAATAATTTCTCCGCAAATCGGACAATGTGGTAGACCTATCCTCGCATAAAGCAGTCTTAAATAATCATATATTTCTGTTACAGTTCCAACTGTGGAACGTGGATTTCTATTGGTAGTTTTTTGATCAATTGATATAGCAGGAGAAAGACCTTCTATATATTCAACATCCGGTTTTTCCATCTGCCCTAAAAATTGTCTAGCATAAGAAGATAAACTTTCTACATACCTTCTTTGACCTTCAGCGTAAATCGTATCAAAAGCTAATGAAGATTTTCCTGATCCACTTAGCCCAGTTATAACAACAAACTCATCACGAGGTATATCAATATCGATATTTTTAAGATTATGCTCTTTAGCACCTTTAACTCTAATATATTTTTTACTCATTATTTTCTCCTATATCATTGTCTTAAGCTCTTCAATTTTATCTCTTAATTTTGCTGCATTTTCAAATTCCAACTTCTGTGATTCTTCATACATTTGTCCTTCTAATTCTTCTAATAATGATATAATTTCTTCTTTAGACATATCATTTAATATTTCTTTTTCTTCTAAATTAAAATTATAAAGTTCATTGTTTTCAACTGTTTTTGTTGCTTCAATAACATCCCTAACATTTTTAAGTATTGATGTAGGAGTAATGTTATTTACTTTATTGTATTTTTTCTGAATAATTCTTCTTCTTTCAGTTTCATCAATTGCAAATTTCATTGATTTTGTAATCCTATCCGCATATAATATAACTCTTCCATTTACATTTCTAGCAGCTCTACCAATAGTTTGTACTAATGCAGTTTCTGATCTTAAAAATCCTTCTTTATCTGCATCTAAAATTGCAACTAAGGAAACCTCTGGAATATCAAGACCTTCTCTTAATAAATTGATTCCTATCAAAACATCAAACTTCCCAAGTCTTAAATCTCTAATTATCTCCATTCTTTCCATAGTTTTTATATCAGAATGGAGGTACTTAACTTTCATATCCATTTCTTCAAAATATTTTGCTAAATCTTCTGACATTTTTTTTGTCAAAGTTGTTATAAGGACTCTTTCATTTTTCTGTACTCTTAACTGAATTTCATTATATAAATCATCAATTTGACCTTTTATTTTTCTTACTTCAATTGTAGGGTCAATAAGCCCAGTTGGCCTAATTATTTGTTCTACTATAGTCTCACTTTTTTCCTTTTCATATACATTTGGAGTCGCGCTTACAAATACTACTTGATTTATTAAACTTTCAAATTCTGTAAAGTTAAGTGGCCTATTGTCTTTAGCCGATGGAAGTCTGAATCCATAATCTACTAAATTTGTTTTTCTAGATTGATCGCCTCCGTACATTCCTCTTATTTGAGGAATCGATACATGTGATTCGTCTATAACTATTAAAAAATCGTCAGGAAAAAAATCTATTAATGTATAAGGTCTGCTTCCAGGTTTTCTGTTTGCCATAATTCTAGAGTAATTTTCAATACCTTGACAAAAGCCAACCTCCCTAAGCATCTCAATATCATAATTGGTTCTTTGCTCTATTCTTTGAGCTTCAACTAACATCCCTTCATCTTTAAAAGCTTTAATCGTCTCTGCAAGTTCTTTTTCTATTTCAATTATTGATCTTTCAATATTTTCTTTTGTTGTTACATAATGAGAGGCCGGAAAAATCGAAACATGATTTCTATATCCTAATATTTCTCCTGTTATAACATTAATTTCGCATATCTTTTCAATTTCATCTCCAAACATTTCTATTCTAATAGCTTTTTCACTCGACTGAGCGGAAAATATTTCTATTACGTCACCTCTAACTCTGAAAGTACCCCTTTTGAAATTGATATCATTTCTTGAATATTGAATGTCTACTAATTTTTCAATTATTTCATCTCTTGTTTTTTCCATTTCCGGTCGTAAAGACAAGACTAAATTTTTATAATCAATTGGATTACCAAGACCATAGATACATGATACAGAAGCAACTATAATAACATCTTTTCTCTCAAAAAGTGCTGCAGTTGCCGAATGCCTTAACTTATCAATTTCATCATTAATTGATGCGTCTTTTTCAATGTAAAGATCTCTTGCAGCAACATAAGCCTCAGGCTGATAATAGTCATAATAACTTACAAAATACTCAACTGCACTATCTGGAAAAAATTCTTTGAATTCACTACATAACTGAGCGGCAAGCGTTTTGTTATGAGCTATAACTAATGTCGGTTTTTGTGTTTTTTCTATAACGTTCGCAATAGTAAATGTCTTTCCTGATCCTGTTACACCAAGTAAGGTATTAAATTTTTTCCCTGAAATAATGTCTTCACTTAATTTTTCAATTGCTTCAGGTTGATCTCCCGTAGGTTTGTATTCTGATACTATTTTAAATTCATTCATATTACACTCCATTTATCAAACATATGTTCGTTTTTTATTATATTATTTTTTTTATATTTCGTCAAATGGAAAAAAATATGTATAAAATAATACTTCACACCAAAATCAGGTGTAAGGCGTATTATTTTATACATATTTTTTTCTACCTTGTAAAACATACACTTTTATGACGGTATCTTATGCCAGAAACAAGTGCATGGCGTATTATTTTATACATATTTTTTTCTACCTTATAAAACATACACTTTTATGACGGTATCTTATGCCAGAAACAAGTGCATGGCGTATTATTTTATACATATTTTTTTCTACCTTATAAAACATACACTTTTATGACGGTATCTTATGCCAGAAACAAGTGCATGGCGTATTATTTTATACATATTTTTTTCTACCTTATAAAACATACACTTTTATGACGGTATCTTATGCCAGAAACAAGTGCATGGCGTATTATTTTATACATATTTTTTTCTACCTTATAAAACATACACTTTTATGACGGTATCTTATGCCAGAAACAAGTGCATGGCGTATTATTTTATACATATTTTTTTCTACCTTATAAAACATACACTTTTATGACGGTATCTTATGCCAGAAACAAGTGCATGGCGTCTCTTTTTACCTTAATAAATTAAATACAAATTCATAATTTCATACTTTAGATGGCTATTTTTTGACTTTACCTTGTTAATAAAAATGTATATAAAATAATACGACTTACACCTAGTTTTGGTGTGAAGTATTATTTTATATACATTTTATTCTACCTTGCAAAAATAAATATTTCTATAACGTTCCTGAGTTTGACACTTAAAATAAAAAAAATACGTCTAAAGATTGAATTTTAGGCGTTTTTTTATGCTGAAATTTAAAATAATTTGTTGTACGGTGTGCTACAATGTGATATAATAATAATGGGTGATACTTTTATGTTTATAAAATTAACAACAAGTAAAAAATCTAAATTTACAAAAGTTTATTTAGTTGAGGGATATAGAGATAAAACTGGTAAGTCTAAACAAAGAACAATTAAAAAATATGGAAATTTAGAAGAATTAGAAGCTAAAGATCCAAACATATTAGAAAAATTAAAATTTGAAGCTAAAAATATGAAAAAAAACGAAGTAGTTATTACTCATAACCTTTTAAAGGCAAATTCTGAACAAGAAACAGATAAAAATTATGGATATTTTTTCTTAGACAACATCTATAAAAGTCTTGAAATAGCTGAATTTATAAAAAAATATAAATTTGAAAAAAACTTTAAATATGATCTTGATGAAATACTGAGATTACTTACTTTTTCTAGAATACTTAATCCAATGAGTAAAAAAGCTACTGTAGCTCATCAGGATGAATACTTTAAAGAATTTAATGTAGCTTTAAAATCAGTCTACAAATCATTATCAAATCTTTCAGAAATAAAAATAGATTTACAAAATCATTTAAATAAAAAAGTTTCAGAGACTTATGGTCGAGATACATCACTTGTTTTTTATGATGTTACAAATTATTATTTTGAAACGGAAATAGAAGATGATTTAAAGAAAAAGGGACCATCAAAAGAAAAAAAGAGTACGCCAATCGTTCAAATGGGTTTACTTATAGATTCAAATGGTTTACCAATAGCTTATGATTTGTTTCCTGGTAATACTCATGATAGTAGTACACTTATTCCATTCATTAAAAATATGAGAAAACAATATAACTTTGGAAGAGTTATATTAACTGCTGATAAAGGTTTGAATAGTGGTAAAAATCTGGCTTATTTAAAATCTAAGAATGATGGTTACATCGTTTCACAGAAAATAAGAGGTACGTCTAAAGCATTTATGGATGAAGTATTATCAGATGAAGGTTATGCATGTAATCCAAATGGAACCTTTAAAATAAAATCATTTTTTAGAGAAAGAGAAACAAAAGATGAAAATGGAGAAAAAATTATTTTAAAAGAAAAAGTAGTTTGTTTCTGGTCAAAAAATTTTGATGATAGAGAAAAACATAAAAGAGAAAAGTTAGAAGAAAGAATTACCACATATTTAGAGTCGCCATCAAAGTATAAATCATCAAATAGTTATGGTATAAAAAAATATTTAAAGTTACAAAATCTAGATAAAAAAACAGGTGAAATAAAGGATATAGAGCCATATATAGAGTTTGATGAAGAAAAATATAAAAGAGACGTAAGTCTAGATGGTTATTATACAATAGTAACTAGTGAACTTGATCTTAATAATGAAGAAGTTATAAAAAAATATCGTGGACTATGGAAAATAGAAGAAAGTTTCAGAGTGCTAAAAACGGATTTAGAAGGTAGACCGGTTTATGTAAAAAATCAAGACCACATAGAAGGACATTTTTTAGTATGCTTCATAGCACTTCTAATTAGTAGAATATTAGAGATGAAACTAGATAATAAATATTCAATTAGAAGAATACAAGAAACGTTAAAAAATGCAACGTGCAGAAAAATTGGAAATGGATTATATTCACTAAATAAACAAAATGACGTTTTTAGAGATATAGAAAAACTATTTGACGTATCATTAAATTATAGCAAAGTCAGAATTGAACAACTTAGAAATTGGAAAAAAGAATTGTCGTACAACACAAAAAAACAAAATACAAAACCAGATAAATATTGATAAATCAACGTTATAGCTGGTTTTGTATTTTAAAAAGTGTCAAACTCAGGTTATAAAACATACACTTTTATGACGGTATCTTATGCCAGAAACAAGTGCATGGCGTCTCTTTTTACCTTAATAAATTAAATACAAATTCATAATTTCATACTTTAGATGGCTATTTTTTGACTTTACCTTGTTAATAAAAATGTATATAAAATAATACGACTTACACCTAGTTTTGGTGTGAAGTATTATTTTATATACATTTTATTCTACCTTGCAAAAATAAATATTTCTATAACGTTATTTTATTTCTTTTATTCCTTTATATTCAAGTGTTTTATCTATATATTTTAGATAATGAACTCTTAAAACCGCAAATGTTGGTACTCCAAGGAACATTCCTAGTACTCCGAATAAGCCTCCGCCTATTATAATTGCAAGTATTATCCAAAATGGTGTTACACCTACTGAATCACCTAGTATTTTGGGCCCTAATATATATCCATCAAACTGTTGTAATATTAGTATAAATATCGCTGCATATAAGGCAGTTATAGGACTTTGAAATATCACCAAAAGTACTACTGGAACTGCACCAATAAATGGTCCAAAATATGGTATCATATTTGTGATACCTATAATAAGTCCTAAAAGAGTTGCATATGGTGCACCCATTATTAAAAATCCAACAAAAGCTATAGTTCCAATAATTAATGAATCCAATAATTTGCCCATAAAAAAACTTGAAAATATATCCCTCGATTCTCTTCCTAGTTGTATTATTTTTTCAGCAAAATCTTTTTTTAAAAAAGCATAAATTGTTTTTTTAAAAGACAATTTAAATTTTTCTCTATCTTTTAATAAATAAATCGAAATAATAACACCAATTAAAAGTTTAAATATACTAGAAGTAACATTAATAACACTTGTTAAAACTCCTGAAAGAACATTAAAATACTTTTCTAAATTCTTAAGAGTATTATCAATGTTTTTGTAATCAAAATTCTTGAATGCATCAAAAGTCTTAAACTGTGAAACATCAATAGAATTAGTCTTCAAGAAATTTTCAATTGATGAAACATACATAGGAATATTTTCCATTATATCTTTTATACTTTTTACAATACTTGGTAAAACAAATAAAATAACCATAATTAACAAACTAAACAAAATAGTATATACAATTATTAAGCTAATATTTCTCGAAACTTTAAATTTTTTTTCAATTTTACTCATCAACGGATGAGCAATAAAAGCGATTGCAAAAGCCCAAAAGAATGGAACTAATATATTAATAAAAGCATTAATATACCTACTAACATCTCCCATTTGATTTATAATTTTAAACGCTAATATTGAAATCACTACCATAGGTAACAATCTAATATATGGAATATTCATAACTTTTTTCATTAACTTCTCCTAAAATAATTATACAATAATTATTTGATCATTTTATTTTTAATAACTTCTAATGCTTTATCTAATTGGTTGTCACCTTTGTCTGTTTTTTCAATTATAATATCTGGTGTAATACCAATTTTATTAATATTATTTCCATTCGGTGTAAAATATTGTGAAGTAGTAAGTTTAAATCCTGTTTCATCATCAAGCGGATTAACTGTTTGAACTACACCCTTTCCATAAGTTTGTGTTCCAATTATTGTTCCTGAACCAGAGTCTTTTATTGCACCTGTAAGAATTTCTGACGCACTAGCACTTCCCTTATTTACAAGGACTGCTATAGGAACATTGACTTTTCGTGGATCAGATCTGTAATATTCTTTTTTTCCTGCTCTATCTTCAGTATAAACTATTACTTGCTCTCCTAAAAGCATATCAGCAATCTTATCAACTGAATAAAGTGACCCGCCAGGGTTATTTCTTAAATCAATTATTAAACCTTTAATATTTTTATCTGTGAGCTCTTTTAAATGATCTTTAAATTCATCATGCGAAGATGTATCAAATGAAGTAATTCTAATATATCCGATATCATTATCTAATACTTTAGATTTAACGGCTTTAACAGTAATTATTTCTCTAGTTATAACTAAATCAAAAGGATCTTGGCCTTCTCTTGATACCGTAATTGTAACATCAGTATTAGGTTCACCTTTCATAATATCAATAGCTTTTGCATAGTTATCTTTTCCAACAACCACTCCATTTACTTTAATAATTTTGTCCCCTGGAAGTAATCCAGCTTTTTCACCTGGAGTATCTTCAATTGGTGAGATAATTTCAATTAAACCATCATCATTAATAGATACAATTATACCAATTCCTGCATATTTACCAGACGTTTGCTCATTAAAATCTTTAAAAGCTTTTTTATCAAAGTATACCGAATATGGGTCATTTAAAGAAGAAAACATACCTTTAATCATTGCATCTTGAAAAACACTATCATCAACAGGGATATAATAATTTTTATCAATATAAGCCTTTAATTTTTCAATTTTTGAATATCTATTTTTAAGTGATATTAAGTAGTTATAATCATCTTTTGTAAGCACAACTTTATCATCCATTTTTATTTGTACGACATTACTAAAAGTGAATGTTACTATGGCAGACAGTATTATTGAAAGTACTACGATTAGCGCTGCGTTTCTTTTCTTCATCATTTTTATCATTCCTTTTATTTAGTATATTACTATTTTTTTAATGTAGCTACTTATTTAATACGGCACTACCCATTTTAAAGGATTTACATATTTTCCATTTTCTCTAACTTCAAAATGTAAATGAGGACCCGTTGAAGCACCAGTCGTACCGCACTTCGATATCGCCTCTCCTCTTTTTACTTTTTGTCCAACTTTAACTAGTAATTTCGAATTATGTCCATACAAAGTAACATATCCACCACCATGATCAATCATAACTGCTTTTCCATAGCCTCCAAACCATCCAGCATAAATAATTGTACCACTTTGAGCTGCATATATTTTTTCACCATAGGGAATTGCAATATCTATTCCTGTATGAAGCTTTTTCTTATGAGTTATTGGATGAATTCTATAGCCAAAAGGTGAAGTTATTCTCGTATATCCTGGCGTAGGCCACGCCATTTTGCCACCAACATAATTTTTAGCTAATTTTAATTTTTTTATAATATTTGTTACTTCATTTGCATCTTTAAGTAAATTATCTTCTTGTTCCTCTAAAGCCGAATAATCTTTTTTTAATTTAATCTGAGTAGAATTTAATTTTTTCAAGCTTGTGCTAAGTTGAATTTTTTTAGTCTCTCTATCATTAATTAACTCCTGATATTTAATTTTTTCATCAGATAATTTATTCTTTTTTTCAATTATTAAATTTTTTTGTTCTTTCATATATGAAATCATATTTTTATCATGTTCATAAATCTTTTGTATCATATCCATTCTTGTAAGTAAATCAGAAAAACTCTCAGCACCAAGTAATACTTCCATATAGCCTACTGAACCTGATTTATACATAATTCTAAGTCTATCATTTACAAGAGTTTTTTTATCTTCTAACTTTACAGTGGCATCTTTAAGAATATTTTCTGTATCTGCGATACCAACAGTTAATTTTTCAACATTATTATTTATTAAATTAAGTTCACCTTCAAGGTTTTTTACATTATCTTCTATACCATTAATTTTATTAAGTATTTCATTCTTGTTTTTTTTAAGTTTCGTCTTAGATTTTTCAATTTCCTTAAGCTTGTTATTAATATTTTTAAGCTCACTTTGTTTAAGTTCAATATCACTATCTGCATTTGCAAATACAAAACTTGAATACATAAAAACCATAGAAAGCATCAAAATCACTAGTATAAATTGTCTACTTTTTTTCATATGAGCCTCCTAAACTTCTAAGTATTTTTTCATAGACCATATGCTTCCAAGTGCTCCAATACCCGCACCAATAATTACAAAAATAATCAATAAATTTTTAATAACGATATCGACATTAACAATATATGCTGCAATCAAAACGTAAAAATGACTAGTAAATAAAACAAAAGTATATTTGTAAATAAAATATATTATACCAGTTGAAACAAGAGCACCCATAATACCTAAAAATGTTCCTTCAAGTAAAAATGGCCACTTAACAAACCAACTAGTAGCACCTACGTATTTCATAATACTAATTTCTGTTTTTCTCGAATTAAGAGCTAACTTGATCGTATTATTAATAATAAACGTGGAAATTGCAATAAGTATAAATATTAATCCCACTCCAACATTTCTAACAAACTTTGCAATACTCATCATTTTTACAATAATATCTTGATAATATTTTACCTCTTCTACTCCATTCATTTTTTTTATTTTATTTACAACATAATTTGCATATCCAATATCTTTTAAAGTTATTATGTAGGAATTTGGAAGAGGATTCGATTCAAGACCGTCTAATAAATATCCGTTATCTCCCCATTCGACTTTATATTTTTCTAAAGCTTGTTCTTTTGTTTCAAACGTTATATCTTTTACCCCTTCAAGTTTATAAATTTCATCACCAATTGTATTAACGTCATCTAAGGTTAAATTATCTGATAAATATATATTTATTGTGTCAAATTGATCTTTAACACCATCAGCTAAACTATTGATATTAATTATAAGAATATATATAATTCCAAGAATTAATAGAGTTGCAGCTACTGAAGATAATGATGCCATACTCATAGCACGATTTCTCCATAAATTTTTAATACTCTCCCTAAAGGTATAACTTACAGTCCTAACCTTCATAACCGTAGCCTCCCTTTTCTTCGTCCCTTAAAATCCTTCCTTTTTTAAGTTCAACAACTCTTTGCTTCATAATATCAACAATTTCTTTATCATGAGTCGCCATTATAACCGTCGTTCCTCTTCTATTAATAGATTTAAGCAATTTCATAATTTCCCATGAATTTTCAGGATCTAAATTTCCAGTAGGTTCATCAGCAATAAGTATGGGAGGATTATTTACAATCGCTCTCGCAATCGAAACTCTTTGCTGTTCTCCTCCGGAAAGCTGACTAGGATAACTTTTCTGTTTATCACTAAGACCAACTATACTAAGAATCATAGGCACTTGACTTCTAATATCTCTATGACTAGCTTCAATTATCTCCATAGCAAAAGCAACATTCTCATACACTGTTTTATTAGGAAGAAGTCTAAAATCTTGAAAAACTACTCCCATTTTTCTTCTAAGAAAAGGTATCCTACGATTATGTATATGAGTTACATCCTTTTTATCAACAATAATTTTTCCAGAAGTAACATTTTCTTCTTTTAATAAAAGTTTAACCAAGGTTGATTTACCAGCACCACTAGGACCAACAAAAAAAACAAAATCGCCCTTTTTTATATTTAAACTCACACCCTGAAGAGCATAAGTTCCATTCTTATATTTTTTAGAAACTCTCTCAAGTTTTATCATTAAATCACTCCTACATAAAAATAACACTACCATTTACATTATAATACAAAACAAAGAAATTGTAAGCCATTTGAAGTTACAAATATATTAAGTTTCGCGATAAAAAAAAGCCGTGCAATAAAAAACATAAAAGAATAAAACTGTAAGCATTTAACAGTTTTATTCTTTTATGTTTTTTATTATAGGGCAAAGTGCCCGTGACTTAGCTAATCGAAGATTAGATAGGTCGCACGGCTTTTAAACCCTTACAACCACACACACTTTAACAATAAAACAATAAAACTGTAAGCATTTAACAGTTTTATTGTTTTATGTTTTTTATTATAGGGCAAAATGCCCGTAACTTAGCTAATCGAAGATTAGATAGGTCGCACGGCTTTTAAACCCTTACAACCACATACTTTTATCAATATAGTAAATAAAAATGCAAGAATTTAGCATTTTTATTGCTTTATGTTTTTTATTATAGGGCAAAGTGCCCGTGACTTAGCTAATCGAAGATTAGATAGGTCGCACGGCTTTTAAACCCTTACAACCACACACACTTTAACAATAAAACAATAAAACTGTAAGCATTTAACAGTTTTATTCTTTTATGTTTTTTATTATAGGGCAAAGTGCCCGTGACTTAGCTAATCGAAGATTAGATAGGTCGCACGGCTTTTAAACCCTTACAACCACACACACTTTAACAATAAAGCAATAAAACTGTAAGCATTTAACAGTTTTATTCTTTTATGTTTTTTATTATAGGGCAAAATGCCCGTGACTTAGCTAATCGAAGATTAGATAGGTCGCACGGCTTTTAAACCCTTACAAGCACATACTTTTATCAATATAGTAAATAAAAATGCAAGAATTTAGCATTTTTATTGCTTTATGTTTTTTATTATAGGGCAAAATGCCCGTGACTTAGCTAATCGAAGATTAGATAGGTCGCACGGCTCCCAAACCCCTTACAAGCACATACTCTTATCAATATAATAGAGATAAGTTATTTACTATTTCCCAATGGTTCTGGTTTAGAAAAATAATACCCTTGAATAACATAACAACCTAATTCAACTAGATAATCACATTGTTCTTTTGTCTCCACACCTTCTGCTACTAAATCTAAATTATACTCTTTACTTAAATTAATAATAGTTTTTAGTAGTGCATTATTTTTGTTACTATCCGTTATTTGATCAATAAAAGATTTATCAATTTTAATCTCATCAATATCAAATTTATTTAAATAATTAAGAGATGAATATCCTGTACCAAAATCATCTAGCGATATACTAAAGCCTAATTCTCTTAAATCTCGAATTCTATCAATAATTATATCGTTACTTTTTAATAGTGAAACTTCTGTTATTTCTAAAATTATATATTTGGGATCTATATCAAATTCCTTAGATACAGTCGTTATAAATGTTATAAATTTATCAGAGCTTAAGTGAAGAGGCGAAATATTAATCGATAAAGTAATTTTTTTATTAGTTTTTTTACATAATTCAGCATAGTCACTAAAAGCTTTTCTTATAATTATTTCACCAAAAGCTACCGCCATATTAATTTTTTCTATTATTGGTATAAACTCATTTGGACCAATAATACCAAAAGATTTTGAATTCCATCTTGCAAGAGCTTCAACACCTTTTATTAAACCTGTTTTAGCATTTATTTTATTTTGATAATATAGTTCAAATTCATTTAATGAAACAGCAATTTTTAATTCTTCTTTAAGGGTTTCCTCATACCGTACAATATCATCTAAAGTTTGACCGTAAGCAACAAAATACGGAACATCATGTGATTTAGCATAAGTCAAAGCTAGCATAGCTTTGTTATAGCATTCTTCAATATCATCATTTGTTTTACACTTTGAATAACTTATATAGAATTCAACTTTTTTTTGCATATTCGAAACATTAAATTGTTTATAAAATTCTTCTTTCAAATATCTCAATCTTTTTAACAAATCATATTTATTAACATTTTCAACACATATTACAAAGTCATTTCCACTTACACGAGAAATAAATTCAGAAGTATCCTTCATTTGAATCAATAAATTCGCGACTTCTATTAACACTTTATCCCCCATAGCATTTCCATAAATTGAATTAATCAAATTTAAATTCTTTAAACTTATGCTAACGATATATCCTCCTTCGAGTGAAGTGTTAATACATTCATTAAGATGTTTCTTTAGCATCGCTAAATTAGCTAAACCAGTCAACGAATCAAAATAAGCTAACTTATACGTCAATTCAACTTTATCTTCTAATTCTATAATATTCTCTAATAAATAATTTCGAATATTAAAAATCAAAATATGTATAACAATAATAAAAAAAACAAATGTTATAAACTGTACAATCCACTTTGCGTTACCCATAGGATTTGTTGTCCCAAACAATTCATTAAATGAAATAAACCATAGACTTAAAAATACTCCAATCAAAACTGAGGACAAAATAAGACTCTTCTTTTTTGACAATAATAAAACTGCAACACTTTCACTAAGCATAAATAATGTTATAGCAGAACTAGTAAACGCTCCATCTAAAAATGAAAATATACCAATTAAAATAGGCATTAAAACAGTCATCATTATTTTTGTTTCCATAGATAAATTTTTTCGCCTAATTAACATATATACAAACCCTAAACCTAATATTATATCAAGATAGACAAAGTATTTAGGAATCTTACTAAAATAAATAACTAGTGCCGAAATCCAAGAAGCAATTATAGCAAAAGGAATTATTTTATCAAAGCTTTTTTCTGCTCTATTTAGTATCATATTATTATAATTTTTTCTAATCATATGAACCTCCAGCAAATATCAGATTTAATTACACTCCTAGCATATTTTATTTTTTACCCTTATTTTATGTAAAAAAACATTTATAACTATTTATAAAATACCCTTAACTTCATAATCCATATTCAAATTTTACTCTTATATATATCAATATTGTTATTTTTTTTACCATTTCTCGAACCATGTGTATATCCAATCACTTCAAATTCTTTTGAAAGTAATTTAGCAAAGTCTTCATAATATTCACATCTTCCCCTTATACAAGTTGATAAATGAACTACATCTACCTTAGCTTTTTTAAATTTTTCTATTTTTTTAGTTAAATTTTCTATTGGCAATTCATCGCAGCCTGGGCAGTTATTAAAGGATACCAACTGAATTTTCTCACCACCGTACCTTTCAAATGACTCACTTTTATTGTTAAAAGCTCTTAAACATCCATTTGCAGTGCATTTTTTAGAAACTTCTCCACATACATATATAGCAATATTCTTCATAGTATTTTCCTTTTTAGTATTTTTAACAGTATCATTATAACAGAATTTCATTTATAATAATGTAAATAGCAACTTAAAAAGGTGGTAATTATGAAAAAAACTCTTAGAAAATCTATGATACAAAATAGAATGAACTTATCTAAAAATGAAGTTAATGAAAAAAGCGATAAAATTTTTCTAAAATTAAAAGAAAATCCTACTGTAAATAAGGCAACAAATATATTACTTTATATGGATTTTAGAAATGAAGTAAAAACTGATAAAATCATAAATTATTTGCTAGAAAATCATAAAAATGTATTTATTCCAAAAGTAAATAAAGCCTCTAATGAGCTTGATATATATGAAATTAAAGGAAATGATGATTTAATTCTTTCAAATTATGGGATAAAGGAACCAAACTCTGATTTATTAAAAGTAGTAAATCCAAAAGAAATTGATTTGATTTTGTCGCCAGGAGTAGCTTTTACAAAAGAGTGTTATAGAATTGGGTATGGTGGAGGTTTTTATGATAAACTTCTTACAAAAACAAATGAAAATATAATAACCATTGCCTTAGCATTTGAAATGCAAATAGTAGATTCACTTCCGATAGAAAGCCATGATAAACAACTAGATTTTGTACAAACCGAAGAAAAATTATATAAAAAGTAAGAAAAAGCATATCTATGATTGTATTTAATTATCATAGATATGCTTTAATTTATTTATTAGACTTCATTAGTTTAAGTATACCCTCTAAAATTGCACTAGGAGAAGGAGGACATCCCGGTATAAACATATCTACTGGAATAATATCGCTAATATTTTCATTAACAGCATAACCTTTTTTATAAATTCCGCCATCAACACCACACGCACCAAGCACTATTATTATTTTAGGTTCAGCAGTAGCTTCATATGCTTTTAAAACAGCTTCTTTCATATTTATTGAAAGAGCACCACTTATAATTAAACCATCTGCATGCCTTGGAGACGCCACCATATGAACACCGTACCTTGATAAATCATAATAGGTATTATTAAGAGCCGAAAGCTCTAAAAAGCACCCATTGCAAGAGCCAACATCAACTGCCCTTAAAGAAAGTGAACGGTTAAATTTTTTATATACAAGTTCTCTTACTTCATTTCCAAGCTCTTCAAAATACGATAATTTATAATCATTAGTCATTTTTAGAGAACTTTTAGGACATGAGTTAATACAATCCTTACAAAACAAACATTTACTATGATCTATCTCAACTTTATTGATATTAATTTTTAATGCACCGCTAATACATTCTTTTTCACAAATTCCGCACAAATTACAAGTTGAAGTATCCACTATAATTTTGCCATAACTATTACTATTACTTTCAAGTGGATTTTTAATAGTTTCTTTACCATTTTTTATTCTATCAAAGATAAATTTCATTTTTTCACCTACCTATCATTTTCTGAATATGACATATTAAAGCTTTTATTACAAAGAGGAAAATCTGGAACGATTTCATCTAAAACTGCTTCAGAAAGTCCCTGCCAATTTGTAAATGAAGGAGTTTTAAAATACAATCTATCGAAATTGTTATTTTCTCCAACCTTTCCATAAACAATTAATTCACCTTTAACAGTTTCTACAATAGCAATTCCTTCGGTACCATTTTTAAGTCTAATTACAGGTCTATCTCTTTTTATGTCATTTGAAATACTATCAATTGATTTATAAATAAAGGTAAATGCATCATAAAGTTCGGCTATTTTTACTTTATATCTTTCAAAAACTCCACCAATTTCTTCAGTGTTATTTTCTATTTTTAATTTACTATATGTTTCATATGGAAAACTTTTTCTTACATCGTAGTTTAATCCACTTGCTCTCGCTACTGCTCCAGTAAGCATAAGTTTTTTAGCTTTTTTCATTTTTACAATTCCCGTATTTTCAACTCTATCTAAAAAAGTAAAAGATTCAAGTGTTATGCCAATAATGTATTTAATTCTTACAAGTAAATTTTCTAAAGTATCTTTAACATATAAGAGTTTTTCTTTATCCACATCAATATTGATGCCTAGCGGGATAACAGTATTTCTCATATATCTACTCCCAGTAAGATTTTCACACAACTGTTTTATTATTTCTGACATATAATTTAATTTTTTTGATGGATAAGAAAATCCAACATCTGTGCATATACCTGCAATATCCGCTAAAAAATTGTGAATTCTTTCAAGTTCAAGTAGTATAACTCTAAAAGATTTTATATCCGGATTTACAGTTTCTTTAAGAAGCTTCTCAACTAGTTGAGCATAAAGCACACTATAAGCAACGCTTGACTCACATGCAATTCTTTCAAATAATAAATTTAATTTATTAGCATCCATATTTTCTGCTATTTTCTCAATACCACGATGCTTATAACCTAGTCTAATTTCAAGGTTTTCAATTTCTTCCCCTATTACACTAAATCTAAAATGACCTGGTTCAATTATACCAGCATGAATAGGTCCAACTGGAATTTGAAAGCCTTCATCACCTATAATTTGTTTGAATTTATAGTTATTTATTTCAAATTTTTCATTTATTTTTCTATCAATTTCAAAATCTTTTCTAAGAGGATAAACTCCATCTTCCCAAATTTCATGCTTAACAATATGTCTTGTTTCTTTCCCACCATTTATTTTAAGTCCAAATAAATCTGAAATTTCTCTTTCAAATAAATTTGCTTGTTCAAATACATCTTGAAGTGAAACAATAATATCTTCACTTATATAACGAAGTGTTATAAAATAACCATTTTTGCTATTTGTAAAAAGAATATTAATCATAAATTTACTAGAATCCACTTCATAACAAAATTCACCAATAAATTTGAGTTTATATTTTTTCTTAAGTAAAAGTGAGATTGCCTGTACATTAAACTGAGTGCAATTTGAATATATTTCATTATCGTTTAAGATTTTACTTTCGCTACATCCTACTGTCATTAATTCATCTTTAAAATCATTAATATTCACTATTATCACACTCCTATAATGACTCTAACAGCATTATTTATTATTCCATTTATACTATCAGTAAATAAACTTATATAAATAATTATTGAAAATAATACTATTAAAGGTATAATATTTTCCCTATCTAATTTACTTTTTTCATGTTTTTTATCTATAATTTCACGTTCCCTAGAAAAAATCATTTTTATAAAAACATTTACAAAACCAGAGAAAACAATTAGTAAACAAATTAAAAATATAAAAGCTAAAATATAGTTACTATTACTAATTAAAGAAATAAGTATACTATACTCACTAATAAAGGCTGCAAATGGTGGTACACCCGTAATAACAAGTATACCAATTATTAGTAGCACTGCATTAATTGGCATAACTTTAATAATATTTTTTACGTTTTCAATTTTTTTAGTTTTATATACATTTAAAATATTACCAGAAATAAGAAACAAATATGATTTTGCAAAAGCATGAATTATCGAATGAAGAAGAGCACCATAAAGCGCTAAACTTGATCCAACACCAACTCCTATTGCAATAATCCCAATGTTTTCTACTGAAGAAAATGCAAGTAATCTTTTGTAATTTTTTTGCCTAATAATAGAAAATGAAGATATAAAAAGTGAAATAAATCCAAAAATTAAAAACATATATCTCATGTTAATAAGACCAGGTACATTTTTTAAAATTAGATAAAATCTAATTACAAAATACATAGCTAAATTTAGTAGTACTCCTGACATCATTGCGCTTATTGGTGAAGGTGATTCACTATGTGCGTCAGGCAACCAAGTATGCATTGGAGCAAGTCCTGCTTTAGTTGCTACACCAACAAAAATAAAACCAAAGGCATATTTAGCAATCTTTGGATTAATAAAACTAAAATTACTCATTAGATAATTCCAACTAAGCATATCACTAGATGACGAACCAGTTGAAAACAAGAAAAATATAATTCCAATAAGTCCAATTCCAATTCCAACCGAACAAATAATAACGTATTTCCAAGCTGCTTCAAGCGATAATTTATGTCTATTAAAACCTATTAAAAATGCAGTAGAAAGCGTTGTAGCTTCAAGTCCAATCCACATAAGAATAATATTATCTGCTGATGCAACCACCATCATTGAAAAAACAAATAAATTATAAAGTAAATAATAAATTTTTACTCCAGAAGTTTCAATTTCTTTCTCATGAATTTCATGCAAAATATATTTATGAGAATATAATGAAACTATAAATGAAACCACACTTATAAGACTAATCTGTATAAAATTTAGTCCATCAATTACTATTATTCCATTTAACAAAATAACGCTGCTAGTAGTAGATAATTTAAAAAATATATCTATTGCAAGTAACACTAATGATGCCATAGTAAATATTGTAGCATATGATACTAATTTTGTTTTTTTGCTTAATGATGTTATAACTAGCGCACATGCTAGTAGTATTAAATATATATATATCATATTCTACTCCTTTAAATCAGTAAGAAAATCTGTATTAACACTGTCAAATGTTCTGTTTATATGAAAAATCATTATTCCCATAATAAGCGCTAATATCAATACTTCAAATGCCATTCCAGCTTCTAGAACCATAGGAATTTTAATAGAAGAAATTTCAAACAAAATAATTCCATTTTCTAAAATCAAAAAACCAAACATTTGAGTAATTGCTTTTCTTCTGCCTACAATTACAGTTGCTCCAATTAAAACTAAAAATACTGCTGTTTTAAAATAAACATTGTCAAAACCTTTAAAAAAAGCTGCAATTAAAAGAATATATATACTTGATAAAATAAAAGAATAATATCCATTAATAACTAAATTAAGTTCTCTATTAACTTTTAATTTCTTAATAGATACATTAACTATATATGGTATTGCTATAACTTTAACTAATACAGTTATTAAAGCTAAAATGTAAAAATGTTCTTCCCCATAAGTATATCCAAGACCTATACATAGAAGACCAATAGCTAATGACTGAAAAGTGAAACTTGCAATAACTATCTTTATCCTGCTCGTTCCTGAAATTAATATTCCAGAGATAATAATAATTGCAATAAATAGCTGAAGCATATCTTTTCCTCCTTATATGAAATAACTCAATGAAATTGCTGCAATAATTAATGAAAATGAAACAGCAATTAAATCAGGAGCTCTAAATAATCTTGATTTTGCAATTAAAATTTCAATAAATGAAATAATACTTATAACAATTATAACTTTAACTAAATACATTCCAATCGATATACATAAAGAAGCAATTGAAATAATATTAGTTAATCCAAATGGAATAAATATGTTTATAAGCATTGTAAGTAAAACTGAAAACTTAATCATTGATGCAAGCTCAATATATGCTAAATCTTTACCCGATACATCAAGGACCATTGCTTCATGAATCATAGTTAATTCAAGATGTGTTTCTGGATTATCAACTGGAAGTCTTGCATTTTCAACAAGTACCACAATGAAAAATGCTACAAATGCTAAAATATTACTCGTTGTAAACATATTTTCATTTATGCTACTGTTTGAAATTTGAAATATATTAAATGTTCCCTTTTGAAAATATAAAAACATTATAACTAAAAACACTACTGGCTCTACGAGCATTGATAAAAATAACTCTCTACTACTTCCCATTCCTCCAAACGTTGAAGATGAATCAAGACCAAGCAGAGTATTAAAGAACTTAATAATTCCAAGTAGAAATATTATAATAATCATATTTCCTAAGATATTACTTGAATTTGTATAGAAAATTGGAATCATAAATGCTGAAGTTATTGCAGCACTAAGTGAGACTATGGGAGCTATTATTGTAATAAATGAACTTTTGCTTGATCTTAAAGTGTCTTTATTAAAAAGTTTATATATATCATAATACACCTGAAAAATACTAAGGCCTTGATACCCTCTTAAAAAAGCTTTTATTTTTTTTAATACTCCTGAAAAAAGTGGAGCTAAAAATATTAATATAATACTACTTACTGCTAAAAATATATTGTAACTCAAAATTATCCCTCCATTACTTTGTGATAAAAACGTTTAAAGAAATCTAAACTCTATTAAAGTAATATATATATTGTAAAAGTCGTAGCTGTAAGTGCAATAAATATATATAGTACATAAATTCTAACTTTCCCAAGATGAATTCTAACAACTTTTTTAGAAATGTAATTTACTATATTTAAAGTAGGAGTATAAAGATAATTTTCACAAATATCAAATATATTGTTACTTAAGTGAATTACCGATGAAACTTTGGTATTTTTTGAATACCCTTGAACTTTTGCAAACAACCTTGTTTGCGGCTGAGAAAAAGCGTTTGATGTATACTGCATTTTATTTGATTGATTAACAAATCCGCATCCCCATGTATCGGAATATACTATTTTAGTTTTACTACTTAGAATTTTATTAATAATCAAAATAATAGTTACTACAGCAATAAGAATAAGTGAAACTTTAGTTAATTCAGTGTTAATATTAAATAAAGATGAATTTAAATTTATACCAGAAAAACTTTCACTCATTAGCAGTATTAGCTTTTTTATAATAAATGGAGAAAATACTCCTAGTATAATACACTCAATCGCTAATATTCCAAGACCTATATTCATAGTAAGTGGAATTTTATGAATTTTTTCAGCTTTTTTAGTTCTAGATGATCCTAAATATGTCATACCATAACTTTTAACAGCAGCAAATAATGCTCCTCCGCTAGTAAGAGCAATTATTGCACCCGAAAAAAGTAAAACAACAACTACCCAAATATCATTTATCATCTTTGGACCATATATAAAGTTTTTAAATATTAAAAATTCACTTGCAAATCCATTTAAAGGCGGAATAGCCGAGATTGATAAAGTACCAATAAAAGCGGCAATGCTTGCAAATTTCATTTTGCTATAAAGCCCGCCGAGTTCATTCATATTTTTTGTACCAGTAGCAAATAAAACACTTCCAGCACTCATAAACAATAAGCTTTTAAATACAGCATGATTTAATATATGAAATATTGCTCCAACAAAAGCTAAAAGGGCAAAATCATACATACCATAGTGCTTAAATACAAGTGAAAGTCCAATTACACTCGCAATAATTCCGATATTTTCTGCACTTGAATATGCTAGTAGTTTTTTTATATCCTTTTGAACAATTGCATTTAGAATTGCATATATTGCAGTAATTACTCCAATAATAACTAAAGCTAAAGAAAATGGTAAAGAAACTAGACCAATAAAATAAAAACTAACTCTAATAAGACCATATATAGCTACCTTTAACATAAGACCTGACATAAGAGCAGATGCATTTGAAGGCGCACTCGGATGTGCTTTTGGAAGCCAAGCATGAAGCGGCATAAAACCAGCTTTTGCTCCAAACCCAAATAAAGCAAGTACAAATACTACAATAGCTTTAGAACCAACTACTAAATTTGACCTATGTGCTATTCCCACAAAATCAACATATCCTGTGTATTTATATAGAAAAGCAAACATAGTCATTAGAAAAAATCCACTAATATGCGTCATTATCAAATACATAATTCCATTCTTAATATTAATAAAATTTTTATGTTCATAAATAACTAAGAAAAATGAACTTACCGACATAATTTCCCAAAATACTATAAAAGTAATACTATCTTTTGCAAGTACTACGAGTAGCATTGAAAGAATAAAAATTGTTGTTAAAAAAACATTGTAAATTCTTGAATATTCATCTTTGTATTCTTTAATATAACCAAAAGTGTATATAAAAACTGGTATAGATATTAAAAGAATTGTAAACACAAAAAACAAAGATAAATTGTCAATTAATAAGCCATTGTTAAATAAAATTGAAATCAATTAATCCTCTCCTTAAAAAAAATATATATTATAATTATTTCTTTACTCCCTAAACATCTACCTTAGTATACTCCTTAGTTATATTATTTCAATATATTTTTCATCAATTAATTGCATTCAAATATAATATTGCATTAAAATCATAACAATGTTATTGCTATATCTAGTTTTTTTATCTTATATAATAATATTTTAAGTAACTATACTTAAAAATCAAATGATATAACACTCTTAAAATTCATGATTATGTTATAATATATTAAGTAAAAGTTAAAGCTTTTTAAAACTATATACATATTGAAAAGGAGATAACTTATGAAAATGTTTGGAAGTGACAATGATTCTGGAGTGCATAGCAAGATACTTGAAGCTATAGTTAATTGTAATAAAGAACACGAAAATCCATATGGATATGATACTTACAGCGAAAAAGCAATTAAAAAATTTAAGGAAATCTTTACTGAAAAAGCAAATGTTTTTTTTGTTCCTAATGGTACAGCAGCAAATGTAGTTGGCCTCTCTAGCCTACTTAGACCTTTTGAAGGCGTTGTGTGCGTAGATAACGCGCACATCAACGTAGATGAATGTGGTGCATTTGAAAGATTTACTGGTTCAAAAATTCTTACAGTACCTCTTAGAAACGGTAAAATTTCAACTGAAGATATTACACGGTTACTACTTGCAAAGGGTGATGAACATAGAACTCAGCCAAAAGTAATATCAATTAGCCAAGTTAGTGAATCTGGAACTATCTACACTTCTAACGAGATAAAAGAAATAGCTGACTTTGCCCATAAAAACAATATGCTATTACATGTTGACGGAGCAAGAATTTCAAATGCTGCAGCTGCTCTTGATATAAGCTTTAAAGAAATGATTGTTGATACAGGTGTTGATTTACTTTCATTTGGAGGAACAAAAAACGGAATGATGTACGGGGAAGCAATTATTTCTTTTAATGAAGAAGCAACAAAAAATTTGCTATTTGCAAGAAAACAAGGTATGCAACTAATATCAAAAATGAGATATATTTCTGCACAATTTATCGCTTATTTAGAAAACGATTTATGGAAAAAGACTGCTTCTCACGCTAATAATATGGCGAAATTATTAGTTGATGGAGTAAAAGAAATTAAAGAAATAAAAATAATTGATAGCCCTGATGCAAACATAATTATTGCAACTATACCAAAAGAATGGATTGAACCACTTCAAAAGAAAACATATTTTTACCTACTAGAAGAACCTACTAATTTAGTAAGATGGGTTGCATCATTTGACACTTTAGAAAGCGAAATAAATGAATTTATTGATGAAATAAAGAGACTTGCGAAAAATTAGTAAAATTTTCATAAGGAGATGATACTATGAAAACTATCTTTTATCCTAAGCTAACTATTAATATGAATCATCTAAAAAAAAATATCAGTGAAATATCAAATTTGTGCGCTAAAAATAACATTGCAATAACAACTGTAATAAAAGGATTTAATGGCATTACTCAAGTTGATAAAGCTTTTATAGATAATAATATTAAATCAATTGGGAGTTCAAGAATTGAGCAACTAGAAAAAATCAAGGAACTCAATCCTTCAATTGAAACTTTATTAATACGAATTCCTTCAATTTCAAATCTTGAAAGAATCATTAAATCTGCTGATGTTAGCCTAAATTCAGAATATGATGTAGTTAAAAAAATAGATACATTATGTAAAAAACTAAATATTAAACACAGTGTTATATTAATGTTTGATTTGGGTGATTTAAGAGAAGGCTTTTTTAACGAAAATGAATTCATTATGGCTGCTAAAAATATTGAAAATAATTTGAGTAATATTTATTTAAAGGGAATTGGAACAAATTTAGGCTGCTACGGATCAATAAAACCTAGTATAAAAAATCTAACCAGACTTTCTTCCATTGCAGAAAACATTGAAACTATTATAGGAAGAAAACTCGAAATAATTTCTGGAGGAGCATCTACATCACTTAGCATGTTAAAAAATAATACTATGCCAAAAAAAATAAATCACCTAAGAATAGGCGAAGCTATATTAATTAATAGAGATTTAGAGGAATATTGGGGTTATGATTTTAGTAATTTATATAATGATATATTTACTTTAAAAGCTGAAATTATTGAAATCAAAAATAAACCTTCATATCCAGTTGGCGAAATTTTTATAGATGCTTTTGGCAACAGACCAACCTATACAGATATAGGTATAAGAAAAAGAGCTATATTAAATATTGGTAAACAGGACTTTGGAGATCATACAAAACTGATACCTACCAATAAAAATATTAAAATCATTGGCAGTAGCTCAGATCATTTAATAGTAGATATAACAGATTGTAAAATTGACTATAATCTTGGAGATATAATTTCCTTTAATTTATACTATGAAGCAATGTTGTTTTTAAGTAGATCTGAATATGTCGTTAAGGAATTAATTTAATATTAAACAATAAGACAACACATAAACAAAAAAGGACATCAAATTTTGTAAAATCAATTACAAAACTTTGATGTCCTTTTTAGAGTTTAAAACTATATAACAATATCTCCATTTTCCATTACTACTATTTGTTCACCATTTTCTTTTATTCCAACTACAGATAAATCTTTTGTTCCATACATAAAATCAACATGGACTAAAGAATCATTTACACCGTTTTTAAGCATTTCTTCTTTTGTCATATTTTCACCATTTTCAATACATGTAGGATATGCTTTTCCAATTGCCAAATGACATGAAGCATTTTCATCAAACAATGTATTATAGAACATAATATTCATATTTGATATAGGCGAATCATAAGCTACTAAGGCAACTTCTCCAAGATAATGTGAGCCTTCGTCTGTTTCAACTAAACTCTTTAATTGCTCATATCCTTTTTTTGCTGTAAAATCTACAATTCTACCTTCTTTAAAAGTTAAAGAAAAATCTTCAATTAAAGAACCATTGTAATTAAGCGGTTTTGAACTAACTACTACACCATTTACACCATTTCTTTCAGGCATTGAAAAAACTTCTTCTGTTGGCATATTTGGAAAAAATCTTGTCCCTTTTTCACAGTGCTCACTACCACCATCCCAAATATGTCCTTTAGGAAGATTGATTTCTAAATCTGTACCTATTTCATTTTTAACTATTAAAGTTCTAAAATTATATTCGTTAAGTTTTTCTTTATAATTTTTTAAATTTGTATTATGAGTTTCCCATGCAGCAATTGTATCTTCTTTATCTGCTCTTACAGCTTTAAATATTGCATCCCACAATTTTTCAGTAGCTTCATCTACTGTAACATTTGGAAATACTTTCTTTGCCCAGCCTTTAGTAGGAACAGATACAACTGACCATACATTTTTACTGCTCATCATTCTATCTCTATATTCCTTAATTTCTGGCTCAGCAGCTTTTTGGAATCTAACCATTTTGCTAGGATCAACATCCTTCATCATATCAGGATCAGATGCAGATATTCTTAAAAAAGCAGCATCTTTTCTAACTAGTGAAAGATAAAATTCTTTTTCATAACTTGGAAATTCATCAAATACTTCATCATTTGCCATCATATATTTCATTTTAGTAAATTCTTCATCAGCCCATTTTACAATAACTTCACGAGCGCCTTCATTGTAAGCTTTTTCAGTTATTAATTTAGCAAATTCTCTGCTTTCCAAGGGAGAGTGAATTACGAGAATTTGATTTTCTTGAATATTCAACCCCATTTTAACAACAAGCTCAGCGTACCTTTCTAACATATTAATATTCATATTATCACCTTTCATGTATTTATTTTTATGCAATATCTGTATATAATTAGAATACCATATTTTGAAGCCATAAAAATGTTTTTGTATGGTAAATTTTATTAACATTTCTTAACATTTTTGTTTTAATCTAATTTACTATGAAATCTTTTGACTGCCATAATTAATAAGAATAATCCTATTGCAGTAACTCCAAGTACGTCTTTCCATAAAAATTCTAAACCTATTCCTTTTAATATAATTCCTCTTAATATATTTAAAAAATACGTAAGTGGAATTACATTTGAAAGTAATTTAATTGCGTAAGGCATACTTTCAATTGGAAACATAAATCCTGATAATAACACAGTCGGAAGTATTGAAACAAATGATAATTGCATTGCTTGAAGCTGATTTTTTGAAACAGTAGATATGAGTATTCCAATCGCAAGTGATGTAATAATAAAACCAAATCCTAAAACTAATAGTAAAAAAAGACTACCTTCAATCGGAACTTTAAAAAACCAGGTTCCAAAAAAAAGCGCAACAATAAAATCTATACTTCCAATTAAGACATAAGGCACCATTTTCCCGTATATTAATTCATATGGTTTTAAAGGTGATACTAATAATTGCTCAATTGTTCCAGATTCTTTTTCCCTTACAAGTGCAAACGCCGTAAGCATAACCGTTATATTTTGCATGATTAATCCGATAAGTCCTGGTATAATAAATTTTGTACTCTCCATATTAGTGTTATACCATACTCTAGTCCTCATTTCAGGTAAAGTGATATTTCCTTCGCCTATTACACTAATATTATACATATTGGATACTAAAACTCCGCTTTGAAGAGCTTGCCTTGCAATAGTTGGATCAGTTCCATCAATTATAAGTTGACTCGATGGATTTTCTCCTCTTTTAAGTTTTTTACTATATCCACTTGGAATAATTAATGCAGCTTTTACCTTTGAAGAATCAATTAAATTCTCAATATCATTCATATTATCAAGTTCATCACTTATAATAAAATAATCTGAAGCAACGAATTTTCTTGCTAATTCTCTACTTTCATATGTTTTATCACCATCATAAACTGCAAGCTTAATATGATTAACATCAGTAGTTATTGCAAATCCAAATAACATTATATATATGAAGGGCATTATAAGAACTACGCCAAGACTTGCAGGATCTCTAAAAACATGAATAAATTCTTTAACTACAATACTATTAAATCTTCCAAAATTAAATTTCATTATTTTCACTTCCACTTTTAGATTCATTTTCATTATTACTTAAAAATTTTATTTCTTCGAATGAACTTTTCACTTTTTCACCTGTAATTTCTTCTACATATCCAATAAAAACATCTTCTAAAGTCTCTACCTTTTTACTCTCTATTAATTCTTTAGGTGTCCCCTTCGCAATAACACTTCCATTAAAAATAAAAGAAACATAATCACAGCTCTCAGCTTCATCCATATAGTGAGTAGTAACTAAAACAGTAATTCCTTGTTTTGAAAGCATAAATATAAGCTCCCAAAATACTCTTCTAGCAACTGGATCAACTCCTGCTGTTGGCTCATCAAGTATAAGTATTTCAGGTTTATGAACAAGAGCACAGCCAAGTGCTAGCCTTTGTTTCCACCCACCAGAAAGATTTTTAGTAATCTGATGTTCCCTTCCATTTAATCCAGCCATTGATATTAATTGTTTTATTCTTTCATCTCTTTTTTTACCTTTTATTCCATATAAACTCGCAAAAAATCTTATGTTTTCGAGAACAGTCAAATCTTGATACAAACTAAACTTTTGTGACATATAACCAATTTTACTTTTTATTTTCTCAGATTCATCATATATACTAATTCCATCTATAGTTCCTTCACCGCTAGTTGGTGTGAGAACTCCGCAAATCATCCTAATTGTTGTTGATTTTCCAGCACCATTTGGTCCAAGTATTCCATAAATAGAACCTTTTGGTATACTTAAATTAAGTCCATTAACTGCAGTAAGTTTACCAAAAGTCTTATTTAAATTTTTAATTTCTATTATATTAGTCATTATTTTGTCCTTCTTTATTATCATTTAAGTCTACATCTAAAAACATTCCGGGTTTTATTATATTATTATTATCTGTAATCTTAATTTTTACTTCATAAACCATTTCTTGTTTATTTTCTTTTGATTCAATATTTTTAGGAGTAAATTCAGCTTTTGAGGAAATATATACTATTTTACCTGATATTTGTTTACCTTTTAAAAACTCATCAGTAAATGATACATTTTCACCTAAGCTTATAGTATTTAACTCTTTTTCAGGAACATATATCTTTAGAAATATACTTTTTAAATCCACTACTGTTATAGCTTTTTTCACCGGACTTATAAGTTCTCCAACTCCATAATTAACATTTTGTATGGTTCCATTGATTGGCGAAGTTAAATTTGATTTTTTTACTATTTGCTCTAAGTCTTTTATTTCCAAATCCTTCAAATCAACATTAAGCTTGGCTTTATTAATCGTTTCTTCATTTGAACCACTTTTTACTTCTTGGTAAGATTTTTTTAATGCATTATATTTTTTTATTAGAACGTTCTTTTTAGAATTTTCATTGTCAAGCATTCTCTTTGCACTGTCAAGATTAACTTTAGTTTCTGCACCACTATTATATAAATCCAAAATTTTATTATAATTATCCTCTAGAAATTTTATTTCTTTATTTGCACCATTTATCTCAGAATTAATACTCTCTACATTATATTTCGCACTATCTATCAAATTGTCACTATTGCCATTTTTTATGTCATTATAAGTTAATTCGGCTATTTCTTTAGCAAGCTTTGCTTTTTCTAATTTTATTTTTATATCTTCAGTATTTAGTCTAATTAATGATGAACCTTTTTTTACTAAGTCACCGTCTTTAACAAAAACATTATCTATTACACCTGAAATTTCTGAAGAAATATCAATTTCATCTGCTTCAACACTTCCAGTAAAACTTAAATTTCTATTTTCTTTTGCACATCCTGTTAAGAAAATTAACATAAATACTAATAAAATTACGATTTTTTTCAAATTTACCACCTCTTTTTTATATTTTATCCGATGCCTTAGAGTTCTTTATTCCATTTAAAAAGATATCCACAATTAGATCAATTTCCTCGTCCATGCTAAGATTATTTTGGCCAATATTTGGTGCAGTAAACTTTTGAATAACCATAAGCATAATTGCTCCCATAATACTCCTAAAAATTACAAGTGAATTTTTATCAATTAATTCTCCTTTTTTTATATAATCTTCTATCATATTAGTTCCAAAGTAAATTATTTTTTTTGATAATTTGTTTATTACAATTTCTCTTAATTCTTCATGATATTGTACTTCGGTTAGTAGCACCCTAATAGGAACGCTTTGTTTGATAAACAAACGTATTCTTTCTTTAATAATTACCTTAATTAAATCTTCGAATTTTTCGTTTTTGTGTATTTGGTAATTATTTTCGAGTGGTGAAATAACAAGTTTCTCCCCATATTTATCAATAAATCTAGTAAGACTTGAAACCAAAAGATCTTTTTTCTTTGGAAAATACTTAAAAATTGTACCTTCTGAAATTCCAGCTTTTTTTGCAATCATACTCGTTGGTGTTGCTGAATAGCCATATTCCGAAAATAAATTTAATGCGGATTCTATTATTTTATCTTCTGTAATTTGGCTTTTCTTCTTTTTCGTTTTCATATCCTCAGCTCCTAAAATCAACCATCAATAATTAAGTGAGTAATCACTCATTTATTAGTATACTAGCTTTTTTTTTCTTGTCAACTTTAATTTTCTTCTTGAAATCATTACAATCTGCGTTATACTATCTATGTTGGGGTATAAAATATACTCAAGTTACCATACATAGAAAGTGAGGTTCTTATGAAAAAAATAACATTAGTTTCGTTAATTTTGATTTTAATATTATCTTTAAGTGCGTGTTCAAATAGTCCAAGCAAGCAAAATAATAAACTTAATGAAAATGTTCCTACAATTGCTGTTGCTATTATGCCAGAAGTTACAATTGTAAAAGCCATTGCTGGTGATACTCTAAGAATTATACCTACTATTCCTCTAGGCGCAAGTCCTGCAAATTATCAACCCAAGCCATCTGAACTAGAAGAACTTGAAAATTCTAAATTATATTTTTCAATTGGAGTTGCTAGTGAAACTGCAAATATCTTGCCTAGAGTTGAATCAATGAAAAATCCACCTAAAATAATATATCTTAATAAATTAGTTAGCGAAAAATATCCAGATAGAACATTTAAAAACAATGTATTTTTTTCTACTGATTCATCAGTGGATTCATCTCACGGAGATGAACACACAGGACGTGATCCTCATATTTGGATGTCACCTAAAAGATATATACTTATAAGTGAAATTATTCGAGATAATTTAATAAAATTAATGCCAGAAAATAAAGATTTATATAATGAAAATGCCAAAAAATTTATTGATAAGATTAATGATGCTGATTTATATGTTAAAGAAAAACTGAATAATTTACCTAATAAAACTTTTATAATCTATCATCCTGCTCTTGGTTACTTTGCAGATGAATATAATTTAAATATGATTTCTATTGAAGAAAATGGAAAAGAATCAACTCCAAAAGGTCTTGAAAAAATAATTAATTTTGCAAAGGAAAACAATATAAGAGTTGTATTTCATCAGGCTGAAATAGATAGCTCTCAAGCTAAACTTATAGCTAATGAAATCAAAGGCAAAACCCTTGAAATTAATCCACTTAGCGAAGATTATATTAATAATTTAAAAAGCCTTGCAGACACTTTTGAAACTTCTATGAAAGGAAATTAAATGGACATTCTATTAGAACTAAAAAATATTACTGTTAAATATTCTGATAAAATAATTTTAGATGACGTATCTCTAACTATAAAAAAACATGATTTTTTAGGAATTATTGGACAAAATGGTACTGGAAAAACTACTTTACTAAAAACTATCTTAGGATTAATAAAACCTATTTCTGGAACTATAAAAAAAGAGTCAAAAATAAAATTGGGCTACGTACCTCAGTTCTCAAATTTTGACAAAAACTTTCCGATTTCAGTAAATGAAGTCGTTAAAATGGGTTCAATATCAAATAAAATTATTCCTTTCTTTAAGTTTAGCGATTCTGACAATAAAAAAACAGAGGATATTATTAAACTAATTGGAATTGAAGACATAAAAGATAATAATATTAATGAACTGTCCGGCGGTCAGCTTCAAAAAACTCTTATTGCAAGAGCGCTTATGACTAATCCCGATATATTAATTTTAGATGAACCAACTGCAAGTTTAGATAGTACATCTACTAAAGACATTTATGAAATACTTCATAAATTAAATAAAGAAAAGGCAATTATTTTAGTTTCTCATGATGTAAATGTAATCTCTTCTTATGTAAAAGATATAGCATGCTTAAATAAAAAGCTCTACTACCATGATGAAAATAAACTTACAACAAATATGTTAAATGAAGTTTATGGATGTCCTATTGATGTTATTTCGCACGGACCTGTACCTCATAGGGTTCTATCAATTCATAAGGAGGAAAAAAATGATTAATTCAATTTTCACTTATGAATTTATGCAAAATGCAATAATTGGAGGAATCCTTGCTAGTATTTTATGTGGAATTATTGGCACTATTATTATAGAAAAGAAACTTATTATGCTCAGTGGTGGAATCGCTCATACCTCTTTCGGAGGGATAGGATTTGGTTATTTTTTAGGAATCGAACCTATAATCGGAGCTTATATAATATCTACACTTTCTGCCATAGGATTAACCCTAGTTCATAAAAAAAACGATGCAAAGTCAGATGATGCTGCTATTGGAATACTATGGGCGGTTGGAATGTCTCTTGGAATTCTTTTTATTTCAATTGCACCCGGCTATCCACCTGATATGACGTCTTATTTATTTGGTGATATTTTAACTATTACAAAATTTAATATTTCTTTAATGTTATTAACAACTATAGTCGTTTCAGCTCTTATATTGCCATTTTTTAAATACTGGGAAAGCTATCTATTCGATCATGAATTTCTTAGAATTCACGGTATAAATACAAGTTATTTTGACTTTGGATTATTTCTATTAGTGTCATTTTCAATTGTATCCCTTATAAAATTAGTTGGTATAATTTTAGTAATTGCTTTAATGACTATACCACCTTCAGTAGCAAAATTATTTACGAGAAATTTAAGAAATATTATGATTTTATCTATACTACTTGGAATCTTATTTACTTTTATAGGTTTATTTATTTCATATACGTTTAATATTCCATCAGGATCAAGTATAATAATTTTTTCTGCTTCTTGTTATTTTATACTAAGAATATTTAAAAAATAATTATTTACCTACAAAAAACACCTAATACTAAAGCAATCCTATGCCAAGGACACTTAATATTAGGTGTTTTTTAGTTAATCTTTTTTGATTTTAATAATATTTAGTACATATTCATTGTTTAATATTCCATATTTAAATATAGTAACACCTACTATTGATACTACAACAAATTCTCCAAAAGCAACTTCGCCCATTGCAAGTAATAGTGGAATTTTAAATAAATAGAAAAGTTCAATTCCAATAATTAAACCATTTACAATAGCAGGAATAACTGATGCTACTAAAATATTTTTAGTTTTGCTCATTAAATAAACACTTATAAATGTAGCTAATGTTCCAAAAATAATATCTACCACACCAAGCGGTGAAAATAGATTTGATAAAAATGTTCCAAGTACTAACGCCAAAATATAAAATGGATCAATAAAAGCAAATAGTGTTAATACTTCTGACACTCTAAACTGAATATTGCCATAACTTATTGGAGCAAAAGATACTGTTAGAACGAAGTAGAGTGCTGCAACTATACCTAATTTAGTGATATCCCTTGGTTTAAGTTTCAAATTTTTTCTCCTTTACTAATCTAAATCAATCTTCTAGTAAAAATTATTTTAACTTAAATAAAAAAATTTATCAACTATTTTTAATAATGACCCTCTTTTGGTACAATACAAATAAATTTAATTGCTTTGTTACTTGTATTTTTAAATTGATGAAGTTCATTTGAAGGAACATATGCATATGAACCTGCTTTAATAGGATTCTCTTTTCCACTTAAAAATAAAGTACCTTCACCTTCAATTATATAATTAATATGTGGCCAATCATGAGTATGTTTAGGAGTAAATCCATTTGGAGCTACTTCAAATACTCTCATTACATGACTATCCCAACCTTCTTCTGGTGAAATTAAAACTTTCATAACAGCACCTTTTACTTCATCATTTTCAATAATTTTACCTTCTAATTCGTCAATATGCCCTAAAGCCATAACTTAGCACCTCCTATCCTTTTAATAAAATTATAACATATTATTGGCTTTAAAACAGACCTGGCTACCCTTTTTAAAATAAATTTGATTAATAATATTATTAATGTTATACTTTCAGTCAAAAGATAATCATATAAATTTTTTTTTACATATAATTTTTTACATTTTTCTTTATCCTATGCCTTAGAGTTCTAATACCCCCACTTCTTAAAAAAGTGGGAGATAAAGAACTCTAAAAAGGCCTGGGATTATGTTTTATCAGATTCAGTGGGAGTAAAAACTCCCTCTGAACCCAATAAATTCATTTATGAAAGGAGGCAAAATGAGTTTAAATAACAAAAGAGATTTAATACTAAATGGCAAT
The DNA here is from genome assembly GCF_033097505.1 of Helicovermis profundi. Taxonomy (NCBI): domain Bacteria; kingdom Bacillati; phylum Bacillota; class Clostridia; order Peptostreptococcales; family Caminicellaceae; genus Helicovermis; species Helicovermis profundi. Next base: position 889,232 of record NZ_AP028654.1, on the reverse strand, counting down.
ATTAACAGAATGATTCTAATTTTAGCTCTTCCTGTAATGGCTAACAATTTAATACAAACTATTTATAATCTTACTGACACGTATTTTGTAAGTAAACTTGGAACTACACAAATTGCATCTATTCAGTTTATCTGGCCAGTTATATTTTTTATGATTTCAATAGGAATGGGAGTATCTATTGCTGGTACAAGTCTTATATCTCAATATATAGGCGCAAATGAATTAGAAAATGCTAAAAAGGTAACTGGACAAGTTATTTCTTTTTCATTCTTGATTTCAATATTTCTTGGAGTCGTAGGTTTTTTTCTAACTAGCCCACTTCTAAAATTTATGGGTGCAAAAGGTGAGTTTCTACTATACTCTACTTCTTTCTTGAAAATAATATTTATTGGTTCACCAACAATGTTTGCCATGTTCTCATATAACGCAATTAGATCTGGTCTTGGAGATACAGTGAAACCTATGATAATCGGTTTATTATCTGTGATACTTAATATTATACTTGACCCCGTTTTAATATTCTATTTTCATATGGGAGTTAAAGGTGCTGCAATTGCTACTGTTATCTCAAGAGCAATTTTTGGACTTTACGCTATTTTAACTTTATTTAATCAAAATAATGATTTTTACATTTCATATAAACATCTACTAATTGATAAATCCTTATTAAGTAAAATTATTAAAATCGGTATACCTTCATCAATTGGTCAATCTACAACGGCAGTAGGATTTATGGTTCTCAATATTTTTATTGTTTCATTTGGAGAAGCTACTCTAACTGCATTTGCTATTGGAAATAGAATAAATAGTCTTATACTTATGCCTGCAATGGGAATTGGTAGCGCACTTGCAACAATAGTAGGACAAAACCTAGGAGCTGATAACCCTAAAAGAGCAAAAAAAGCTGTATTTTCAAGCACTGTAATTACTACTGCTTTTTTAGTTCTTGGTGGAATGATACTAATTTATTTTGCTTCACCAATTGTAAAATTATTTTCTAGTGATCCTTCAGTTATTTCTCAAGGAACATACTATTTGATACTAGTCACTCTTTCTATTCCTCTTATGGGATTTTTTCAGATATTAATTGGAACTTTTCAAGGCTCTGGTCATACGCTTTCAGCTATGATTATGATGATGGGAAGACTCTGGGCTCTTAGGATACCAATGATAATTATTTTTAAAAATTATACAAATCTTGGAACAAACTCTGTATGGTATGCTATGATACTTAGTAACCTAATAATCTGTATAGTAGGATATATAATATATAAAACAGGTAAGTGGCAAAGAAAAAAAATCAAATAGTAAAACTACGCTTCAACGGCTTTGCCGTGAGGCGCTTCGTTTTATTATTTGATTTTAACCTTTTAGGAGCTTTATCCGATGCCTTAGAGTTCTAATACAGTTTATTTAACCATTCTTTGGCATTTTCTATTGATTTTTCTACTGATTTTTTTCCACTTCCTCCATAAGATATTTTTCTGTTAACTGATTTTTCGACGTTTATATATTCGTATACATCTTCTTCTATTATTTCAGAAATACTTTTGAATTCTTTAATAGTTAATTCTTCTAATCTTTTATTGTTTTCTATAGAATATTTCACTAAATTACCTGACACAGAATGTGCATTCCTAAACTCTAAGCCTTTTGTCACTAAATAGTCTGCAAGATCAGTTGCATTTAGATATCCATCTTTGACGCTAGAGAGCATTTTTTCTTTATTAAATTTTATTTCTGAAATCATGTCTTCTAGAACTTCAAGCACAATTGTTATTGTTTTACTTGTATCAAATAAACTTTCTTTATCTTCTTGCATATCTTTATTATATGCAAGTGGAAGTCCTTTCATAACTGTTAATATAGAAAAAAGATTTCCGTATACTCTTCCAGTTTTACCTCTAATTAGTTCAAATGCATCTGGATTCTTTTTTTGTGGCATTATACTACTTCCCGTAGAATATTTATCTGATATTTCTATAAAAGCAAATTCACTTGATGCCCAAAGTATCATTTCCTCAGATAGTCTACTAAGGTGCATCATTAGCATCGAGGAATTACTTTGAAATTCAACAATAAAATCTCTATCACTCACTGAATCAAGAGCATTTTCACTTGGCATATCAAATCCTAATTCTTTTGATAAAAAAAATCTATCTGAATTATATGGAGTTCCTGAGAGTGCTCCTGATCCTAGTGGCATAGTGGCTAATCTTTCAAGAGAATTAGAAAATCTTTCATAATCCCTTTTTAACATATTGAAGTAAGTCATAAAATAAAAAGCTAAAGTAATTGGCTGTGCTCTTTGCAAATGAGTATAACCAGGTAAAATAACATCATAATTTTTCTCTGATATTTTAATTATTTTTTTTTGCAACTTAATAATTTTTTTTATTATCATTTCAGTTTGTTTTCTAGTATACATTTTTACATCTAATGCTACTTGATCATTTCTACTTCTTGCCGTATGAAGTTTCTTACCAAGTTCACCTACTTCTTTTGTAAGCAAATATTCTATATTCATATGAATATCTTCGAGCTTTGTAGAAAACTTAGTTTTTCCAAGTAAAATTTCATCCTTAATTTTATCTAAGGCATTTACTACTAGGCTAAGCTCTTTTTCATTAAATATACCAATTTTATTTAACATTTTAGCATGAGCAATAGATCCTTCAATATCTTCTTTATACATTTCTTTATCAAATGAAATTGATTCATTAAAAATTTCTAATAAATTTGAACTTTCTTCGCTGAACCTTCCTCCCCACATTTTCATATTGCAGCCTTTGATTTTGAAAACATTTTTTCATCTAAATCTTCTTTAATAAAATCAACTAAAGTTTCACTATCATACATATACATATTGTCAAACTCTATTTCATTAGTTTTATTTTCATTAAGATTATTATTTAATATTGCTTTTATTTTTAATGGAAGAGTAAATAAATTAATAAATCCCTCAGCGTCTTTTTGATTATATACTTCATCTTCACCAAATGTAACATATTCCTCTGAATATAATGAATACATTGATTTTGTCGCAATTGATGTGCATTTTCCCTTATATAGTTTTAATTTAACTTCACCAGTAACGTTCTCCTGAGTTGAATCAATAAATGAATCTATAGCTTCCTTAAGGGGTGAAAACCATAATCCATCATATACTAGATCTGCATATTTCTGAGATACTTGTTTTTTAAAAGAAAGTGTTTGTCTATCTAAAACAAGTTTTTCTAATGATTTATGGGCTTCATAAATTATAGTTCCACCAGGAGTTTCATATACACCTCTTGATTTCATACCTACTAATCTATTTTCTACAATATCAATAATTCCTACACCATGTTTTGAACCAATTTCATTTAGTTTATAAATAAGATCTACCGGACTGTAAGAAATACCATTTATTTTTATTGGAAGTCCTGATTCAAAAGTTAAGGAAATCTCTTCAACTTCATCTTGCCCTTTTTCAGGAGATACACACCATTTGTAGACATCTTCACTATGAATATTCCAAGGATCTTCTAAATTTCCTCCTTCATGAGAGATATGCCATAAATTCTCATCTCTTGAATAAATATTCTTTTTTGTTACAGTAAGACTAATATTGTTTTCCTTAGCATATTCAATACAATCCTCTCTTGATTTTAAATTCCATTCTCTCCACGGAGCAATAATTTTTAATTCTGGAGATAAAGCTTTTATTCCAGCTTCAAATCTCACTTGATCATTACCTTTTCCTGTAGCTCCATGAGCAATAGCACTAGCACCCTCTATTTTAGCTATTTCTACAAGTTTTTTAGCTATTAGAGGTCTTGCAAATGAAGTTCCAAGTAAGTAATCATCTTCATAAATTGCACCCGCTTTTATTCCCTTATATAGGTAATTTTTAACGAATTCTTCTTTAACATCAACAATATAAGCTTTTTTTGCACCAGTTTTAAGTGCTTTTTTCCATATATCAGAATATTCTTCTTTTTGACCTACATCTACACATACTGCAATAACATCATAACCTTTTTCTACCTCTAACCATTTTAATATCACTGAAGTATCAAGTCCACCTGAATATGCTAATACAACTTTTTCTTTCATAATATAACCCCTCACTTTCGTTTATTTATACACCTATATGTATAAATATGAAAAATAAAATAAAAAAAAGCCCTTAATCTTTTTAGATTAAGAACTTTTTCAACTTATTGTGTAATCAACCCTAAAAATAAGGGGCGAATTATCCGCGGTACCACCCTTTTTTATAACTCTAATCAGTACGGAAATTAATCGATACCTATCCTTATGATAACGGAAGGATTCCGCCTCAACTTACTAATTTCTTTTGAGGAACTCAAACTAGTTCTCAATATAATCATTATTGTGCAATCTCACACCAACATTGCATCGCTGAACTAAATTCATATATATTTTCTAGTTTTCAAACGTTTTTATTTTTAACTTGTTCTTATTATACACATGCATAAATATGCTGTCAATAGTTTTTAATATTTTTTTATAAATTTTTTATATTTTTAGACTGTTTAAATTTTTTTTTCATATTATACATATTTTTATCTGCTTCAATAATTATGCTATCATGACTTTTTTCAACTTCTCCGTGATATTCTGAGTAGCCATAACTAACAGATATATCATATCCTCTATTTGCAAAAGTATTTAGTTCTGAATATTCATTATTAATTCTTTTAAGTACAACTTCAGCCTCATCTATTGTTGTATTTGGAAATACAATTAAAAACTCATCTCCACCTAATCTTGATACAATATCAGATTCTCTTACTTCGTCATTAATAACCTTGGTAACAATTGTAATTAATTCATCTCCAAAATCATGTCCCATTGTATCATTTACTTTTTTTAGTCCATTTATATCAATAAAACATACTGTCAAATTTTGTTTTGTTCTTTTAGCAATATGATATTGTTTTTTAAAAAGCTCGATTCCTTCATTTCTATTATAGGTATTTGTCATTATATCGATTGTAGCTTTTTCATTTAGTTTTTTCTCAAGCTCTTTCTTTTCTGTTAAATCAATTCCAACACTTAATATCTCAATAACTTTATTGTCATCATTTCTTAGAACAGTATTATACCATCCAAGTATTTTTACAGAACCATCTTTTGCAATAATTTCATTTTCATAATATTCTTCCATTTCTTCACTGCCACTATAAATATTATAAAAAACTTCTTCTACTGAAGATCTTATTTCTAAAGGCACAAATTCTTCTATCCAATTTTTCCCTAAAACCTTTTCCTTACTTGTCTTTAAAATATTTGCTCCTCTATTATTTATCATATTAATTTTTGCTTTTTCTCCAAGAATTAAAAAAATAATATTTGCAGATTCTAAATAACCCTCAAATTCTTTTTTTATTTTTTTTATAGTAGTATATAATTCAGAATCTTCATCAGAAGAATTTTTTATCATTTTTATATCATTATTAGAATCATCGCTAGTCGAAAATTTATTATTATATTTTAAAACTGTTTTCTCAAATAAGTAATACGATACTAAGGCTGTTATAGCTGGAAGTATAAACATAAAAAATCTAACTTTGATATTTAATATATTATGTATAATGTAAGTAGTTTCAAGAAAAATTGTCAATACCAAAAAATAAATTGAAATTCTTTTTTGCTTTCTTGTCATATTACCTCCTCCAACTATTTTACTTAATAAGTAATAATTTTTAGTATTCATAAAATCAAAATACACTTTAATTTGTTTTACTATAGTATTTATTTATAAGCATAGACCAATTTCCAATATTTTCAAATCCTAATCTATGATAAATCTTACCAGCTAACTCATTATCATAAAAAAGGCATACTTTTTTATTTTTTAAAAGAAGGTCCCTTGCCAAATTAGAAACGCATTTACTTGCATAACCTTTTCCTCTGTCTCCTTCTTTGGTACATACTCCAATCACCATAGCCGAATCTTTGTTTTCAGCTGTTATCTGCGCTAATGAAATTATTTCTCCTTCTCTATTTTTATAAAAATAAATTTTTGTCTTATTTTCAGAAATTTCTTTTTGAATTCTTTCTAAAGGTACTTGGCCTATTTTTCTAAATTCTATAATTGTATTTCGTAGGTCATATATTGCTTTTGCATCTTCTAATTTTGCAATTTGCACATTTGCATCTTTTTCTTTTAATAATTCACTAGACGATAATTCTAAAAAATATTCTCTTCTAATAGTTGATTTGTAAAACACGTCAGAAAATTTTTCAATTATTGAAGACTTTCCAGATAAAATATTTAATTCAGGAAAGCTTTTTAATAGTTCTTTAAATTCGGCAATAATCATTAATTCCTCTTCTAAAGTATCTAATAATTGATCATTATAATAAACAATAAAATAATTATAATACTTTAGTAATACACCTTTAATCACATTATCACTATCATAATATCCCCATAAAGTTTGATAATCTTTATTAAATCCTTCATTTTCAATATCACCAATTATAAATATATTTATAGATGGCTCAACTAATAAAAATTCTAACACATTTTTTCTATCCTCTTCATTTACAACTCTAACCATAGGTCACCAACTTTCATATTTGTTTATATTATAACCTTTCAAAATTCTAATAACAATATTTTTATTATATTGCAAGAAAAAATCATACCTTTTTTAAATTTATCCTGCACATTTTATTTATTAATGATAAACTATAATAGTAAAGCATAACTAATATAATAAAATTATAGGAGGTATTATGTCAAAATTAATTGGAACTGAAACAGAAAAAAATCTATTAAAAGCTTTTGCCGGTGAATCTCAAGCTAAAAACAGATATACTTTTTTTGCAAAGCAAGCTAAAAAAGATGGATTTGAGCAAATATCCGCACTTTTTTTAGAAACTGCATTAAACGAAGAGCAGCATGCTAAAACATTTTTTAGATTCTTGCCTTCAGGTGAACCCGTTGAAATAATCGCAAAATATCCTGCTGGAAAAATTGCAAGCACATTAGAAAACCTAAAAGCTGCTGCTGCTGGTGAAAATGAAGAATGGACAGATTTATATCCCGAATTTTCAAGAGTTGCAAAAGCAGAAGGATTTGATGATATTGCAAGAGCATTTAAAAATATATTAAAAGTTGAAAAAGAACATGAAGCAAGATATTTAAAACTCGCTAAAAACATTGAAAATAATAAATCTTTTACTTCAAAAGAAAATGTAAAATGGAAGTGCAGAAAATGTGGCTATGTTCATGAAGGAACATCAGCTCCAAATGTTTGTCCAGCATGTTCCCATCCACAAGGTTATTTTGAGAGAAAAGAAAGTAACTATTAAATATTTATTAGAACTTTAAAATTCATTTAAAAAACGATAAAAAAACCGACTTTTTAATTTCCATCAAATAGTCGGTTTTTTTATCATTAAATTTTCCTAAAGGTACAAATCCTTTTATTATCAGTATATATAATTTCAAATCCTATTTTTTCTGCAATAAACTGAAGTGTTTTAATCGAATAAAATGATATATGTGTTTTATCACGTCTATACCACCAATTAAGGAATTTTTCTTTATCATTGTAATGAAAAATTGTCATAAAAGAAAATATTCCATTAATTCTAAGTCTGTCGTAAATCAATGTAAATACTTCAATTGGATTTTCAATATGCTCTAAAACTTCAGTAGATAAAACTAAATCATAAGTTTTTCCCTCATATATTTTTTTAGGTTGATAATGTAAATCATAACAATCAACGCTAAAATCATACTCTCTTTTTATTATTTCAGATAAAACAGGCGTAGGGCCACTCCCGAAATCAAGGGCCTTACCACTATCTATAAAATCTAATACACCCTTATCAAGAAAATTATTAAACATAGACACATAACCTTCATCTTCAAGAGAATTTTCATGTAGATTATAAACTTCTCTTTCCTGTGCAAAAGTAATTTTTTTTTCTAAATCCATCTGAATAAATTCACAATTTGTGCAATGAAAATACTCAGTGTCAAACTGTTTATCGTAATAAATTTCTGTTTCCTTGCCGCAAATTTTACAATTATTCAATTTTTACTCCTTAATTCCTCTATTTATATTATATGCATATCTAATAATTAATTATGATTAATTGTTGAAACAATACACACTGAAGATTCAAAAAATGTGTCACTATCGAGTTCAAGTAATTTGAAGTCCAAACTTTCATTTTTACTTATATTTAAAATAAAGGCATCTCCTTTATATAGTTTTACGTGTTTATCCATGAAACTAATCATTATATTACTTGAAAGATTATAAATAACTTTAGTTTGATATTCATAATCATCTTTGGTATTTAAACTACCACTAAACAACATTTTTTTCCTTAAGTCAATTGATATTACTTCCCCTTCACTTTCTCCTTTCATCATCAAATTAAAATCTTTTGCCCGTCCAAAACTTTTTGTCGTATTGTCGCCCCAAAATTCATCAGTTTCATATTGAAAAAGTGTTTTTTCATACTTACCTTCATGTGATAATTTAACGTTTCCTTTTAATATCATCAATATTCTCTTTACACCTGGCAAAGGTGTAAAGAGTGATTCATCAACATCAATAGTTGCACTACTTATTCTATAAATAAATTCTCTTTTTTTGTAAGAAGCATTTTCCGGATAAATTGCTATTTCTCTAGTAGTCCCACCACTCCATTTTTTTAAAGTCATATTTTCTTTTTTTATTATTTTATAATTCATTTTATCACTCCAAATTTACTTAAACTTTTCTAAATCTATAGTTTATTATAAGTTATTTATGATTAAAAAGCCATATTTAGGGTATATATAATGTTAGAAATATTGGTATCAATTTATCCGATGTCTTAAAGTTCTAATCCCCCCACTTCTTAAAAAAAGCGGGTGGGATAAAGAACTCTAAAAAGGCTCTGGATTATGTTTTCTAAGATTCAGTGGGAGTAAAAACTCCCTCTGAATCCAAGAAATTCATTTATCTTAAAGGTGGTGATGATATGAAAAAAGCTCTAATTAACCAAATTATTTCACTTAGAGAAAAAAGAAAAATAATTGAAGCTGAACTCGGACTATCTTCTGAAAACACTCATATTTTCTCAAAAGAAGAAATGTTGCTAATTAAGCAAGATATTAACAATGAAAAAGCTTACAAAGAACTTGAAGATATTAATCTAGAATTAATTAACACCGAAGATCAATTTTTCAAAGAATACAGTGAAACTGATGGAAGTGATAGAACCGAGAGATGGAACAAAGAATTTGAAGGAATGATAAATCAAGAAATAATTAGAAAAATCTATGAATAGTAAAAATACAAAAGTTATTGATTAATATTATCAATAACTTTTGTATTCATCAGATTCTATTACTCCATCTCTTAGCCTAATTATTCTATTTGCATAACTAGCTACATGTTCATCGTGAGTAATAACAATAATTGTTTTACCTTCTTTATGAAGACTTTCAAATAATTTAAGTATTTCATCTCCAGAATGTGTATCTAAATTTCCAGTTGGTTCATCTGCTAGAATTATTTCCGGATTACAAATTAAAGCTCTTGCAATTGCAACTCTTTGCTGTTGACCTCCTGAAAGTTCTGTAGGCCTGTGATTTATTCTATCTAATAGATCAACTTTTTCAATATATTTTGTAGCAATCATTTTAGTTTCACTTTTTTTTAATCCTTTTATTAATAAAGGAAGTTGAACATTATATAATACATCAAATTTGCTAATCAAATTGAATTTTTGAAACACAAAACCTATTTCTCTGTTTCTAATAACCGCTAGCTCATCTTCATTTTTTTTGTCTATATTTTCTCCGTTCAAAAAATACTTTCCACTACTTTTAGTATCAATACAACCTAAAATATTCATAATAGTTGATTTACCAGAACCTGAAGGTCCAAAGATTGCAACATATTCACCTTTATTGATAGATAAATTAATTTCTTTTAATACTTCAAGTTCATAGCTTCCCATTTTATATGATTTATTTAAATTTGTTAAATTAATTAATGATTCATTCATTTTTTCACCCACTTTATTAAAATCATTATTTAGTAGTTTGAATAATATTTATTCTATCTGCATAAATAGTTTTTGAAGATGGATTTTCCAATTTTTCACTATTAGTTAACTCATCGTCTATAACCACCATAATATTAATACCCTTTACTAAACTATCAATATCTAAACTAGTATTCGGAGTACTTCTAGAAATAATATCAGTTCCTACTGGAATCACAAGACTTATGGTTTCACCCGTTTTTTCAAAAGAAGTCCTAGCACTAAATCCATTGTTTTTTCCAAAAGTACCTGGTGGTTTCATCCCTCCACCTACTGGAGCACTGCCAGCTACTAATGAAACCGTTTTAGTAGTTGATGAATTAGATTCGCTGGTACTATCTTTTTCACTACTTACATTTCTCTCTGGCATTTTATACAAATCAAGAGTTATTACATTTCCAACTTTTTTACTCACCTGGCCCATAATTCTCGTTTTATTAGCACTATCTACATAATTTGAGTCTGTTTTACTACTTGATACATTTTCCTCGTCATTTACGTTAATATCAATATTTTGTTCTTCCAATGTCTTTATTTTAATTTCATTTTTATCAGTAGCTTTAGAAGAACATCCCGTTAATGCGAGTATAATAATTAATCCCAATATTACTATCTTATATTTCATATTTACCTCCCTATTATAATTAATTTTTATTTTTTTTGTTTATTCAAATATACTTTATCTTTATTCATATCTAAGTGCGTCAATTGGTTTTAATTTTGATGCTGAAAGCGCTGGATAATATCCAAAAAATACTCCTGTTACTAAAGAAAATAAAGCTGCTAAAATATATGCATCAAATGATGGAATTACTGGTATTGATGTATATTTCATAAGAGGTACTGCGATAAAACTAATTCCAATTCCTAGAGTGCCTCCTATCACACTAATTGCAATTGACTCAAATAAAAAAATTAAAAGTATATCTTTTCTCTTTGCTCCAAGAGCTTTTAGAATACCTATTTCTTTTGTTCTTTCTTTTACAGAAACAAATAGTACATTCATAATTCCAATTCCACCTACTACTAGAACAATTACAGCTACCGATGTAAGTAATATTGTCATTAAACTAGCTGATTCTTTTGCTGAAGTTAGTGCACTTCCTGCATCTCTAATCATAAATGGATTCCCACCAGTTGATGCATACTCTTTATTCAGTATATCCGTTACTTCTGTATTTAAATCACTCGTTTCTTGAACACTACTTGCTTGAAGCATAATAGCTGCCTTCGATTTTTTTCCAGCAATATATGATTCATATGTTGAGTATGGAAAAAATATTGCCTCATCAGCCGATGAAAAACCGACCATCTTACCATTTTGTTTTAATACACCAACAATTAAGTATCGTCTGCCCTTTATTTTAAGTGTTTCTCCAACTGCATCAGATGAGTTTTCAAAAAGAGATGAAGCAACTTCACTACCTAAAACAGCTTTTTTTTCCCTTTTATCAACATTTTCTTCTTCAATAAAATTACCATATTCTACTACAAAATTATTAATATTAGAAAAATTTTCATGCACTCCAAGTGCACTACCTGAAAAATCTTCATATCCTGCACTTACCGATACATTTCCTTGATAAAATATTTCTGAATTTTTTAGTAAAGTAGAATTTTCTCTTATATATTCAAGATCATCATCAGAAATTTCTAGATTTGATTCTCTACCACCCATAACAGTAATAATATCCGCATTTAACCTTGAAAATTGTTCTTCAACAGATTTTTGACCTCCACTACCAATTGATATTACAAGTACAATAGTAGCAGAACCAACTATAATTCCAAGAGTAGTTAGAAAAAGTCTAAATTTATTTGAAGCTAAATTTGCAATAACCGAACGAAATATCTCAGTCAACCTCATTTTTACACCACCTAACATTAATATATAAGTTTTTGTCCAACTTCAATACCTTTTATAACTTCAACGTATTTACCATCTGTAAGACCTGTTACAATTACTCTTTCTTCACCAGTACCTTCTCCTGTAGATACTATTACGACTTGTTTTGAACCAACTTTTTTAACTGCTTTATTTGGGATTTTAATAACTCCTAATTTTTCTAATAAAATAAAACTAACTGTAGATGTCATACCATCCATAATATTTTCATCGTTTTCATCAAGTAAAAGTGTAACTTTATAATTAACAATACCATTAGAGTCTACTATAGGATCTCTATCAATTTCTGTTACTTTTGCTACAAATTTTTTATCCGAAAGCGCTTCTATTTCAATATATGCTTTTTGGCCAATTGAAACGCTTGATATGTCTATTTCTTGTACTTCAGTGGTCACATATGTTTTTCCATCTTCTTCAATTTTCATCACAACATCTGAATTATTAACACTTTCATTAATATCACTATTTATTTCAATTACTTTTCCGCTTTTTAGGGCAGTAAGCGTATTATCTTTTAAATCATTCTCTAATTTTTTTACAGTATTATCAGCTTTATTAATAGCAATATTATCGCTCGTTAAAGTTGAAATTGGTTTATTTACAATTTTATAGTTCTCATATTCTTCTAAACTAAGATTATAATTATTTTCAGCAATATCTATCTCATTTTGAGAATAAGATGATGATAAATTTTTCATATTTTCAAGATTTTTTTTATTCATCTGATATATATTTATAAATTTATTAAGTTGATATTTATAATTTGTAGTATTCTTTGAAAACTCATTCTCATTCTTTTCTTTAGTTAATATTGCATTGTTTAAATTAAGCTTTGCATCATTTAATGATGCTATAAGGTCTGTAGAATCAATCGATATTAACTCCTCACCTTTTTTAACACGTTGATTTAAAGACACATTTACATTCATTATTTTACCTGATAAATCAAAATTATAATTTCTAATTGGAATTTCGATTTGACCATCCGCAATTATATCAACGACTATATCTCCCTTTGAAACGTCCGCGAAGGTATATGATTTTCCTGACTCGTCAGTTGATTCTTTACCACTACTAATAAAATAATAACTTCCAATTACTATTAAAGCTGTAATTACAGCTCCTATTACTATTTTGTTTTTCATTCTTTTCACTCCCTTTTTTTGTACATAGTAAAACATTATTTGTCTTCTATAATTATATTATTCAATTGTTACAAGCTTGTGATTGAATAGTATTTTTTTTGCAAAAAAAATACAAGCACAACCATTAACTTATGGTTGTGCTTGTATTTTTATCAAAACTTAGTTAAATATAATTTTTATTCGTTTTATTTTAACAAACATATTCATTTTTAAATTTTTTTAATTTTTCTATAGTTTTCCTATATCTTTCCTATATGTTAATCCTTCATAATTAATTTTATCAATATTACTATAAGACGTTTTTATTGCATTTTCTAAATTTTCATCAAGCGAAACTACATTAATAACTCTTCCACCGTTAGTTACTATATCACCATCAACTTCTTTGGTTCCTGCATGAAATAATAATGAACCTTCGATACTTTTTTCAATAGTAATCTTTTTACCCTTTTCATAAAAATAAGGATATCCTTTTGATGTAAGCACCACAGTGCAAGAGGACTTATCATCCCACATTAGATTAATATCTTTTAATGTTTTATTTTCAATAGCCATAAATACATCTACAATATCATTTTTAAGTCTTGGAAGGATTACTTCAGTTTCAGGATCACCAAATCTAACATTAAATTCAAGGACATTAATATCTTTATCCATCATAATTCCAACAAATAAAATTCCTCTAAAGTCAAAACCTTCATTTTTGATGCCTTTAATAAATGGTTTTAACACTAATCTATCAATTTCTTCTATCACACTATCACTTATAATAGGATTTGGAGAAATAGCACCCATACCACCTGTATTTAAGCCTAAATCATTATCTAAAGCTCTTTTGTAATCTCTTGCTGATGATAGAGGTAAAATAGTTTCACCATCACATACGCATATAATTGATGCCTCTACTCCACTAAGAAATTCTTCAATTATTACGAGTTTGCCTGCATTTGCAAATTTATTTTCAAGCAAAATTTCTCTTAAAGCAGTCTTAGCTTCATCTTTTGTTAATGCAATAATTACACCTTTACCTGCTGCAAGTCCATCTGCTTTTATCACAAGAGGTATACTAAAATCATTAATTTTTCTAAGAGCGTCTTCATAATTATCTGTTTCAACAAATCTAGCAGTTGGAATACCATACTTTATCATAAATTCTTTAGAAAATTTCTTTGAACCTTCAAGTAAAGCCCCATTTTTATCTGGACCTATTATTTTTAAATTATTCATTCTAAATAAATCTACAATACCCATACAAAGTGGATCTTCTGGCCCAACTACTGTTAAATCAATTTTATTTTCTAAAGCAAAACTTAAAAGAGCCTCTATATCAGTAGCATCTATATTAACGTTTTCGCCAATTTCTTTTGTTCCACCATTTCCCGGAGCAATATAAATTTTTTCAACATTTTTACTTTGATTTATTTTCCAAACAAGCGCACTTTCTCGCCCTCCGCTTCCAATAACTAAAACTTTCATTTAGCACCTCCACTTCTATAAATAATATACTTATATTTACTCATTTTAACCTATATTAATGCTTAAAATGACGAATGCCAGTAAAGACCATTGCTATACCATATTTATTTGCCATTTCAATTGATTCGTTATCTTTAATAGAACCCCCTGGCTGAATAATTGCTGTAATTCCAGCTTTAGCTGCAGCCTCTACACTATCTGAAAATGGGAAAAATGCATCTGATGCTAATACTGTGCCTTTAGTAGAAATATTGCTTTGTTTAATTGCATTTTCAAGTGCCCACACTCTACTCGTTTGACCTGGACCAACACTAACAGTTGCACCTTCACCAGCAAGAACAATAGCATTAGATTTCGTGTGTTTTACTACTTTCATAGCAAACTCTAAATCCTTTAATTCTGTTTTATTTGGGATTCTATCAGTCACAACTTTCATATCTTTAATCAAAATATCATTTTCATTTTGAATAAGTATGCCACCATCAACTTTTTTTATATCATATCCACTCTCTTTTTTATATAAAGTATCTAATTTAAGTATTCTTAAATTCTTCTTAGACTTGAGTATTTCAAGTGCTTTTTCTTCAAATGACGGAGCAATAACTATTTCAAGAAAAATCTTACTTAGCTCCACTGCTGTATCTTTATCAATTTCACGATTAGCTACTACAATACCACCAAAAATAGATTTAGGATCAGATTTATAGGCCTTTTCGAAGGCTTCATATATATTAACACCAAGGCTAGCTCCACACGGATTTGTGTGTTTAACAGCTACTACCGCAGGTTCTTTAAATTCTCTTATTAAATTAATTCCTCCCGTTGCGTCATTAATATTATTAAAGGACAATTGCTTTCCATTTAACTGAATTGCATTTGCAAGCGTATTAGTATTTTTTGAAATTTCTTTATAAAGCCAACCATATTGATGAGGATTTTCTCCATATCTAAGTTCTTCACCTTTTTCAAAGGTAAGAGTAATTTTATCATTAAATTCATCTTTTTTGTTTAAGCTTTCTCTAAAGTATCTTGAAATAAGAGCATCATAACTAGCTGTCATTTCGAAAGCTTTAAGCGCTAAGTTTCTTTTAAATTTTTCACTTAAATCACTAACGTTAGTTGTATTATTTTTCTCAAATTCTTCTAGAATTGAAGTATAATCACTTGAATCTACAACAACTAATACATCATTGTAATTTTTAGCAGCTGAACGTATCATAGTTGGTCCGCCAATATCTATATTCTCAATTTTATCTTCATGTGTGGCATTTTCATTTAGATATGTTTCTTTAAAAGGATATAAATTAACAACAACCATATCAAAGAGTTTAATTTCAAGTTTATCAACCTGATCCATATGGCTTTTAAGATCACGTCTTGCAAGAATCCCACCATGAACTTTTGGGTGAAGAGTTTTAACTCTTCCATCTAAACATTCGGGAAAACCAGTTATTTCATCAACCTGTGTAACTTTTACACCGCTATCAAATAAAAGTCTTGCAGTTCCGCCTGTAGAAACCACTTCATATCCAAGTTCTATTAATTTAGATGCAAATTTAACTACATTTTTTTTGTCTGAAACGCTAATTAATGCTCTTTTCAAAATATTCACCATTCCTTTTTTATTAAATTTCATTTATATGGTAGATAATAGTTACATAAATAAGGCTTTTACATTAAATCGAACATATTTCTTTAATAACTTTAACTATTAATTTATGTTCTACTTTATGAACTTTTTGAGTAAGTGAATCAAGCGTATCATCATCTTTTACTTCTATTTTTACTTGTTCAATTATTTGACCGCTATCAATTCCTTCATCAACATAGTGGACTGTAACACCAGTTAGCTTATCGTGATTTTCAAGCACAGCTTTATGTACTTTATCACCATAAAACCCTTTTCCTGAATATTTGGGTATTAAAGATGGATGGATGTTAATTATTTTCTTATCATAATTATTAATTATAGTTTTAGGAAGTATTGATAAAAAACCTGCAAGAACAAGTAAATCAACATCATATTCTTTTAATTTATTTTCTATAAATTTATCTCTTTCATTTACATCTATAAATTTAGCTTTTCCAATATATAAAGTTTCTATATTAGCATTTTCAGCTCTTTCAAGTCCAAATGCATTTTTTCTATCTGAAATTACTAAAACTATTTTCCCGTCAATATTTTTATTTTCTGTATTATCAATTATTTGCTGAAGATTAGTGCCACTTCCAGAGATAAAAACAGCTATTCTTTTCATAAAGAGACTCCCTCTTCACTTACTACTTCTCCAATTATATATCCAAGTAAATTTTCATTTTTTAAAGCTTCAATTGCCTTTAAAGATTCTCCTTTACTTACAATCACCATATATCCAATACCCATATTAAAAGTTGCATACATATTATTGTCATCAATATTATTTAATCTTTTAAGTTCATCAAATATCTCAGGTTTATTCCATGAATTTTTATCAATTTTGGCTCCCATACCTTTTGGAAGAACTCTTGGTATATTTTCGTAAAATCCACCACCAGTAATATGAACCATACCTTTTACATTAACTTTGTCTAGCAAAGTTTTAACTTCTTTATAGTAAATTCTTGTTGGTTCAAGTAGAACTTGACCAAAAGTTTTATCAGTATTCTTAAATTTTGTGTTAAAATCAATATTATTGTCATTTAAAATTTTTCTTACTAAACTAAATCCATTTGAATGAACTCCGCTTGATGGAAGTCCAATAATTACGTCGCCTGCATCAATATTTGCTCCATTTACAATCTTATCTTTATCAACTATTCCTACAGTAAAACCAGCTAAATCATATTCATTTTCACTGTAGAAACCAGGCATCTCTGCTGTTTCACCACCTATCAAAGCAAGTCCTGACATAAGACAACCGTCAGTTACACCTTTTACTATACTTTCAGCTTTTTCAGCTTCTAACTTTCCAGTTGCAATATAATCTAAAAAGAAAAGCGGTTTTGCACCATGACATAATATATCATTTACGCACATTGCTACTAAATCAATTCCTACAGTATCATGCTTATCTAATTCAAATGCGACTTTTAATTTTGTTCCAACTCCATCAGTTCCAGAAATTAATACGGGTTTTTTTATTCCCTCTTCATGAATAAAAGATAAATCGAACATTCCACCAAAAGAACCAAGACCCATTAAAACATTATTATTAAATGTTTTTTTAACATGGTCTTTCATAAGGGTAACAGCTTTATATCCCTCTTCAACATTTACTCCAGCTTTTTTATATTCATCTCTATTTGCACTCATTTTACACCATCCTAATTATTTTATATTAAGTTTAATTATTTTATATTAAGTCTAATTAATTTAAACAATTAAAGTCATACACTATTAATTACTAATAGTATATGACCTTTTCCCTATATTTTTTCAAATACGTATTTATTACCAAGTTTTGGTACTTCCATAGGATAATTACCTTTAAAGCATGCAGTGCAAAGAGAATCCGCATTCTTACCAATAGACTCAACTAGGCCATCTATAGATATATATCCAAGTGAATCTGCACCAATCATATCTCTTATTTCATCAATTGTTTTTATAGCTCCAACCAATTGTTTTCTTGACGGAGTATCAATTCCAAAGTAACAACTAAATTTTACAGGAGGCGAACTAACTCTAACATGAACTTCTTTAGCACCAGCTTCTTTTAGCATTGAAACTATTCTTCCACTTGTAGTTCCTCTTACTATTGAATCATCAATTAAAACTAGCCTTTTTCCTTTTATACTATCCGAAAGTACATTTAACTTAAGTTTTACAGCAAGTTCTCTTGATTTTTGATCAGGCTGAATAAATGATCTTCCTAGATATTTATTTTTTATAAGCCCTACACCATAAGGTATACCAGATTCCTCTGCATATCCAATAGCAGCTGCAATTCCTGAATCGGGAACAGCTATTACCATATCAGCTTCAACAGGGTGCTCTTTTGCTAGTATTTTGCCAGCATTTTGCCTTGTTGAGTAAACATTTTTTCCATCCATTACTGAATCTGGTCTTGCAAAATAAACATATTCAAAACAACATAGAGCTTGTTTTTTCTCTGATGAATACATATAAGACTTAACTCCATCTTCATCTATAATAACCATTTCACCCGCTCTAATATCTCTAATATATTTTGCTCCCATAACATCAAATGCTGATGTTTCAGATGCTAAAACATATCCATCACCAAGTTTAGCTAAACTAAGAGGTCTAAGCCCATAAGGGTCACGTACCCCAACTAATTTATCTTCACAAATAATAGTAAGTGCAAATGCTCCTTCAATTTCTGTAACAGCATTTATAATACTTTCTTCAAAACCACGTTTGTAATTTCTAGCAATTAAATTTGCAATAACTTCACTATCGATTGAAGTTTGAAAAATAGAACCATTGTCTTCAAGTTCATTTCTAATCTTTCCCGCATTTATAAGGTTTCCATTATGCGCTAGTGCAATACTTCCACCTCTATATCTAACAACTAAAGGTTGTGCATTTGTAACATATGATTCTCCAGTAGTTGAATATCTAACATGACCTATAGAAATATTTCCTTTTAATAATTCTAAATTTTTTGCATTAAATATTTCTTGAACTAGTCCCATTTCTTTATAATATTTAACATTACCTTCATCATAAACCGCTATACCAGCACTTTCTTGTCCTCTATGCTGAAGTGCAATAAGTCCAAAATAAGTTAATGTTGAAATTTTATCGTTTTTTTGTGGATCATAAATACCTACTACTCCGCATTCTTCCTTTAATTTATCATCTGAATGATACATTATTTCCTCCAGTAAAACATAGATTTTATTATTTACTTGCTCTTTTTAACACTTCTTGATATGTGCTCTCGGCATCTCCAAGATCTCGTCTAAATCTATCTTTATCCATTTTTTTATTAGTATTTACATCCCAAAGCCTACATGTATCTGGAGAAATCTCATCTGCTAAGATAACCCTTCCATCATATCTTCCAAATTCAATTTTGAAATCAACTAATTTTAAATTGATTCCTTTAAAAAATTCTATTAATACTTCGTTTATTTTTAGAGCATTTTCTTTTACAATTTCTACTTCCTTTGGCGTTGCTAAATTTAAAATTTCGATATGGTCTTCACTAATAAAAGGATCACCTAGTTCATCATTTTTATAACATAATTCTAAAAGAGGTTTTTTTAAGACTGTTCCCTCTTCGATACCAAGTCTTTTACTAATTGAACCCGCTGCAATATTTCTAACAATAACTTCAAGAGGTAAAATTTCAACCGCTTTTACTAAAGTTTCTCTATCATTTAATAATTCAATTAAATGTGTCTCAATTCCTTTTTCTTCAAGTATTTTAAAAATAATTGCACTAAGTTTATTATTAACAATACCTTTATCACTTATTGTTCCTTTTTTAAGCCCATTTAATGCTGTTGCATCATCTTTATATTCAACAATATACTCATTTTCTTTTTCTGTTTTATATACTTTTTTTGCCTTTCCCTCATATAACATATTTAGTTTACTCAATGTTTTTCCTCCTATTGTAGGTTCTTAGATTAATGCAAAATATATACTTTAATTTTACAAATTATACACTAATTCTTTATCTTGCTTTAATACATCTTCTCTCATTTTTTCTCTATATATTTTCAATTTATCTTTTAAAACTTCATATTTAAGTGACATAATCTGAATTGCTAAAAGAGCAGCATTTTCAGATCCGTTTAGTGCAACTGTTGCAACTGGTATTCCTTTTGGCATCTGAACAATTGATAATAATGAATCTAATCCATCTAAAGTTGATGATTTAATAGGAAGTCCAATTACAGGTAAAATAGTATGGCTTGCAATTACTCCCGGTAAGTGTGCCGCTTTACCAGCAGCACCAATAATAACATCAAATTCATTTTCTGCATTTTTAGAAAAATTTAGAGCTTCAATAGGTGTTCTATGAGCTGATAATATTCTTACTTCAAAATCAACATCAAACTCTTTTAAAATATTAATTCCTTTTTTAACTACTTCAAGATCAGAAATACTACCCATTACAATTGCTATTTTCAAAATAACCTCCATAGATATTAATATAGTTTTTAAATATACCTTTAAAACAATCTATCATTTATATCCTACCTTAATAATAAATTAGCCTTCTTCCTTAGTCAATAAAAAGTCGAACGTTTTATGACTTTTGTTAGTTTTTGTGCGTGTTATTGATTTTTCAATTATATACTTATCTCTAAACTGCTTAAATTACTTATGAGTAAAGTATTTAACACCACTTTCAAAAATTCGCATTGCTCTAATGTTTGTGATGTTTTTATAAAGACCATTGTCCACTCTTTCCATATGCCCCATTTTTCCAAAGATTCTTCCGTCTTTGCTTATAAGACCTTCTACATTTAAAACGGATCCATTGGGATTTACATTCTGCGAATTAATAATTTTACCTTTTGAATCAGAATAGACAGTAGCAATTTGAGAATTATCAATCAACTCTTTTAGTGCTTGGCCCTTTGCATAAAATCTACCTTCACCATGTGAAACAGGAGTTGTAAAGATATCTTCTTCACTATCATTCATAAGCCACGGAGACGCATTACTTACGATTTTAGTATTTAATACCTCTGATATATGTCTACCTATTCTATTAAATGTAAGAGTTGGTGTAGTAGTACCAAGTTCTCTTATTTCACCGTAAGGAAGAAGTCCAGTTTTGATAAGAGCCTGAAAACCATTACATATACCAATAATTAAACCATCATCTTCTTTTATATGCTTCATTATTGCTTTTTCTATAATTGGATTTCTAAGAAGTGAAGCTATAAATTTACCTGAACCGTCAGGTTCATCTCCAGCGCTAAATCCACCAGCTAATGCTATTATATTTGCATTTTTTATTTCCTTTTCAAACTCAATAATAGACTCTTTAAATAACTCAGAATTAAGATTCTTTATATTTACAAGTTTTACACTAGCTCCCGCTTTTTCAAAAGCTCGCATGGTATCCCATTCACAATTTGTCCCAGGAAAAATTGGAATTACAACTCTTGGTTTATCTATCTTTATTTTAGATTTATATTTTCTATTTTTTGAAAAATTACTTTTTATATCAACTAACTTTTCATTTTCTTCTTCACCTTTTGATAATTCGTATTTAGTTGGAAAAATTTCTTCTAAAGGTTTCTCCCATATTTTTGTAGCTTCATCTATACTAATCTTCATGTTTTTATATGTTAAACTTTCATATTCATTTGTTTTAGCAATTTCTAAAACTTCGAAATTATTTACTTCATCAATTTCTCTATATTCTTCTTTATTAATTTCATCAAATATATTAATATCTTTATTAACTTCAACAAGAATTGAACCAATATCTTCATTGAGTAGTTCATCTAAAGAAATATTCTTATTGATTTCAAATCCAATTTTATTGCCCAGTGACATCATCATTAGTGAAACAATCGTACCACCCATAGAAACTGAGTATGCAGATTTAACTAATCTTTTTTCACTTAATTTTTCTATAGTTTGATACATAGATTTTAATTTAGTAATATCTTTTAAACCTTTTTCATTACTATTTACATTAAACTTATATATCACGCTTTCTTTTGATTTTAATTCTGGACTAATAATCTTACTAACATCAGATGTTGCAACGGCAAATGAAATAATTGTTGAAGGAACATTAATATCTTTAAAAGTTCCACTCATGGAATCTTTTCCGCCAATAGCAGAAATACCAAGTCCTATCTGAGCTTCAATAGTGCCAAGAAGTCCTGAAAGAGGTAGACCCCAATTTTTTTTGTCTTTTCCAAGTTTTCTAAAATATTCTTGAAGAGATATAGTTGTATCGGTAATTTTTCCACCCATTGCAACTATTTTTGCAATCGACTCAACAACACTATAATAGCCCCCGTGATAAGTACTCCACTTTCCAATTTTAGGATTATATCCATGAGTCATTATTGTAACAGTAGAAGTATTTCCTTTTAATAATGGAATTTTAGCAACCATACCTTGCGTTTTCGTATTATATGTTTTACCGCCGTATGGCATTAGAACTGTACCTGCACCAATTGTGCTATCAAAGATATCCATTAAACCTTTTTGAGATGCAATATTTATATCTGATAATCTTTTTTTAATTTCAAAAGCGAGTATACTTTCATCGTTTTCAGCTTTACTTAATTCATTTATTTTTTTCTTGCTTTTGTCTTTATTTAAGTTCGAAAATATAAGTGGATTTTGCCTATAATTTATTTTTTCAATAATTGCATCCGTTTCACTGCTTGCACCATTTGTTTCTAAAAAATCTCTAGAAATGTCAAGAATCTTTTGGTCATTATAAAACATTCTTAGTCTCTTTGAATTAGTAACTTCCGCAATCACAGTACCTTCTATATTTTCATTTTCTAGAAGTTTCATAAATTCATCAACATTTTCACTTGCCACAACTACTGCCATTCTCTCTTGAGATTCTGAAATTGCAATTTCCATTCCTGTTAGACCATCATATTTTTTAGGAACTCTCTCTAAATAGATATCAATACTGTCTGCCAGTTCGCCAACCGCAACAGAGACACCACCAGCTCCAAAATCATTACATCTTTTTATTAATTTCGTAGCTTCAAAGTTTCTAAATAAACGCTGAATTTTTCTCTCTTCAGGTGGATTCCCTTTTTGAACTTCTGCACCTGAAGTTTTAATACTATCTTCACTATGACTTTTAGAAGAACCAGTTGCCCCGCCAATACCATCTCTTCCTGTTCTACCGCCAATTAATAGAATTTTATCTCCATTTCTTGGTTCTTCTCTCACAACATTTTTCTTAGGAGCCGCTGCTATTACAGCACCTACTTCCATTCGTTTTGCTTTAAAACCATCATCATAATATTCTCTAACCTCACCTGTTGCCATACCAATTTGATTTCCATATGAACTAAATCCATGAGCCGCTTCTTTAGTAATTTTCTTTTGAGGTAATTTTCCATCAAGAGTATCTTCATACCTTTCTCTTGGATCTGCAGAACCTGTAACTCTCATACCTTGATAAACATATGCTCTTCCAGAAAGAGGATCACGAATGGCACCTCCAAGACAAGTTGAAGCACCACCAAAAGGTTCGATTTCCGTTGGATGGTTATGAGTTTCATTTTTATACATAATTAAATAATCTTCTTCTTTTCCATCTATAAGAACTTTTGCATTTACGCTACAGGCATTTATTTCCTCGGAAATATCAAGCTGATCTAGCTCGCCAGTTAATTTATGATATTTAGCAGAAATTGTCGCTAAATCCATAAGACAAATATTTTTATCTCTATTTAAGTAAACTTTTTTTCTTAGGTCAATATAATTTTTAAAGCTATTTAAAACTGGATTTTCATTGCTTAAATCTTCAAATTCAACATTATTAATTTTTGTCATAAAAGTTGTATGTCTACAATGATCTGACCAATAAGTATCTAAAACTTTTATTTCAGTTAAACTTGGATTTCTTTTTTCTTCATTAAAATAATTCTTAATATGAATTAAATCATTAATTGTCATTGCTAGTGAATATTTTTCTTTAAAATTCATTAGTTCTTCTTTATTAAATGAAGAAAATTTTTCAATGTATTTTTCAAACCATTCATTTTCACTTTTTATTCCAATTGATTTAGGAAGTTTTGTTGAAACTTCAACCATTTCTACAGGATTAATCAAATATTTTTTAATACTTAGAATTTCTTCATTTGATAAATCACCATTAATTAGAATGACTTTAGATGACTCGACTTCTAATTTTTCTTTATCCACTAATATAAGATTAATACATTGCTTGGCAGAGTCGCCACGTTGATCAAATTGCCCAGGTAAAGGTTTAATTCTAAAAGCAAAATCGTAATCTTTTATTATATTGCTATCTACGATTTTATCTGCGTTTTTTTCTGAAAATACGTATATTTCAGCTTTTTTCATTTCATTATCACTAAGACCACTTACATCATAGCAATTAATAATTCTAAGTTCTTTAACAGTATTTATCTTTAAATCTTTACTAATAATGCTAATCAATTTTCTATGTTCTTCATTAAATTCACTGTTTTTTTCAACTAATACTCTTTTAATCATATTAATTAATTCCTCCATAGTGGCAATAGTTAATAATTATTAATCACCCGCTAAAAATAGTAGACTAGGAGTGACAAAATATAAATCTATCTTTCACTGTTATTTTAACACCAAATATCACATTACTAAAATTAATAGTATTAATACAAATGATAAGTTGTACTTATTATTCGCTCGCTATTTTACACAAATAAATTATTATATTTATAAATTGTACATATTTTATTAACATTTATCATGTAAACTACATATACAAAATAAAAATTATGTAAACCAATAAATAATTTCAAAAAAGTATTGCAAAAAAATTATGGTTGATATAAAATGTGTTTTGTAGGTAAAGTAGATGTATTACATTAGAAAAGTTTGATATAGTAATGTACCTATCATCTTTTACAAGTAGAAGTACAGATGTAAATGATAATGAATATTATTATTATTTTGAAACAATTACATTTTTGCTTTACTTTGCTATTTAAACATTATATAATTAACATATAATATTAAAACAATGTGTAAGATTTACGTCTTACACCTATCTAAATTACACTGGAGGGTTTTATGAAAATTTTAACTACTAGTGCAACTATCGACGCTATTAAAGGTGTTATAGAAGCGCAAGAAGGTAAACCACAAAACATAAGATTATTTATGGCAGGCATGGGCTGAAGTGGACCATCATTTGGTCTTGCTCTGGATGAGCAAAAAGATAACGATGCTATTAACACTGAACATGGAATTAGCTTTGTAATGGAAAAAGATTTATATGAGCAATTTGGTGAGATGAGAGTTGAGTATATGAACAACGGATATTTCGTTGGACCATCTAATCAAGAAGAATCTGACTGCGGATCTTGTTCAAGCTGTAACTAAGATTTACTTATAAAAAAATACCTCTTTAAAAGAGGTATTTTTTTATTTATTATTTTTCTCAAATTTCCATGTATCTTTACACATATCATAAATTCCTAACTCAGTTTCCCAATCAAGTTCTTTTTTTGCTTTACTTGCATCAGCATAGCACTTAGCAATGTCCCCACTTCTTCTTTCGACAATTTCATAGGGAATTTTTAAGTTGTTTGCATTTTCAAAGGCTTTTATAAGCTCTAAAACAGAAGTTCCTCTTCCACTACCTAAATTGTAAATACTTGTACCACTTTTAGATTTTTCAATTGCTGCTACATGCCCTTTTGCAAGATCTACAACGTGTATATAGTCTCGTACTCCAGTTCCATCTATAGTATCATAGTCATTACCAAATACTCTAAGTTTTTCTAATTTTCCTGATGCAACTTGACTTATATAAGGCATAAGGTTGTTAGGAATACCACTAGGTAATTCCCCTATCAAACCACTTTTATGAGCTCCAACAGGATTAAAATATCTAAGAAGTATAGCAGAAAAATTTAAATCTTCTTTTGCAATATCTTTTAAAATTCTTTCGCTCATAGCTTTTGTTTCCCCGTAAGGATTTGTTGTTTCAAGAAGTTTCATTGTTTCAACAAAGGGAACTTCATTATCACCGTAAACTGTAGCTGATGAACTAAAAACAAACTTATTTACACTATACTTTTCAGCTAATTTTACCAAAATCATTGTAGAAACTAAATTATTATAATAATACATAAGAGGTTTCTTAACCGATTCTCCAACTGCTTTAAATCCTGCAAAATGAATAATTCCTTCAAATTTATTATCAGTAAAAACTTCTTCTAGCTTTTCTTCTTCAGTTACATCTATTTTATAAAATTTAACTTTTTTTTCAGTTATTTCTTTGATTTTATCTAATGTTTCTATTTTACTATTAGAAAGATTATCTACAATTACTACAGAGTGTCCTTTATTTAAAAGTTCAACTACTGTATGTGAACCTATATACCCTGTACCACCAGTTACTAAAATATTCATATAATTGTGTATACTTTATATAAAGCATAACTCTCCTTTTTTATTTTTTCAGTTTTACTATTACATTATAATACAATTTAATCCTAAAATATAGAAAAAGCCATAAAATAATTAATTAATTATTTTACGGCTTTTTAATAGTTACATAGTATCTGACTCAGTAATAATTTTTTCATTTAAAAGTATATTAATAAATACAATTACTATATTTGCATCAAAATGAATACCACTATATTTTTTTAATTCACTTATAGCCTCTTTATATGAAAGTCCTTTTCTATATGGTCTATCCGTAATCATAGCATCAAAAGCATCAGCTACCGCTATAATTCTTGCTTCAATCATTATTTCTTCACCTTTTAAAGCAAATGGATAGCCACTGCCATCAAGTTTTTCGTGATGCTGACTAATAATTTTACAAACTTTTTTATAATATGTTTTTTCAACAATTTCAGCACCCCTTATAGGGTGTTTTTTTATAATATCATACTCCTCTTTCGTCAGAGCTGATGGTTTTTTAAGTATTTCATCCGGCGTATCAATTTTCCCTATATCGTGAAATAAAGAAGCAAATGCAATGTTTTCTATGCTTTCTTCAGGTAAATTTAACTTATTGGCAATTTTAATCGCATACTCCTCAACTCTTTTTATATGACTATGAGTATACATATCTTTTTTTTCTACTTCTCTAGCTAATTTAGTTAATTCTTTTATTATTGTACTTAAAAAATGAAATAAAGGTTTAGTTGATATATATAGTAAAGTTACTTCAGTAAGTGTTTTAAACTGAACAATGGATTTCAAATCATGTGTAAAAAAGTAATCTCCATTAACTAGTTTTGTATATTTATTATCAAAACTATCTATTTCTCCATTTAATATATAAAAAAATTCCATAGTATCTGAACTATCACAAGGATTAATAAAAAAAGTTTCATTCTTCTTAATTTTTTGTAGCATAATTTCAGTTCCGTCACCTTTACCCAATAGGCGTAATTCTGCGGCATCTTGAACAAAATTATCAATATATTCATCTTTCTTATATATGTTTAATCCTTCTATCATATTTTCCCCCATATTTAGTATGAAAACTATTATTACATATATTTTAACACAAAAAAAAAGAATATTTACATATTCTTTTTCCGTTAAACTTTAAAATGCAACAACTATCAAAGGATCAACCAATACTTCTCTACCACCAATCTCAACTTTTATTAACTCACAATTTACCTGAACACCTTTTCGAGCTGCTTTTTTTATAGTCTTTGCTGAAATCTCATCAGTATCTTTAATTAATTTATCAATTATTTTATCAATTTTAGAATTTAATTTTTCATTTAATTTTGAAATTTCATCACTTGAAAGCTCATCTTTTTGAATTTTATTATTATATTTCTCAATTTCTTTATTAGCATCGTTTTTAGCATGGTCTATTTTTTCACTTATTTTAACATTTGCCTTATTCACATCATCAATTACACTTTGAATGAGAGAATCATTACTATCTGCAAAAGCAGGTAATCCCATTACTAAAACCAATGATAAAATTAAAAATGTTAGCCCTATTATTCTTTTCATTTCGTCCCCCTATAACATAAGTATTTTATTAACAACCTACTTTACTATTTTAATATTTTAACAAACTTATGTCAATTTATTTTAAGTAGTTAATATAACTTTTTACTTTGTTTATTAATGTACATTTTTTTATCTGCATTTTCAATTAGTTCTTCTAATGAAATACTATAATCAACTTCTTCTAAACCATAGCTAATATCTAATACAAACTCATGATTAATATTATTATACTCATCAATATCCCTATAAATATTTTGCATTATCTTAGTAGCTTTTTTTATATCAAGTTCTGATAGTACTAATAAAAACTCATCTCCACCAAGTCTAAATACAAAATCATTTTCACTAATATTATTTTTAATCATATTGACTAAATCTACAATCATTTTATCGCCCATTTTATGTCCTAATTTATCGTTTACAACTTTTAAATTATCTATATCAATAAACAAAACACAAAATAATTTATTTTCTTTTAATGAATCTTTTCGTAGCTTTTTAAGTATCCTAAAACCTTCTCGCCTATTTTTTATACCGGTCATAGTATCTAGTGTTGCATATTCGTTTAATTTTTTATTAAGATTTTCAATATTTTCTAGCATAAAATTAATATCATGTTTAAGTTTTTCTATTTCATCTTCACCTATAACATCTAATCTAAGAGATAAATTATTGTCATAAGCAACTTTAGTTACTTTTTGACTTAACTCATTTATTCTATTTACAATATTTTTTTGCAAACCATAATAAACTAGTAAAAATAACAACATAAATAAACTACTTATTAAAAGCGAAATTCTCAAAACATTTCTCGCTCCAAGACTTGAAATTGAATTTGATAAGGTAAAATTAAATAGCAGTTCATTTGAATTATTAAAATATTTTTTTTCAATTGATAAAACCGAGTAATGCTTATATCTTTTAATTTTTTCAGATATAGTATCAGCAGTATTTTCTTTTACTTTAAGTTTCATATTAAGACTATTTTCTATTTTTATTTTTTCATCGTCATCAAATATATTTGCAAATATAAAACTTCCATTTGAATTTCCCTCTTCTTCGCTGTTTAATATCCTTGATTTTGTTACAGCTATAGTTTTACCTCTCAAAAATATCAAACTATTACCAAAACCTACCTTCTTAAATTGATTTAAAATCTCTTTAGGTATATCTACTAACTTATTATTAGATTTATCAAAGTAAAAATCAACTACAATATTATCATTATTATTAAAAATAGCTAAATAATCAAGGTTCAAATTTTCAAAGGTTGAATTAGTTATATTAGACTTAATATATTCATCACTTCTATCTTTAACAAAATTATATGTATCATCCCAATACGCCCAATCAGCAATCAATTCATTATATTTATTAAATTCTTGATTTATAGCTTTATCTGCTATTAAATATTGACTTTCAAAATGCTTATTTTCAATTTTATAATAATCTTTCATAATAATTGCATGTACAAAAAATATAATTATAAACGCACTTAAAAGAGCAAATGATAATAAAAGAAAAAGTAATTTATTTTTTAATTTCATCCGATCACCTTCCAAACTAATATATAAACTAGTCTTTTAATATATTTACCAATTTATAAACATTCAAAACAATGATTTTCCTTCTTCTTTGCTTTATATTTAATATAATCATATAAAAAAGATATTAAACAGATAATCCATACATTTTCATTTTCTTATATAAACTTGGTCTACTAATTCCTAGGACTTTAGCAGCATCAGATTTATTTCCATTATTATTTGCTAATGCTTCTTTAATCATTTTTTCTTCAATAATTTTAATTTTACTATCTAAAGTCATAGAATCTTCTATTTTAAATACACTACTTGAAGTCGAATCATAAAGACGAGATGGAAAATGATGTGGCAATATTATTAAATCTGAATCTAACATATTTATAGATCTTTCAATTATATTTTCAAGCTCTCTAATATTACCTGGCCAAGAATAGCTTTCTAAAATTTTAATTGCTTCTTTTGAAATTCCTTCAACGTAAATTCCTAATCTTTCTGCAATCTTCTTCCTAAGATAATTTGCTAAACTCTCTATATCCTCTTTTCTATAACGAAGCGAAGGAAGTTCAAGTCTAATAACATTTAATCTATAATAAAGGTCTTCTCTAAACTTTCCGTTTTTGACCATATCCTCTAAATTTTTATTTGTAGAAGCAATAACTCTCACATCTATTTTTTCAGTATCATTACTTCCTATTTTTTCTATTTCTTTATCTTGAAGCACACGAAGTAGTTTTGATTGAAGAGAAAATGGCATATCTCCAATTTCATCTAAAAGAATTGTTCCCCCATTAGCACTTTGAAATTTACCAATTTTACCATCGCTATTTGCTCCACTAAAAGAGCCTTTTATATATCCAAAAAGTTCAGATTCAAGTAGTTCTGATGGTATAGCTGCGCAATTTATTTTTACAAATGGCGATAGTTTCCTTTTACTTGCATTGTGAATTGCATGAGCAAAAAGCTCTTTTCCAGTTCCACTTTCACCTGTTATAAGAACAGTTGAATCTGTTTTTGCAGCTTTAATTGCCACATTTTTACTACTATCAATAATCTCGCTTTCTCCAATAATATCATCTATTGAATAGTTAGCTTGCTTATTGGGATTTAGAATTTTTTTATAGTAATCTACTTCTTTTTCAAGATTTGATAGTTTTTTGCTTAGAGCATAAAAATCTTCAATATCTTTAAACATAACTTTTCCAATTGCCCCAATTATTTTATCGTCTTTCTTTATGGGAATCCGCATGGCAACAACTCTATTATCTTTTATTTCTTGAATTTGTCCAACTTCTTTTATACCTGTTTTAACAACTTTATCAAGTCTTGTATTTTCAATAACTTCTGAAACCGGTTTTCCAATAACATTAGTAACTTTTAAAAACTCTTTATAACCTTTACTCATCATAGTAATTCTTGCATCTACATCTACAGCTACAAACCACTCGTTAGTAGTATCAAGAATACTATTGAGCATCTCAATATAATTTTCATATTCTTTTACTTTCTTTTCTAAGTTAATTTTATCAGTCATAATTGCTCCACTTTAAATGTAATATTAAGTAATATAATCCACTTCAAAATTATACCACAATTAATCATTTTTACTAGCTATAATGTTTTGTTAATACAAAAGAATGTTTTATTTACATAAACACTCGTAAATAAAACATTCTTTAATTTGCAGCATTTATTAAATTAAAATATAATTTACTGATTATATTTTATACTTTTAGCATTTTCAATTTCATCAATTAAATGAGGTACTATTTTGTGAACATCACCCACAATACCTATATCTGCAATATCAAATATTGGAGCTGAAGCATCTTTGTTTATAGCAATTATACATTCTGATTCTTCCATTCCTGCCATATGTTGAATAGCTCCAGAAATTCCAAGTGCAAAATACACATTTGGTCTTACAGTTTTTCCTGTTTGTCCAACTTGTCTATCATGATCAAGCCAACCTGCATCTACTACTGCTCTTGATGAGGAAACTGTTCCTTTTAATACTCCTGCAAGTTCTTCTAACTTTATAAATGCGTCTTTATGACCTATTCCTCTTCCACCAGAAACTAAAACATCAGCATCTTCGATATTAATTTTTTCTTTAGTCTCTTTTGTTACTTCAAGAACTTTTACTTTAAATTTAGATTCATTAAATTTAATATCAACTTTTTGTATTAATGATAAATTTTCTTCGTCTTTAAGTGGCCTTTTCATAACCCCCGGTCTAACTGTTGACATTTGGGGTCTATTATCAGGGCATGCAATAGTAGCCATAATATTTCCACCAAATGCAGGTCTAGTCATCATTAATTGCCTATCTTCTGATACCTCAAGTTTTGTACAATCAGCAGTAAGCCCTGTTTTAAGTCTTGCTGATACTCTTGGTGCAAGGTCTCTACCAATTGAAGTTGCACCTATTAGAACAACATCAGGATTTTCTTTTTTTATAATTTCAGTTAAGGCCTGTGCATATGGTTCCGTTGTATATATATCTAGATTTTTATTATCTACGTATACAACTCTATTCGCTCCATACATGGATACTTTTTTAGCAAGATCTTCATTGTCGCTCCCTAAAAGAACAGCTATAAGATCTTCTCCCAATTCATTTGCAATATCTTTTCCTTTTCCTAGTAATTCAAGTGACACATTTTCTATAATATTATCTCTTTGCTCTATAAAAACTAAAACACCTTTATAATCTTCAAAATTCATAAAGCCCTCCTATATATAGTATTTTTCAAGTAATTTTTCAACTATAATCTTTGCCGACTCTTTTGGAGGAAGTTCATAAACTGCTCCAGAAGCTTTTATACCTTTTGTAAATGATTTTTTTACTTTTGTTGGAGATCCTTTTAAGCCCATTTGTTCAACATTTGCATTGATATCTTTAAAATTTAAAATTCTGATCTCTTTTTCTCTATATGCATCAAGTATGCCTGAAACGGACATATATCTTGGTTCATTTAATTCACTAAGTGTAGTTATAAGACAAGGAAAATCAACACCTAACATATGGTATCTATCTTCAAATGATCTTTTTAATACTAATCCATTATTTATTTTTTCTATTGAAGAAACATAAGATACCTGTGGGATATCCAAATGTTCTGCAATTTGAGGTCCTACCTGAGCAGTGTCTCCATCTATTGCTTGTCTTCCAGTTATTATCAAATCATAATCCAATGTTTTTATAGCATGCGCAAGTGCAGTTGAAGTAGCTAAAGTATCAGCTCCTGCAAATACTCTGTCAGTAAGTAAAACAGCCTCGTCCACTCCCATAGCAAGAGCCTCACGAAGTGCTTTTTCTGCTTGAGGAGGTCCCATTGTAACTGCTGTTACATGAGCACCATATTTGTCTTTTAATACTAATGCAGATTCTAATCCTGATTTATCATCTGGATTAATTATACTTGGTACACCATCTCTTATTAGAGTTCCTGTTTTAGGGTCAAGTTTTACTTCTGTAGTGTCAGGAACTTGTTTTATACAAACAACTATCTTCATTTTTTTCCTCCTATTTTTTGCATTTACCTTAAAATATAATTACTCTAAGTAAGACTCATATATTTTATTTACCTTAATAAAGCTGAACTAATAACCATTTTTTGAACTTCTGAAGTTCCCTCATATATTTCAGTTATTTTAGCATCTCTCATCATTCTTTCAATTGGATATTCCCTTGTAAAACCATAACCACCATGAAGTTGTAAACACTTCGTTGTAACTTCCATAGCAGTTTCAGATGCGTAAAGTTTTGCCATAGCTGCATCAACTGAATATCTTTCCTTTTGGTCCTTTTTAAATGCAGCTTTATATACCAAAAGTCTTGCAGCTTCAACTTTTGTATTCATATCTGCTAACATAAACTGTGTATTTTGAAACTTAGAAATTGATCTTCCAAATTGTTTTCTTTCTTTTACATATTTAACTGTTTCATCTAACGCACCCTGCGCTAGTCCAAGCGCCTGAGCTGCAATACCGATTCTTCCTCCATCAAGAGTTTTCATAGCAATTTTAAAACCTTGACCAACTTTACCAAGTAAATTTTCTTTTGGAACTTTGCAATTTTCAAATATAAGTTCACAAGTTGCTGAACCTCTTATACCAAGTTTTAATTCTTTTTTACCTACACTAAATCCTTCAAAATCTTTCTCAACAATAAAAGTAGATATTCCTTTTAGACCCTTTTCTTTATCAGTCATAGCAAATATAATATAAATATCTGCATAACCTGCATTAGTAATAAATATTTTTGATCCATTAAGAATATAATTATCACCTTCAAGTACCGCAGTTGTTTGCTGAGCTGATGCATCCGTACCTGCACCCGGTTCTGTTAATCCAAAAGCTCCAAGTTTTTTTCCACTTGCAAGTGGAACTAAATATTTTTCTTTTTGCTCTGGATTTCCAAATTCATATATTGGAGCTGCTCCAAGTGAAGTATGTGCCGAAACAATAACTCCAGTTGTACCACAAAGTTTACTTAATTCTTCTACAGCCATCGCATACATAATATTATTACCGCCTTCTCCTCCAAATTCTTTTGGAAAAGGTATTCCTAGAAGCCCAAAGTTACGCATTTTTTCAACTGTTTCTTCTGGAAATCTTTCTTCTTCATCAACCTCTGCTGCAATCGGTTTCACTTCATTTTCTGAAAAATCCCTGTACATCTGACGAAGAAGTACGTATTCATCACTTAAATTAAAATTCATTTTATCCTCCAATCCATATCATTCAAATTAGTTAATCGTTTAACAATTATACATGCAATTTTTATGCCACATCTATATATTATCCCGCTTTTTTTCAAATCAAATTATTTCTTTTTTACATAGCTAATAGGCTTATTTAACTCTAAACCAAGTAAAAATATATTATTATTAATCACAAAATATTAAAAATCATTGTAAAATACTTTTACAATGATTTTTAATATTTTGTGATGTTTTTGTCAAACTTTAACGTACACAAGGGAGTTCTCTCTGTGTAAAAAAAAATTACATTGTAAATTGTTTTTACACCATATTTTCTTTTATCATCTCAATAAATTTTTTCGACGCTTTTGATAGGGGGATATTTTCATTATAAATGATGCCAATATCAATACTAGGCAGATTCATATTTAACTTTACTTCCACTAAATCTCCACTACTTAATTCTTTTTCTACCGCCATGCTATTTACAAATCCTAATCCTACTCCCATTTTTACCATTTCAATAATTATATCAACTGAACCAAATTCCAGCTGTGGTTTGAAATCTATTTTTTTTTCTTTAAAGTAATTATCAAATATTTTTCTAGTTGTTGATTTTTCTTCTAATGAAATAATTGTGTGTTCAAATAAATTTCCACTATTAATTATTTTGTTTTCCATAAAGTCTTTTGATACTACAATTAAATTTTTTATACTTTTAATTTTCTTTACATTTAAGTTTTTATATACAATACTAGGATCTATATTTATAACTGCAAAATCAAGTTCACCTTTTTCAACTAAAGTTTTAGATATTAGAGATGGTCTATTATTGATACTTATTTTTATATTAGGGTAATCTTTATAGAATTTTCTTATATAATCCATTAAATAATACCTACTTACCGTATCACTTGCACCTATATTTATATTTCCTCTTTCAAGAGAATTCATATCTATAATTGCTTTTTCTCCATACTCGAATAATTGAAGTGCTTTTTTTACATATTCATAAAGAATCTTACCTTCCTCAGTATGAGCCATTGACTTTCCACTTCTATAAAACAGTTCAACGCCTAGTGCTTTTTCTAAGTTTTTTATTGATTGACTTACCGATGATTGGGAAACAAATAAACTCTCACCTGCTTTAGTATAATTCATAAATTTCGATGCATAATAAAACACCTTATAATAATCATAGTTAATATCCATAATAACTCCTTAAGTTTTTGCTTTTATATAATTATATCTAATTCTAATTATAAATCAATGTAGTATTTTATAAAATAAAATATCAAAATAAAACGCTTTCTAATATCACCAGTTCAAGTGTTTTTATTGTACAAAAATTCTATTTCACCGCAAAAAATTTGTCGAATTTTGTACTGAAGTGCAATTGTTTCAATAACTTAACACGCTGTTATTAATTTATTACTACATAAGTGTTTCGTTTTAAAACTAATGTGTATAAATAATATATAAGTAATAAAGTTTGGATATTATTTTTTAAAAGGAGGTCATTATGGGATTCATTAAACTAAACAAATTATCGAGTAAATTTATTATTCCTATTGTTCTTGTTTCAATTATTATATTAGGTTCGTTTTTAATTTATAATATTTCTGAACAATCTAAAAGCGAAGTCGCTGCATTGACAGAAAACGGTAACGCTCTAGTAGATCTACTTGAAACCGCTGGAAAAGATTCGCTTTGGGATTATAGTGAAGAAAATATCAAAAATATTTCTGATGCAGTTGCAAAAGATAAAGAAGTCGCGATTGTAGCATTTTATGATGCTAATTACAAGCCTATGTACGTACTTGATAAAAAAGGAAAATCACCTGCATATGATGATAAATATCTTAGAAATTTCCCTAGTGAAATAAAAGATAATAGATTTGCGAAAACTATTATGCATGGAGAAGATGTTGCGGGATATTTAGAAGTTGTTTTATCTGACTATTACATTAGAGAAGATATTAAAAACTCTATTATTTCTACTACAGTACAAAACGGAATTATTTTAATTTTATTAATAATTCTTATATCACTTGTTACAAAACTTGTTATTAAATCTATAAACACTTTATCTGATGCAACTAACGTAATTGCTAGTGGTGATTTAACTAAGAGAATTGAAGTAAAATCAAAAGATGAAATTGGAATGCTTTCTAAAAAATTTAACGATATGACAATTAATCTATTTAATTTAGTATCAAAATTCAACAACACTGCTCATACGCTTGCAGCATCATCTGAAGAACTTGCTGCATCAGTTGATAACTCAATCGACATTGTAAAAGATATTTCTCATAACACTTCTGATATTGTTAATATTACAAAAGGACAATCTGAAGATATAAAAACAATAGAAACTTCCGTAAAAAGTATTACAGAATTTTTTGAAGATGTTACTTCTAGTATAGATGACGTTTCAATTGCTTCAATTGAATCTTTTAATAAAGCAAAGGAAGGAGAAGAATCTATTCAGCGTACTATAGAAAACGTTGAACAAATAAATTCAATAGTTGTTGATGCTGAAGATATTATTAACGGACTTTCAATAAAATCGCAAGCTATTAATAGTTTTGTTGGATTAATTAATGATATAACTAGTCAAACTAAACTTCTTTCACTAAACGCTTCGATAGAAGCTGCTCGTTCTGGTGAAGCTGGTAGAGGTTTCGCAGTTGTTGCTGACGAGATTAAAAAACTAGCAGATCAGTCCGACGGAATAACTCATCAAATTTCAGATTCTGTAGATGAAATTCTACTTGCGATTTCAGAAGCTGTAGAACATATGAAAAAAGCTCCTAAAGCCATTGAAGAAAACAATAGAACCGTGAAAACTACTGTTAAATCACTAGAAGAAATTATGAGTTCAACTCAAAATACTTCTGATAAACTCTCAGTTATTAAAGGAAACACTCATTCACAAAGAAAACATGCAATAGAAGTTCTCGAAAATATCGAACGCATTACTGAAAACTCAAAAGTTTCAGTAAAAGAATCTGAAAATATTCTTGATAGAGTGATAGAACAAGAACAAATAGTTGATGAAATTTCAGGTGCTTCAACAGATTTAGCAAAAATTGCAGAAGAGTTAATCGAAGTTTCTGCGACATTTACAATTTAGAAAGGAGGTTATAAAATGAAAAAAATTTTCGCACTGCTTTTAATTTCTATTCTTGTTTTTACAGGATGTTCGATAAAAGATAATGGCTTTACTAGAGATTTACTCATAAAAAATCAAACCGTAAAAGCAAAAGAGGTAGCTTCAACATCGAGCGATACATCTTCAAGTGATACTTCAAGTGATACAGTTAAACGTGAAAAGTTAGTATTTGCAATTGGTGAATGGGCTCCTTACGTTTCAGAAACAATTGACAATCAAGGATTTACAACTGAAATCGTAAAAAAAGCATTTGACGAAGTAAATATTGATACGGAGTTCAAATTTTACACATGGGCAAAAACTCTAAAGGAAGTTAATAGTCATAATTCTTTTGCAACATTTCCTTGGTCCTTTAACAAAGATAGAGCTAAAGATTTTCTATTTACTGATCCAATAACAGTAAGTGAAACAAAACTTATGTATTTAGATGGAGGAAATGCACCAAAAGATTATACCGATATTAAATCACTTAAAAAATACAAAATTGGTGGAGTTAAAGACTACTCTTATGTTTCACTCTTTGATAAAGAAAATATAGAAATTGACATTTCTTTAAAAGAAGATGAAGCAATTAAAAAATTATATAATAAAAGAATAGATTTACTACCAGCAAGTCCTCTTGTAGCACACGATTTTATTACAAAAACTTATCCAAACGAGATTGAGAAATTTAAATTTTTAAAAACCCCAATTGAATCACTCGATATGGGCCTGTTAGTTGATAAAAATTACCCTAATGCAAAAGAATATATTCAAAAATTTAATGAAGGTTTAGCTAAACTTAAGGCAACTGGCGATTACGACAAAATTCTTCAAAAACATGGATATGGATTTTTGGTTGCTGATAAATCAAGTGTTGATGTAAGTAGCACATATGCTTCAATCGATCCAATAACTATTACAACTGGTGAATATGCACCTTTTGTTTCGGAATCTTTATTAAATCAAGGTTTTACATCAGAAATTATTAAGAGAGCCTTTGAACTTACAAATGTTAAAGTTGATTTTAAATTCTATGCTTGGGCGAAAGCAAAAGCTGAAATAGAAAATAAAAATGCATTTGGATCTTACCCTTGGAGTATAACTGATGAAAGAAAAGCTAAATATGCATTTACTGATCCAATTGTTAGCTCGACTTCTTCTTTCTTTTATTTGAAATCGAATAAAAATATTCCTTCCGGTTTAGATTTTACTACTTTCAAAGATCTAAAAAAATATAAAATTGGTGGCGTAAAGAATTTCTTCTATGTTGATCCTCTAGAAAAGGCAGGAATAAAAGCAGATTTAGCTGATAAGGAATCAGATTCAATGAATAAATTGATAAACGGAAGAATTGATTTATATCCTGGTGACGTATTAACAAGTTTAGATTTAATGAAATCAGATTTTAAAGATCAAATTGACAATATTGATTGGTTTAAAACACCATTTTCTACAACAAATTACGCCATAATGATTTCAAAAGATTATCCTAATAATGAGGAATATATAAAAAGATTTAATGAAGGATTAGCTATGATGAAAAAATCTGGAGAATTCCAGCAAATACTTGATAAGCATGGATATGGTTTTTTGGGAAAATAGTTTTATAGACTAATTATGTGGGTAGCTCTATATTTGCTACCCTTTTTACAAAATGGAGGCTATTATGAATAGAAAATTTAAGATAATCACTATTTTTTCATTATTAACTATCTTATTTTTGGCTTTATTAATTATGTCTTCATATGCAAAAGAAATAAGTCACAACAATATATTTACACTTGAAGAAATTACCTGGCTTAATGAACATCCCCTTATAAAAGTTGCTCCTGAGCACGACTATGCTCCAATTGAATATTATAAAAAAAATGAATTTGTAGGTCTTTCAAGAGATTATCTTGATTGGATATCTAAAGCTTACAATATAAATTTTGAATATGTATATTACAATACTTGGACTGATATATTAAATGTATTAAAAAACAATGAGGTAGATCTTCAAAGTGCAATTGTAAAAACTACCGATAGAGATAAATACTTATCATTCACTGAACCCTACGCAAATGTACCAAGTGTAGTTTTAGTGCGTAAAAATTTCGATAAAAATTTAAATATTGACACGTTATTTGACTATAAAGTTGGATTAATCAAAGACTACGCTGTTGAAGAATATATTAAAGCTACATATAAGCCTAATAAACTTTATGAGTATACAGACATTAAAGACTCATTAACCGATTTATCACTTGGCAAAATTGATGCTCTGGTTCTTGACTTAGGACAGGCATCTTACTATATACAAGACATGGCCATATCTAATGTGATTATTACTAATGAGGTTAAAATAAATTTTGATTATAAGCTTAGATTTGCAACTCCAAAAAATAATAAAATTCTTGTATCAATTCTTAATAAAGCCCTTAAAACAATGCCAAATTCAAAAAAACAAGAATTACTTAATAAATGGATTTCCTTAGGTAATTATAGTTGGCTTTCCAGCAATCTAAAAAAAATTTTAACATACCTATTTTTTATCGTTATAGTATCATTTTCTACAATAAGTATTTGGACTGTATTACTTAAGAAAAAAGTAAATGAAAAAACAAATGAATTAAATGCAGAGCTGAAAAATAGTAAAAGAATAAGTGAAGATTTATCTAATCTTACAAATCATCTAGAAGAACTTGTTAAAGAACGTTCAAAAAGTCTTACTGTTGCAAATAACAAACTTTCTATTTCGCTTAAAGAATTGAAGAAAAAAGAAACCGAACTAGTTAATAAAAACAAATTACTCAACGAACAAATAGCTGTTATAGAAGAAACACAAATGCAACTTGTAGAATCTGAAAAACTAAACGCGCTTAGTAGACTCGTAATTGGTGTTGCTCACGAACTAAATACACCACTTGGAAATAGTATAACAACAATATCTTATTTAAATTTTATTATAAAAAAATTACACGATTTTAACCATATGAGTCGAAGCGAAACAGATATTTTTGAAGTAAATGAGTATTTAGAATCTGCAAATATTTCAACTGAAAAGGCATTAACATATTTAAATAAGGCAGCAAAAATTATTAATGATTTTAGATCAATTGCCAACTATAACTATGAATCTAGCAATGAAAATATAATAATTGATGAAAGTATAAATAATATTATCAGTATGTTGAAACATCATAAAAATTTTACTAATTATACTTTTAATTTAAACCTTGAAGCAAATATTAAATTAAATATTTCTCAAAACGTTTTATTTCAAATATTATCTGCTATAATTGAAAATGCATACTACCATGCTTATAATGAATCAAAAAGTGGAATTATTGATGTTATACTAACAATGAATGAAGTATCAAAAGAAGTTAAACTTGTGATTAAAGACTACGGAAATGGAATGCCCAAAGAAATTGAAAACAAAATTTTCGAACCATTTTATACCTCACAAAGAGGAAACAGATATATGGGAATGGGTCTTTATAGCGTTTATAACATTGTAACCGGTGTTCTACATGGCAAAATATTAGTTGATTCTAAAATAAATGAAGGAACAACTTTTAAAATTATTTTTAATGCAGAGTAAATAATATATCTGAGGAGTAATAATGAATAATAAAGTTAAAAAATTTGAAAGTGAAAATCGTTTAAAAGAACTTAATGTAAATAAAACACTAAATAATTTAGGAATTAATAAAGATTCAAATTTTCTAGATTATGGAGCTGGAACTGGAATATTTACAATCCCAGCTTCACATATCTCTAAAAATACTGTTTTTGCATATGATATTAATGAAGATATGTTAAAAATTATTAAAAATAAAATATCTAAAAATGGCCTTAAAAATATTAAATTACTTGGAAAGGAACATGAATTACTAAGTATTAGTCCAAATTCAATTAGTGATATTTTATTAGTAACAGTCTACCATGAACTTAAAAATGTAGAAAATTTATTTATGCATTTTGATAAGCTTTTAAATGTTGATGGAAAAGTTCACATCATAGAATTTCACTATAAAGAAACACCATCAGGGCCTCCGCTTAACCATAGGATTTCAAAAGAAAAAATACTAAATGAATTTAAAGAAAATAATTATAAATTATATAAAGAAATCAATTTAGGCGATAATTATTATTTGGTTACTTTTACCAAATAATAATTGCCTTTTTTTAAAATTTCATCACTCAATCACTTTTGCAACAACTCTACAAGGAAGACCTGTCATATCAGCATAATTTACTGGATATGTATTTGCTATAAAATTAAGGTATTTTTTAGAATTAAGTACTGATTTTAAATTACAAATAAGGTATTACTTTAACTGTGATATCAATAAACATTTTTATCTCCTTTAGTCTAACCTCTTATAGAGTAATCCAATACCTATTAGTAGATCCATCACTGCACTCTATCAAATTTTCAAATACTCCGCCATTATTAATTATGGTCTTTACCGATGCAATATTATTTTTATCACATGTAACTAATACTTTTTTTATTTTTAATTTTGTACATTCCTTAAGAGCTAAATTAAGCATTTCAGTAGCAAATCCTTTTTTTCTCTCAGATTTTCTTACACTGTAGCCGATATGTCCCCCACATTTAAGTAAGTAATCATTTAATCTGTGGCGAATATCTATCATTCCTACTAATCTATCACTGTCACCTATTAATGCTAAATATGTACTTGCTGGAACTAATCCTTCTCTTACGGTATCTTCATTCAAGTTATCTAAAATAGCGCTATACCATTTTTCAAATGTATCATAGTTGGCTAATCCAGCAGTACCATCCATACTATCGCCTGCTTCAATAAATTCTTTTTTATATGCCATTATTTGATCTTTGTATTCTAATGATGGTAAAATCAATTTTAACCTACTCATCTTTTCCTCCTCTTAATTTTCGTAACTGCATTGTAGTTTATAAAAAAATAAAAGTACTATTTATTTAAACTTTTAATATATTTCAAAATCTTCTCTATTTTCTTCTTTTAGAAATCATATCCTTGTAATCCCTCTTCTTCAAGAACATCCATCACCTTTGATATCATTGGAACAATAAATTTATTTTCTTCGCCATCAACATTGATAACTAAATAATTTGGAATGGAATTATATATAAAACGCGTTATTGCTGAAGTATTTTGTTTTTTCTCATAAAAAGTGATTCCATTCTTTGACTCTAATTTTATCTCCCTTGGTGCAAAATTACTAACATGAGGTTTAAATAACAATTTATTTGTACTAAAATAAAGCACTCCTCCCATTAAATGAAACTTGGATTTTATATATATACATGGCAAATATAAGTCGTATTCTTTTTCAAGACTTTTTACAAGTTCATCTTTAATTTGCCTCTTATAAATTTTTTTCAAACTATTTTTTCTTATTGGAACATGCAACAAAGTAAATATTGTTGACCACAATAGAGTCCTAAATACAATTGAGCAAAAGCCAATAAGTGTAAAATCATCGCTTATATTATGAGATATTAAGTCGACAACTAAAATAGCAACAAAACACATTATCAAATTCATCATTAAAAAATTCATTTTATTAATATCTAAGGAATCCATTACACATATATCATATTCTTCATTACTAATTATTTTTTTCATTTTATTCCTTTCTTACATTACAATAAAAACAATAGATATTTTTCTTAATTATCTATTGTTTTTATATATTTTTAAGTTAAAATCGTAACATATATAATTCATTGTACTATATTCACAATCAAATTACAATATAATTGTCTTTAATTCCAAATTTATGTAAAAATATATCAAAGTAAATATTAAATAAAAAAAACCTCCACTAATCGTAATTAATTGCACATCATTAATTACTTTCATGAAAGATTTATTGGAATTTTGAAACGTTGATAAAAGAATTTCTAAGATTCAGAGGGAGTTTTTACTCCCACTGAATCTTAGAACTCTAAAAAGGTCCATTATTAATTATATCTATCTGCATATCAAGATTTTCTTCTGAGAATGTGTTTACCAAAACCATTGGCAATAATTATGGCTGCGGCAA
This sequence comes from Helicovermis profundi, assembly GCF_033097505.1. Classification (NCBI taxonomy): domain Bacteria; kingdom Bacillati; phylum Bacillota; class Clostridia; order Peptostreptococcales; family Caminicellaceae; genus Helicovermis; species Helicovermis profundi. The sequence continues at coordinate 845,546 of NZ_AP028654.1, read as the reverse complement.
TGGCTAGTGATACCATAAATGATTCAAATCCAACTTCTGCTGCACCACTATAGTTTTTTTCTATAATTTTTAACATTGTATAATATAATCCATAGCCAGGCACTAGTGGTATAATGCCAGGAATTATATAAAGTGTTACTGGTTTTTTTCTTATAATTGCTAAAATTTCCGCAAATATACCTACTATAAGTGCACCAAAAAAATAACCAAGCATTGACGTACTTGAAATCATATCAATATATCTATAGGCGATATATCCAGTTCCTCCAACAATGCCTGTAAAAATAAGTTCTTTTCTAGGTATATTGAAAAGACCTGCAAAGCCTACTGAGGAAAGAAATGAAAAAAGAAAATTCATTAAATCACCTCCATAAAATATAAAACGCCAAGTACAGAACCTACTCCAAACGCTATTGAGGTTGCGACCACAATTGCTTCCGTCATTTTCCCCATTCCAGAAACTAAATCGCCATTTAAAATATCTCTAATAGAATTCACCATAGCAACGCCTGGAACAAGTGGCATAATTGAACCTACTACTAAATAGTCCATTGAAACTTTTAAAAATATAGCACTCGCAGTAAACGAAAGCAATGCTACTAAAAAGCCTCCAATTAAGTGTTTCATATAAAGACCAACTTTTATACGGCTTAATATACTTGAAACAATAAAACTAATTATAAATGCTAAAAAAAATTCAAGTGCAGTGCTTTTAAATAAAAGTGTAAAAAATCCTCCACCCATGCCTGCAAAAATACTACTTAAAAATAAAGAATATGAAGGTGCATCTTGTATACCTTTAATTCTTTTTAAAGATGCTTCATAATTAATTTCTTTATTAATAAATTCTCTTGAGAAAGTATTACATAAATCTATAATTTCTAAATCAATTCTATTTACAAAGGTTCTTCTTACAACTGTAAACTCTTCATCTTCATAAGAGGCTGAAAGAAATATTCCTGTAGGAAGAGATAATACATTAACATTTTCTATCCCTTTTGATTCACACATTCTTCTTATTGTATCTTCAACTCTATATGCTTCTCCGCCATTCTCTAATATAAGTTTTCCAATGGATATAGCGATATTTGTTATCTCTTTTAAATATTTACTCATCTATTCACCCACTAAACACATTTTAATATATTAATATTGTACCACGTAATTTACGAATATTTTTTTTACAGAATTATTAAATAATAGTATTAAGTAGCTTAATTTTACTTATTGAAATATTTGAACAAAAACATAATCATATATTTTGATAAACTTTTTTATCTCCTATTAGAAATGCATTTTTAGGACAATTATTAACACATTTCATGCAAGATTCACATACTTCATTGTTTATAGTAATTTTACCTTTTATGTCTGAGATAGCTTGAACTGGACAGTTTCTAATACATTTACCGCACAAAATACATTCATCATGAACTACAGATATATTTTTGCTAATTTTTGTCCAAACATATCTTTTTTTCGATATAGCTCTCATTGCATCAGAAATAACTGGAATTCTACTCCATTTTGTTTTTTCTTCTATTAAATCATTAACAAACGATGCTGCTGTTTTTAAAGCCTCGATATTTTTTTCTCTGCCCGCTTGTACTTTTTTACTTTTTCTTTCCATACTACTTGACATTTTTATTTCGATTGCACCAACTGTTATATATCCTTTTTCAATCAAAATCTTTTTTAGGGGTCCTACTATACCTCCTGAAAAAGATTGTAGTGTATCAACCATAAATATTTTTTGATTAGATACATTTGGAAGCTCATAAATAAATTTCCACACTAAAGGAAATGTTGATTGAATTGCTACGGGAAATAATAATCCAATATAATCATATGATTCTTTTTCTATATTGCTTTTTTCCGCTATATTCACGAGCTTACATTCATAGCCTTTATCAATAAATGTACTTTTCATTTGCTTTGCAACTTTTAGTGTATTACCTGACCCAGTAAAATAATACATACATACTTTTTTCATATAGTACTCCTTCTTAATAAGATTATAACTTTTTCTACTATTAGCATATATTGTTTACTGCATCACGTATTGGAAAAAATCATCATATTAATCAAAATTCTTAATCATATTTTTAAGGGTAATTTCAGAAACTTCATTTAATTCCTTAGGTGTTTTTAAAGTATATTTTTTACATGAATTTATAAAATGTGATTGATCGTAAAAAAATGACATAGGATTATTCGACATTACACTGTGATGAAAACGTATTAAATTACAATATGCTTTTGGAGTCAATCCAATATTTTTCTTAAATTGCCTTTGCAGAGTAATTACTGAATATCCAAAATTCTTTGCCAAATCTGCTATTATTAAATTGCCATCATTGTCATCGATAAATTTAATTATTTGATTAAATTTTTGAATGCTTTCATCATCATTAATATTGCAATTAAGTAAATCTTCAATTTTATCAAAAATTTCTGAGGGTTCCTGACTCATATTTTCATCAATAATCTTAATTAATCCTTTCATTAAAGTAATATCCTTTAAATTTTTACAATCAACTATAGAATTAAGATGCAAACTATGTGACATACCAAAAAACATCAAGATAGAAGTTGGTTTAATAGCCATACCTATTTGATGTATATTCCCATTATAAACTACTTTTATTGGTTTAACGAATTGTCCAAACAAAGAATACTTTGGAGGAATTATTTCTTTTTCATCAATAATTAATTTATAACTTTCACCTATATTAAATACTATGTGTATATGTCCAGTTGGCATAATTATATCTGATCCATCATGCGAAGATATATCGACAAGCCAAAGTTCATCTACGTAATTTCCAAGTATACCTTTTGGTTTTCTCCGTTTAATCATATGTCCTCTTTTTTATTAGTATAATGCCTAGTATGGATACCCATATCATTTCACCATCAATAGCTGCATTAATCTATCTTTACTTACTGCTAACTTCAAAACAATCTTAATTAATTGACTTCATTCTTTCATTTAATTCTTTTAAGTTTTTAAATCTTCCTTTAGCAATATCCTTGTCAAGTTTTCTACTTTTAAATGATATAAATAATTGATCTAAATCATATCCAACTGGATATAAAACTTCTGCTCTTTGATCTAAAGTAACACGATTTTCCATAATTTCAGTGTACTTGCCATTTTTAAAAATTACCAATGTTTTTTCTTTAAAATTATGGTCAAATATTATACTATGTTCACCTGTTTCATTAACAATAATTCTATCACCTTTACAATACACCATTCTTGTTTCATCAATTTCTGAATTTTGTTTTATCAGTTCCTCTACACGATTCTTTTTCTTAGAAAACTTTGTAATCTTACCCGACTTAACTATTTCATGAGTCGAATTAATCTTATTAACACGATCAATAATTTTATCTGGTAAACCTAACTCTTTAGAAATCCAAAGGGCATTACTATTACCTGCAACTCCAATTAATAATCTATAAAGAGGTTTCAAAGTCTCGCGGTTAAAATCCATCGAAGCATTCATAAATCCATCATGTATTTCACTATATTCTTTGATTTTACTGTAATGGGTACTTGCTAATGTAATCGATCCGCGGTTATATATTTCTTCAAGTATTGCAATTCCAAGCGAAGCACCATCTTTAGGGTCTGTACCACTACCAATTTCATCAACAAGTACCAAAGTTCTACGTGAAGACTTTCTAACGATATTAACCATGTTTGTCATATGACCTGAAAAAGTAGACAAAGACTGTTCTATACTCTGCGAATCGCCTATATCAACTAGGATTTGCTTAAATATCGAAATACTACTCCCTTTTGCAACTGGAGGTAAGATACCACTTTGAGTGAGTAAAACCATAAGTCCAACTGTTTTAAGAGTAATCGTTTTGCCACCAGTATTTGGGCCAGTAATTATTAAGGTTCTATAATCAGTCCCTATTTCAATATTTAATGGTACAGCTTCTTTACCTAACATAGGATGTTTTGCCATAATTAAATTAATTGTTTCATCATCTTTTATTTCTATATCGTTTCCCTTTATTTCAACCGAGTATTTTCCTTTTGCCATAATAAAATCATACTTACCCAGTACATATATGGCACTTTTTATTTCATTAATATGTTCACCAACTGACTCTGATAGACTCATCAAAATCTGATTACATTCTTCAAGCTCTTGAGCTTTTAACATAATAATTTCAATAGTTAGATCTTTAATAGAATCAATTTCTACATAAATTGTTGATCCTGAAGCTGAGGAATCAATAATCGTACCATCAACAAAGTTCCTATATGATGATTTGATAGGCACCACATATCTATCATTTCTATGGCTATAGAAATTCTCTTGTAAATATTTTTCGTTTTTACTAGCAGATAGAAATTTATTAAGTCTATCAATTCTCTTACTATGCAAAGCTTCAATTTTTTTTCTAAGTTTACTTAGAGTAGTGCTTGCTCTAGAATGTACCATAGAACCTTCTATACAAAACTCAATATCATTTTCAAGTGTCTTAAAAGTACCTAGACCTATGGAGTAAGAACATAGGATAGGTGCAATATACTCATATTTTTCAATAGATTTTTTTAGATTTCTTATACATCTCAAGAAATCTGAAACCTTTAAAAGTTCTTCTGCATATAAGAATGAACCTTTTTCAACTTTACTGATATATGGCCTTATATCACTGATACCACCTAAACCTAAGCTCCTACCTTCTTTAATTATTTTTACAGCTTCTTTAATTTCATTATTATTTCTAAGTATTACTTTAGGATCAATAGATGGAAACATATTTTCTACTAAATTTTTTCCTAAATTACTTGATGTATATTTTTTTACTGATTCTTTTACTTCGTTATAGCCAAGTAAGTTCAACATTTTCTCGTTATTCATTTTCTTTCACCTCGTTTAATAATCTTTGTATTTAGATTACAAACAATACACCAAACTTGATGTTTACCATCAAGTATTTATTTTTTTATATAAAAAGGCCGTGATTAAATTTAATCACGGCCTAAACATTCCGAATAAACAAATCCTCTGCGCGCTGAAAAAACAACACTAAAAGGATAGCAAACTATAACTATAGTCACAAGGAAAGTATGATAATGGCTGTTCATAATCTAATAGTTAATAAAGATTTCTTTCAAATATATCTATCACTTTTGGTATACACTTTAGAAATCTAAATATTCATTTACTATTAATTACGACACAACACTCATAAAATCCCTCCTGATTGAATTCCCTTTATTGGGTATCTTAAGGTTAGCAATTTTTTTTAAAATTGTCAACAGAATTTTGATTTTTTTTATATATTTTCAGCAATTATCCATAATATTTTTTTATTTAATGATATTCTAATATTAAGCTAAATAATTTTTCTTCTAACAATTCATTTGTAAAGGTGTATTCAAAAACACACAAATTTCTCTTATATTACAACATTTTTATTAATTTTTTTATTTCTTCTTCATTCAATCCTAATGCAATTAAAAATTTTCTGTGATCATCCTTAGATTCCAAATCAAAATTTCGATGCCACTCTAACATTTCATCATGTGAATAACCTAATTTCAATAATAAAGAAGTCCAAGAATTTCTATCATAAAGTGCAGAATTATCTGATTTTATTTGATCTATTAAAACAGACAATATCATACTTTCTTGCATTTTTAACAACTTAATATCCTCTTGAATTTTATTTAATCTATTATTCAAAATTATGGTTACATCGTTTACCTCCAAATCGAATAATTTAGAAATATCATCTAACGGGATACCGGCTTTCTTATGATGCATAATAATTCTTAAACGTTCAACATCTGAATGTGAATAAAGTCTATAATTACTTTCACTTCTTTCTGATAGCTTAAGAAGTCCTATTTTATCGTAATATAGTAGGGTACTTCTAGAAATTTTAAATTCTTTTGATAATTTACCTACTGTATACATAAAGCCTCCTTAAGCTTTAAATTTATTTCAACATACTTCCATTCTTAAGATAATAATTCATAGAATTTTCCCACAACTTCATATGTTCTTCAAAACTCTCTTCTCTGTTATCTTGATGCATCTTATCTATCACATTATCATTAATGGCGGTAAAAGTATACGTTATATCACAATAAATCATTTTTTCATCATTATCAAGTAAATCAATATCAATTATCACTATCATTTCATCCTGAATAAACTTAACAAATTGAATCTTATAATCATTGATATCATATTTTGTCATTACCCATTTATAACTACCAAAATCATTATCTGTCTCAAATATGCACCCTTTTTCAGCAAAACCACTTTCTGAATAAATCATCTTGTAATTCCAACCATTTAGCCATTCACGTTCTCTTACAGGACACAGTAAAGTCATAACTTCTTGCTTATTTCCATAAATCGTTTGTCTAAACTTTCTTTTTATTCGTCTATTATTTTTCATAATACCTCCCATATTTTTTATTAGTAACATAAATTCAACACAACTAATCATGAAAAACATCATACTATTACATATATCAGTCATGTTTTCATCTTGATACTTTAAGGATAAAGTATCAACCTATAGACAGGTCAAGAAGTTTTAAAAGTTTTACTTAAAAAAGTTAATTTTTGAAATGCTCATTACAAAAGAGTTTTAATGATTTAGGTAAAATAGACTTAAAAATTTACAAAAGGAAAACCAATATTTTTAGCAGATACATCACTAATTAAGACATTATTTTTAACTACTAAAAATATGACTAAAAAAATTGACATTAAAGCTAAACAGTTCAGATCAAATAAAAATAAGCTATTCATTTTAAATGATAGCTCAGAATCTTAAAGAATTTTTTAATTTTTTCATAGTTATTTAGACTTTACATAAATAATGTTATACTCTCACCTTCTCCGTATAACTCCCTAACATGGAAAGCGTATAATCTTTCGAAGCCCATATCTGACTATATATTGGGTTCAAATTTTCTGCTTTTACTCTCCTGACTTTGGAACATCATTTAACTAAAAAAATGCTATAATCACTTGAAAATCAAGGTTTATAGCATTTTTAAGTTTTGTGCAAAACTCACTACATTTTATTAATTATTTTTGAAATTGTATCCTTAAATGTAATACTATCTTTAAATTTAAATATATTCTTATTTATATCACTTTTTAATAACTTATCTGATATCATATACAATTTGTCTATTCCATAATCTATTTCAGCTAATTTAAAATTTGATAATCCATTTATTATTTCATGTGTTGATAATTTAATTTCAACCTTCTTTAATTTGTACTCCAATAATCTTTGAAGGACTAGGGCTACATAACAAACAAGGAAATGTGATCTAATACGTCTTGATTTAAAGTGATATACAGGTCTTGCTTCTATGTTCGTTTTTAATATCCTAAACGATTCCTCAATTTTATAAAGTGACCTGTATGCTTTCATAATCGATACTGGATCCATAGCTAACTTGTTTGTAACTATATAAAAATATCCAAAATTTTCTCGTTCTGCTGATATTTTTCCTTCATCTATTTCTACTAGTATTTTTTCTTTAGGATTTTCAGTAGCTTTGTAATATCTACTCTTTGATTTGGCAGTTGCATTTTTTGTGAAGTCTTTTAAATTTTTCTGAGCCTTTTCAATTGTCTTTTTTTGCTTAATCATTTCACGTTCTTTGTATAAATCAGAATATTTCTTGATTACCAACTCTTTATAATTTTCACCTTCATGTGAAGCTGTTCGAATAGCTGTGATATAACCACTTCTATATTTAGAATCTTTCCCAGATGTAATATTCCAAGTTTGATCAAACTTTGTCTTTTTAATTTTATCAGGAACTGAACTAGACTTTGAACCAACAATATAATTTAAACCTTTGTCTCTAATCATCTTTAGATTTTTTTTTGAGTTTAAGCCTCTATCTGCAACAATGACAATATCCTTTATTTTATAATTATGGAGGACATCATCAATAACCTTTTCCATTGTATGAAGTTCATGTTCATTTCCTCTAAATAGCTTATATGAGATTGGAATCCCATCAGAATCAATTAATAATCCCATTACTACTTGTGTTTCATTTCTTTTATTGTCTTTACTCATTCCACGTTCTCTAAGTTCATCTTCAATAAATGACTCAAAGTAATAAGTTGTGCAGTCATAAAGAGCAAATGACATATTTCTTTCTGGTATAATTTTATCTATAGTTTTATTAAGATGCTTAAATAATTTGTTTTCAGTCAATTTAAAATTCTCATCATACGATTCTGTAAGTACATCAATCTCTTGTAAAGTATTGTTGATATTTGATTCTAGTATCTTTTTAACTTCATCATCTACAGTTGATATAAGAGCATTCATATCATTAATAACTGTACATTTTTCAGATAATTCTTTTGATTTATGTTTATTAAATCCAGAAAAAACATCTAGACTTGAGTAAATATTGTCATTATTTATGAAACTGAAATCATAAAGAAAATCATCTTTTCTTTTAGCTACTTCATGTTTACTAGCAGGATTAAATAATCGTCCTAATATTTGATAAAACATCATATCACTAAAGTTATACTCTAGTTTAGAGTCTTTAGTTAATTTGTTAAAAAATCTAGGTAACTTCAACTCATTAAAGATTGATAGATATGGTAAATAGCCAATATTTTTATTATTAAGAGAAAGCTTTTGATTAGCTATAAAATCTTTAAATGATTTAAATCCTTTAGCTTCTTTTTCGAACCTAATCATTTCTTTTAAATCAACCTCTGCTTTAGCTAAAGCTTTTTTTCCTTCTTTTGAATTTAAGTCATGTGAACCATAGCTTTTAATCATTATTTTTTTTGATTTTTTAGTTTCAGGATCTCTAATCCCTTTAGCAATAGAAATATAATATTTTCCATTTCTTGATTTAGATTTACTAATATACATACATATTCTCCTTTATATATATTATACATCATTTCTTTCCTCACGGCAAGTTGTGAGGAAAGAAATACAAAAAAATAATGAGAAATATTGAAATATCAACAATAACTCATTATTAGTTGCAAATTTATGTTCCAAAGTCAGGATTTAGGTAAAATAGACTTAAAAATTTACAAAAGGAAAACCAATATTTTTAGCAGATACATCACTAATTAAGACATTATTTTTAACTACTAAAAATATGACTAAAAAAATTGACATTAAAGCTAAACAGTTCAGATCAAATAAAAATAAGCTATTCATTTTAAATGATAGCTCAGAATCTTAAAGAATTTTTTAATTTTTTCATAGTTATTTAGACTTTACATAAATAATGTTATACTCTCACCTTCTCCGTATAACTCCCTAACATGGAAAGCGTATAATCTTTCGAAGCCCATATCTGACTATATATTGGGCTCAAATTTTCTGCTTTTACTCTCCAGGGCCACCTAGTACTATCAGAATCATCGTAATACAGGTCACTTACTACCCAAAAATATCCTAATAACTTTGTAGAACCTACGCCATAACATACTAATATATCACCATTTCTAACCGTGCTAGGTTTACGCTTAGAAAAATGCATTTCCATTATACCGGCATCTAGTATGCGGTTTTCTTCAAAAAGTTTATCAGTCCATCCTATCGGTTTAATAAAATACCGTACATCCGAACTCAAATCTAAACTACCTTTTGAATGCGCCGTAAATTTGTCTTTAAAGTGTTTTGTAATGTTTAACTTTGGCTTATTTTCTTTCTCCTGTGGATTAACTTTCATATAATCATCAATATCTCTTATTATTGAATCTAACTCAAGTTTGCTTAATGGCTTACTGCTTACCGTATATAAGTCGTTTAAAGCCTTATCCATCATATGTGTATGTGTATCTGTTATTTCAATGCCCCACTCATGATTCATAGATAAGCCCCTTACAGTGAAATTAGCAGATGTAATTATTCCTGCAATTGGCTGATTTTTCTTCAAAGCTATATAAAGCTTACCGTGAAGAGCATTATCGACCCGTATTTCAAAATCTACTGAATTTTGCATACATGATATACAAAATGAATGAAGGGTATTAACCTTCTTGAATAAATCAGGAGAATTATCCTTTAGCGTTATTATCAAAGTGATTTTACTAACATCTATAATTGAAATACCGTGTATGAACTCATCAAAACTCTCAGTTAAAAGCGGACTCACTAAAACAAGATGGTCAGCAGATGTCAGCATACTTTGAATACATATATTATGATTAGTTGATATGTTATCAATTAACTTCATCTTTCCTCCTATTGCAACGCAATGGAATGCTCTCTATATGCATCCATATACTTATCAATAAATCCATCAATATCTTCTATTGGAAAACCTGCATTTTGAGCAATCTCTCCTAATATCATATATGAATGATGTTCTTTGCCACCCTTTATATATTGACCAATTGACTGAGCCAGAACCATTTGAGTATTGAAGTCCAAGTTCGCAGTCATACCATATTGATAGTTACATGCCAACCCTGACGAAACAGATTTGCCTAGAATCACAGGTGGTAACTTCTTGCCACCCCGTAAAGTGTTCATGATTGTAATGTCAAAAACCTTCTCATCAATTTCCAACCAAGAGTGGTCAAATACAAAGTCAGCTATACCCACTTCTCCGGTCTTAATTACTGGTTTATATCCCTGTTCAACTAACAGCATATATAATACTGCTGAAATCATATGACAACCACCTTGAAATTGATGGTCAACAATAAAATCATAGGCCCCTAACAAGATTGTCTTTACTCCAATCTCGCAGTCATTTATATCAATACCATGTCGCCATGTTGTTTCCCAATTAAGGCAACACTTCTTGTATTTCTTGCCACTGCCACATGGGCACGATTCATTCCTACCTATACTCATACAATTATCCTCCTACTATTAGCTACACCAAAGCACTTCACAAATCAACAATTCATGAATCACAAGCCTAACTCCACTGTAAACTTTATTCGTAAAAGTCATATATCTATATTCCCTATCATTCAACACTCTCCAGGGATATACAATTTGACCATCGGATCCAAGAATTATACTTTCACTTAATCTGCTTCCTACTTCGGGGATAACATCTGATACAACAACACTATTGAATTTATCCAATTCTTCTTCTGAAACATCATATATAAATTTGTAGTTAAAGTGCTCAGGTTCCTCCATGAAAACATCACTCATTTCATATGCAATATGACCTATTGCTATTTTTTTTAATACTATTTCAATACTCTCATAATCATAGGTAACTTGAACCTTACCATCTGATAACAATTCAAACCCACTCTCAATTTTTTGTTTTAAACTAGGATTTTTTTGTAATTTTTTAGCTGTTTCCTCACTTATTTCGTAATCACATAAAAGATACTTTTTCAAATACTCGAGATAATGAATCAAGTACTGCTCATGTCTCGAAAACTTGTTATTGCAAGCTAAACATGCTGGGAGTATCTGAAAATCCATATTTTCAATATCCTCAAAAAAACCCTTTGTAGGTAAATGTTCTCTTGTGTCAGCTACTCCACCGCAATATACACATAGACTATTCATGCTCTTACTTTTAAAAATATAAGGGGGTTTTTTCTCATCACCATAATACTTATTTTTGTTATTTTTTATTCCGTAAATATCATTCATAATTTGCCTCTTATCTTAACTAGTAAAGCTTTATCAGTTTAAGATGTTCACTACCTTCAAGTCCTCTTATATCTTCTTCAAACTCTGAAAAAGTCTGCTCACTCACTGCAATACACAGTAAATCAGTTGCTCTGCTCATGCCTACATATCCAATTCTTAAGGAACTTCTTTCATAAGCATCGAATTTCCCCTTCTTCTTACCAAACATTCTTGTGAATATACGATTTAAGTCTGTTTTCATATGATATAACGATTCTAGGTACAAAGTAGCAGTATGCGTTTCACCCTTTACTCCATGTACTGTATCTATGCTTATACTAACCCCATCTTTGCTAATACGATTTTCGCATGATTCATTAAAATTTAACTCTATTCCATCCGCCTTAAAATGCTTCAAAAAATCAGCTTCATCAATACTTTCTTCTTCTACTACTTTTGATATGCAACCAAATAAAAATTGTCCTATTTCACTATATACATCCACATCATTATTTAGAATTCTTCTAGTCCAAGGAGTCACAGTTGTTCTGAGCTTTATCAAATCCTCTTCAAACTTATTTTCAATAGTTTTCTTTAATGACTTAGAGCTAACCCTAGAACCCTCAACTTCAAAATCAATAGAATTTAAGAATTTAACACAGAATTCAATTATTCCTTTATAAACATTACCTGCGGACTTCCTGTGTTTAAGAGTTTCATTTAGAATACCAATAAAATTTAAGTTTGAATGTTTCTTTTCTACTTTCTTTTTACTTGAAAAGTCAGGGTAATATGAGTTAACAGTAAGGTGCTCAGGAGCCTCTTTAAAACCTACCCACCCACATGCTTTAAATGGATACTTTGCATCTGATAACTGGTATTCATCAATAATGCTAATGTATTTATCTATGACACTACCGATTGTATTTTCATTATAGATAATCAAATGAGGCACAAAACCTTTAGCACCATCAACAGCAATTAATAGCTTATCACTCCCATACGTTCTCATTGAACTTATGAAATCTGCTATAGGTTGATTGAATCTCATACTCTTTGTTATTTCTAACTTTTCACCTTTTATCTGCATGTCTCCATCAGAAACATTACTGGAGTCATATATTGCCTGATTAGCATCACCAAATCTTTGAAGAACAACATCATCGTTAAAAGCTAAGTTCACAATCTCATTTTGCAAAGAGCTATTATCCTGCGTTTCATCAATAAATACATACTTAAACCTCGATGATAAATAGTTCCTTATTTCAGGAAAAGTAGTAAGATACATTTGAGATAGCAAATATACATCACTATACTTTAATACTCCTTTGGCTAACATTTCATCATGCAACAACTTAAAATACGCTTTGTATAGGTCCTTTTTCTTATCTTTAACTATAGTTTTTCCCGATTTACTAAAAAAGAAATTCCCATCGTATGTTAATCGAACTCCTTTTAAGTAATCAAACTTTATATCCGTTTGAAGTCTAAGTTTCTCTGATTTCCCTAATCTAGAGTCTATCTTATCAATATCATCCTTTACTTGATAATATATTTTCTTCCATAAGTCACTCCATGGTATAAATTTGCTTCTTAATACTCGATAATACACATCATCATCAACCACGGCAATATTTGATTCATAAATTTGTTTGTAGTACGGAGTAGCACAGAATTTACTATAAAATGAATGAATCGTACCAAAGTAATTTGGATATTGAAAAAGAATATCACTTTTACTGCCTAATTTCTCCTTTATCTCATTTACAGCTACATTAGTATGAGTCATAACACATATGCCCTTTCCATCGTCTAATGGCAACGAATCTAACATAAGCGTCAACTTCGCTAATAGAGCTGTTGTTTTACCACTCCCTGGGCATGCAATAACATCAATACTCTTATCCATACATTGAATAATAGGAACTTTTTCGTCCTCATCAAATGAGCACCCATCAGGTAACAGTACCTTTTCAGCCTTCTTAATATCATCCTCGGAAATACAAATATAGTTACTCATCTGTACCCCCTACGTTTCTGCACACATTATCAATTGCATCTACCAAGAATTTCAGTTTTACATCAGACCCTATGATAGGCTTCACCGTCTCAGATGAACTTAATAGCAATTCACCTAAGTATTGAGCAGCAACAGCTTTTGATGCACGTTTCTCTAGCAAATCCTCATAAATTAAGTATGCAATCTTATCATCACTCTCTCCCGATGCCTCCCAATCAGCAATTGCTTTCTTTGCCTCATCTAGCTCATATGTTAAGTTAATTTCGGTTATCAGGTCTTCATTATTCTTAATCATTTTTGATACTCTGATTGCACATAGCATATATGCCCTTAACCCACTTAATGCTATGTCATACTCAAGTGTCCAATTGTTCAAATATACTTCGACTGTATCAGTACAATACTTCTTAAGCTTATTCTCACTTATAGTTTTCTTATATAAATCAAAATCATCAACTTCCTCAAGTAAATCTTCTATGCGCTTTTTTAATCCATGATATTTCGTGAAATTATCAATGTTGTTTTCCTTTTTCACAGCTTCTATAGCTCTATCTTTAGAAGAAAAGTATGTTTCAGCAAAAGATTCTAATGTAATAGAGAACTCACCAGCAATTTCAGTTCCTTTATCATTAGGCAACTTATATACTATATATTTTTGTTCAGGATTTCCCACTTGTGGTTTAACATCCAAGTCCGTAATTATTGACACAGGTATGTCAAAGCACTTGCCATCGCTCCTATTATAGATATTTGAGTATCTTAAAAATGCTGTATTGCCAATATTAACTACAGAAACACCGTATTTATGTAATGGCTTGTCCAATAAATTCGCTACGATTGGAACTAATAGGTTTTCTGAGTCTCCTTCTACGAAAATCACACCTTTAGCAAAAAATAGATTGGCTTTTGTAGCATCTAAGAATCTTTCAAGAAACTTATAATCACCTGAACTAAGTAATGTATACTCACTCCCCATTGGATATGCTGTTTTATCTTTGCACAAAATGATGTTTTCAAGCTTTATTACCGAAGCAAGCGTTATGCTATGAGTTGTAATTATATATTGAGCATTTGCATTTGAACTTTCTTGTAATGATTTTATCAACCTTAATTGTGCTTGCGGATGTAAATGAGCTTCAATTTCTTCAATCAAAGCTATATTGTAACTTTTCTCAATTTCAAATAGTAACAGTTCTAATGCTATAAATAATTGATTTAGTGTACCCAATCCCACTTTGTTTTCATCTACGTTTAAACTTAATTTCCTTAAGATAGAAGACAACTCATTCCTACTTACATCAACAAATGACTTATAATTATTTTTATCAAAGCTTGTACCCATAAAACTCTGTAATGTTCTATCAATGAAGCTCGTAATAGCTTTTGCTCCAGGTTCATTTTGCTCTATGTCAAACACTTCATCCTCGTCCAAATTATCTTTCTCAAAGAAGCTTTTAACTCTATGGTTAGCAACCTTGAAGTATCGTTCTAAAACATGACTTTTTTCTTTCTTCTCAAATAACTGATGTTTTCCTAATACCTGTGCTAACCTTGACCGATACCCGGGTGTTAGCTCATTTTCAGCATCTCTCAATGGTTTTAGATATGTTGCTCTAAGTAGTTCTGCAGCATCAAATCTTACACCCAAATCACCAATACCAGCTGTAATAGAAGAGATTACTCTTCTATTTTTCTCTTTAGAATTTAACTGCACCCTAAGTTCAACCTGTCCATCCTGATCAAAGTTGATGAACTCTAAAAACATTCCTGACTGGATATCATCAAGTCCTTTAAATATACATTCGATTTTCAACTCATTTGCTCGGCTCCCATCATCAGCAACAGAAAAATCTTGTATATCTACTCTTACATAATCATGACTTTTTGTTCCTAGAGTTAGTTTAATTGCATCTACAATACTTGTTTTACCGCTATCGTTCTCGCCAACTAAAACATTTAAACCTTCCTTAAAATTAACTACTAATCCTGGTTCTCCATTCACGTCAGTACTTATGTATTTTCTAAAATTCCATAATCTAAGCTCTTTAAGATACATCATCACACCTACTTCCTCTATAAATAATATGCTTGCCACTAAGCATTAAAAATTACTCTTTATCAAACAAAATACACCACAAATGTGATGTCCATAAAATTTACTTTTCAAACGGGATAAAAAAATTAAATGGCATCTTATTAGTATTAACATCTAATGCTCCATTAGATTCTCTTGATATATTCTGTAAATGAAATTTTACTCCTGTCAAAAGGATATTGGTACTTTTAATGTCTGAAACTGTATATTGTACCCCCATCTGCCCTACTTCATCCCATTTGTTCCACAGCAAAGGACTAACAATTAAATTCTGCGAATACAGTGGAATAAATACATTGATATAATACTGTATTAAACCAATAGGTGCATTCCTTAACTGTTCGAAGTAGTCACCATATACATCTAAATCTGACTTTAATCCACTCACTAACAAATATGACTTTTCATCAACTGGAAATGTTGTATAAAAAAGATACTTCATTCTTTTCGTTCGCATATCTATAGATTTTATTCTCTTACCCTTCAGGTCGAATGGTGGAGCAACTGTCATATAATTTGCGAACTGAATCCTAAAAGGGAATTCAATAACAACTGTCTCCAGCCCACCATAGTCCTTATTCTTAAATGCCTCATCATAATAAGACTTATAATATAGCAAGTCATTTTCCTTTAACACAGCATTCCTATACTGTTTAACATACAATGGCATTTTACTGAGTTGAGGCACTCCTGAAAACATATTTGAATGAAATTTTTTAGCAACAAGTTCTTTATAGAACTCAAATGAAAAGGTCTTATATGCAAAGAGAAATTTCTGCTCATCATCTAGATTTTCCAATGTATACTGCGATTTTTCTATCTTTGAGAAAATTGCATCATCATGCTCTCTGCAGAAGCAAGTAGCAACAGTAGCGTCTTTTATTTTCACTTCGTCAAGAAAGTAGAATGGTTCAGGTTTATCTTTCTCTACTTCAATCATCTGAGGGTCTTTAGAAAAGTTCTGCATATAAACAATGTTCTCTGACGACAGTTTATTGAGAATTCGATTTTCTTGTAATGCATGTGCTTTAATTACACTTTTCCCTTTAGATTCGCACCCTTCTGCAAGACATAGTTTTATACGACTTTTTTTCATCATACGTCCCATATAGTTTAAGAACTCACCTTGGCTCTTAAATACTTTTGGAGACTTCATTTTACAGCAGTCCCCGTAATTTTTTTGACTACCACACGGACAATCTTCTTTACTACTAAATCTTATCTGATTAAACATTAACATCCCCCTGACCGAGTACTACTAAACATATATTGATATTTAATGTGAAATCAGGCTAGTATCACTCCACTAACCATGTTAACCCCAAGTGTCCATATTAAATCACTTATTTTTGCTACTGCATTATTGAACATTGGCATCGCCTCCTTTAAAAAACTCACTAGTAGATGTTTGCCTGCTAAACTTAGCATTGCTGACAACATGAGCAAAGACACTGAGGTGATGATGAAAAGTGGAGTGGTAACCCTAGTCCCTACTAGCCTAATTCCACATCGAATCAATTGTAATACATTCGATTCACTCTTATAAGTAATTATACTCCTAATCAATCCGCATTACCAGATATTAGCTTGATTTTCTTTTATATAATACTTCTAACAGTTAGAATACATATAAAAATACATCACTCCAATGTAAGGTGATGTCTTAAATATTGCTCTCCGACTCTCAAATTCACTTATTTCAAGAGAATCGTACTCAAAATGTACTCAGTGTAAAAAAAGCCTGCAACCCTTTAAAACAAAGGGTTACAGGCTTTGTACTTACTATTCCCACTCTATAGTACTAGGTGGCTTTGTTGTAATATCATAAAGTATTCTATTGACTCCTTGAACCTCATTTACAATTCTAGAAGAAATCTTATCTAGTACTTCATAAGGAATTCTTGCCCAATCACTTGTCATACCATCTATTGAAGTTACAGCTCTAATACCTATTGCATGCGAATAAGTTCTTTCGTCGCCCATAACTCCAACACTTCTGACATTAGGTAGAACTGTGAAATACTGCCACACTTCTTTTTCCAAGCCAGCATTTTTTATTTCTTCTCTTAAGATTGCATCAGATTCTCTTACTAAATGTAATCTTTCGTCTGTTATCTCGCCCATAATTCTTATTGCAAGTCCTGGTCCAGGGAAAGGTTGTCTAAATACTACATCTTCTTTTAGTCCTATTTCTAGGCCTACATTTCTAACTTCATCTTTAAATAGTTCTCTAAGTGGCTCTATTAATTCAAAATCAACGTCTTCTGGAAGCCCACCAACATTATGATGACTTTTAATTACTTCAGCTGTATCTGTTCCACTTTCTACTACATCTGGATATATTGTTCCTTGAACTAAATAATCTATGCCTTCAAGTTTTGAAGATTCTTCTTCAAACACTCTTATAAATTCTTCACCAATTATCTTCCTTTTTCTTTCAGGATCTGATACACCTTTAAGTTTATTTAAAAATCTTAACTTTGCATCTACTCTAATAAAATTCATATTAAATTCACTAGTAAATAATTTTTCAACTTGATCACCTTCGTCTTTTCTAAGAAGTCCGTGATCCACAAATATACAAGTTAAATTGTCTGCAATTGCTTTATATACAAGTGTTGCAGCTACTGATGAATCAACTCCACCAGATAATCCACATAATACTTTTTTATCTCCTACTTTTTCTTTTATTTCTTTTATTTTCGTCTGGGCAAAGTTACTCATTGTCCAGTCTTTCTTACATTTACACACGTCTTCCAAAAAGTTTTGTATTAATTTTCTTCCAAATGGTGTATGCTCAACTTCTGCATGAAACTGTACTCCATAAAGTTTTTTATCAAAATCAGCCATAGCAGCTACTGGGCAATTATCAGTTGTTGCTGTAACTTCAAATCCCTTTGGTGCTTTTGCTACATAATCAAAGTGACTCATCCAGCACGTTGAATTATTTTTTGTTTGGCCAAAAATACCATAGTCTTTATCTATATTAAGCTCAATTTTTCCGTATTCTTGACTTGAAGCTTTTTCAACTTTTCCGCCAAGTATATGAGCCATAAGCTGCATACCATAACATATTCCTAAAATTGGTATTCCCATTTCAAATATTTCTTTTTCAATTTTAGGTGAATCATCTAAATAAACTGAATTCGGACCACCAGTAAAAATAATTCCCATTGGCTTTTTTTCTTTAATTCTTTTATATGCATTTTTATAGGATACTACTTCACTATATACATTTGCCTCTCTAACACGTCTAGCTATAAGTTGATTATATTGACCACCAAAATCTACAATTAAAATTAATTCATTTTGCATTTTTACCTCCATAGGCTAATAATATTCTTATATTATATTTATTATATCAATAAATAACATTATATTGTTTACTATTATTTATTTAAATTTTTCAATAAGTATTTTTACTAATTTATTACAATATAAAAAGACTAAACAATTGTATCAAAGAGTATTTTGGACGAAATACTTATAAGATGATTATATAAAAGTTTAGTCTTATTATTATATTAATACGGCTATATTAAAATGGGGAGGAGAAGAATTTTGTCTTCAAATATTTAAGTATAGCCATAGTATTAATTTCTTCTGCTATAATTTGGTGGTTCTTTTGTCATTGTAATATCATGTGGATGTGACTCCACTAAACCCGCACCTGTAATTCTGATAAATTTACCATTTTCTCTTAAGTCATCTATTGTTGCAGTTCCGCAATAACCCATTCCAGATTTTAATCCACCTATCATTTGATAGACAATATCTTTAAGAAGTCCCCTGTAAGGAACTCTTCCTTCAATTCCTTCAGGAACGAATTTTTTCGTATCATTTTGGAAGTATCTATCTTTACTACCCGCTTTCATAGCAGCCGTTGATCCCATTCCTCTATAACTTTTAAAGCTTCTTCCTTGGTATATAACGATTTCTCCAGGACTTTCTTCAGTCCCAGCAAATAAGGAACCAAGCATTACTGTATTAGCTCCTGCAGCAAGTGCCTTTACTATTTCACCTGAATATTTAATACCACCATCAGCGATTATTGGAATATTATATTCTTTAGCAGCCTCGGCGCAGTCCATAACAGCTGTTAACTGTGGCACACCTATTCCTGCAACTATTCTAGTTGTACAAATTGAACCTGGTCCAATTCCAACTTTTACGCAATCAGCACCCGCTTTGATTAAGTCAATTGTTCCCTCTTTTGTTGCAACATTTCCTGCAATAATATCAAGCTTTGGATATGCTTTTTTAATCTCACTTACTGAAGATAGTATATTTTTACTGTGTCCGTGTGCTGAATCTAGCGCTATGATGTCAACTCCTGCATTAACAAGTGCCTTAACTCTATCCATCATATCTTTTCCCATTCCAACTGCTGCACCAACTAAAAGTCTACCTCTATAATCTTTTGATCTATTAGGATATTTAACTGTTTTTTCAATATCCTTAATAGTAATTAGCCCTTTTAATGTTCCTTTATCATCTACTAATGGTAACTTTTCAATTTTCCATTTTTTTAGAATTTGTTCTGCATCTTCCATAGTAATTCCCTCTTTTGCAGTTATCAAATTCTCTTTTGTCATTACTTCATCAATATATTTTTCTGGATCATTTTCAAATCTAATATCTCTATTTGTAATTATTCCAATTAATTTGTGATTTTCATCAACGATTGGAACTCCAGATATTCTATATCTACTCATTATTTTAAGAGCATCTTCAACTTTATCTTCTTTTTTAAGATAAAATGGATCAACAATAACCCCATGTTCACTTCTTTTTACCTTGTCAACTTCAAGTGCCTGAGCTTCTATTGACATATTTTTATGAATAATTCCTATTCCACCTTCTCTCGCTATTTCAATAGCAAGTCTAGCTTCTGTAACCGTATCCATTCCAGCGCTTACAATTGGAATTTTTAAAGTGATTTTATTAGTTAACCTAGTGCTTGTACTAACCTGATTTGGAAGCACTTCTGATTTTTGTGGTATTAATAGTACATCATCGTATGTTAAACCTTCTTTAACAATTTTGCTCATAAATCCTCCTATTATACAAAAACAAAAAACCACAATATTCCGTGTTGAGTGGAATATTGTGGTTTATCTTAAAATAAACACATCATAATAAAGCCTATAAGTGTATTTTCTTTAAATTTAAAAAAGATTAAAGAAAAATTTGCATAGGTATATTAAGTAAAAACATTCCACTCATAGCAAAGTAATTTAAGGTTACTTCGTAGAGACATGCGAACCATATTATCGCAGTTATATGAGTGATATATATATTATTTTCTAATTTCTAATAACTTAACAAATATTGAGGAGGATGTCAACAGATTTTGTAAAATTAATAGAAATTTTAATAAAAATTTTTTTTATTACTTAATAGACCCGGAAGTTTGACAGTTGCATAAACAAAATTCTACCTCAAAGCCAATTATAGGCTTATTTTTTTGTCAAATTTTCCGTTTTACTATTGCGTAGTTTGTCGTATTGTGGTATAATGTAAGGAACAGGAGGTATTATGCTTATGAGACTTTCAACTTCTAAATCAAAAAATGCTACTTCACTTTACGTTATTAAAGATATTACTATTAAAAATAAACGAACAACTAAAATTGTAGAAAAACTTGGTACTGAAGCACAATTACGTGAAAAATTAAATGGACAAGATCCTTATGAATGGGCAAAAAAATATATAAGTGAACTTAATAAAAAAGAAAAAGAAAATAAAGTTGAGATTATTGCTAAATTTTCTGAAACTAAACAAATACCAATGGATTCTAAGGTTCATTTCAATGGTGGATATCTTTTTTTACAAGATATTTATTATGATTTAGGCCTTCATAAAATTTCAAAGCAAATTTCTGATAAATATAAATTTTCTTTTGATTTAAACAGTATTCTTTCTAGACTCATTTATACTAGAATGCTTAATCCGTCTTCTAAGCTTTCTTCTTTTAAAGCCTCTAATGACTTTATTGAACAGCCTAATTTTGAATTACAGCATATTTATAGAGCTTTAGAAATAATTTCTAAAGAATCTGATTTTATTGAATCAACTGTTTATAAAAATAGTTTAAAATTATCTAAAAGAAATACAAAAGTGCTTTATTACGATTGTACAAATTATTTCTTTGAAACTGAAAAAGCCGATGGGTTAAAACAATATGGACTTTCCAAAGAACATCGCCCTAATCCAATTGTACAAATGGGATTATTTATGGATGGGGATGGCATACCACTTGCATTTTCTATATTTGATGGAAATAAAAATGAACAGCCAAGTTTAAAACCACTAGAAAAGCGCATATTATCTGATTTTGATTTATCTAAATTTGTTGTATGTACAGATGCAGGATTAGCATCTAATACCAATAGAATATTTAATAATAAAAACGATAGAGCTTTTATTGTTACACAATCATTAAAAAAGCTTAAAAAACATCTTAAAGATTGGGCTCTTGCCCCAAATGGATGGCATTTATCAAATGAGACAAAAAATATTAATTTAGAAAATATAGATCATTCTTCAAACAATAAAGCTATTTATTACAAAGAACGTTGGATAAATGAAAATGAATTACCACAAAAATTAATAGTAACATATTCACCAAAATATAGAGCTTATCAAGAGTACATTCGAAGCACTCAAATACAACGTGCAGAAAAACTTGTTAAAAAACCTTCTAGTATCAATAAAAAGAAACAGAATGATCCAAAGAGATTTATAGATTCTATTCACTGCACTAATGAAGGTGAAATCGCTGAAAAACAGGTACTTACAATAAATAGAGACACTATTTCTGATGAAGAAAAATATGATGGATTCTACGGAGTATGTACAAATCTTGATGATAATGCTGAAACAATTATTAAAGTAAATAAAAGAAGATGGGAAATAGAAGAATCATTTAGAATTCTAAAAACTGAGTTTAAAGCAAGACCAGTATATTTAAGTAGAGATGATAGAATAAAAGCTCATTTTACAACATGTTTTCTTTCTTTACTGATATATAGGCTTTTAGAAAAGAAGCTTGATGAAAAATACACTACAAAAGAATTAATAGAAACGTTAAAAAATCATAACTTTATGGAGTTAAAAGGCGAAGGATATATTCCGACATACACACGAACTGATATAACAGATGAATTACATGATAAATTTGGATTTAGAACGGATACCCAAATAATTAGTAATGCTAAAATGAAAAAAATATTAAAACAAACGAAAAAGTAAAAAAAGGTACGCACTTTTTACTACATTAAGAAACCGTGATAAACTACTGTTTGCAATAGATATCACGGTTTTTCTGCTCTACAACTGTCAAAGACGAGATATTGAGGAGGATGTCAACAGATTTTGTAAAATTAATAGAAATTTTAATAAAAATTTTTTTTATTACTTAATAGACCCTGAAACCATACCCTTTATTATATGCTTTTGTGCTATTAAAAAACCTACTACTATTGGCGCTGCTGCCATTAATACTGCTGTCATTATTAGGTCCCACTTTTTAACAAATGATCCCGCAAATGCTCTTATTGCAAGTGGTATTGTCTGTACATCCTGTCCTACTCCAAGTACTAATGACGGAAGCAAAAAGTCGTTCCAGATCCATATTGCATTTAGTATTATGATTGTCACAAATATTGGCTTTAATATTGGCATTACTATTAAGAAAAATACCTGTGCCTTATTGCATCCATCTATGGTTGCTGCTTCTTCTAATTCTTTCGGTATTGATTTTATAAATCCATGAAACATAAATACTGCTAGTGGTGCTCCAAATCCAATGTAAGCAAGTATCATTCCATGAAATGTCCTTAGCATCGGTATTCCTGTTGTTTCATTTATTATTCTAAAAAGTGATACTAGTGGAAACATTACTACTTGAAATGGTATTATTAGTCCACTTAAAAATAGTAAAAATATAAATGTTGATGCTTTTGATTTTGTCCTTACCAATACCCATGCTGCCATTGCTGAAAATATTGATATTGTTAATAGTGAAAAAAACGTTATCACTACTGATGTAAATAAACTCGCTGAATACCTTATCGTTGGTTTACTCCATATTATCTTTATATTTGTTAGTAACTGTCCCCAGTGCTTTGGAAAAGTTATTGGACTTGTCATTATTTCTAGTGATGCTTTTGCTGAATTTATTACTATTATGAAAAATGGAAATATTGTTATTAAAAATAGTATTAATGTTACTAGTGTGAGTGAATACGTTACTAACTTCCTTCTTAAGGTCATTACATTTCCACCTCTCTTTTTTTGTTATAGTATACCTGAGCCATTGATACTACCGATAATACTAAGAAAAATATTATTGCTCTTGCCTGGCCTTCTGCCATATTATTATATTTAAAAGCTACATTATAAATGTGAACCGCTAGTAGTTCTGTCGAATTTACTATTTGTTCTTTATATATATCTGATGGTCCTCCATTTGTTAATGCAATTATAATGTCAAATTGTTTGAATGAATTTACTAATGTTAAAAATGATGTTATTGTAAATGCTTGCGCTATCATTGGAAATGTTATATTCCAAAATTTCTGAAAAAAGTTCGCTCCATCTACTTCACTTGCTTCTATTAACTCTTGTGGTACATTTAATAAGGCTGCTATATATATCATCATAATATATCCTGCATACTGCCATGTAAATGCAAATATTAGTCCAAATAATGTTAATGTTGGATCAGCTAGTAACAATAGATTACTTAAAAAATCTATTCCTAGTGCATCTCCTATTTGTGGGATTACACTTTTAAATATAAACTGCCATACATATCCTAAAACCAATCCTCCTATTAAATTCGGTACGAAAAATCCTGCTCTATAAAAGTTCTTAAATTTTATCTCTCTTGTTACTAAAAAAGCTAACATTAATGCTACAAAGTTTATTGTCATTACGCTTAGAAGAGTAAACACAAAGGTTCTTATAAATGAATACTGAAATGCTATATCTTTAAACATATTTTTATAGTTATCTATTCCTACCCAGTTTGGCTTTATTCCTGCTATTGCTGTCCAATCTGTTAGTGAATAATATATTCCCATAAAAAACGGTATTACTACCACTATTATAAATGATAATAATGCTGGCGCTAAGAATAGCCAAAAAAACATTTTACTCTTTAATTTTTTACCCATTTTACACCTCTCTTTAGTAGAAGTTTAAAAAAAGGAGTGTGAGCGAACACCCACACCCTTTTCTAATTTTTAGCTATTTTTTATTTTAGTGCTCTTATCTTATCTGCTAGTTGATCTATAAATTCTTGCTTTGTTATATCCCCTTTTGCAAATGCTTCGTATATTGGTGCTATAGTTCCCATTCCAAATCCATCTGGCATATCATTTTGTAACCATGTATATGCTCCATTATCTTTTGCAAGCCATTTCATTACGTCTGCTGAAAGTGGTGCATCTGGTTTTAATGTTATATTTTTAAATGCTGGTACCATTTTTGCTTCTTTTACCATATAGTTTGCGCCTTCTTCACTTGTTGCCATATAGTTTAAGAAGTCTTTTGCTGCTTGAATATTTTTACTTTCATTATTTATTACATAGTATGATGGTGCTCCTATAAATATTGCATTATGCTCTCCGTATACTGATGCATGTGGTGCAAATCCCATTGGAAACTTTACTCCATTTGACATTAACCATGGATCTATCCAGTTACCTTGATGTACAAATACTGCTTTTCCTGTTGCAAATTGTCCTACTTGTGCATCATAGTTTCCTGTTAATAATACTGCTTTATCTGAATACTTAAATAATAATTCTACCCAGTCTGCATATTCTTTAAGTCTTTCCATATCTGGCTGGCCTTTTAGCATTTTATCAAGAACACTTGTATCTCCATATGGTAGACCTGCTGATAAATATCCATTAAAGTTATGAAGTCCTGTTACCCATCTCATATCTGGACCTGCTGCCATTGCAACTACTGACTTTATTCCAAGTTCTTTTTTCATTCCATCTAATTTTTTAAATGCTGCTTTATATGCATCTTGTGATGTTAATGTACTTGGATCAATTCCTGCTTTTGCAAGTAAATCTGCATTATAGGCCATTCCCCATGCTTCTACTGCTACTGGAAATCCATATGTTTTTCCGTCAGCTTTAAATGCTAGGTCTGTTAAATCCATCCACTTATCTCCTGAAAATGGAGTAAGTTTTGATTTCCAAGTGTTATATCCACCTTTTCCTTCTATTACAAATATATCTGGTTGTCTATCTGATTGAAATTCTGCCTTTAAGTTTTCAGCGTATGGAGTATCTCCACCTGAAGTTTTTACTGTAACTTTTACTCCTGTTTGAGCCTCATATTTAGCTGCAAATGCTGAAAGTTGTTCACCTATCTCAACTTTATTTTGATAGATTACTACCGATTCTTCTTTTGGAGCTACTTTGTCTTCTGTTTTTGTATCAGCTGACTTATCTGCTGGTGCTGGTGCAGATGAACATCCTGCAAGTGCAAATATCATTACTAATACCATTACAATTGAAACTATTTTCTTCATAATATCCCCCTTTTATTAATAAGACTACTAAAATACTATATAATCTGCTATTTCTACTTATATTGATTTTGATTATATATTAGTAATAAAAATAAGCAGTTACATACTTCAATAAACTAAGTTAAAACAATTTTTTATAAATTCCATTTTCAAAATACTTAATTTCAAAGTCATATGTTTTTAAATTTGCCTTAAGTACAGCTTCAAATTCACCATTATTCCATTTTAAATTTAAAATATGATTCTCGCTATTATCAACAATTGTAAAATCACCATCAAATGCTTTATAGTCATTTCTAAATCTAATTAATTTAAATATATTCTTTACGATTTCTCTTTGGCTTTCTTTTTTTATTTCTTCTAAAGAGTAATTGTGTCTATTAATATCTCTACCATTTTTTGTTCTTTCAATTAATTCTAAATCATTTTTACCTGCCAATAAGCCAACGTAATATATTTGAGGTATACCAGGTGAAAAAAACTGAATTGCTCTTGAAAGTAAATATGCTTTGTCATTATCACCAAGTGCAGAATAATAAGTACAATTTAATTGATAAATATCTAAATTATTATAGGCTTCCGTATTAAAGACTTTTTTTACATTTGCACCCTTTGTAAATAATGCTTCCTTAGTAAAATTAATTTCCTCTTCACTCATTAAATCTTTTACATCTACCACTCCTATACCATCATGGGTATCTAGTGTTGTATATTGTTTTCTTGGAGCAATTTTAAGCCAATTTATTAATGGCTTTTTATTTGATGAATAAAGAGCATATAATACAAGCATAGGTAGTGCAAAATCATAAACATAATAATCTTTATCTGCAATTTTTTTCTGGATAGAATAATGTTCATGAATTTCAGGTAATAACTCAACACCTCTTTTGTCTAAAATATTTTTTACATATTCTAATATATTCCAAGTGTCAGGTTCAATAAAAAAACAATTAGTATTTATTTTTTTAGTAACATATGCAAAGGCATCCGCTCTAATGATTGATGCTCCATTTGAACATAAAAAATTTAAATTTTCTTCAATAAATTTTAGAGTTACTTCTTTTCTTATATCAATATCAATTTGCTCTTCATCAAATGTATTCCAAACTTTTTCTTTTGTTCCATCATTAAAAGTAACTTCTAAAAACGGTTCCTTAGGCTTACGTTTATAAATCATATCAATTTGATCTTTTGAAGCAACATCATTTTCCCAAAAGTCTGAATATTTAATAAATAAATCATAGTATGGTGATTTATCTTTATTTTTAATAAAATCCTTAAAGTATTCACTCTCTTTTGAAATATGATTAATCATAAAATCATACATTAATTCATATTTGATCGACAACTCTTTTAAATCCTTAAAATCACCATATACTTCATCAACTCTTTTATAAGTTAGTGGCGCAAATCCTCTATCCGCACTCGAAGGATAAAAAGGCAAAATATGAATTCCACCAAAAAGATTTTCTAACTCATTTTCTAATACATTTTTTAGTTCTTTTAAATTTTTACCAAGTGAACTTGGGTATGTTACTAACATAACTTTATTTTGCATTAATTAATAACCTCGACTTTTTATAGTTTCTTTTTCATGCAATATTTAAAAATAATGAAACCGGTTTCCTAAACTTTGAAAAAATGCTACTTAATTTTTTATATAGACTCTCTTATTACTATTTTATATTTATGTACAATTTGTCTTTCAACTTCTTTACCATTTAAGAGTTTTAACATTTGACTCATAACACTTTCACCTTTTAATTCAAATGGTTGGTGAACAGTAGTTAAGGCAGGAGTATAAACGCTAGCCACGTCAATATCATCAAATCCTGCAACCGCAATATCTTTTGGAATTGATTTACCAATTTCTAAAATTGCTTTCATAACACCAATTGCCATCATATCGTTTGCGCAAAAGAAGGCATCTATATCGCTATATTTTTTTAACAGTTCTTTCGCACTATCATATCCCGATTTGTAAGTATAATTTCCTTTCTTCATATATTCTTTATTATATTTTAAAGAATTATTAAGTAGAGCATTTTTATAGCCCTCCATTCTTTGATACCCTGAACAATAATCTTCAATAGGTCCATGAACCATTGCAATATTTTTTTTACCTGAATCAATTATATGTTTAGTCATATCATATGATGCTTTAAGATTATCTATTAAAACAGCAGGATAATCATAAGATTCATCATCATAACCAATAACCGCAATAGGTATACTAAATTTACTTAATTTTTCTCTAAACTTTTCAGAAGAATGAAATCCATTAAATATAATTCCATCAACTTCTTTTTCTCTTAATATATCAAGATATTTCAGTTCTTCTTCTTCATTGTGTCTTGTATTACATAAAAGAACGCTATAATCTTCTTCATGTGCTTTTTTTTCAATCCCATCAATAATTTTTGAAAAAACAGGATTTGCAATATCTGGAAGAAGCACACCTATTAATTTTGTTTGCCTATTAGAAAGACTTCTAGCAAGTGCACTTGGTTGAAAATTTGTTTCTTCAATAACTTTAAGAACTCTTTTCTTTACTTCATCACTTACAGGTTTTGAATTATTAAGAACTCTAGATACAGTTGCTTTAGAAACATTTGCTAATTTTGCTACATCGCTAATTGTATATCTCACGTCTTTCACCTCTATTACAAGAATAACAGGAAACCGATTACCTGTCAATAGGAAACCGATTACCTAGTCTTAATTTAAGAATTTTTTTTATCACTTTGTTCTATTATTTGATTTTTTATGTTATAATTCTTCACAAAGTAAAATCTACTTTTTTAATCAAATTTTTTATATTTTGGAGGGACTATGGATATTTTAGCAATTGGAGAATTACTTATCGATTTTACACCATCATCAAATGATATACATAAATATAGCGCCAATCCTGGTGGTGCACCTTGTAATTTTCTTACTATGGCAGCAAATACTGGTCTAGAAACAAGTTTTATTGGTAAAGTTGGCGACGATTCTTTTGGTAATTATCTAAAAAATATTATAGAAGAAAAAAAAATTGATACAAAAGGTTTAATACTTGATCCAAATTATAATACTACTTTAGCTTTCGTGCATCTTAATGGAAATGGAGAACGTAGTTTCAGTTTTTATAGAAAAGATTGTGCTGATATTAATCTAACAACTAATGAAATTGACTTTAAACAAATTGACAAGGCAAAATTAGTGCATTTTGGTTCTTTATCTTTTACAAATGAACCTCTTAGAAGCACGACTTATAGTTTTCTTGATTATGCAAAAAGTAAAAACAAATTAATTACTTATGACCCTAACTATCGACCTTCACTTTGGGAAAATGTAAGTTTAGCAAAGGAACAAATGCTAAAAGGACTTTCTTATTGCCATATATTAAAAGTATCAGATGATGAGTTAAAGCTTTTATCTGGTGAAACTGATTTAATTTTAGGGTGTGAAATTCTAGCAAAATACGATATTAAACTAATATGTGTAACCTTAGGCGAAAAAGGAGTTTTTTATTTTTCTAAAGGTTTTAGTGGATTTGTGGGTGGATTTAATAGCAAGGTTATTGATACTACTGGTGCTGGCGATACTTTTTTTGGAGCATTAGTTTCAAAATTTATTATTAATAATATGGATATAAATAATATTAATAAATCCATATTGATTGACTCACTAAAGTTCGCAAATGCCGCTGCATCTATATGTGTAGAAAATTTTGGTGGTATACCTTCTATTCCAACAAATGACCAAGTAAATATAAGGTTAAGTAGTAATCTAATTAGTAAATAAACATAAGAAAAATTTCTAAGTCACATTGCAAAAAATATTAAAACAGATAGAACTAATTTTACTAATCATTAAAGATAATGACCTGCTAAAATTAATGCTATCTGTTTTATATTAATTATTAAAAATTATTGTAATTCAGAGACCTTTTACCACTAATTAAATATTTTGTCTTATCAATAATTAATGAAATTTCTTTTTCAGTTTCAATATTAATTTTATCTGATATGGTAACCTTTACCAAAGAATTTTTATAGTTAATCCTAAATGTATACGAAGTCCATTCTTTTGGTTTTATTGGACTTAAATGAATTCCATTCTCTTTTATTCTAAGACCTGAAAAACCATACACAATTGTCATATAAACTCCACCAGCATTTGCTATATGAAGTCCATCTTTAGTATTTCCTTTAATGTTTTCTATATCTAATTTTGAAGTCATTTTATAATAATGGTATGCTTTATCAATCTTTTTTATACGTGAAGCCATTATCGAAAAAATACAAGGAGAAAGACTTGAATCATGTGTAGTAATTTTTTCATAATAACTATATGAATTTTTCATAATTATATCTGTTTCATTATCTAATAAAAAATGTGCAAGAATTGTATCTGCTTGCTTTGAAACTTTATATCTATAAATATATAGTGGATGATAATGTAGTAAAAGTGGATAATTCTCTTCGCTTGTATTTTCAAGATCCCATTCTTTTCTTTTTAAAAAAGCATCATCTTGAAGATTTATTTTTAGTTCATCTGAATAAAGTAAAATCATTTTTTCACTTGCATTTTTCATATTAGTAAGTTCATTTTCATTTATAGCAATTTTACTCTTTAGTCTATTCCAATCGCTAATATTTTCTTTTTCTAAAATAGAACTTAACTTGCACACCCATTTAAGATGATACTTAGCTAAAGAGTTAGTATAATAATTATTATTTACCATAACAGTATATTCATCTGGACCTGTAACTGCATCAATTGAAAATTTGCCTTCATTATTAAAATAACCCACATCAAGCCATAGAAGTGCTGTTTTATAAAGCACTTCAAGTCCAAATTCTTTTAAAAATTCTGTATCGTTTGTAGCTAAATAGTACTGTATATATGAATATGCAACATCCGCATTTATATGATACTGGGCACTTCCCGATAAAAAATAAGCTGAGCACTCACTTCCTGAAATGGTTCTCCAAGGAATTTTTACACCTTTCTTATGACCAAGTTTTTCAGCTTCAATTTTCGCGCTTTCCAAAGTTTCATACCTAAATTTAAGTAGTCGTTTTGCAAGTTGTGGATTTGTTAGAGTAAAAAACGGAACCATATATATTTCTGTATCCCAAAAATAATGTCCTTCATAGCCCTCACCACTAAGTCCCTTAGCTGATATATTTGTATTTTTAACTTTTCCAATTGATGAAAGCAACTGATAAATATTATAGTTAATTGCTTTTTCTTCTTCAATTTCTCCATCGATATTTATTTTAGAATACTTCCAGAATTCATTTAAATATTCTTCTTGATCTTTGAAATAGTATTTTTCACCATTTTTCATTGCGACATTTACTACATTTTTACTTTCTTTAAAACAATCATCATGTCTAATTGAATCAGTAAATGAAATGTACTTAATTAATGAAATTTTTTCACTAGCTTTAATATTTTTTTTAACCATTCCTATAATTGAATTTTCTTTTACTGTATATTCCATATTTAAATTATGATTCATAGAAGAAGCTATTGTTAAATTTGATATCTTTGTTTTAGAAGATATAGTTGCAATTCCATGGTTTTTATCAATCTTATCTACATGTAAAAGCTTTGTATGGCCTGATGCTACCCTTTGATCACTCTTATTTGAATAATTTTTAACATCTGCATTTAAAGTTGATTCTATTTGAATTTCTCCACTATAATTTACCGATTCAACCTCATAATCAATTATAAAAAGTTCAAGTGTAGTAAATGATGCAAGTCTTTTAATAGTAATTTTAAGATGATGTCCTTTTTTAGAAATCCACTCAATATATCTTAAAGAATATCCTTTTTCAATATCTAATTTTCTTTTAAAATCAATTACCTTGCCATCAAATAAATTAAATAATTCTCCATCAATATATATCTTTATGGTTTGCCCATCAATTACATTAACTATTTTTTGTGAAGTATTTGGATATCCAAATGCACCTTCTCCGTAAGTAATATCAGTTGTTTCATAAAACCCATTAATATAAGTTCCTCTTATAGTGTCATAATCATTTCTATAGCCTTCTTCAAAATTTCCTCTTACTCCAAAATATCCATTAGAAGTAGATAATAAACTTTCATTTACCATCAATGAATTATTATCTAAATTATTTTTTACTTGCATAATCTTCCCTCTTTAAGCGAAACTCTATTCTTTAAAATTTTCACTTTTTTTCTAGTAATTATTATTTTTTTATTACTTAATAGACCCTGAAACCATACCTTTTATTATATGCTTTTGTGCTATTAAAAAACCTACTACTATTGGTGCTGC
The DNA here is from genome assembly GCF_033097505.1 of Helicovermis profundi. Taxonomy (NCBI): domain Bacteria; kingdom Bacillati; phylum Bacillota; class Clostridia; order Peptostreptococcales; family Caminicellaceae; genus Helicovermis; species Helicovermis profundi. The sequence continues at coordinate 812,950 of NZ_AP028654.1, read as the reverse complement.
CGCCATTAATACTGCTGTCATTATTAGGTCCCACTTTTTAACAAATGATCCCGCAAATGCTCTTATTGCCAGTGGTATTGTCTGTACATCTTGTCCTACTCCAAGTACTAATGACGGAAGCAAAAAGTCGTTCCAGATCCATATTGCATTTAGTATTATGATTGTCACAAATATTGGCTTTAATATTGGCATTACTATTAAGAAAAATACCTGTGCCTTATTGCATCCATCTATGGTTGCTGCTTCTTCTAATTCTTTCGGTATTGATTTTATAAATCCATGAAACATAAATACTGCTAGTGGTGCTCCAAATCCAATGTAAGCAAGTATCATTCCATGAAATGTCCTTAGCATCGGTATTCCTGTTGTTTCATTTATTATTCTAAAAAGTGATACCAGTGGAAACATTACTACTTGAAATGGTATTATTAGTCCACTTAAAAATAGTAAAAATATAAATGTTGATGCTTTTGATTTTGTCCTTACCAATACCCATGCTGCCATTGCTGAAAATATTGATATTGTTAATAGTGAAAAAAACGTTATCACTACTGATGTAAATAAACTCGCCGAATATCTTATCGTTGGTTTACTCCATATTATCTTTATATTTGTTAGTAACTGTCCCCAGTGCTTTGGAAAAGTTATTGGATTTGTCATTATTTCTAGTGATGCTTTTGCTGAATTTATTACTATTATGAAAAATGGAAATATTGTTATTAAAAATAGTATTAATGTTACTAGTGTGAGTGAATACGTTACTAACTTCCTTCTTAAGGTCATTACATTTCCACCTCTCTTTTTTTGTTATAGTATACCTGTGCCATTGATACGACTGATAATACTAAGAAAAATATTATTGCTCTTGCCTGTCCTTCTGCCATATTATTATATTTAAAAGCTACATTATAAATGTGAACCGCCAGTAATTCTGTTGAATTTACTATTTGTTCTTTATATATATCTGATGGTCCTCCATTTGTTAATGCAATTATAATGTCAAATTGTTTGAATGAATTTACTAATGTTAAAAATGATGTTATTGTAAATGCTTGTGCTATCATTGGAAATGTTATATTCCAAAATTTCTGAAAAAAGTTCGCTCCATCTACTTCACTTGCTTCTATTAACTCTTGTGGTACATTTAATAAGGCTGCTATATATATCATCATAATATATCCTGCATACTGCCATGTAAATGCAAATATTAGTCCAAATAATGTTAGTGTTGGATCAGCTAGTAACAATAGATTACTTAAAAAGTCTATTCCTAGTACATCTCCTATTTGTGGGATTACACTTTTAAATATAAACTGCCATACATATCCTAAAACCAAGCCTCCAATTAAATTTGGTACGAAAAATCCTGCTCTATAAAAGTTCTTAAATTTTATCTCTCTTGTTACTAAAAAAGCTAACATTAATGCTACAAAGTTTATTGTCATTACGCTTAGAAGAGTAAACACAAACGTTCTTATAAATGAATACTGAAATGCTATATCTTTAAACATATTTTTATAGTTATTTATTCCCACCCAGTTTGGCTTTATTCCTGCTATTGCTGTCCAATCTGTTAGTGAATAATATATGCCCATAAAAAACGGTATTACTACCACTATTATAAATGATAATAATGCTGGCGCTAAGAATAGCCAAAAAAACATTTTACTCTTTAATTTTTTACCCATTTTACACCTCTCTTTAGTAGAAGTTTAAAAAAAGGAGTGTGAGCGAACACCCACACCCTTTTCTACTTTTTAGCTATTTTTTATTTTAGTGCTCTTATCTTATCTGCTAGTTGATCTATAAATTCTTGCTTTGTTATATCCCCTTTTGCAAATGCTTCATATATTGGTGCTATAGTTCCCATTCCAAATCCATCTGGCATATCATTTTGTAACCATGTATATGCTCCATTATCTTTTGCAAGCCATTTCATTACGTCTGCTGAAAGTGGTGCATCTGGTTTTAATGTTATATTTTTAAATGCTGGTACCATTTTTGCTTCTTTTACCATATAGTTTGCGCCTTCTTCACTTGTTGCCATATAGTTTAAGAAGTCTTTTGCTGCTTGAATATTTTTACTTTCATTATTTATTACATAGTATGATGGTGCTCCTATAAAGATTGCATTATGCTCTCCGTATACTGATGCATGTGGTGCAAATCCCATTGGAAACTTTACTCCATTTGACATTAACCATGGATCTATCCAGTTACCTTGATGTACAAATACTGCTTTTCCTGTTGCAAATTGTCCTACTTGTGCATCATAGTTTCCTGTTAATAATACTGCTTTATCTGAATACTTAAATAATAATTCTACCCAGTCTGCATATTCTTTAAGTCTTTCCATATCTGGCTGGCCTTTTAGCATTTTATCAAGAACACTTGTATCTCCATAAGGTAGACCTGCTGATAAATATCCATTAAAGTTGTGAAGTCCTGTTACCCATCTCATATCTGGGCCTGCTGCCATTGCAACTACTGACTTTATTCCAAGTTCTTTTTTCATTCCATCTAATTTTTTAAATGCTGCTTTATATGCATCTTGTGATGTTAATGTACTTGGATCAATTCCTGCTTTTGCAAGTAAATCTGCATTATAGGCCATTCCCCATGCTTCTACTGCTACTGGAAATCCATATGTTTTTCCGTCAGCTTTAAATGCTAGATCTGTTAAATCCATCCACTTATCTCCTGAAAATGGAGTAAGTTTTGATTTCCAAGTGTTATATCCACCTTTTCCTTCTATTACAAATATATCTGGTTGTCTATCTGATTGAAATTCTGCCTTTAAGTTTTCAGCGTATGGAGTATCTCCACCTGAAGTTTTTACTGTAACTTTTACTCCTGTTTGAGCCTCATATTTAGCTGCAAATGCTGAAAGTTGTTCACCTATCTCAACTTTATTCTGATAGATTACTACCGATTCTTCTTTTGGAGCTACTTTGTCTTCTGTTTTTGTATCAGCTGACTTATCTGCTGGTGCTGGTGCAGATGAACATCCTGCAAGTGCAAATATCATTACTAATACCATTACAATTGAAACTATTTTCTTCATAATATCCCCCTTTTATTAATAAGACTACTAAGTTTTATATTTTTAACTCCCTTAATATATATCCAAAAATACTAATTACAAACAATTATCTTACAGTTTGACATATATATATAAGTAGTAAATACAAAACATATTTGGATTATATATTTTTTATTATTTAAAGATTTATAAAATTCTGATATAATTTATATAAATCTGCAATATAAAAAAATTTTAATAAGTAATGTAAAGTAAAACTAAAAAAATCATCTGCACATCAAATTAAAGGAGTAAAGTTATGAGAAAAGATTTATTAGACGAAAAACTAAAAAATATAAATTTTGACTATATTCATCCGTCTTATAATCTAGAAAAAAAATTAGTTAATGAAATCAAACTTGGACTTTTAAATGAAGCAAAAAATACTCTTGATATGATTAATTCAATAGAAAGAGCTATCATTGCAAAAAATACACTGCGCTCTGCTAAAAATTCAATAATTATTTCCTGTGCGCTTTTTACTAGAGGGGTTATACAGGCAGGTATAGAACCTGAAGAAGCATTTAATTTTAGTGATATATTTATAAGAAAAATTGAATCATTTAACGTACGTTATGATTTACTCAAATTCGAGTATACAATGATAGATGAGTTTATAGAACTAATAAATAATAAAAATATATCTAAATATTCAAGAGATATTTCTAAATTAATTAAATATATAAATAGTAATATTACAAGGCAAATAAAATTAGAAGAATTAAGCTTCCTCTCATCAAAATCACCTGAATATTTATCTAAATTGTTTAAAAATGAAGTTGGAATAAATATTGTTGATTATATAAACCATCAAAAAATAGAATCTTCTAAAATGTTTTTAGAATTTACAAATATGAGAATAACTGATATATCTGCTATTTTTGATTTTTGTAATCCTGGTTATTTTTCTTTAGTTTTTAAAAAAATTATAGGTATATCTCCTAAAGAATATAGAAAAAGTATATGAATATTAGTAAACTAAATTCATATACTTTCTTTTTTTGTTCGTTTAGTAGTTAAGTTAAATATTGCTTACTACTTCATTAACTTTATATCTATATTATGGTCTAATAGTACCGATTAACTAAACTCTTTGAGGAATTTTTGCTTTCTCAAGTGGTCTATAAAGAAGTGCAAAAATAACAAGTGATAAAATTAACTCAGGAACTAAATATGAAGCATTATAAATGATTGAATACATAAGAGGACTTTGACCCTCTGGTGCATAAGAACCCCAAACTATAACTCCAGAAATAACATGACATATAAGTCTTAATAATACTGCTAAAGAAATTCCAGCAAGTGCTTTCTTGAATCCAGCACCAAAAATACCTGCAAGACCAAGCATTCCAAAAGCTATTACATAATCAAATAAAATTGATATAGGATGGAATGACCATTTTGGCCCTAAAATAAATTGAATAATTCCATAAACAAGCCCTGTAAAGACTCCAGGATAAGTTCCCCATCTAATAGCAAATATAAGAATTGGAATCATACTACCGGCAGTAATAGATCCTCCATTTGGCATTTGAAATACCTTTACTAAACTTAGCACATATGCAAGTGCTATCATAATGCCAGCTTCTACTAACATCCTTGTGTTGTTTTTCATTTTCTTACCTCCATAAATAGTAATAATATACCAATGAATTTGGAAGTAACACGTTAATTAGATCAAATAAAAATTAAAAACCATATGCAAATGCATATGGCCTTAAAAAACAATATTAAAATATCATTTTTTTGATCTATAATCATGCACTTTCCTACGCCAGAGTTAACTGGTTCAGGTTCAAAGGGTTTCAGATAACTGATCTCAACTAAAAAGCTCCCCTAGTGAATCTTTATTAAATTAATACATTAAGAATATAACATATGATGATATATAAGTCAAAATAAAATAATTAAAATATTATATTTAATATTTTAATTATTTTGTTATTTTTTTATCCAATTCTATTGATTAGTTAGTAGTCGTTTGATATAATCTCGTCTTTGACAGTTGTAGAGCAGAAAAACCGTGATATCTATTGCAAATAGCAGTTTATCACGGTTTCTTAATGTAGTAAAAAGTGCGTACCTTTTTTTACTTTTTCGTTTGTTTTAATATTTCCTAAATTGCAATAGTAAATTGAACTAAATCAATATGTAAAAATTTGTATATAAATTATTGTATTTTATAAAGTTCATCATTGAATGCTTCATCTGGTGTAAGATACTTTAATATCTTACGAGGCAGAGTGTTACACCAATTTTGAATTTTAGCTATATCATCTACAGAATAGTTGAGTAAAGACTTACCTTTTGGTATAAAACGTCTTATTAGACCGTTATGACGTTCATTTGTTCCCCTCTCAGAAGATGTATAAGGATGAGCAAAGTAGATTCTAGTGCCTGTCATTTCTTCCATAGTTGATAGATCTGCAAATTCTGATCCATTATCTGCCGTTATACTTTTGAAAACAGTTGAGAATAGATTTCCTGCATCTGCAGCTAGTATTTTGAGTGCGTTCATAATTGATTCTGAAGTTTGATCAGGAATTTTTCTAATTAACTCTTTTCGTGTTTTGCGCTCGGTAATAGTCATTAGAGTAGGTTCGCCTTTAGTTTTCTTCCCTATAACAGAATCAATTTCCCAATGACCAAATTCACTACGATCATTAATTTCCACAGGTCGTTCAGAAATGTTTCGTCCTAGAATTTTCTTATGTTTGCGTATACGCTTACGTTTTGTACTTCTCTTAACTTTAAGTGGCAAATCTATATTAGCAATACCTAATAAGCCTAAATTAATATAGTTATACAACGTTTTTGTACAAACCATCTTATCAACGTCAAACAAGTTGTGCAGCTTCGCTACGCCACATATAGCATCAATAGAATGAGTGTTTTCATAGAACCTTGTCTCTACAAAACGTATAAAATGGGAGCATGATAAGAACTTAAATTTGGCTCCACAATTAGCACGGTTTCTTTCATAAATAGCTTGTCCGGTATCCGGATAGTAGACCTTTACAACCTTATTGGCTTTTATCTGTGTAACAGTCCCACGGCTTAGTTCATTGCGTATAGTATTAGAAGCTCTTCCTAATTTTTTTCCTATGGCATAAGGTGTAAGACCTTCATTGTGTAACAACTGAATTTGACCACGTTCAAAAACATTTAGGTGTTTATTTTTACGTTGAATTGATGTATCATTAATATTATCCATAGTGAGTTCATCTCCTGTATATATTATTGTGTTCAGCGATACAATTATAATACAGATTGACCCATTATGGATTTTTTTTTACTAGTTCAACTTCATTATACAATTAAGCTGTTTTAATATTTTTTTCATTTTAGCATTACTAATTATTTGGGTATCCGTTCTAAATCCAAATTTATCATGTAATTCATCTGTTATATCAGTTCGTGTGTATGTCGGAATATATCCTTCGCCTTTTAACTCCATAAAGTTATGATTTTTTAACGTTTCTATTAATTCTTTTGTAGTGTATTTTTCATCAAGCTTCTTTTCTAAAAGCCTATATATCAGTAAAGAAAGAAAACATGTTGTAAAATGAGCTTTTATTCTATCATCTCTACTTAAATATACTGGTCTTGCTTTAAACTCAGTTTTTAGAATTCTAAATGATTCTTCTATTTCCCATCTTCTTTTATTTACTTTAATAATTGTTTCAGCATTATCATCAAGATTTGTACATACTCCGTAGAATCCATCATATTTTTCTTCATCAGAAATAGTGTCTCTATTTATTGTAAGTACCTGTTTTTCAGCGATTTCACCTTCATTAGTGCAGTGAATAGAATCTATAAATCTCTTTGGATCATTCTGTTTCTTTTTATTGATACTAGAAGGTTTTTTAACAAGTTTTTCTGCACGTTGTATTTGAGTGCTTCGAATGTACTCTTGATAAGCTCTATATTTTGGTGAATATGTTACTATTAATTTTTGTGGTAATTCATTTTCATTTATCCAACGTTCTTTGTAATAAATAGCTTTATTGTTTGAAGAATGATCTATATTTTCTAAATTAATATTTTTTGTCTCATTTGATAAATGCCATCCATTTGGGGCAAGAGCCCAATCTTTAAGATGTTTTTTAAGCTTTTTTAATGATTGTGTAACAATAAAAGCTCTATCGTTTTTATTATTAAATATTCTATTGGTATTAGATGCTAATCCTGCATCTGTACATACAACAAATTTAGATAAATCAAAATCAGATAATATGCGCTTTTCTAGTGGTTTTAAACTTGGCTGTTCATTTTTATTTCCATCAAATATAGAAAATGCAAGTGGTATGCCATCCCCATCCATAAATAATCCCATTTGTACAATTGGATTAGGGCGATGTTCTTTGGAAAGTCCATATTGTTTTAACCCATCGGCTTTTTCAGTTTCAAAGAAATAATTTGTACAATCGTAATAAAGCACTTTTGTATTTCTTTTAGATAATTTTAAACTATTTTTATAAACAGTTGATTCAATAAAATCAGATTCTTTAGAAATTATTTCTAAAGCTCTATAAATATGCTGTAATTCAAAATTAGGCTGTTCAATAAAGTCATTAGAGGCTTTAAAAGAAGAAAGCTTAGAAGACGGATTAAGCATTCTAGTATAAATGAGTCTAGAAAGAATACTGTTTAAATCAAAAGAAAATTTATATTTATCAGAAATTTGCTTTGAAATTTTATGAAGGCCTAAATCATAATAAATATCTTGTAAAAAAAGATATCCACCATTGAAATGAACCTTAGAATCCATTGGTATTTGTTTAGTTTCAGAAAATTTAGCAATAATCTCAACTTTATTTTCTTTTTCTTTTTTATTAAGTTCACTTATATATTTTTTTGCCCATTCATAAGGATCTTGTCCATTTAATTTTTCACGTAATTGTGCTTCAGTACCAAGTTTTTCTACAATTTTAGTTGTTCGTTTATTTTTAATAGTAATATCTTTAATAACGTAAAGTGAAGTAGCATTTTTTGATTTAGAAGTTGAAAGTCTCATAAGCATAATACCTCCTGTTCCTTACATTATACCACAATACGACAAACTACGCAATAGTAAAACGGAAAATTTGACAAAAAAATAAGCCTATAATTGGCTTTGAGGTAGAATTTTGTTTATGCAACTGTCAAACTTCCGTGATGATATATAAGTCAAAATAAAATAATTAAAATATTATATTTAATATTTTAATTATTTTGTTATTTTTTTATCCAATTCTATTGATTAGTTAGTAGTCGTTTGATATAATGAACTTGTTAAATAAATATCATTTTAGATGTTTTGAGTTTAATCTTGATTTATCTAAAACTTATAATCAAAAACCTTACATTGTAGATATCTTATAATCTTATTTGAGAGGAATTTGTGTAAATCGTACGTATCTCTCGTTTTGAGAAATACACTCACAAATCTTTCTTATTATTTTAAGAAAGAGTTTTTTATTTTTAGGAGGACTAACTATGAAACAAACTGCAAAAAACTGGTCTGAAAGTGTTATTAAACAAGATGAAATTGATAAATATTTAATCAACGGAAAAGATTTTATTGATGAAAATGAAATTAACGAGAAATTAAAAACTAACGTTAACCACTCTAAAGAGGATATTAGAAAGATTATTAATAGATCTCTCAATATTAATAGGCTTTCATTTGACGAAACTGCTGCATTATTAAATGTTAAAGATGAAGCAATTTGGGAAGAAATGTACGCTGCAGCTGCAGAAGTAAAAAGAAGAGTTTATGATAATCGTATAGTATTTTTCGCTCCTTTATATTGCGGCAATCTTTGTGTAAATAACTGCAAATATTGTGGATTTAGAAACGAAAACAAAGATGAAGTTAGAAAAGTTCTTAACTTTGACGAAGTGAAAAAAGAAGCTGAAGCGGTAATTGATGAAGGACATAAAAGAATGATAGTAGTATACGGTGAGCATCCAAAAACAGATGCTAATTATATTGCAGAATCTATAAAACAGATTTATTCAGTTGAGAAAAAAGCAAAAAGTGGAAAAATGAATAGAATTAGAAGAATAAATATTAATGCTGCTCCAATGTGCGTAAGTGACCTAAAAAAACTCCACGAAGTTGGAATTGGAACATATCAAGTATTCCAAGAAACATATCACAAAGCAACTTATAATGATGTACATGAAAGTGGACCTAAATCAGATTACAGATGGAGATTATATGCTCTTCATAGAGCAATGGATGCAGGTATTGACGATGTAGCAATTGGTGCATTATTTGGACTATATGATTGGAAATACGAAGTTATGGGACTTCTTTACCATACAGCAGATTTAGAAAAACGTTATGGAATAGGACCACATACTATTTCATTCCCAAGAATGACACCAGCATCTGGATCAGATTTAAGTACAAATTCTAAATATCTTGTTAATGATGAAGATTTTAAAAAATTAGTTACTGTTCTAAGACTTTCTGTACCATATACTGGCCTTATAATCACTGCAAGAGAAAAAGCTGAACTTAGAAAGGAAATTATTAAAGTAGGTTGTACACAAACTGATGCATCAACAAAAATTGGTATTGGTGAATATAGTGGTGTTGATAAAGCCGAACTTGAAAACAAACAGCAATTTACAATTGGAGATCCAAGACCTCTAGATGATGTAGTTCGTGAACTTGCCGAAATGGGTAAAATTACTTCATTCTGTACTGCCGGTTATAGATGCGGAAGAACTGGTGAAAAAATAATGACTCTGCTTGAAAAAACTGAGGAAGGAAAGTTCTGTAAACTTAATGCAGTTCTTACTTTTAGGGAATATTTAGATGATTACGCTTCTGAAGAAACAAGAAAAGTTGGAGAAAAATTAATCGAAAAAGAGCTAAAAGAAATTGAAAATATGAAATTTTATAAAGCACATAAATTAACTGATCTTATGACAGATTATTATGAAAGAGTTTCTAACGGTGAAAGAGATTTATTTATCTAAAAATAAAAATTTAATGCGTATTCCTGCTTCACATCTGCAATGTTAATCCCACTTATACGTATTAATTTTTTCTACCAGTGTAAATCTAAATTAAATTAAAAACTAAAGTTACAAACATTAGTAAAGGAGCCTTTATGTTTAATACTTATAAAATTCTTACCAATGAAATTCATGATAATTTCAATGTAAATATCAGTCTTTGTAAAATCATAGGTAGAAGATGGTCATTTGTCTATGAAGCTGGAAATTTTACTTATGGAAATAATCACATCATTATAGATGAAAACTACGGCTTAATTGTAGAATGTAGCAGTGATATATCTGATAAAATAAAAGAATATATTTCAAAATAAATGAATTTCTAAGATTCAGAGGGAGTTTTTATTCCCACTGAATCTTAGAAAACATAATCCAGGGCCTTTTTAGAGTTCTTTATCCCCCACTTTTTTAAGAAGTGGGATAATTAGAACTCTAAGGCATCGGATAAAATTTAAAGATCTATTACTTTTTTAGTAATAGATCTTTTTAATATTTTAGATTATTGCCATTCCACCATCTACAAGAATATATTGCCCAGTTACATAGCTTGATGCATCGCTTGAAAGATATATTATAGTGCCATTTAATTCACCTTTTTTCGCCGCTCTTGATGCTGGATTTAACGCAGTATACATGTTCATAAATTTTTCATTTGTAAATAATGTGCTTGAAGTCATTTCTGACTCAAATAAAGCAGGTCCAATTGCATTAACAGTAATATTATTTTGCATATATGAAGCTGCCATACCAATAGTAAGTCCTTTTACTGCTGCCTTAGAAGCATTATATGAATGTCTTGCTAAAACTGGAGTTTTATCTGCAATCACTGCATTTACTGATGATATATTTATTATTTTCCCATAATTATTCTTTTTCATATGGGGAACAGTATATTTACTCATCAAATAAATACCTTTAACATTAGCATTCATTGTTTTATCCCAGTCTTCTACACTTAATTCTTCTACCGATCCTTTTGTTGCTACTCCTGCATTATTTAGCAAAATATCAATCTTTCCATAATGCTTAACAACTGTTTCAATTGCCTCTTTGACACTTTTTTCATTAGAAACATCACATTGAACAGCTATAGCATCTACACCAGAATTTATTAATTCATTTGCTAAATCATCTAATTTTTCTTTTCTTCTTGCTAAAAGAGCTACCTTTGCACCACTTAAAGCATACGCTTTTGCGGCATCAGCACCTAATCCGCTTGAAGCTCCTGTTATTACTGCAACTTTCTCTCTTAAACTAAATAATTCATTCATCACATTTCCTCCACTAAATATAATTTTGTTTAAATATTAAAACAATCCTTACTTAAAAGAGTATATTTTTCGAAGAAAATCGTAAACTATCAAATTCAAGAAAATGTGCAAAATTGTCACATATTTAGCCATTTGAGAAAAACTGATATTTTTTTATTAATTATATCGATTAAGTCATCACGCTTTATAATATATCGAAATTTATAAAATCAGCGTTATTTTTTTAACTATTCTATCATTTTCACAAAATACTCAAGAACAGTTAAATCGTCAGTTATTTCTGGATGAAACGAAGTTACTAAAATATTATTCTCTCTTGCAGCTACAATTTTACCATCAATAATTGAAAGAACTTCAACGTTTTTACCTACTTTTTCAATATATGGTGCTCTAATAAAGGGCATACTAACATTAGTGTAATTTGCAAATTTACCTTTGCTAATAAAACTACCTAATTGTCTTCCATACCCATTTCTTTTAACTCTTATATTCATTACTTTTAAATGAGCTTTTTCTTTACCAATATCTTTTGCTAAAAGAATCATGCCTGCACAAGTTCCCCATACAGGCATACCAGAAAGGATTCTTTTTTTAATTTCATCTCTTAAATCAAAAGAATCCAAAAGTTTACCCATTGTAGTACTTTCACCTCCAGGAATAATTAATCCATCAATTTCCTTAATGCAGTCATTACTTTTAACTTCAATGGTATCAATTTCCATTTTTTCAAGTGCTAAAATATGTTCACGAAAAGCTCCTTGAAGAGCTAATACTCCAATAAGCATTTTACCATCCCCTATTTGCCATCCTATTATTTTCACTTACATCATTAACTGAAATTCCAACCATAGCTTCACCAAGATTTTCTGAAACTTCAGCTAAAATTTTAGGATTAGAGTAATTTGTAACTGCTTTTACTATTGCTTCTGCTCTTTTTACAGGATCACCTGATTTAAAAATACCTGAACCGACAAATACTCCATCGCATCCAAGTTGCATCATCATAGCAGCATCAGCAGGGGTAGCAACTCCTCCAGCTGCAAAATTAACAACAGGAAGCTTTCCATTTTCATTAACATATTTTATCAAATCATATGGTGCCCCCATTTCTTTTGCAGCATTCATTAACTCTGATTTTTTTAGTCCATAGATGTATCTTATATCATCATTCATTTTTCTCATATGCGTAACTGCTTCTACTACGTCACCCGTTCCAGGTTCTCCTTTTGTTCTTATCATAGAAGCTCCTTCGCCAATTCTTCTTAAAGCTTCTCCTAAATTTTTTGCTCCGCAAACAAATGGTATATCAAATTTATCTTTTTCTATATGATAAACTCTATCTGCTGGTGTAAGTACTTCACTTTCATCTATATAATCAACTTCAAGAGCTTCAAGTATCTGTGCTTCAACAAAATGTCCAATTCTAACTTTCGCCATTACTGGTATAGATACAGAATCTTGAATTTCTTTTATCATCTTTGGATCTGACGCTCTTGAAACTCCACCCTCTAGTCTTATATCTGCAGGTATTTTTTCAAGTGCCATTACTGCGCATGCACCAGCTTTTTCTGCAATTTTTGCTTGTTCTGCATTCATTACATCCATAATAACTCCACCTTTAAGCATTTGAGCTAAATTAGTATTCAAAAATTTTCTTTCACTCATAATTGTACCCCTCCGTATTTTTTATTTTCTTTATTACAGTACAATTCTAACATTTTAACACTTTTTTATCAATACAATTTTCATCATTTTCCAAATAATTGTATTGTAAAAATAAAAAAGTTATGCACTATAGATACAATGCATAACTTTTAAGTAGTATTTTATTTTTTTATTTTAATATATTACATATTTAGTATCATACCCGTAACAAAAGGAACAAGCCATATTAACCATACAAACAAACTATATTTATGGAATTTAACTTTCTGTTTTTCACTTCCCTTACGATTTATAAAAGTCGCCCATATAACATGTAACATCATAAGTACAATTGCTAGTAGTCCAGTTACACCATGAAGATTAAAGGTAATTTTTCCACTAATAATACTCATTGTTGTAGTCCCAAGTGTATCAAAGAAAAGTCCAATCCAAAACATAATCACATGTTTATTATTTAAGGTTTTAGCTCGTCTCTCAGAAAAAACTCCAATTGTATAAGCAGTAACTGCAAATAACATAGAAATAATAGCAATAATCAATAGCATAAAGTTTACCTCACTTTTAATAGTTTATTTTCTATTATTATACCATATAATTTTTTTTATATTGTACTTTTACTTGTTATTTAATAGTAACTTTATACTTATTTAATATTTAAAATTCTATATAAAAAATTACACCTATTTCAGTATTTTTTACTCCATATTTAAAATTATGCTTTTCTAAAATTGTTTTCGCTATTGAAAGTCCAAGTCCACTACCACCTAAACTTTTAGATCTTGATTTCTCTATTCTATAAAACCTATCCCATATTTTTTCTAACTCTTCATCACTAAAATTGCTAGTAGTATTTTCAATACTAAAAATTACTTTTCCATTTTTCCTATTTTGGTCAATCACAATAATTATTTTTCCATCCTTAGATGTATATCTAAAGCAATTACTTATAAAATTCAGTAGAACATTTTCTATCTTCCTATAATCTGCCACAATATATGCTTCATTTATTTTAACTATCAATTCAATATTTTTACTATTTTTAATTTCTGTAAATTTCAAAAGAATTCTATTAATTAATTCTTCTAAATTTAATTTTTCTAAATTTAGTTCATTATTTTTTGTTTCAAGGTTAGTAAGTTCCAGCATATTTATTATAAGTGTATTCATTTTGCTTATTTCATCTATTATTACTTCCAAATAATAATCTTCTTTTTCTTTCGATATCCCGTCTTTTATACCTTCTGCAAAACTTTTAATTACACCTAGTGGTGTTTTTAGTTCATGGGATACATTAGAAACAAATTCTTTTCTTATTTCTTCTTGTTCATTTTTAAATTCTATATCTGATAAAAGTTTTTTATTGGTTACTTTCAGTTCATTAATATTAAAACTAAGTTCATCTGACATAAAATTTAGAGTATCTCCAAGTTCTCCTATTTCATCATTTCTTATATCCTTATATCTTTCCCTAAAATCTAATTTTGCCATTTTTTTTGCAGTTAAATTTAATTTTATTAAAGGATTTGTTATCATTCTTGAGATAATTAGCGATAATCCAACAACAAGCAATATAGCAATAAGTACGAAATATAGCGACGTTTTTATAAGTATATTCACAACCTCGTTTATTGGTTGAAGAGAAGCTAATGTATAAAATTCGATAATATCACCAGTATTTTTTTCATATTCTTTTACAATTATTTTATAATTTTTTTGCGACTCTTTATCTTTATAATCAAAAATCAAATTGCCTTTTCGATCTATAGAATAATTGCTTTCACTATAAATTACATCATATAAAACATTTAATTTATCAGTGATATCAACGGTAAAATAATTTTCTTCAACAAATAATATTTTTCCTTTTAATTTTTTAATCGAACTGTCATATGAATCATTTTCCATATCAATATTTCTCGTTGTGTCATAATCGTAGCTTTTAAAACTACTACCATCTAAAGCTACGCTAAGCAGATTATATTCATCAGAGAAATTATCTTTTATGAGATTAAGTGTAGCTTTTTTACCATTTAGATCCTCAATTGTATATTCATTGTTTATCTCCGAAAATATATCTTCCCATAGCGAAATTTTATGAATTTCACCATCTTCTGTTTGAAATCTCATAAAATATGGGGCATAAAAATTGTACTCATCAATTGAATCATAATAATCATTTTGACTACTGACAACCACCGGAACTTTATTATCATTTATAAAATCTGAAAATAATTTTGTGCGTTTTTTACCATCTTTTTCTTTAATGTAATCACTAATAAAGGAATCTAATTTATTTTCAATATTTTTTATCTTAATATTTTCATAATATTTACCCAAATATAGAGTTTGAAATCCTATTTCAATAATTACAAATAACGAAAATATCAATGCAATTGTAATAAATATTTTAAAAATTATACTGTTTTTCTTCATTATTACTCCTCAAATTTATATCCAACTTTTATAACAGTTTTTATTATTTTAGAATAGTTATCAAGTTTTTTTCTTAATTTTTTTATATGTGAATCTACAACTCTTAAATCGCCATAAAAATCATAGCCCCATACTTTATCAAGTATCAATTCTCTTGAAAGAACTATTCCAGAGTTCTTAATTAAATAAACTAGTAAATCGAATTCTTTTGGTGATAAATTAACAATTTTTTCGTCAATTTTTACTAAATAAGCCTTTGTATCGATATATATTCCACTACAAGAAAGAATATCATCTTCACTTGTTTTTTTAACATCTATTCTCTTAATTAATGTTTCAACTCGTTTAACTAATACTTTTGGACTAAATGGTTTTGTAACGTATTCATCAGCACCAAGTTCAAATCCCATTAATTTATCATCTTCATCTTCTCTTGCAGTTAGCATAATAATTGGAATATGTGATTTTTTTCTAATTCGTCTGCACACAGACCATCCATCAATTTTTGGTAACATAACATCTAAAAGAACTAAATCGATATCTTCATTCTCAAATATCTCAAGACCTATTTCTCCATTCACCGCTCCAAATACATTGAAATTTGCTTCAATTAAATAATCTGTTATTATTTCAAGTATTCTTTCTTCATCTTCTACAACAAGAATATTTTTTTTCATTTTCTTTCTCCCAAAAAATTTTCTATTTATTCTATTCTACCTTAAATAATTTACTTTTAGAAATTTTTGTTTCATTTTCAGCTTAAACAAGTAAATGAAATAAAGAGACTGTCATCTCTTTATTTCATTTTAAAATTAATTTACTATTTTAAACCTATATTATTTCTTATTTTACTTCTTAACTCAATCAATTCTTTATAATCATAAAAGAAATTAATTTTTTGACTATTTATATCACTATTAGTTGCTTTATTTTCAAGAATAAATACTCTAAAACTTTCTGCTATATCTTCTTCAGGATTAGTTGCTGCATAATCACTAACAAATGAATTTGGATAGTCCTCATAAAGTTTTTCACTATCATAGTAATCTTTTCCTAATATATATTTCTTATCTATTTTAGACCAAAATTTATTATAAAATTTATTTAAATAACTGCCTTCTTTTAACGTACCCTCTTCAGTTTCATATGTCTTTTTATTATTAATATTACTACTAATATCCATTTGTGTATTATTAAGCGTTAGAATATGTGCAAATTCATGTGTTATATTTTCATTTAAAAGCTTATAGTCTATTTTGTTTTGCTTATTTACAGCATCTTCTATATCAATATCTAAAGCCCATTTACTTAATTTATCATCCAGTGGAGAAACGGCTGCTAGCATTCCATCTAGTCCATCTGTTCCTATGTCAAATACTGCTACATATTTCATAATTTCTTTTGGAACTGACTTATAAATATAATTCCAAATTTTATAATGCAATTTTTTTTCTTCATCAGTTAATCCACTTGGTAAAACTTCATTTTCATAATCTTTAGCATTATTCGATAATACAATTTTTTCATTATTAACATCATATATTGCTTGCAGTGAGAATTCTTCAATGTTCTCCTCATCATCATAATAGTTATCATCATCTAAACACTGATCAGCTGAAGAACTTTCTTCTTCAGGAATAACATCATCATATCCGCTTAAGCCATATTTAGATAGTATTTCATCATATTTTTTGTAAATATCATCTAACTGCTTATCAAGTTCATCTAATTTTAGATTATCTTCTTCAGAAATTTCATCCCATAAAGCTAAATCATCTTCTTCGTTAAAAGTATTTTCATCACCATTTTCACTAATAGTATTTTCTGCATTTTTGGTATTTTTATCATTTACATTTGTTTCATTAGTTGCGAACACCGTTATCATTCCCATTGATAAAGTTAAAGTAAGAATTACAGCAATTGCTAAATTTTTTTTCCATAAATTATTAAACATAATTTTCAGCTCCTTTGTTTTCTTATAGTGTTTGCTTACAATTACATTTTAATAATTTGTTATGTCTTCCTTGTGCCTATTAAGTGTTTACCATATTCTTATTTTAAACCTTCGAAAATTTTTTTCTTTTATTGCTCTATTATTATCCTAAAATTATTATAAAAAAAATTGCTCCTACAATATAGGAGCAAGACTTTAATAAATTATATTATTCTTTTCTAGTATGCATTGCAATATGCTTAACTGAAACAGCTTCTTTTTGAATGCTTTTATTTCTTCTTGTCATTTGATCTTCTTTTTGCTTTTTACAAGATGGACAAAATCTTCCAGATAAAATTTTTCTTCCACACATTTCACATAAACCATCTAAATTCATATTTGATAAAGATAATCTTCCATCATCCACGTAGCTCATAATTTCTTTTACAGTAATTTTAACACCAATTTCTTCCATTAGCTTCCTTAATCCTTCCGGATTAATTCCTGGGTTATCATAAACTAAATCTTTTGCTATTACGAATTTTTCTTTTTTATCAATATTTGCTCCTGATTTTTTCGTGTGAATCACTTTACAATTTTCACAAAGATGATCTCCTTCTTCTCCGCCAAAAAAAACACCACATTGCTCACATTTTATTAGCATAATTTCCTCCTGATATAATAAAATTCTATAATACAAAATAATATTTATTTTTTACTAGTATATACAATTATTATATCATTAAATTATGAGTTTTCTCAACTACTTTATATAAGTTATTGATATGACTTTACGAAATTTCATAAAAACAATATACAATGGGTAAGTAATCAAACTTACCATTATTCCACCTAATGTATACACAAAAGGTGCTGTTACAATTTTAAGTAATTCACCATCTAATATAGCAATATGAACACCAAACAAATTTAACGAAAAAAATAACAATCCTACAATAAAATATATACTACCTAGTAATAATCCCATAACTCCTGCAGTTTCTACATAACTCTCAAAACTTAGTCTTTTAACTTTTATTTTTTCCATATGATTACCCTAAAATAATTTGATTGTAAGAAGCCATAAAACCATAAATATAACTATCCTTGCAATTGTATATTTTAGTTCATGTCCCTCAAGCATTACCCTTCTATAAAAATAATTAATAATAGCTTCTGCTAATAATACAATAACTATACCAAAAAAAACTGAACCTATAAAAGTTGAAACTGCTAGTTTTCCAAAAACAATACTAGTAAAAAAAATTGATGTTAAAACACCTACTAAACCTGATATTAATGAAATCGAATTACATTTTTTAATTATGCTTATCA
This sequence comes from Helicovermis profundi, assembly GCF_033097505.1. Lineage (NCBI taxonomy): Bacteria > Bacillati > Bacillota > Clostridia > Peptostreptococcales > Caminicellaceae > Helicovermis > Helicovermis profundi. The sequence continues at coordinate 794,214 of NZ_AP028654.1, read as the reverse complement.
TAACCTTCCTCCTGTTTTTTGAATCTTCTTTCTTTTGTAATAATTTATCACATTGATTTGTACAACGTGTGTACATATGGAAAAATCTTTCAAACTATTTACTAGTATTCAAATAATCCTTTACTATATATTTTTTTCATTACATTCACCTACATCCTTTCGTTACAAATTTAACACCCACTTTCAATTATAAGTATATAAAATTATTTTTACAATACTTTTTTTAGGAAAAACAATATAGTATTTACATTTTTTTGTTATTTGTAACAAAAAAAATGAAGCTGCAAAATTCTGCACGCTTCATTTTTACAATATCATATAATTTTTGTGATTATAATTACTAATAGGTCTCTCTAATTCCATCAACCATATATATTACTCTTTGGCATATATTTATTACGTGATCAGCTATTCTTTCTAAATGCCGACCAATAAACAAAAATCTAATAATTTGAGATTTATTATCTTTATTTGTAATATCTAATAATTCACTGTATATTTTTTCATATAAGTCATCTACTTTATCATCAAGTAATGCTATATCTCTAGCTTTATCTGAATCCTTATTAACGTAAGCATCAATACACCCTTTTATCATTGTTTTTACGATTCTATTCATTTCTGGCAAATCAATAAGTTCTTTAATAAATTTTTCATCTCCAAACTCAAGTGCAACTTTTGCTATATTTACCCCATAATCACCTATTCTCTCTAAATCAGTAATAATCTTAAGCGCACCAGAAATTTCTCTAAGATCACCTGCTAGAGGCTGTTGAAGTGCAATTAAATTCAAACATTTATTTTCTATTTCAAGTTCAAGTTGATCAATATTTTTATCCATTTCTATAACATCATTTGCTAATTTTCTATCTTTATCCACTAAAGATTTAAAAGCCAGATCAACAATACCTTCAGCTCCAACTCCCATCTTGATAATTAAGTCTTCAAGTTTTTCAAGTTCTTTATCAAACCTTGCTCTTACCCTCATAATTCCTCCTAGCCAAATCTACCAGTAATATAATCTTCAGTTTGTTTTTTTATTGGATTTGAAAATAATTTTGTTGTTATTCCATATTCAATAAGTTCGCCCATTAGAAAAAATGCTGTATTGTCAGAAATTCTTCCCGCTTGTTGCATTGAATGTGTTACTATAACAATAGTGTAGTCTTTCTTAAGTTTAATTGCAAGTTCCTCTATTTTTAATGTTGCTATAGGATCTAACGCTGAAGTAGGCTCATCCATCAAAAGAATGTCAGGTTCTACAGCAAGTGCTCTAGCTATGCAAAGCCTTTGTTGTTGTCCTCCTGAAAGTCCAAGTGCACTTTTTTTAAGCCTATCTTTTACTTCATCCCAAAGAGCAGCATTTCTTAAACTTTTCTCAACTAATTCATCAAGAGTTTTTTTATCTTTAATTCCATGAGATCTTGGACCATAAGCAATATTATCATATATACTCATTGGAAATGGATTTGGTTTTTGAAATACCATACCAACTTTCTTTCTAAGTTCATTTACATCAATAGTATCATATATATCGGTTTTATCTATTTTCACCATTCCATTAATTTTAACATTGTCTACTAAATCATTCATCCTATTTAAAGTTTTTAAAAAAGTTGATTTACCACATCCAGAAGGTCCAATTAAAGCTGTAATACCTTTTTCTTTAATATCAATATTTATATTTTTAAGAGCTTTAAAATCCCCATAAAATAAATCTAGATTTTTAACACTAATTTTACTATTATCCACTTTTTCCCTCCACTAATTTTACTCTTACTTATGCCTTATTTGTTGTATTCATTTTGTTAGCAACATAATTTGATAATACATTAATCATAAAAATCATTATTATTAAAACTGATGCTGTTGCAAATGCTTTATCAAAAGAAATCCCTTCTTTAGCAAGCATATATAAATGTACAGAAAGAGTTCTTCCTGACTCAAAAATTGATTTTGGAATATATGGTGCCATACCAACGGTTAAATAAATTGCAGCAGTTTCTCCTATTATTCTTCCAACACTTAAAATAATAGCTGTTAAAATACCAGGAAACGCCGAAGGCAAAATACATTTATATATTGTTCTAAGTTTTGTCGCTCCAAGACTTAAACTTGCTTCCTTATAACTTTTAGGAACTGATTTAAGCGCCTCTTCACTACTTCTAATAATTGTAGGAAGAACCATAATACTAAGTGTAATTGCACCAGAAATAATTGACCAGCCCATTTTTAGAAATACTACAAAGAATACCATTCCAAACAATCCATAAATAATCGAAGGAATACCCGCTAAGCTTTCTGTTGCAAACCTTATTATCTTGATTAGTCTTTTATTTTTTGCATACTCAGTTAAATAAATTGCGCTTAATACTCCTATAGGTGCAGAAAAAGCAATTGAAATTATGATTAAGTATAATGTTGAAATTATCATTGGAAAAATTCCGCCACCATCATCACCCTTAGGTGCACTACTTAAAAATTCCATATTAATCTGAGGTAATCCTCTCGAAAGTACATATACTAGAATCCAAACAAGTATACTAAATGTTATAAATGATGATATATATATTAATCCAAGTATGAAATTGTCTTTAAACTTTCTATAATTTTTTACATTTTTTTTATTCATTTTTTATCCTCACATAGAATTTTTTTCTAATTACTATTTCTATCGATTATTAAGAAATTTAAAATAAAGTTAATAATCATAATAAATATAAATAAGATTACTCCTGTTGCAAATAACGCTTCTTGGTGCAATCCATATGCATAACCCATTTCAATTGCAATATTTGCCGTAAGTGTTCTTGCTCTATCAAGAATTGAGCTTGGAAGTTGAACTGTATTGCCAATGACTAAAATTACTGCCATAGTTTCTCCTATCGCTCTCCCAATTCCAAGAACTACTGAAGTTAAAATTCCTGATTTTGCTGCAGGCAATATAACTTTAAAAATTGTTTGAATTTCACTAGAACCAAGAGCAAGAGATCCTTCTTTATATTCTTTTGGAACTGCTTTAATTGCATTTTCTGATATTGTTATTATTGTTGGAAGAATCATTGCAGAAAGTATTATTATTGCTGCTAAAATGCTATTTCCGCCTCCACCATAATACTTATCTATTAATGGAACTATAACAAGAAGTCCGAAAAAACCATAAATTACCGATGGAATACCTGCTAATAGCTGTACAGCACTTTCTACAATTTTTCCTAGCCATTTCGGTGCAATTTCGCTGAGAAAAATTGCCGTAAATACGCCAATTGGAACGCCTATTACAATTGCTCCAAAAGTAACATAAAGTGATGCTAAAATCATAGGAAAGATTCCATAAATATCAGCAGAAGGTTCCCAGTTAAGCCCAAATATAAAATTAGATAAACCAATTTTATTAATTGCTGGTGCCCCTTTTCCAAATATAAAGATCATAATAAGTAGTAAACTTAAAATTGAAACTAATGCTGAAACTAAAAAAGTTTTTTCAATTATATTTTCGATTTTTTTCTTTTTTCTATATTTTTTTCTATCAATAGTTATCATTTTCCCTCCAACTTTTCATTATTTACAAGCTATATTTATTATAGAAAAACTATGTTTAATAAAATTACTTTTATATTAATTCTATGTAAAGTATAAAGGTGAATTAACATACTTATATATGGCATCTTAATCACCTTGTACTAGCATTTATTTTATAGAAATCAATTTTTTAGAAATGATTTTTTGTCCTTCATCGCTCATTACAAAATCAAGATATGCTTTAGCTTCCTTTGACAACTCACCATTTGAAAGTAATAAAAATGGTCTAGAAATATTATAAGTTCCATTAACTATATTATCAGTAGTTGGATCAACTCCATCAATCTTAACAGTTTGTATGCTATTATCTAAATATGATAACGACAGGTATCCAATAGCATATTCTTTTTTAGCAACATTTGCTTTTACAGCACCATTTCCCTCAGCAATTAAGGCATTTTTAATGACTGCACTTATTTTTTTACCATCACTATTTTTCTTTTCTAAATCCATTAATTCTTCAAAAGCACCTCTAGTACCAGAACCTGCTTCTCTTGATATTACAAGAATCTCTTTATCTACTCCACCGACTTCTTTCCAATTAGTTATTTGTCCTTTAAATATTTTTGTAGCTTCCTCTTTTGTTAAATCTTTTACTCCGTTTTTAGGATTTACAACAACTGCAATTCCATCAAATGCAATAACATGTTCGTTAAGACCCCATTCTTTTTCACCTGTTTTTAAATTTCTTGAAGACATTCCAAAATCAGATACTTTATCATGCGACGATTTTATTCCTGCTGAAGATCCAACGCCTTGAACATCAACCTTTACTTTAGGGTTTATTTTCATAAATGCTTCTGCAATTTCCTGAGCAACCGGCGTTACTGATGTAGATCCTACTAATGTTACATGTCCCTTTAATTCATTTGACGCTGAAACATCACTTTCATTAGATGAACTTGCCTCATTAGATGAACACCCTGTTAATAAAACCAGTACTATTACCGATACCAATGCTAAAATTAGAACTTTTGAATTTAATATCCTTTTCATTTTTTAATCTCCTTTTATGAGTTTTTATTTTCTTTTACAATACTAATATATATTTGTTTGATTATGATTATATTTAGTTTATGTTAATTCCGTGTTAAATAAAAAAATCTACTAAATTAATAATCAATATGAATGATTTGTTAATTTAGTAGATTTTAAAATGTATATTTAATTTTCACTATGACTATTACCGCATTAAGAATACATATAAAAGACTTAATACAAGTACGATTCCAAATAAAAATATAGAATAAGTAATACTAGTTATTCTTTTATGGAAGAAAATAATTAACTCATTTATACTTTTAACATTTTTTAAAAGTGGTTTAGCTTCACTTGATAAATTTAATATATTTTCTGTTTTTTCTAAAATATCCTCTTTAGAATGCATTACTTTTTCTTCGAATTCATGTTTAAATGTATCAGTAGATGTATCAACCATCATTCTTTTCTCTTCTAATTTAAGTAAAAGAGTACTATCAAGGTTTTCTACTACATTAACAGAATTTGAAAGTTTTTTTACTGAATAAATCATCCAATTATCAATATGTTTAAAGAAAAACGAGAAAAATTTAAATGTATTCACAATTACCGGAATATAGAGATCTTTTTCTAAATCAAACCACATAAGAGAAGGGTTAACGTACATTTTCTTTTTATCGTGATGAATTATAAAATAATTATCTACAAACTGATAATAAATTGAAACGCCCAAAATGATTGTAATAAGAGAATATACCAATTTATCTATAGTAAAGAAATTTACGTATTCTAAACCATGAGCGTGAAGAGAACTTGCATATAAATTTAATGAACTAATTATTCCATTTGGAAATAACCCAATTATAATAATCAATCCTGCAAGTATACCCATTGGCATAAGTGCTCTTTTATGAACAAATTCATTGTACTGTCCTTTAAATTCACTATTTTCATCAATAAAAATTCCAATAAATATTTTCATCATATAGGCAATTGTAAGCGCACCACCAAGCAAAAATGCAATTTCTGAAAATTTATAAAAAATATTATCAGTAAGATGATAAGCTTCTAGAATTGCTTCGTGTATTAATGTTTTAGATGTATAACCATTAAATCCAGGAATTCCTGTTATACCAAGTATTCCAATTAAAAATATTATTTTAAGCTTTATTTTATTTTTACCAAAACCATATATTTTATTAATACTTAAATCGTTATAAATCATATAAATAATTCCCGCTCCAAGGAAAAGTAGAATTTTAAATATAGCATGATTTACCATGAAAAGAATCGTTCCAACAATAGCAACGCCACCTTCTTTTCCAAGAATTCCTATAAGACCAATTCCCATTAACATAAACCCAGTTTGACTTAAACTACTATAGGCGATTACTCTCTTTATATTTCTTTGCATCATAGCAAGTATTCCACCAAGATATATATTTATTATACCTATTACAAATATAACAAACGACATTTTCTCATCACCGGCCATCATTTCATCTACTACTATTATTATTCCAAATAATCCTGCTTTTAGAAGTACTCCGCTAATAATAGCACTTGCAGGTGCTGGAGCCGCCGTATACGCTTTTACAAGCCATGTATGAAGTGGAAACATACTCGCTTTTACTCCAAATCCTACGATTATTAAAGTCGATATCACGTATTTAACATTTCCTAAATTTGGTAGAGTTTTTGATATTTCACCAATATTAAGCGTACCAGTGTAATCAAAAAGAAGAAAAATACCCATTAACATTACAAGCCCACCCGCAATTGCCATGGAAATATAAGATACTCCAGCCTCATGCGAGTACTTATCTTCATCGTGAATTACAAGAATATATGACGTTAAAGACATTATTTCAAAAAATGTAAACATATTTATTATATTTTCTGACATAAATATTCCTATAGTAGCAGCATAGGTAAGCATTGAAAAAAGGTAATACCTATTTCTGTTTTTATGTTTAAGTAAATATTGAGTAGAATACATTGTAGTTAAAAACCATGCGAGAGCTGAAATTACAAGCATAGCATATCTAAGCATATCTATTTTTAAAAATAGTCCTGTACCCATTATATTTGGTACAAAATACGTTAAATCGCCGTTCTTAACATTTGGAAATATTAACATTACTAAAATTAATTCAATTGCAGTAAACAACACATTAAATATATCTCTATATTTTTCATTTTTGCTACCAATAAAATAACCTATAAAAGAAGCAATAAACGGTATTATCAATATTAAAATTATCATCATTACCTCCCTTAAAAAACTTCTAGCAAAATATCGTTAATGAATGAAATTATCACATTTGGAAATAAACCTAAAAATATTATTATAGCTGTTAAAATAACTATTGGTACTAACATAAATTTATTTGGATCTTTTGAATCGCGTTCAAGTTCTAAATGTGCAAAATCTTCATTTAAATGTTCTTCTAAAATAAGCTGATCTTCAGATTTTCTAAAAAATGCTGCTACAGGTATTGGAAGCAAATAACTTGCAGTTAAAAACGCACTAAATAATAATATAATCACTTGAAAAATAGAACCATTATTAAGTGCTCCCATACTTAAAAACCACTTACTTACAAAACCATTTGTTGGCGGTATACCAATTAATGATATTGATGCAATAGTGAAACATACAAAAGTTATTTTCATATTTTTACCAAGTCCATTTATTTGATGAATATACTTTTTGCCTGTTTGATGTGTTATAGCTCCAACAATGAAAAATAAAGTTATTTTTATAAAGGCATGGTTAATTAAATGAAGAAGAGCTCCGCTTAATCCATTTTTATTGAGCATTAATATACCTAAAATTATATATCCAAGCTGTGAAATTGTTGAATAAGCTAATCTTTTCTTTAGATGATCTTGGTGAAGTGCTAAGAGTGATCCCATTAGTATTGTTATAATCGCAAATGGTATCAAATATTTAACTGCTCCTATTTCCTTTATTACGGTCGCACCAAATACGAAATACGTTATTCTAATAAGAGAAAAAATTCCTGATTTAACGACGGCAACTGCATGAAGAAGCGCACTTACTGGTGTAGGGGCAACCATCGCAGCTGGTAACCAAGAATGAAATGGTACAAGAGCTGATTTTACTCCAAATCCTAAAAACATAGATATATAACTTATAAGTATTAAATTTTTATCACTTAGTGCAGCATTCGAGAAAATTCCGCCGTGTGTAAAATTCATATTTCCAGTTACACTATAGAGAATCATCATACCAAATATAATAAGTGTCGCACCTGAAAACGAATATATAATATATTTTTTACCACTGTATAATGCTTCTTTTGTTCCAGCGTGTATAACCAAAGGAAAGGTTGAAAGGGTTAATATTTCGTAGTAAATATATAATGTAAATAAATTACCTGCAAAAGATATACCTACTGTTACTCCTAAAGTTAAAACGAAAAATGCATAAAACATTCTTTTTTTACTTTCGTGACTCATATATTCAAATGAATAAAAACTAGTTAATATCCAAAGAATAGATGCCATCAAACTAAAAAGAACTCCCAATTTATCAACTTTAAAATAAATATCTAAAAATTCATTCACTTTTATTAAATGTGATGTTGTTGTATTTACGTTGTATGCTGAATTTAACACTAATCCCAAATTAACAAATACAATTATTCCAACAAATTTTTTCATATATTTATCTTTAATTATTTTATTTGTGGATAAACACAATGTGCCAATTATTGGTACCAATAGTGGCAATAGTAAAATTAATTTTTCCATTACTCCATCTCCTACTCATCATATGTTGAATTTTTACATGTATTATTATGAAAAACTTCCTAAACGTTTAGTAGTTTAATTAAAAATAACTTCCAAATTTAATAAGCTCTATAATTTTTCCTGAGAAAAATCCAGTTAATATCATTATTACTGATAATATAATCAGTGGCATCAATTCTTTAATTGGCTTGCTTTTTGATCTAAACACTTTTCCATCTAAATTATCTTCTCCAAAATAACCGTTAATAATAATTGGAAAATAATAAGCTGCATTTAATAAACTACTTAGTAAAATAATAGCAAGTAAATATAATTTTCCAGTTTCAATAGAAGCAAGAGAAAGGTTCCATTTACTAATAAATCCTGGAAGTACTGGAATACCAATCATAGAAAATGCGCTAATCGAAAATATTGCAAGAGTTACTGGCATTTCTTTTCCGATTCCTTTAATATCATCGATCTTTTTAAAACCGGTTTGTTCAATTATTGAACCTACTGCTAGAAATAAACTAGATTTAGTTACTGCATGAGCTATTATATGATAAACCGCCATTAGTAAACCAAGTTCATTACCTAGTCCAATTCCAAAAAATATATATCCCATTTGAGCTACACTTGAATAAGCAATCATTCTTTTTAATTCTTTTTGCCTTCTTGCAAAGACTGAACCCATAATCATTCCAAGTGATCCAAATATAAGTAATATATTTAATATAACTGTACCCTGAATAATATTTTTTCCATAAACCATATAAAATATTTTTATCATAAAAATGATAGGCGCTTTAATAACTAACGCTGAAAGTATTGCACTGGAAGGACTAGGAGCAGATGAATGTGCATCTGGTAACCAGATGTGTAGAGGAAACATCGCTCCTTTTATCCCAAGTCCCACAGTGAAAAGTATTAAACTAATCAAAATAATATTTTGATTAGATGCTGCCGATTTAACCAATTCATCATGAATAAATTCCATGCTTAAATGACCAGTTATAGAATAAAGAAATGCAATTCCCATAAGAACTAATCCTGAACCTAAAGTACTAAGAATTAAATATTTAAGAGCTGCTTTTATATTAGTTTTTTTATCCTTTGCAATAATAATTCCACAAGCTGCAAGTGTACTAACTTCTAAAAATACAAAACCATTAAAAATATCGTAAGTATATATAATTCCAAGTAATGATGCTAATAAAAGTAAATTAAGTGTATAAAAAAAACTCACTCTTTTTACTTTGATTTCTTTTTCTAAACTATACATTGAATACCAAACTATCATTAACATAACAAAAGAAAATAATAATCCAATAATACTTTCTATATAATCAATTCTAAAAACAATACCAAAAGGTGCTGAAAAATGACCTATAGTAAACATAAAAATTCCATTATTAATTACGTTAACTAAATTTACTAAATTCATAATAAATACTAAAGAAAATATTGCTAAGGAAATTTTATAAACATTTTTTTTGTTTTTCAAAATAGGAACAATAAATGCGCCCATCATAAGTATCATAATTGTTAAAAGAGGTATTAGTTCAAGTGTATTTATTTTTGAAATACTACTACTCGTGACATTTAGTAAGGTTAAACTGATTAATTTCATTAGTTTCCTCCTTTATTTTCATCTAAAAACCAAATTTTTAAAGCTAAAGGTTTTAAATTATTTATCATTTTTGTTTTAATTGTTATTCTTCTTAATAGCGTTTATCTCATCTAATTCGATTGTTCCAAATTTTTCGTAGTACTTAATAGTTAATGCTAGCATAAACGATGTAACACTTACTGCTACAACAATTCCAGTAAGCATAAGACCCGTTGGAATTGGGTTTACATAGCCATTTATATGAAATTTTCCGCCGACAATAATAGGAGCTTCTTTTCCATGAATAAATCCAATAGAAATAAACAACAAAAAAATCGATGTATCCATGATATTCATTCCTATTATTTTTTTTATAAGATTATTATTCAATAGAAGAATCATAAAACCTATTCCAAAGAGAACCACTGCTCCTACTTGTATATAATTTATTAGTAAATTAGACATTTTCGATTTCACCCTCTTCAAATAAAGAAGCTATAAAGTAAAATGTAATTGCTACTACTATTCCAACTAATATATTTAACGGCATAATAAACCCTCCACTTAAAATTGTACCAACATTGCCTACTGGAACTATCTCATTCAATCCATAAAATGACGCTACAAATACAAATCCTTTTAATAATCCATATCCAATTAAAGAAAATGACACTAATTTTAAAAGTTTTCTAAATCCAAATTTTCTGCAAGTCTCTTCATTACCATGAATAAACCTGTACATAATAAGGCTTGCTCCTAAAATACTTCCTCCAGCAAATCCACCCCCTGGAGAAATATGACCAAAAATCATAATATACAGAGCAAACATTTGAATAAAAGGAATCATTATATTTGCAACATTTTTCACTATACTAGTCTTCATATTTTGTACCACCTTTTTTTAAAACCATAAAAACACAGATTAAAGCGGTATATATAACTGAAGTTTCTATAAATGTATCAAAAGCCCTATAATCAAGAATCATAGCTGACACTATATTTACAGCACCTGTGTCTTTCATTGCATCATTTATGTATTTTTCCATTACAATATTATGAGAAGGATTCGTTCCTAGTCCAAGTAATGGCATATCGTTTACAGCAATTAAAAGAAAGATAATAAAAGCTATTGTAATAATACTCGCAAGAATTTTTTTCATTTTTTCATCACCTTAATCTTTCTTAGAGTAATAATAAATAGTATAGAAGTAATTCCAGCACCAACTGCAGCTTCAGTTATTGCTAAATCAGGCGCATTCATCTGTTGCCAAAGGATTGCCATCATAAAACTATATACCATAAAAATGATAACTGAAGCTAAAATATTTTTTGTATACGAAGCCATAATTGCTCCTAATATCATAACTACTAAAATAATTATATTAAAAATCATCATTTTACTTCACCCGCTTCTTCTATTGTTAATTCAGTTTTGTTAGCATCTTTTGACTCACCTAAAGTTTTATTTTCTCTTCCACTACTCGCAAGAATCGCTCTTGCAATCATATGAGTTGCAGTTGGGTTAGCTATCCACAAAAATATAATAACCATAAGTAGTTTAATACTTGAAGGAGAAAACCCTTTTAATACAATCAAACCAAGAAGAGAAAGAACAGCTCCAAGAGTATCGCATTTTGCAGCTCCATGAGCTCTTGTAAGCGCATCTGGAAACCTAATAACACCAATAGTTCCAACGAAGAAAAAGAAAAGTCCAAACGATATTAAAACAACTGCTATAATATTCATCTTATTCCTCCTTTTCACTTTGTATAAGTTCTCTTGAAACAACATAAGATCCAATAAAACTAATTAGTGCATATACTAATACAACATCAATAAAATAATCTTCTGATAAAATTGAAGAAACAATCGCAATAATAACCATAGTTTTGGTTCCTATTATATTAATACCTATAATACGATCACCTTTAGTAGGGCCTTTAATTACTCTAAACATACAAAGAAGAGTTGTTAACCCTAAGAAAATTATTGAAAAAACTAAAAAATTATACATTAAGTTCACCTTCTATATCAAATAAAATTTTTTCCATATAAATATCTTTTAAAGAATTCGCGTAAGTCTCATTTAAACAATGAATTTTAAGCAAATTATCATGAATATCAACCGTCATAGTCCCTGGAGTAAGAGTTATCGCATTTGAAAGTATAGTAAGTAAAAATTCATCTTTTATTTTACTATGGTAGTCCAAAATAATTGGTTTAATATCCATTGAGGGACTAAGCGCAATTTTTGCAACTTGAAAATTTGCGACAACCACTTCTTTAAAAAGAACACCTGTAAAAAAAATCCACTTTAAAATCAAATGAAAACTAAAGTATTTTTTTATATTTGTATTAGTAGTATTTATCTTGAAAACAATATAGGCAATAGTTACAGCCGAAATTATATTAAGAAGTGAAATTTTCTCACTTAATATTACAAAAAATACTGTTAAAGATAAAATTTTAATAATTTTGCTTGTCATATACATACCTTCTTTCTAATACTTACTACCCAATTTAAATTATAAAAAGCAGTAATTATATACTAAAATCATTTTTAATACAAAATATTAGTTTCTATAAATACTTATAATGCTTTGCTTTTATTTCTACACTTCTTTATATACGCAAAATGCATGCCAATGTATTTGTAATATATTAAGTTACACAATATTGACATTTTTCAATGCTTACATTGATTTCATATAAAATAATATTCCCTAATTAAAATGCTATGTATTAATTTGATACACTTTTTGATGTTAATCAAAGAACGAGCGCCCCAAAATGATACACATGTATCATTTTGGGGCGCTCGTTCACTTGTTATCTACTATTTTTTAATTTTATTTTTGATTATATTTCGATATTATATTTTTCTAACTTTCTATAAAGAGTACTTCTTCCAATTTCAAGTATCTTAGATGCTTGCATAAGATTTCCCGAAGAATATTTTATTGCTTTTAATATTTCTTCTTTTTCTACTATATATAATGGTTTAACTAAAGTTATTTCTTCATCATCAGTAAATTTGATGGCTTCTTTAAGATAATTCGGCAAATCTTCACTATAAAGCTTGTCTTTCGAACCATTAATATTCGTTATCATTTGCATTACATTTTGAAGCTCCCTTACATTACCAGGCCAATAATAGTCTTTCATAACCTTGTAAAAACTTTCATCTATCATTATTTTTTCATTTTTTTTCATCGAAAATTGTGAATAAAAATATTTTATTAATATTCTAATATCTTCTTTTCTTTCTCTTAAAGGAGGAGTCGTTATTGGCATTACATTTAATCTAAAAAATAAATCTTGTCTGAAATTACCGTTTTCTACTTCTTTTTTTAAGTCTTTATGTGTAGCAGCAATTACCCTTACATCTACTGGTATTACGTCATGTCCTCCAACTCTTACTACTTCTTTTGTTTCAAGAACCCTTAATAAATTAGCCTGAGTATCAAGCGGCATATCTCCAATTTCATCTAAGAATAATGTTCCTCCATCAGCGAATTCAAATTTTCCAGGATGTCCACCCTTTCTAGCTCCTGTAAAGGCCCCATCTTCATAGCCAAAGAGCTCACTTGCGACCAAATCTCTAGGGATAGCTCCGCAATTAATAAATACAAATTGGCTTTCATGTCTGTTAGAAGCATTATGTATTCCTTGTGCAAACAATTCTTTTCCTGTTCCAGATTCTCCATTTAATAGAACTGTTGCATCCGTATTTGCAATCAAAGAAGCTAATCTTATTGATTCTTTAATTTTAGGACTATCACCTAAAATATCTTCGAATGTAAAAATTGCTTTTGAACCAACCAACTTATTAACTTGATCATATACTTTTTTTGATTCTCTAAACCTAATAAGGTATTCTGATATATCTTTTTTCCCACTATAAACGGGTTTAAATGTTATTATTACTGATTTCTTTTTTTTATTATCATCTAAAAAATGTATTTCTTTTTCATCAAATTTTATTTCATTATTTTTAATCAATTCAAATACCGGTTTTTTGGTTAATTCATCAATACTATTACCAATAATATTTTTTGTAGATTTTTTTAAGAATTTTTTCGCAAAGTAATTAACATCTGTTATTATTCCATTTATATCAATTGTAAGTATGCCTTCATTAATTGACTGCATTACAGCATCCAGATGTTCATTTGCGCGTATTAATTCAAAGTTAGCTCTATTCAATCGAATTTCATGTTCAATTGCTAGTGCCGACGCCATAATCATACCTAATGTGTGAGGATGTACTTGACTATGATCACCTGACATACTAAGTACTGATAAAATTTTCCCTTCTTTATCTCTAATAGGAGCTGCCGAAGTAGTCCAAGCATGGTAACTCTTTCTATAATGCTCAGCACCTAATACTTGAAGCGCAATTCCTGTTTTTAAAGCTACACCAATTGCGTTCGTTCCAATCATTTCTTCGCTTACATTTGTTCCTTTATATAGATGTATTTCTTTATTTCTTTCAAGTACACTAAGATCACCAAAACATTCCAAAACATAACCATCAGAGTCCGTAAATCTAACTATCATACCACTATTTCCGACTGTTTTGTAAATTGTCTCCATAAAAGGAACTGCTATATCTAATATCGGTTTGTACTTTTCTATTCTTTTACTTAAATTATTATGATTTAACTCTTTTTTTACAAGTGTACTAAAAGAATCAACTTTATATTTTTTACTTCTTAGCCAAGAATCTATAATTTGCTGTCTTAATTTTTCTCTTTCCAAAATATTATTATCTATAAAATTTTCCCAAGCTTCTATAACTTTTTTATTGTTATCTAATAATTTTTGAGACGGCATACCATTTTCTCCTTATTGTTAATTAAAAATTAAATTTCTTTTCAATCCAAATATTTTTTGAAATTCTACTCGCCACATATTCATTATCAATTTCAGGATTTATTGTTTCTTCGTGATCAATGGTTATATTTGCCATAGTTATGGCGAATTTTACAGTTTTCTCTATAGGAAATTCTTTCATATATCCGTAGCCAATTCCTGCAACAAATGAATCACCAGCTCCTGTAACATTTTTTACAGTTACATTTTCTGCTTTTATTATTCCAGATTTTTCAGAATTCATATAGTATATTCCGTCTTCATCAAGACTTATAAAAATATTTTTTACACCCATTTTTCTAAAATATTTTCCAGCGTTATTCAGTTCTTCTTCACTATCAAGTTTGAATCCAAGAATAATTTCAGCTTCATGCCTATTTGGTTTTATTGTATGAAAATGATGTATCAAATGCTTTATATTATTTGCTTTCTCTGCCGAAACTGGATCAAGAACAAATTTCGTTTTATCTTTGAAGGTCGTTAAAATGTATTCTAATATTTCAGGATCATCAGAATCTAAAAAGGTATATTCAGAATTAATTATAATATCTGCCTTAGAATCAATAAACTCAGTATTTAATTCTCCAATACTTTTCATATCTGCAATGGACGATACCATTTCTCCACATTCATTTAGTATAGCTAAATAAGTTGGAGTTCCACCGTTTTCTAAAATAAGCGAATCGCTCATATCATAGCCAATTATTTTTGAATGCTCTAAAATACTTTTACCCTTCTCATCATCACCTAAAATAGATATAAATTTAGTATTAACTCCTACCCTTGCAAGATTTTCAGCAATATTTCTACATACTCCTCCAAAAGACATTTTAACTCTACCAGGAGTTGAATTGTACGGTCTATATCTTGAACTACTGAAGCCAAATATATCTACTACTGAAGCCCCAAGAACTAAAATATAAGGTTTATCCTTATCAAACATTAAGAAATCCTCCCAAAATATATTACTTAACAATCATTCTTAATACTTTTCTTACTTCACCAATCATATAGAGTGAACCAAAAAATAATATTACGTCATCTGAATTTGATAAATGGAGTGCTTTATCAATCGCTTCTTTTATAATTGGTTCAACATAAGTTTTTTTTGAAAAACCTTCAATTTTTTCACCTAATTCTTCTGCTTTCATCTTTCTCGGGTTATCCGGTTCAGTAACTATTACTTCATCGCATATTGGAAGCATCTCAGATAAAATACCATCAACATCTTTATCACCTAAAATTCCTATTACACCTATAACTTTTTTTTCAGAGAAAAGTTTCTCACTGGCATTAGCAAGTCCTTTTGCTCCGTGAAGATTGTGTGCACCATCAATGACAACTATAGGATTTTTACCCATTATTTCTAATCGCCCTGGCCAGATTGTTTTTGTAAGTCCACTCTTTAGAGATTCTTCAGATACTTTTATGTCATAATTCTCTATTAATGCATTGATTACTGTCAAAGCAACTGTAGCATTGTTTGCTTGATGCTCTCCAAGTAGAGATATTTTATATTCATTTGACAATACCTTGAAGCTAGTACCACTAATATCATAATCCAATATTTCAATGTTTTTTACCGGTGCAACTACAAGTTTTGCATTTAGTTCTTCACATTTTTTTGCAATTACATCAATAACACTATCCTTCTGAGGGTGAATAACAACAACTGAATTTGTTTTAATTATTCCAGCTTTTTCAAAAGCAACTTTTTCAATTGTATCACCTAAATAATCCGTATGATCAAGTGCAATTGGAGTAATAACAGAAACCAATGTATCTTCTATTACATTGGTAGAGTCAAGTCTTCCACCCATTCCAACTTCCAAAACTACAAAATCAACTTTTTTATTTTTATAATACTCAAATGCTGCTGCTGTAACAACTTCAAATTCTGTAGGATGTGAATATCCTTTTTTTATCATTATATCAACTTTTTTCTTTACAAGACTTACTACTTCACTTAAATCACCATTAGGAATATTAGCACCATTTATTCTTATTCTTTCATTAAATACTTCAAGATACGGCGATGTAAATAATCCAACATCATAACCTTCTTCAAGAAGAATATTAGATATGAAAGATGAAGTGGACCCTTTTCCATTTGTTCCTGCAACATGAATAAATTTAAGTTCTTTTTCAGGGTTGCCCATTAAGTTTAGTAAAACTGATATATTTTCAAGTCCCAATTTACTTCCAAATTTATATGTTCCATGAATGTATTCAATTGCTTCATTGTAATCCATATTTACCTCATTTCTTAATTATAAACCAATATTTCTCAACAAATTTTTCTAGACAATTTTAATAGTGCATTATTAAAAAATAATGCACTATTATTAATTTACTAGTATTATATCATTTTTACAACAAATTTTGTTTAGAAATCATACTTTCTATTCTTTCATTAACTTTTTCAAGCATTTCTTCATATTTTACTTTTTTAGATTTTTCAGTTTCTATAAGTTTTTCAGGTGCTTTAGCTACAAAACCTTGGTTTGATAATTTTTTATTTACTCTTTCAACTTCTAAAGTAAACTTTTCTTTTTCTTTTTCAAGCCTTTCAATTTCCTTTCTAAAATCAATTAATTCTTCAAGAGGAAGAAATAATTCTCCACCTTCAATTACTACTGCAACAGCATCATCTGATACATCGTTCTTTTCAGATATAATTACATCTGAAGCTGAAGCCAATGCTTTTAGGTATTCTTCATTTTCTTTTAATAAATTAGCAATTTCATCTTTTGCAACGATTAATATTTTTGCTTTTCTTGAAGGAATTACATCCATATCAGCTCGAACATTTCTTATATTTTTTATTGAATCCATTATTAAACTCATTCTTTTTTCTGAAACTTCATCGATACCATCTTCATTAACTAAAGGCCAATCCGACGTTACTATGCTTCCTTTGCTTGATGGAACACTTGCCCAAATTTCTTCTGTTATATATGGCATAAAAGGATGAAGTAATTTAAGAATATCTTTTAATACCTTAACAAGTACCTTTTGAACAGTCGCTTTAGCAATTTTATCTTCGCCATAAATTCTTTTTTTAGACAATTCTATATACCAATCACAGTATTCATTCCAAACAAACTCATATATTTTATTTGCTGCAACACCAAGTTCAAATTTATCAAGATTAATCGTTGATTCTTGAATTACAGTATTGAGTCTAGAAAGAATCCACTTGTCAGAAAGGTTAAATTCTTCAGTTCCGTCAAAAGATAGTTCTTCATTGTCTATACCCATAATAACAAATCTTGATGCATTCCATAATTTATTAGCGAAATTTCTACTCGCCTCAACTCTTTCAATTTGGAATTTCATATCATTCCCAGGACTATTGCCCGTTGCAAGCATAAATCTTAAAGCATCTGCTCCGTATTCATCTATAATTTCAAGTGGATCTACACCGTTGCCTAGTGATTTACTCATTTTTCTTCCATCAGCAGCTCTTACAAGACCATGTATAAATACTTTATCAAAAGGAATTTCTCCGAGTTGTTCGATTCCTGAAAATACCATTCTTACAACCCAAAAGAAAATAATATCATATCCTGTTACAAGTACATTAGTTGGATAAAAATACTCTAATTCTGGAGTCTTATTTGGCCAACCTAAAGTTGAAAAAGGCCAAAGTGCTGAACTAAACCATGTATCTAAAACATCTTCATCTTGTTTAATATTTTTTGAAGAACATTTAGTACATTCTAATGGTTTTTCCCTTGAAACAATTAACTCTCCGCAATCTTCACAGTAATATGCAGGAATCCTATGTCCCCACCACAATTGCCTTGATATACACCAATCTCTAATATTTTCTAGCCAATGTAAATAAGTTTTTGAAAATCTTTCCGGAATAAATTCTAAATCGGATTTCTTAAGAGCTTCAATTGCAGGTTTTGCAAGTTTTTCCATTGCAACAAACCATTGTTCTGAGAGCCTAGGCTCAATTACAGTAGAACATCTATAACAAGTCCCAACGTTATGATCATGTTTAACTATTTTAACAAGATATCCCGCTTCATCTAAGTCTTCAACAATTTTCTTTCTACATTCATATCTATCTAAGCCTTCATAAATTCCACCATTACTATTAATAGAAGCATCTTCATTAAGAATAGTAATTTCTTCAAGATTGTGTCTTTTTCCAATTTCAAAATCATTAGGATCATGAGCTGGAGTAACTTTTAAAGCACCCGTACCAAGTTCAATATCAACATAACTATCACCTATAACTGGAATCTCTTTATTAACAAGTGGAAGAATTACCATTTTACCAATATATTTTTTATATCTTTCATCATCAGGATGAACCGCAACTGCAGTATCTCCAAGTAAAGTTTCAGGTCTAGTTGTAGCTATTTCTAAATAATCATCACTGCCTTTTATAAAATACTTAATATGATAAAAATTTCCAGGTTTCTCTTCATGATCAACTTCCGCCTCTGAAAGTGTAGTTGCACAGTCCGGGCACCAATTAATTAGTCTATGACCCTTATAAATTAATCCTTTTTCATATAGTTTTAAAAAGACTTCTGTAACTGCATCGTTACATCCCGCGTCCATTGTAAAACGCTCTTTAGACCAATCACAAGAAGAACCCAATTTTTTCATTTGATTTACTATTTTTCTACCATATTCATCTCGCCAAATCCATGCTTTTTTAAGAAATTCATCTCTACCAATTTCCTCTTTTGTTTTTCCTTCTTCTTTTCTTATCTTATCAACAACTTTTACTTCAGTTGCAATAGAAGCATGATCCGTTCCTGGAAGCCATAAAGCTTCATACCCTTGCATTCTTTTCCATCTTATTAATATATCTTGAAGAGTTTGATCAAGAGCATGACCCATATGAAGCTGACCTGTAATATTTGGTGGAGGTAGGACTATTGTATATGGTTCCTTTTCTTTATTTACGTTTGCTTCAAAAGATTTTTCATTAATCCATTTCTCATATATCCTATCTTCAAATTCTTTAGGATTATACGTTTTCCCCATTTTAATTTCTTTCATAGTTTACTCCTTTATTTTTTTGTATAAGTATTAATTTAAAGTTTTCGTTTATCGGTGCTTTACATTATACTTGAAGTGCAATCCTTGAAACTGCATCTCTCTTGCTTTCTTTTAAAAAAATTTGCAATCCTTGAAACTACGTTTCTCGATTGCTTTTTTATTTAACAGCATTGCATCTCGCGAAACTTCGTTTCTCGAATCGCTTTCCTCTAAATGGTTTGCAGTGCGCATTTCGCGAAACGTAGTTTCTCGAATCGCTTTCCTCTAAATGATTTGCACTGCGCATTTCGCGAAACGTAGTTTCTCGAATCGCTTTCCTCTAAATGGTTTGCAGTGCGCATTTCGCGAAACGTAGTTTCTCGAATCGCTTTCCTCTAAATGGTTTGCAGTGCGCATTTCGCGAAACGTAGTTTCTCGAATCGCTTTCCTCTAAATGGTTTGCAGTGCGCATTTCGCGAAACGTAGTTTCTCGAATCGCGGGCATCCTGCCCTATGAAAAAAAACAATTAATGGTGAATTTGTGAGTGAACTCACATTCACCATTAATTGTTTTTTTTCGCACTGCTTTATTTCTTCGCGCAAAGAAACCTCCTCCCAAGAAAAGGGACGAGGTTAAACGCGTTACCACCCTAGTTCATATAAAATCATATGCACTCAATACCTTTAACGCAGGCTAAACGACGATTTATTAAATCATTTCTCTAAAGCTACTTTCTTATAATCATTTCTTTAAAAATCTCTCAGCCTAGGATTTTTTTCTCTAAATAAGTTTAATTATAATACTTCCTCTTTTTCAACGAATAATTATTAAAATTTCTTTTATTATATATTTTAGTTCAAAAGTTGTCAAGAATACCAATTAACCATTTTTTTAGTGCGTAATTTCACTTAACAATTTTAAGTGAATATCTTCTTTCTAGGTAGCGTACTAATTCTTGAACCATTTTTCTATAACTTGAGCTTAAAATTGTCCATTCTCTTTGATAATTTGCATAAATCAATCTTTTAATACTTAGCGATGGTAAATATGGGTTTCCTTCAACATCATAACTATCTTTATAAATACAAAGTCTACTAACTTTACCATTCCCTTTATTTAAAGTTTCACTATTAATCCCAAACTCCATATTGTCATTGTGCACAATTGCAAACCACAAGAATTCATTTATTGTTCCCTCGATAAAACCTTGATGTCTACTATCTGAAGAAATTTTAATATCATAAACATAATTTGACATCTCGTCATTATCCATAGGGGGAATTTCAATTTGATTTAATACTTTTAGCATAAATATCCCTCCAATGTTTACTATGTTAGATATTTACCCAAAAGTTCTATTTAAAAACATTTTTTAATATGCCTACTATGATAAAACAAATATAGATGAATTTCTAAGTTTCAGACAGAGTTTTTTATCATCCATTTTTTTGAAGTAGGGATATTAGAACACTAAGGCGTCAGATAAATCTTATTTGGCATCAGATTTATATTTAATTATAAAACTTCCTACACCTACAAAAATATTAATATCAGTTTTTTTAGTAGATTTTTCATAATTATTAGAATAATAATTTCCATCTTTCAAAACAAAGCCAATATCATTAAGGTTATTTTCTTTTATGATTCCAATCAAAGTTACCTTTATTCCTCTTTCATTATCAGTTATAAGTTTAATATTTGAAGAAGAACTTATAACTATAATATCTTTTGCTTCAGAATTCTCATTTAAAGTAACTTTAACATTTCCTAAAGCACTTACAACAGTTGCATTATCAACAATCATATCTCTAAAATCATATTTTCCATCAGCTACTACTGCATAAGTTTCAATATTCAAATTGACTTTAGGATTAAAATTATAGTTGTAGTTATATCCATCAAAACTTATTTTTTTTAAATAATCTCTATAATTTTTATATATTGCAGAATTAAAATTTCTACTAGTACCTTTTCCACTGATTTCATTATTCATTAAGTGTTTTGGCTGAATCGAATTCAATAATTCACTATTTATTTTACCAATTGTAATATCTCCGTTAATTATCTCAATTTTAGCTTTAATATCTTTTATTTCATTTTCATTTTTAAATTCAAGCTTTTCATCACCTGTGTATGACCAAAATTTACCATTATTATTATTTAATAAACTCTCTAAATCTATTGAAGTATATTTGCCGATTGAAATAACTACACCAATTATAAGTATTAATATACCAAATTTAGATTTTTTTCTCCTTCTTCTAGTCTCCTTATTTCTTTTTATCTTCATTATTAATCCTTATCTCTAAAAATTAAGTAAAATCCGCCTATTACTAAAAATATAGGCCAAAGGTTTCCCATTCTAAACCAAGTAAAATGGAACACTCTACTTAGTAAAAAATAACCTCCTAATAGAACAAGTCCAAATCCAAAATACGATCCACCATTATTATTCTCAAAATGAGGTTTTTTATGTTTAACGAGATCAATTCCATTTTTTCTCTTAGGAATAAAAATAGAACATATAATGTACGCTGTAACACCAACACCCCCGAAAATTATTGTAAAAAGCCAAATTAATCTTACAATAACAGCATCAACTGAAAAATATTCTGCAATTCCACCACAAACACCTGAAATAACTTTATCATTTTGTGATTTATATAATTTTTTATCCATAATATCTCCTCTCACTAATTATATTACTATAATTAAAGTATATCTTAACTCTATCCATTAAAAAACCCATTTAAGAGTAAGTTAATTACGTTCTAATCAAACTTTAATTTAAGTTAATCTAACTAAAAATATACATCGTAGTATTTTGAATAAATGCTAATATTTTCAATATACTTGAGTCTATTTAGAAAAAATATTGAAACGTATCCTATAAAAATACCAGTTGCAATTGATGCTAATAGTAGAGTAGGAAGATACACAAATATTCTAGTGTTTTGAATAATAATAGCCGCCATTAAAACTTGACCAACACCGTGAAAAAAGGCTCCAGTAACACTAATTCCAATTAAAGATATTCTATTTTTGAATATCATTATTACTAAAATCATAAAAGAAAAGCTAATTACCGCTCCAGAAAAACTATATAAAAATCCAGATAAGCCTCCGCCAAAAATAGAACCTAAGGTAACTCTAATAACAATTACTACTAAAGTTTCTTTTTTTGATAGCGTCATTAAAGAAATCATTGTAATGATATTGGCAAGCCCTAATTTTGCACCTGGAATCAACACTCTTGTAGGTAAAAAATTTTCAAAAATATTTAATACTAGTGCTATTGCTATATATATACCGATTAATGTAATTTTAGATGTTTTTATTGTCATTTATATCACCTTAACCGAATATTTTCTTTGAAATTGCTTTTGCACTTGGCGTACTTGCCATTCCACCTTCTGCAGTTTCTTTAAGAGAAGGTGACATCATTTTACCAACTTTATACATAGCTTCAACTACTTCATCAAAAGGAATAATTGTTTCTATTCCTGCAAGCGCCATATCTGCTGATATAAGTGCATTTGTTGATAAAAGTGCATTTCTTTTTTGACATGGACATTCCACTAAACCTGCTATAGGATCACAAACTAATCCTAATATATTTTTAATAGTAAATGATGCAGCACTTAAAGCCGCTTTTGGAGAACCACCAAAAAGTTCTACAAGTCCTGCTGCAGCCATCGCTGAAGCAGTTCCTGTTTCAGCTTGACAACCACCCTCTGCTCCTGCAACAGTAGCATTTTTTAAGAATAAGTATCCTACAGCTGAAGATGTAAATACAGCTTCAACAATCTTTTCTTTTGATACTTCTCTTTCTAATGCTGTAGTTACTAGAGCTCCAGGAATAATGCCACATGATCCTGCAGTAGGCGAAGCTACAATTTTACCCATAGTAGCATTAACTTCAAGCACTGACATTGCACTTATAATTGATTTCATTACAGAGTCACCTGAAAGCGAGTTTCCTTCTTTTCTATATTTTTCAAGAAGTTTAGCCTCTCCACCAATAAGTCCACTTAAAGATTTTTCTCCGCCAATTATTCCTTTTTTTGAAGACTCTATCATAACTTCGACACTTTCAAGCATAATTTTTTTCAATTCTTTTTCTGTTTTAAAGCTAAGTTCAATCTCTCTATTTATCATAATTTCTGAAATTTTCATATTATATTTATTACATTTTTCAAGCAGTTCACGTCCCGACGAAAAATTATATTTCATTTTATACACCTCTTATCTATATCAAATAAAGCTCAATAATTCCTTCAATTGACCTTTTTATTTCATCAACAACTTCATTTTGAATTTTTTTATCTACTTCAATTACCATAAGACCTGCCTTTTCATCTTCTTCTTTATAAAAACTCATAAATAATATATCTAGACCATGATCTGTTAATATCTTTGTAAAGCCTGCAATCATGCCTTTTCTCGACTTATGACTTACAATAATTGCCGGATATTCTCCTTTAATAGAAACCCCGATTCCGTTTATTTCAATAATTTTTATTGATCCTCCACCAATAGACGAACCCACTAACTCAAATTTTGCTCCCGAAATTTCTTCTACTTTAATTTTAACTGTATTAGGATGAACATCACCCAAATCGTCTTCAGAAAAAAGGAACTTTACACCTTGGTCTTTTGCTATTTGAAATGAATCACGGAGTTTTTCATCATACTCTCTAATACCAAGCACTCCGGCAAGAATAGCTTTATCAGTACCATGTCCTCTATAAGTTCTTGCAAATGAACCATGAAGAACAAATTCAACGTTTTTTATACTAGACTTAACTAATTTATATGCTGTATACCCAATCCTTGATGCACCAGCAGTATGTGAACTTGAAGGCCCTATCATTATTGGACCAACTACATCAAAGGCACTATAATTTGACATAAAACCCCTCCATATATTTTAAAAAGAAAAACCATGCTTTTGCATGGTTTTTCTTACACTTTAAGTTATCATAACACTATACTTATATATTTTCAATAATTGATAAACTAAGAACCTACGCCATTTTTTTTGGAAGTTCAACTATAAAACTACTTCCTATATATTTTTTTGATTCAACTTTTATACTACCATTAATTAAATCTAAATTTTCTTTTACAACATATAGCCCTATGCCTTCACCGTTAGTCCTAACCGCTGAAGGTGATCTGTAATATGCTTTAAATATATTCTTAATTTCGCTTTCTTTAATACCAAGACCTGTGTCTTGAACTTTAATAATTATATTATCCTCATATTCAAAATAACTTACTCTAACTAATCCACCATTTTCTGTGTATTTGTAAGCATTAGTTAATAAATTGTATATAATTTGACTCAATTTATATTTATCACTTTCTATTTTAATTTTATCATTTATTGACAATTCTAGCTTAATATTTTTCTTATCAAATTGCGCTTTTAAACCTAAAGTTATTTGTTTAAGCAAATAATTTATTTCAAATATTTCTTTACTTACTTCACTTGATTCTTTTGCGGCATCAATCATTGCACTCATATTTGAAATAATGGTTGTAATATTTTCAACTTGATTTTGGCATATACCTAATTCTTCTTTATCAACAACAATAATACCATCTTCCATAGCTTCAAGATGAGACTTAATTATAGTAAGTGGAGTCCTCGTTTGATGAACAAGCTGATCTATTAAGGTTTTTCTACTTTTCTGTTTGAGTTTAAGACGCATATTTAAATCATTTAAGCTTTCTCTTATTCTATTAATTTCATTTACAAATGATTTTTTAGAAATTTTCGTTATACCCATCTGGATATTACTCGCCATTTGCGCAGTTTCCTTTAATTCCCTACTCATTATACTACTTATTAAAAATCCAAAAATAATAGATATAACAATTGCTATAATTACTGAATATGCACTATTTCTAAATAATGCTGATTTAAATAAGCCTGCAACTATTGAATTTTCAGCAGAACTGTGCCTAGTTATATTTAATATGCCTATTATTTTATCATTATCTTTTAAGACGTATTTTCTAGTTTCCTCCTGATCAATATTCATCATTTTACCCATCATTTGTTCAACCATCATATTGCCAGTCATATTTGAATTCTCATCTACATCCACAAGAACTTCACCATTAGCATCATACAATTTGATTCTAATTATGGGATCATCTAAATGTGTTTCAAGTTCTATTGCCATTTGTCTATAGGAAACATCTTCTTCAAGTAAAGCCATTTTTGTATAATTCTCTACTTCTTCAACATGTTTTTTATAATTCTCTGCTAAATAATCAGCAAAATACTTATCTGTTAGTGAAGTGAGAATAATCGCATTAATACTTACTGAGATTATTGCAACAAAAATTAACGCTAACAAAAATAGTTTTTTTATACTCATATTACATTCCTCCAAAAATATATCCTACCCCATATTTCGTAACAAGATATTTAGGCTTTTTAGGATTATCTTCAATCTTTTGACGCAGCCTTTTGATGTAAGTGTCAATGTTTCTATCAAAACCATCATAATCATAGCCAAAGGACTTTTCGATTAATTGTTCCCTTGATAATACTAAACCTTTATTTTTTATAAAAGTATGTAACAACTGAAATTCAGTTGATGTGATATTTATATATTCACCATCTTTTTGAAGTTTCATGCTTTTAGTATACAATTTAAGATTTTCTACTTGAAGCACTATTTCATCTGTTTCATTATACAATCTTCTAAATACAACTTTAATTCGTCTAACTAATTCTCTAGGACTAAAAGGTTTTACAACATAATCATCTGCTCCAAAATCAAAACCTTTAATTCTGTCTGTCTCTGCTTCTCTTGCTGTTAACATAATTACTGGAACTTCAGATATATTTCTTATTTCTTTAAGAACTTCAAATCCATCTATTCCTGGCATCATAACATCTAATAAAACAAGATGAAAACTTTGCCTTGAAAATAATTCAAGCGCCTCAAATCCATTTTCAGCTACAAAAGTATTATATGATTCTTTAATTAAATATTTTACTACTATTGAACTAATTTCTTTTTGATCTTCAACAATCAATATATTAAAATTCATAAATTATCACAACCTTTTTTCTATTATAATATATAAATGCACATATGTATAATAAGCTTCAGAAATTAATTCTGAAGCTTAGAATTCCATTATTTATATTATTTATGATTTTCAATTAAATTAATTAATTTACCATGCCAATTATGTTGCCATACTAATCCTGAAATTCCATTAACACTAAGCATACCCACTGTTTCACCATCTTTTTCTATATGGAAAGTAAAATATCCATAAAACTCATGAGCACTTTTACTAATTGCATACTTATTATCTAAACCGTTATCTTTCAAATAGTTAACAGCGCTATTATAAGCTTCTTTTTGTGATATTTGGTTTTTACCAAATTCATTTTTACTTTTACTAAAAAAGTTTTTAAATATATTATTTGAATTTTGCGTTTGCATTGTTGTATTTATCATAGTACCATATTTTAAATTCCACATCATATTTGGTCCGTATTCAGGATAAACAGCACCAGTATATGGATTTACAAGTAATTCCATAGCTCCTCTTTTAGTATCTGATTCAATAATAGAAAAATAATAATCTGTATCTTCAAATATAAATATATCACTTATCTCTAGTTTATCAGGATAATTAGAAATATATTTTTCAACATTTGTTTTAAGCACATCTATATTAATTTTTTTAAGAGTACTTGTAGCACCATAACCATTAGCTCCTGTAATTCCACTATATCCATTTTGGCCCATCATTCCATTATATCCGCCTTGGCCCATCATTCCATTATATCCACCTTGGCCCATCATTCCATTATATCCACCTTGGCCCATCATTCCATTATATCCACCTTGGCCCATCATTCCATTATATCCACCTTGGCCCATCATTCCATTATATCCACCTTGGCCCATCATTCCATTATATCCACCTTGGCCCATCATTCCATTATATCCACCTTGGCCCATCATTCCATTATATCCGCCTTGGCCCATCATTCCATTATAGTAATCTTCATCTCTCCAATCATCGTAATAATCTCTACCCATCATATTACCAAAATTTCTCGTATTTCTATTATTAAAATTATTTCCCATCATTCCATTTGAATAATTCATATTACCTGGTCCATATGCAAAATTTGGTGTACTAATAATTCCTGCTGTCACTAGCAATACTCCTAAAGCTATTATTAAAAATATTTTTTTCATATTATACCTTCCTTCTATTTATTATATTTTTTTTATTTAAATATTCTTCTTCACCTATTTCACCATTAGCAAAACTATTTTTTAATTCTATAATTAAATTTTTTTTATAGTCTTTTTTCTTTTTTAACTTTATAATCCATATTAAGCTTACAAGTATTAAAATCCATCCAATTATCATTAAAATATTCCAATAGCCAAAAGCATTATAGCTATTACAACCATAATATTCTCTTCCAAACATTCGTTTTCACCTCCGAAAACATAGCAAATGTTCTTTATTATTGTCTTAACGTTTCTTTCATTTGTACGTAAGTTTTTTCATCTATCTCACCGTTAATAAATCTTTCTTTTAATAATTCATCTGGATTTCTTTTAGAAAATCCTACGGCTCCTTTAAATGTATTTCCATTCATTGAATAATAAATAAATGCTCCTACTAACAAAATAATTAAAATCATCATCTTTTTTCCTCCCATATGTTTTGTGTTTATTTCTTATTTGTTTTCCATTTGATAAGTTCATTATGAACTAAGATTATGGCACAATTATGACACAAAGTATTAATTGATTATTAAAATAAAAAAAGTAAACAACCAATTTTGATTGTTTACCTCTTACAATTAACTGTCTATTTATTTTTTATTTTTTCTATCCTACAAAAGGTATCATAATATGCAGCTTGTTCTCCCATATCACTTATTAAATCATTAGTTAACAAGTTAGGTCCACCGTCCTTAAGCCATCTTCCTTCATAGGAATATATTGTTCCTTTTTTTATTTCACAGGATTTTTTTGCACTAAAAATCACTTTACCGTTTTTATTAGAAAGACTAACTAATTCTTCATCAATAAGATTTAATTTCTCAAAATCTATGTCATTAATATATATAATTGGTCTTTCGCGATTATTCCTATAACCTTGTGAATGTAATGATTTAACGTGGTGTGGACTAATAAATCTAAATTCATCTTTAAGTCTAATCTGACTTTTAAAATACGTTGGCATAGCAATACCCGTTTCTTTTAAAGCTTTATCAGAATAAAATTCATATTTCTTACTTGGCGTCATAAATTGTTTGTTTTTCCAAGCTATCTTAGTATTTTTTTCAATATAATTTATTTTTTTTAACTCTTCAAGTGCAATATTTTCTTTTAGAAGTATTGGATTTAACACTTTATTAAAATATTCGTCTTTTGTTAACATTGGAAAAATCACATTATCCATTTGTTTTGCGATTTTTTTATATAATTCAAATTCTGAAATAATACCATATAAAGGCTTAATAACTTCTTCTCCATATACTAAATAAGGAGAAAACATTGAGGAATAAATAAAATCTTCTTCTTCTAAAATGCTCGTTGTTGGAAAAACAAGATCTGCCTCCATAGCTGTGTCAGTCATAAACATATCCACAACAACCTTAAAATCAACCTTTTTCATACCCTCAATAACTTCAAGGCTATTTGGACTTTGAGTGACAGGATTAGATTTTTCAACCCACATAAATTTAATTTTATTATCACTATTCTTAAGAAATCTACCTAATTTAGCTTTTGAGTATTTTTTACTAGTTAAATCGTATTTTTGAAATGATTTAATAAAATTACTCGTTAATTTCGTAATCGATTTATTAGCATATGTTGCAGATGAACCTTCTCTTCCTATGTTTCCAGTAAGAGCAAGTAGAGAATCAATAGCTCTTACACTATTTCCACCGTTTTGATAACGCTGCATTCCATAGCCTAATATTATTGTTGTTTTTAATTTTGCAAGTTCGTTTGCTAGTTCAATTATTTTTTCTTTAGAAATTCCTGTTTCATCACTAACATAAGTTAAATCATATTTTTTTAAATGCTCTTTATATTCCTTAAATCCTTTAGTATATTTTGATATAAAATCATTATCTATTAAATTATTGCTAGCTAAATAATTTGCAATTCCAAGTGCTAAAAGTCCATCTGTTGATGGTTCAATAAATAAATGTTCATCAGAAATTTTTATAGAATTTGTTTTTATTGGATCTATTAAAATTACTTTAGCTCCATTTTTTCTAGCTTCATTGATATAAGAAACTAAGTGGATATTTGTATCTACTGGATTTCTTCCCCATAATATTATTAATTTTGAATTAAGCAAATCACTAGGGTGATTACTTCTACTTATTCCAAAATCATATTTTTGAGCGCTAATTCCAGCACCCCAGCATAAACTTCCACTATGAGTAACTGCACCTCCAACACTATTAAAAAATATACTTCCAACTTCCTTTGAAATCCCACCGTATCCACTATCGTAATTATAAAGAACACTATCATTACTAAAGGTAATTGCTTCTTTAAGTTTTTCTGAAACTATTTTAATAGCTTTATCATAAGATATTGAATTAAAAACTCCATTTTCTTTTAATAATGGAGTTTTTATTCTATTCTCTGAATATAATCTATTTAGATGCTCTTTTCCTTTATAACAAATAAACCCTTTAGTAATAGGATTATTTTTGTCACCTGTCAAAGAAATAATTTTATTATTCTTTACCTGAGCAGAAATACTGCAAAGATCAAAA
Source organism: Helicovermis profundi (assembly GCF_033097505.1). Taxonomy (NCBI): domain Bacteria; kingdom Bacillati; phylum Bacillota; class Clostridia; order Peptostreptococcales; family Caminicellaceae; genus Helicovermis; species Helicovermis profundi. Next base: position 763,593 of record NZ_AP028654.1, on the reverse strand, counting down.
CAATCTAAAGAACAAACACTTTTCTTTTCCATAGAACCATCCTTTAAGAATTTCTAAATTCCCTAAATAATATCATATATAGCTCAAAAGGAGTTATAATTTACAATAGAAAATTCAAAATTCATTTATTTACTTTGCATAACTTTTTATAACTTCAATCATAACGTCAATTGCCTTATCCATATCATGTACTGAAATCGCTTCAAATTTACCATGATAGTTAAAACCACCAGTAAAAACATTAGGGGTAGGAAGCCCCATAAATGAAAGTCTAGCTCCATCGGTTCCGCCTCTAATAGCTTTTACTTTTGGCTTAACTCCAACTTTTTTCATAGCTTCAATTACGCTTTCAACAATATGAATAATAGGAACGATTTTTTCTTTCATATTAAAATATGAATCCTTAAGTTTTAAAACAGCAGTGTTTTCGCCGTATTTGTAATTAATAAATCTGCATACTTCTTCGATTAATTCTTTTTTCTTAGTAAATTTATTCATATCGTGATCACGAATAATATAAAGCATTTTTGTTTCTTCAACTGTACCTACAAAGTCATTTAAGTGAAAAAAACCTTCATATTTTTCAGTAAAGGCTGGAATCTGGTCTACTGGTAACATTGAATTTAATTCCATACCAATTAAAACTGAATTTTTCATCTTATTTTTTGCTTCACCTGGATGAATATTTACACCATTAATAACTATTTCTGCACTAGCTGCATTAAAATTCTCATACTCTATTTCTCCTAATACCGCACCATCCATAGTGTAGGCAAAGTCAGCGTCAAACTTTTTAACATCAAATTTATCAGCACCTCTTCCTACTTCTTCATCAGGAGTAAATCCAATTTTAATATCTCCATGTTTTTCATTTGGATTATTCTTAAAATACTCAACTATTGTTAATATCTCAGCAATACCGGCCTTGTTATCCGCTCCAAGAAGTGTAGTTCCATCGGTTGTTATCATTGTATGACCTTTATAGTTTTCTAAATTAGGAAAATCTGAAACTTTCATTACAATATTTAAATCTTTATTTAATACTATATCTTTTCCATCGTAATTTTCAATAATTTTAGCTTTTACATTTTTACCTGAAAAATCAGGACTTGTATCCATATGTGCAATTAATCCAATAGTAGGTGCATTTTCAACATTACCCTTTAAGGTTCCCATAATATAGCAGTTTTCATCCAAAGAAACATCCTCAATACCTATTTCTTTTAATTCTTCTACTAATAAATTTGCCAAATCAAACTGTTTTTTCGTACTTGGACTAGTATCAGCATTAGGATCTGATTTTGTATCCACTTTTACATAATTCAAAAATCTTTCATACGCTCTTTTCATAATTACCTCCATTTTTTATTGAACTTTTCATTTAGTTGTTTGTAAACATTGCTGTCACAAGTTTTAATTTCATTTTTTTCAATTTTACATATGGGAAGTGCATTAATTGAAGTTCCACTCAGAAATGCTCCATCAAAAGAAACTACTTCATTTTTATGAATATCTTTTTCTATAACTTCAATATTTAGTTTATTTAAAGTTTCTATTATTTTCATTCTAGTAATACCCATTAATACTTTTTCACTTTTTGCTGTAATTACTTTATCATCTTTAATAAAAAATAAATTTGAACGTGATCCTTCACTAAGCATACCGAACTCATCAACTAAAAGAAGTTCATAACTTCCACTTAGTTTAAGCTTACTATTAACATTTTTTTTATATTCGCTCTTTAACACTTTTGCATTAGGATTATGCCTTTTCTCATCAATAAATGATACTTTTACACCATTTTGATAAAGGTCACTTTCAGGATATTTACTCTTCAGCGGATACATTAAAGTTTCTACTTTACCATTTGAAATAAATAGAATGATTTTAATATTATTATTAATAATATTGTTAACTTTAATTAATTTTTCAATGTATTCTTGAAGTAATTCAATTGAAATATTTACTTTCTCATTTTCAAGCTCTAAAGATTTTTTTAGTCTCTGCAAATGCTCTACTAAAAAAATAGGATTTGAATTCGCAATTCTAATAACTTCATATATTTTTTTTGATTTCAAATCAAATTTATCACTAACTAATGTACTTACTTCCAGTATTTTGCCATTTAATATAAAATAATTTAGTGCATAGTCTTTTAACATTTTTATCACCTTTAATTAAATATTTATTCACTTTTAATATAACATATTTAGCGAATACATGTAATAGAAGAGCATATATTATTTTTTTTACGCACAGAAAAAACTTTACAACTGAAATTGTACAAATTTTCAAACAATATCTTTACTTCAAATAATTATTCTGTTATTATTAGATAAATTTTAAGTCTAATTGAAAAAAATAGAGAACAATTAGATATTTCCTTAAAAACAGTAGAGAGGGAGGAAATAATATGAAAGTTTCTGATGCAATTTGCAAATTTTTTGAAACTAAAAATGTAGAATATGTTTTTGGCTACCCAGGTGGTGCACTTTTACCAATGTATGAATCTTTTAGACATTCAAACTTTAAACATATTTTAGTACGAAATGAACAAGGTGCAGTTCACAGTGCAAGTGGATATGCAAGAATTTCTGGAAAAGTAGGTGTATGTATTGCTACTTCAGGTCCTGGAGCTACAAATCTTATAACTGGTATTGCGACTGCTTACATGGATTCTATTCCAATTGTCGCTATTACAGGACAAGTTAACACTGAAGCAATTGGTAAAGATTCTTTTCAAGAAGCTGATATTACAGGAGCAACCGAACCTTTTACTAAACATAATTATTTAGTAAAAGACCCAAACGACATTTTAAGAGTGTTAAAGGAAGCTTTTTTTATTGCATCAAGTGGAAGACCTGGTCCTGTACTTATTGATATTCCAAGAAATGTTCAAGATGCTCATATCGATTTTGATCTTTCAAAAGAAATTAATATTTTAGGATATAAGCCTACAACTGATGGCCACTCTGGACAAATAAAAAAAATAATTCAACGAATAAAAAAAGCTAATAGGCCTCTAATTTATGTTGGTGGTGGCGTTTTTTCAGCCAAAGCTACAAAAGAATTACGTGAATTTGTAAAAATCACTAAAATTCCTCTTGTTAATACTATGATGGGACTTGGTGCTTTTCCAATGGATTCTCCATATTACGGAGGTATGGTTGGTTTTCATGGTAATGAACATTCAGAATTAATTCTAAAAGAAGCTGATTTAGTTCTTATTATTGGAGCTAGAATGAGTGATAGGGCTACAATGAATTTTAGCTCATTCAAAACTGATACTGATCTTATTCATATTGATATTGATCCTGCTGAAATCGGAAAAAATGTAGTTAACCAAATTCCAATTGTAGGAGATGCAAAAAATATACTTAATTCTTTAAATAAAAAAATAAGTACACTAAAAATTGAAGATTGGCTTAATAAAGTAAATGATATTAAAACATTTACAGAAAATTTTGTAACCACAAACACTAAAACTATAAATCCCAAAATTGCTCTTAGGTTACTTTCGAGCATTAGCCCAAATGATACAATAATTACAGCAGATGTTGGCCAAAATCAAATTTGGGCTGCAAAAAACTTTAAATATTATGGTGATAGAAGATATTTAACTTCTGGTGGTCTTGGTACAATGGGATATAGCTTGTCTGCATCCATTGGTGCAAAACTTGCTTCGCCAAATAGAGAAGTTATTTGTGTTACAGGAGATGGCGGCATTCAAATGCTTTTAGCTGAACTTGGTACTCTTGCAGAATCTAAAGCAAAAGTAATAATATTACTATTTAACAATAGCGCACTTGGTATGGTTAAAGAACTTCAAGAAAAAAAATACGGAAAAAATGCTCCTTTTGGAATAGATTATGATTTATCTCCTGATTTTGTTAAAATAGCTAAGGCATTTAGTCTTAGTGGTGAAAGAGTTTACTCTAATGCCAATTTAAATAAAGTCTATCAAAAAGCTTTATCTAGTGAAAAATCATTCTTAATTGAATGTATAGTTGATAAAGATTTTGGAACATTATAGGAGGTTTTTATGAAAAATTATGTACTTTCACTTTTGGTAGAAAACAATTCCGGAGTTTTAAGCAGAGTTTCTGGCTTATTTTCTAGAAGAGGTTACAATATTACATCTCTTTCTGTTGGAGAAACAGAAAATAAAAATATATCAAGAATGACAATTGTTGTTTTCGCAGATGAACCTACTCTTGAACAAATCAAGAAACAACTTAATAAACTAATAAATACAATTAAAATTACCGAATTTGATTATTCTAACTCAATACAAAGAGAATTAATTCTAGTAAAAGTTAAATCAAGTGCAAAAAATAGATATCAAATAATTGATGTTGCAGGTATTTTTGGTGCTAAAATAATTGATGTTATTAGCGACGAAATAACACTCGAACTTACTGAAAACGAAAATAAAATTAGAAGTTTTATTGAACTTTTAAAACCATTTGGAATTATTGAATTTGTACGTTCTGGTATTACCGGAATCGAGAAAAAAAGTATCTAAAAAAACACTGGAAATTATATGTAATTTCCAGTGTTTTTTTAACTTATTTTATAACCAAGCCCTCTAACAGTTTCTATAATTTCACTGCCTTTATTTTCTCCTAATTTTTTTCTTAAATGCCTAATATGAACATCAACTGTTCTTGTGTCACCATAGTAATCATATCCCCATAATTTATCAAGTAGATGATCCCTAGTTAAAACTTTTCCTTTATTTTCAAATAGTATTTTAAGAAGCTCAAATTCTTTAAAAGTTAAGTCGATTTTTTCACCGTTCATAAAAACAGTGTGCTTATCAATATCAAGTTCTATTCCATATCCACTATATACATTTTCTTTATTCTCAACTACTTTTCTATTAACTCTTCTAAGAAGTGCTTTAATTCTTGCAAGAAGTTCTCTTACACTAAATGGTTTCGTTATATAGTCATCTGCACCAATTTCAAGTCCAATAACTTTATCAATTTCTTCGCTTTTTGCTGTAATCATTATTATAGATATATCCATTGTTTTTTCATTTGATCTTACTTTTTTACATACATCTATACCACTGATTTTAGGAAGCATAAGATCAAGTAATACTAAGTCCGGAATATTTTTATTTATGACTTCAATTGCTTCTTCACCATCATATGCTACTAATACTTCATGACCTTCATTTTGTAAATTATAACTTAAAAGTTCAACAATATGTTTTTCATCATCAACAATTAATATTTTACTCATATTTACCTCTTTTCATTCAATAGTAATTTTATTATATCATAGAAATATATTATACAAAAAATACTCAGTCTAAAAGGTAAATACACCCCTTTAAACTGAGAACTCGATTACAATTTTGGTTTTTGTCTTTTTTTTGAAAAAATTTCAAATGAATAGGAAATTTCAATAAGTTTTTCTTCACTAAATGGTGTTCCTAATAATTCTAAGCCAATTGGAACTCCTAAAGGTGAAGTTTTTGTAGGTTTAGAAAAACCAGATGGCATACAGATTGAAGGAAATCCAGTAACAGACGCTAAAACACCATTTCTTTCATTTTGACTTTCTCCAATTTTACAAACCAATTGTTTTTGATGAGGATATACAATTGCGTCTAAATCATATTTAGAAAAAAGATTCATTGTATCAGTTTTTACTTTTTCTCTTAAAACTAATCGTTTATTATACTCATCTGAATCAGTACTTAATTTCATAGCATTTTGTAAATTTTCTTCAATACCACTATGATATTTTTTTGATTTTAGAATATCTGAAACACTATGTGGTAAATTTTTAGGAAGTTTTTCTAAATATGAATTCAAATGGTCTTTCAAATCATGAAGATGAACACTCACATTTTTTACTAAATATTCAGAATCAATAATATCATTAATTTGAATAATATCAGCACCATTTAATTTCATTATTTCTATACTTTCTCTAACAGCTACATTTGTTTCATAATGTATTTCTTCTTTTCCAAAAAAATTATTTAATACTCCTATTCTTTTTTCTTTAAGACCGTGAACTATTAAATGGTTTAAATAATTTTTATTTTTTTCATTATATGACCACGACGTAACTATATCATCTTTATCATATCCACTTATAACATCTAGAACTTTAACAGCATCTTCAACTGTTCTAGCAAGCGGCCCTGCAGTATCTTGAGTATATGAATAAGGAACAATTCCACCGCGGCTTACAAGACCAATCGTTGGCCTTATACCAACAAGTGAATTAGCAGAAGAAGGCGAACGAACAGAATTAATAGTATCTGTACCAATGCCAACCGTCCCAAAATTAAGTGCAATCGAAGCTCCAGTTCCGCCGCTAGAACCTCCAGGAGTTCTGGATGAATCATATGGATTTATTGTCTGACCTTTAATAGAACTTATTGTCTCTCCCCAAATAGCAAATTCATGAAGATTAACTTTTGCTAAAATAATTGCTCCTTCTTCTTTAAATTTCTTTACAATAAAAGAATCTTCGCTTGCAATATTTTCTTTTAAACTAAGTGATCCTGCTGTTGTTACAAGACCTTTAACATCAACATTATCTTTAAGAATTATAGGGATTCCTTGAAGTTTTTTTGTAATTCCATCGTTTTTAATATCGCTATCAATTTTCCTAGCTTCATCTTTACACTTAGGATTTATTAAAATAACTGAATTAACTTTTCCATCCAATTTTTCTATTCTTTTAAGATACATTTCAACTAATTCGGTGCTAGTTAAAGTTCCTTCAATAAATGCTCTATGAATTTCCTTAATTGTAGTTTCCTCTAAAATAAATTTATCCATTATACCCCCTGAGTATTTTTTTAACAATCATTCTTAATGCTTTTCATATATATAATTAGATAATTACTTTTAATTTCCTTTATGTATATATTACAACTTTTTATGCTTTATATATTAAAACTATATATAAAAAACTGATATTTATTTGTTTTCTACAATTTCAAAACAATAAATATCAGTTAATAGTTTTATCTGAATCCAAGAAATTCATTTATCTAAATTTATTTAATCTTATTCTGCTGTTTTCATCTTCATTTAAAATTCTTTTAGATACTATTAAAACCAAAATAAAAGCAATTATAATTCTTGGAATAAGAATCATCATACCTTTTGCTCCAATTGCTACAAAAAGAAGTGTATCTTCAAATACAGCATGACACATTATTAAAAATGTAACTAAAAGAATTTGATCTTTTTCAGTTAAATCTCCTTCGCTCGCACTTTGAATTAAAACTCCCGATCCATAAGATATACCAAAAATAAGTCCTACAAGTAAAGGAAATGATGCCTTAGAAGTCATACCAATTTTATTGGTAAAAGGTTCAAAATATCCACTAATTTTATCAATAACTCTATAATTCCTGCCAAATTCCATAATGATCATAAGAGGAATTACTATTTTCGCTATATTGATCACTGAAAAAAAACTTCCTAAAGAGGCTTCTTTAATTATCATTAAAATATCCATTTAGATACCGCCTCCTATTAGACCCATAATTAAACCACATAAAAGTGAAATAGATATTCTAGTTAGCACTACTTTCCATCCTTTTGCACCAACTTTTTTAATAATAGCTGTTTCTACAAGTAAAGAATGACTAATTGAAATCATAAGTCCAAGTGTTGTTATTTGATATATATTTAAAGTAAGTGCTGTTATTGCTCCAATTGCAGCGTAAATATTAATAAAATTTCCTAAAACAAGTACTATTGCAGCTTCACCAGGTAGACCAAAAATTTTCATCAGAGGTTCAAAAAATTTTGCTACAAAATCAAGTAAGGGAGTATATTTTAGAAATGTTACAACAAAATATACAGGTACAAGTACCTTAGCCAACATAATAGTAGTTTCTATACCTTTTTTTATTCCATTTTTTACAGACAAATAAAACATATATGCACCTCTTTAAATTACTTTAACACTAATAAATTTAACATAATCTAAAATAAAGTCAATTGATATTTTTTTAACTTCCAACTTGACAACGATAATCATTTTCATTATAATGACAAAGAAGAATTATGATAATGATTATCAATATTAAAAGGAGGATGCATATGAATATTTTTTTACCAGGATTAATTATGGGATTTAGAGAAGGACTAGAAGCATTCCTTGTAGTTGCAGTAATATTACAGCTACTCGGAAAAATTGAAAAGAAAGAATTAAAAATTAACGCAATTTATGGTGCTATTATTGGAATTATTGGATCTATTGTTTTTGGTGGCACTCTTTATTTTGTAACTAATTCAATAGACAAAACTTCAGAATTTTCTAAACTTTGGGAGAGTCTTTCAAGTTTTATTGCACTAGGATTTATAGTAGTATTTATTTATTGGATGATTAAAAATGGATCACAGTTTGCAAAGCACGCAGAAAATAAAATTTTATCTAATTTATCCTCTTTTGGAGTTTTTGCAGTTGTGTTTATGATGGTGATGAGAGAAGGACTCGAAATTTCATTATTTACATTTGCTGGCAAATATGATTTGTTTTCAATTATTTTAGGAGTTTCCATTTCACTTATTTTTACTGTCTTAATATTTTATTCTCTTATTAAGATTAATATTAAAACTTTATTTTCTATTACTTTACTATATTTAATTCTCCAAGCAGGATTTTTACTAGGATATAGTGTTCACGAAGGATTGTCTGCTTTAAAATCATTTGGCTTATTAAATAATGACAATATTCTATTTACAAAGTTATTTAATTTATCTAATACTGCTCTGAATCATAAAACAGGAATTATTGGCTTGCCTTTATATGTCCTTTTCGGATGGTATTCTAAGCCTGAAGTAATACAGTTTATTTTGCAGTATTCGTTTACAGCTTATATGTTATCATTATGGAAAAAAACTAATTCTCAAAACAAAGTATTACTAAAAAAAGCTAGTTAATTATTTAATAAATTACAAAATTACAAAATTACAATTATAATTTTACAGCTTATATATTAATATATAAGCTGTAAAAAGCAGCAAAGGTATTTAATCTTCGCTGCTTTTTTTATTAAGCTATACATATAAGGTACTTCTTTATCCCCAACCTTTTTAAGAAGTGGGGGTATTAGAACTCTAAGGCATCGGATAAATTAAATTCTATGTTTACTATTAGTATTATTTAAAATATTTTTCTTTTGAATATATTCTTCATCACTAATTTCACCATTAATATATTTCATTTTCAATATTTCTAGTGCATCAGTATTTACTAATGCTCTTTTGTTTCTATTTAACCAATATATAAATGCTACTAATGCTATTACAAAAAACATTCCCATAATGATCATCATCCATCCATTGTCAAAACAATTATAAGCTCCAAAATATCTTCCGCCATATCCCATCATATTACTTCCTCCTTATCTAATTATCAATTTTTTAGAACTTCTCTCAGCTGTCTAAATGTTGTCTTATTTATTTCGCCATCTATAAAATATTCAGTTAACCTTTCTTCTAATGTAAATTTTACTTCCTCATTACTTTTAACATTTTTATTTTTTGTATAAAAATAAATTGATACTCCTCCAATAAGTAAAATAGGTACAAGCATGCTTTCTCCTCCATTCAGCTTTATTTATTTAATAATTAAATAGTACTTAATAAATATGGCACAAATATGACTACTACTATTTTATTTCTTGAATTATAGTATAATATTGTATAGAATATACTTATATAATTGGTTATAACGTTTTTAAGATTTCTAAAAATCAAAATAATTAAGGAGGGCTTCATATTAAAATTAACGAAATAATAAAAGACTTAAGTTTACTTGAAAATATATACGATATTGCTAGAATAGTTGACCCTATTACAAAAGAAGTTTATGACACTATTTTTTTTAAAGGTTTTGATAAGAAAATCACTTTAATTGATGGTAATAAATTTTGTTATAATTTTTGGAATAGAAATATGGTTTGTGAAAATTGCATATCTACTAGATCAATTCAAACTGGTAAGTCATATATAAAAATAGAACATAACGGTAAATATGCTTTTATGGTTACAACTTCACCTATCAAATATAATAATAAAACTTTTATTTTAGAGCTACTTAGACATGTAAAAAACGAAGACGTTATTTCTACTGTAAATATATTAGATTATAAAGATATAACAAAAACACTAAAAAAAAGAAATATTGAACTTGTTACTGATTCTTTAACTGGAGTTTATAATAGAAAATTTATTGATGAAAGAATTCCCTATAAATTAGCTTTTTTTCAAAATTTCAAAGAAGATTTTTCTTTACTTCTTTGCGATATTGATAATTTTAAATATATTAATGATACTTATGGTCACCTTGCTGGTGATTTTGTTTTACAGGAATTTTCAAAACGTTTAGATAAAATAATAAGAAAAGATATTGATTGGGTAGCAAGATATGGTGGGGATGAATTTATTATTCTACTTGATAAAATTAACTTAAAGTCAACAATAATTGTGGCAAATAAACTTAAAGAAAGTATAAGTGACACTCCAATAATACTCGAAAATACTGAAATTCATATTACTGCTAGTTTTGGTTTTGTTAAACCAAATAAAGAAGATACTTATGGTTCAATTCTAAAAAGAGTAGATAAGCATCTATATGAATCAAAAACAACTGGCAAAAATAAAATTTCATATTGATAACATTAATAAAACAAAACGAAAATTTTATAAATACGTAAATTTTCGTTTTGCTTATTGCTAGCTTTCTTTTACACAAATAACAGCTGATAATTTGGGTAAATTTAGCACTCCATTTTTAATTTTAGAACTTTTTTCATAGTAAAGAGCCCCATCTATTTTCATTACATAACCATCATTCTCTAATTTAATAACCTTATCTTCAAATGATCCATTATAAACTATTAATATTTTTTCATAGTCTTCTTGGTAAAAACTACTTATTTCATATATTATAGTATGCTTTTCACTTTTTACTATTTTAATAACTTTCTTTAAATCTTCTTCCTCATTAATTGAAAAAACTTTCTGAGATTTTCTAAAGCTAATTAACTCCTTTATATAATCAAAAACATGTCTATTGTTTTTTTTATAATTCCAGTCAATTTTATTTATTAAATTACTATGGTTATAGGTATTATGATAGCCATATTTACTTCTTAAAAATTCTGTTCCAGCTTGAATAAAAGGAACTCCAAAAGATAAAATCACAAAGGTAAGCGAAAGTGCATTCATATTTTGTTTCTCTTCAAAGTTAGTTTTTGGATAGCATTTTGAAATCTTATCCATTAATATTAAATTATCGTGGCAAGACACATAATTTATAGTTTCTGATGCATTTTGAGTATATCCAAAAATATTTTCATCAAAATGTATACTTCCAAAACAACCTGCAAATATTTTATTCTTGTCAAAATTTAACGATCCTACAAATCCTGAACTTATTCCTCCATTTTTCCCTTTTATTTCATTTCTAAAGTCGTCATTGAATAAGGCAACTTTACTCCCCTTTTGCATTCCTTTTATAAACTGTTTTTCATGAGACAAGGAAGATAAACCTCCTGTCCAAGGTTCACCATAAAGTAATATGCCATCTCTAATATTATTCAATTCATTTTCTATTAGTTTAACTGTTTCAACGTCATAAAGAGCAAACAAATCAAATCTAAATCCATCTATTTTATAAGTGTTTAACCAAAATTTTAAAGAATCTATTATAAATTTTCTTACAAATTCATTTTCAGTATTTAATTCACATCCACAACCTGAACCATTTGTAAAATTACCTTCTTTATCGAATCTATGAAACAAATAAGGCATAAGTCTATGAAAATTTGAAGTTTTTGAAAAATAAGTGTGATTATAAACAACATCTAAAATAACTCTAATATTTGCCTTATGTAGAGCCATAATCATTTTCTTAAATTCAATTATTCGATTTTTTCCATCTTCAGGATTAGTAGAGTAAGATCCTTCTAAAGAATTAAATAAATAAGGATCATATCCCCAATTATAGTCACATTCTTTATAATCATTGACAGTTAAAAAATCATACACTGGAAGTAAATGTACATGAGTGATTCCTAGTTCAATCAAATGATCAATTCCAATTTTTTCGCCTTCACACTTAAGACCTTCTTCAGTAAAAGCTAAATACTTCCCATTATTTTTAAATTCTTTTGTACAATCCATAGAAAAATCTTTTATATGAAGTTCATATATTATAGATTCTGTTGGCTTAAGAGTCTTTGGAACTTCATGATCCATAAAACCAGATGGATTAACGTTTGAAGCGTCAATTATCATTCCTTTTGTACTATTAGCATTTGTAGAATGTACATATGGGTCAATAACTTCATATGTGTCATCAACTAAATAAGTATAATATTTGCCTTCAAGATTTTCATTAAATTTAATAGTCCAAATTCCATTTTCATTTCTAGTAAATTTTTTTACTTTTCTTCTAACATCATTATGATTATTATAAATGCAAATTTCAATACTTTTAGAGCTAGGAGAAAACACTCTAAAAATAGTAGTCCCTTTTACAAAACTCACTCCATAAGTTTCTTTTAGCATTTCTTTATTTATTTCTATTTTATTCATAATTCTCACTTTCTTTAAATTCTACTATTATTTTGGAACTCTTTGAGCTTCCCAAATACCACTTGCATACTCTAAAATAGTTTTATCACTTGAGAAAACTCCTGAATGTGCAATATTAATAATACACATTTTAAGCCAGCGTTCTCTATCAAGATAATAATTTTCTATTCTTTCATGTGCTTTTACATATGAATCAAAATCTTTTAAAACAAAATATTCATCATTATAAACAAGTGAGTCATAAATAATCTGAAATAATTCTTTATCTTCACTTAGAAATCCATTTTTCAATTGATCAAGTACTTCTTTAAGTCTTGGATCTTCATCTATTATTGCTTGAGTATTATATTCATGTTTTTCATAAAGTTCGTAAACTTCTTCTTCAGTTAATCCAAAAAGAACAATATTGTCCGTTCCAACTTCCTCATGAATTTCAACATTTGCTCCATCTAGTGTTGCAATTGTAACTGCTCCATTCATCATAAATTTCATATTTCCAGTTCCTGAAGCTTCTTTTGTTGTCGTAGAAATTTGTTCACTCACATCTGTCGCTGGTATAAGAATTTCTGCTAAAGATACGCTATAGTTTTCTAAAAACACTACTTTAATTTTATCTTTAATTCTTTTATCATTATTTATTTTATCTCCAACAGTATTAATAAGTTTAATTGTTTGCTTTGCAATGTAATAGCTTGGTGCAGCCTTTGCGGCAAATATAAAAGTTCTTGGCACAAAATCCAAATCCGGATTTTTTAATAATTTATTATATAAAAACATAACATGTAAAATATTTAAAGTTTGTCTTTTATATTCATGTAATCTTTTTGCATGTACATCAAAAATTGATTTTGTATTAACTTTAATTCCATTATGTTCTAATATATAGTCAGCTAATGCATCTTTATTTTTTTGTTTCACTATTTCAATTTCATCTTGAAACTTTTCATCATCAATATACTTTATTAATTCTCTAAGATTTAGTGCATCTTTAACCCAATAATCGCCAATATATTTTGTAATCACATTTGATAAATCAGGATTTGCATTTAGAAGCCATCTTCTATGTGTTATTCCATTAGTCTTATTATTAAATTTTGCAGGAAATATTGTATAAAAATCATGCAATTCCTTATTTTTAAGTATTTCTGTATGAAGCTTTGCAACACCATTCACACTATGGCTACCAACAATAGCTAAATACGCCATTCTTATTATACCATCACTTATAATTGCCATATCATTAACTTTATTTTGGTCTTTATTATAAATATCAAATAAATCTTTACAAAATCTTCTATTAATTTCTTCAATAATCATAAATATTCTAGGTAATAATTCTTTAAAAATACCAACATGCCAGCATTCTAAAGCTTCTGAAAGAATTGTATGATTTGTGTATGAACAGACCTTCAAAGTTATATCCCATGCTTCTTCCCATGATAAATCTTCAATATCAATAAAAATTCTCATAAGCTCAGCTATTGCCATTGCTGGATGCGTATCATTAATATGAATACTAACATAATCATATATTTTATTAATAGGAATGCCCATTTTTTTGAAGGATCTTATTATACCTTGAACTCCTGCTGATACAAAAAAGTATTCTTGTTTAAGTCTTAATATTTTTCCTTCGTCATATGAATCATTTGGATATAAAACTTGAGAAATTGATTCCACATCATATTTTTTCTTAAATGCATTCATATATTCTCCGCGCGAAAACTTTGAAAAATCAAATTCTTTATTAATAACCTGAGCACTCCAAAGTCTAAGAGTATTTACAACATCATTTTTATATCCTACTATTGGAGTATCATATGGTACAGCAAGAACTGGAGATGTATTTTCTAAATAATATTTTCCATTAGAATCTATCCTTACGTCACCATAAAAATGTACTTCAACAGCTTTATCTAGCTTTTTTATTTCCCAAACATTACGATCTTTCAGCCAAGCATCTGGAAATTCTACCTGATAACCATCAATTATTTTTTGTTCAAAAAGACCATAATTGTATCTTATTCCGCACCCGTGACCTGGAATCGAAAGGGCTGCCATAGAATCAAGAAATCCTGCGGCAAGTCTTCCAAGTCCGCCATTTCCAAGTCCTTGATCTTTTTCTACACTTATTATCTCTTCTAAATCAAATCCTAATTCTTTAAGTCCTTTTTCAACTATATTCTTAATGCCGATTCCAACTAAATTATTTAGTAAAAACCTTCCTGTTAAAAATTCAATGGAAAAATAATACACTTGTTTTGATTTTTTTTCATTATATCGATCATTTGTATTTACCCAGTCAGATGTCAAATATTCTCTAACTAGACTTGCAAGCGCATTATATTGATCCCAATTTGAAGTTTTTTCAATATCTTCTCCACTTTTATTTGTTAATTTTTTTACATAATCAATCTTAAATGTATCTTTAAGAATACCCATATTGCACCCCTATTTCACTAAATCCTCATAAACAGAAGCATAAATGCTCGCTGATTTTTTCCATGATGAATCAATTTGCATAATAATTTTAACTAAATCTCTCCATTCTTTTTTATTTGAGTAAATTTCTATAGCTCTTTTAATTGAAAAAAGCATTTCATGTGCATTATAACTTTCAAAACTAAAACCAGTTCCTTCTTTTGTAAATTTATTATAAGGAGCAACAGTATCTTTTAACCCTCCTGTTTCTCTAACAATAGGAACAGTTCCATAGCGTTGTGAAATCATTTGACTAAGTCCACACGGCTCGAATTTAGAAGGCATTAAAAACATGTCTGCACCTGCATAAATTTGATGTGAGAATGATTCATTAAATTCAATTTTCACTGCTAATTTATCAGGAAAACGATAAGCAAATTCTTTTAAAATATTTTCATATTTACTGTCCCCTGTTCCAAGTATAATCATTTGAATATCTAGTGTTAATAATTCTTCCATTATACATTCAAGTAAATCTAAACCCTTTTGATCTGTTAAACGCGTAATCATAGCAATTAACGGAATAGTTTTGTGTTTTGGCAAAGCAACAAGTTCTTGTAAATATTGTTTGTTTTCCGATTTATACGATGAGTTCTTATAAGAATAATTTTTTCTAATATTTTTATCTATATTTGGATCATAAATTTTATAATCTATACCATTTGTTATACCAAATAGTTTATAATCATTTTCACGAATTACATCTTGAAGATTTTCGCCATAATATGAATTTTTAATTTCTTCTGCATAAGATTTACTAACCGTAGTAACTGCATCAGCAAAGTTTATAGCACTTTTCATAAAGTTAACATTTCCAAAAAATTCTATGCTTCCAGAGTTAAATTCCTCATCATCTAGATTTAATAGTTCATGCAATACTTCGCTATTAAAAACACCCTGATATTTTAAGTTATGAATAGTATAGACAATCTTTATATTTTTAAATTTATCTATATGTGAATAGTGTTTTTTCATTAATAAAGGAACCATTGCAGTGTGCCAATCATTAATATGAATAATATCTGGTTTAAAATCAATTACTGAAATTGCTTCAAGAATTGCTCTACAAAAATAAGAGTATCTTTCTCCATCATCTTCATATCCATATAAATTATCACGCTTAAAATAATACTCATTGTCAATAAAATAAAATGGCATTTTATCATACTCTACATAAGTAATACCCAAATATTGCTTTCTCCATCCTACTTCAACATCTTTACTCACAATATGATCTTCATAATAATCTATATTTTTTGAGTGAAAATTTTTTGCACTCATTATTCTTACATCTATTCCTTTATCACGTAATGCTTTTGGAAGTGCATAAGCAACATCTGCAAGTCCACCTGTCTTACTAAAAGGTACAACTTCTGCAGAAACAAATAAAACTTTCATAAATTCCTCCATATAATAACTAATAATTATTGCTTATTACAAATGGATGATCTTTATCACCACATAGCGTTTGCTTTCTCTCAACTTCAACACCGTTTTCGAGTACTGCATAATTTATACTCGCTGTGTCATTAACGGTAACATCCTTCATAATGATGCTATTTCTTACAATAGCTCCTTTCTTAATATGAACACCTCTGGCTAAAATTGAATTTTCAACAACTCCCTCAACTATACATCCAGAACTTATCAAAGAATTTGTAGTATATGAGTCATTTCCATAAAAAGTTGGCGGAGAATCTTCTACTTTTGTATAAATTGGTTTTTCAATATTAAATAGTTCACTTTGAACATCAATATCTAAAAAATCCATACTAGTTCTATAATAATTTTTAGTTGAATTAATACATGCTAAATATCCTCTGTACTGGTAACCATATACATTTAATTTACCCACTTGATCGAGCAAACTTTGTTTAAAGTAATTAACCTCACCAATATGAATTGCATCTTCTATTAATTTTATAAGTAATTCTCTTTTTAATAGATACATTTCAAGAGAAATATTGTAATTAATTTTTTTCCCAAGGTTTTTACCCATACTCACTATTTTACTATTTGCATCAAGACTAACTGTATCACAATCTACAAATCTCTTAACATGATTATTCATAGATTTATATAAAATAGTAATATCAGCATCTTTTTCTTTATGAAATTTTAACATTTCTTTATAATCTACATTACAAATCATATAACTTCTAGACATTAATACATATTTATTATTCGATCGTTTTATATGATTTAACATGCTTTTAAATATTTCTATATCCCCTCTTTTTTTAACAACATCTAAATTTGATTCTTCATTATAAAAAATAGATAATCCATCTTTTTTTCTATCTAAATCCCAGTACTTACCTGATCCCATATGATTATATAAGGATCTTGCTCTTTCAATTGTACTAATTGTAACATTTGTAATTCCACTATTCACCATATTAGATAAAACAAAGTCAATAACTTTATACCTTCCAGCAACATTTATTGTTCCAATAGAACGTTTTTCTGTAAGTTGCTTTATCTTTTCAGTTGAGGCACTTAAGTTAATAATTCCCATCATTTCACTCATAACTAACCCTCACTTTCTTCACTATTTTTTACAATAACTATATTTTCTGTAGTACCTTCAACTTTTGTGCCTTTTTTTACAATCACATCATTCATAACGATCGTTTTATACAAATATACATTGTCTTCCACAACAACATTTGGCATGATAACAGACTCTATAATATTTGAACCTTTTCCAATTCGAGCTTTAGTAGAAATAATAGATTTTTTAATATTTCCTTCAATTACGCACCCATCAGTTACTAATGAAGACTCTACATTTGCATCTTTAGAAATATACTGAGGAGAACTTATCATATTTTTAGAATATATTTTCCACTTAGGGTCATAGAGTTCAATTTTATCATCACCGCTTAACAAATTCATATTTGCTTCCCAAAGACTTTCAACTGTACCTACATCTTTCCAGTAATCATCAAATTCATATGCAAAAAGATTTAATCCTTCATTTAAAAGTTTTGGAATTATATTTTTTCCAAAATCATTATCTGAATTTGTATTTTCTTCATCTTCAATTAAAGCTCTTCTAAGAATTTTCCAATTAAAAATATATATTCCCATTGAAGCTAGCGTAGTTGTTGGATTTTCCGGTTTCTCTTCAAAACCTACTATTTTACTTTTTTCATCTGTTACAACAAGACCAAATCTAGATGCTTCTTTAATATTAACTGGTTTTACTGCAATTGTTAGTTTAGATTTACTCGCTTTATGAAATTTAAGCATATCCCAATAATTCATATTATAAATATGATCTCCAGATAAAATAAGTAAATATTCGGGATTATATTTATCTATAAAATTTATATTTTCATAAATTGCATTTGCTGTACCTTTGTACCATCTTCCGCCTTTTCTATTTATATATGGAGGTAAAATTCTTACTCCTCCATTTAGTCTATCTAAGTCCCAAGGTATACCAATTCCAATATGTGTATTGAGTATATAAGGCTCATACTGAGTTAAAATTCCAACTGTATCTATATCTGAATTTGCACAATTACTCAGAGCAAAATCAATAATTCTGTAACGCCCGCCAAAAGGAACAGCTGGTTTAGCAATATCTAATGTTAAATCTTTTAGCCTTGAACCTTGACCACCTGCAAGTATCATAGCAATCATTTCCTTTTTTAAACTAGTCATTTGTTTTTTTCCTCCCTTTATATTTTAAATACATCGTTGATAAAGGTGCTACATCAATAATAATTGATTGATTTCTTCCATGATTAGATTTAATAATAGTTCTTATATTTTGATTCTCAGAAAAATTAGACCCACCATATTTAGAATAATCGCTATTCATAATCTCTTCATACATACCCAAAGTAGGTACTCCTAACTCAAATTTTTTGTAAACTTTAGGAGTAAAATTTGAGATGACAATTATATGATTATCTTTATTTCCTTTTCTAATAAAAGAAACTATGCTTTGTTCATTATTTGAATAATCTATCCACTCAAAACCTTTATAAGTATCATCGTTTATAGAAAATGATTTTTCTTTTTTATACAGTGAATTAAGTTCACTCACAAATAAATTTATTTTACTATGCATTTCATGCTCTTTTAAAAACCAGTCAATCTCTCTTTCATAATTCCATTCAATGAATTGACCAATTTCACCACCCATAAATAATAATTTTTTACCTGGATATGCATACATATATCCATAGAACATTCTAAGTCCAGCAAATTTTTGCCAATAATCTCCAGGCATTTTATCAAGCAAAGATTTTTTTCCATGAACAACTTCATCATGTGACAAGGGAAGTATAAAATTTTCAGTAAAAGCATACATTATAGAGAATGTAATTGCCTTATGATTATTTTTTCTCATATCAAAATCCATTTCGATATATTTAAGCATATCGTTCATCCAGCCCATATTCCATTTAAAATTAAATCCAAGACCGCCATCATGAATAGGTTTTGTAACGTTTGGCCATGCACTTGATTCCTCAGCAATCATTAGAGCGCTTGGATATTTACTAAAAATCTCACTATTCATAAGCTTTAAAAACTCAACTGCATTTATATTCACTTCACTTTTTTCTGTTGTATAACCTTGATATAACATAAACGCAACTGCATCTACCCTGAGTCCGTCAATATGAAATTTATCAAAGAAAAACATAGCATTTGAAATTAAAAATGATTTTACTTGATTTTTAGCATAATCAAAATTTGTAGTTCCCCATATCTCATTGTCTGAAATATTTTTATCTACATGTTCATAAAGCTTAGTTCCATCAAACATTCTAATACCATGTTCGTCATTACAAAAATGACAAGGTACCCAGTCTAAAATAACCCCTATATTGTTCTTATGAAATTCATCTATCAAATACATAAATTCTTTTGGCCTTCCATATCTTGATGTTATTGAGTAATAACCAGTTACTTGATATCCCCACGATCCATCAAAAGGATGTTCCATTACCGGCATAATCTCTACATGTGTGTAGCCGTTATTCTTTACATAAGAAACCAAATCTTTTGCTAGTTCAATATATGACAAATAATTATTATCGTCACTAAATTTCCAAGAATTCAAATTCACCTCATAAATATTCATCGGTTCTTTATAATGATTTTTTTTTCTATTTCTACTTAACCATTTTTTATCATTCCACTTATAACCGTCAATTTCATATGTAATAGAAGCTGTGTTAGGTTTTATTTCTGAAAAAAATGCAAATGGATCTGATTTTAAAATTACTTGATTTGTTGAAGTATAAATCGAATATTTATATAATTCATATTCATTAAAATTTGGAATGAACAAGTACCAAATACCTGTAGATTCATGAAAAATCATTTGGTGATTTTCACCTATCCACTTGTTAAAATCTCCTACAATTTCAACTTTTTTTGCATTTGGAGCCCACAGAACAAATTCACTTCCCCTAACTCCACTACGTTCCACAAAATGTGATCCAAAAAGTTCATAGCTTTTAAAATTTTTCCCGCTATTATATAAATATATATCTAGTTCTTTTTCTTTTATAAAAGTACTTAGCATATTACACCTCCATCTTTTTAATAAACTTGAATTAATTATACTACACTTAAAGGAATATATGTCTAAATTTTTGTGTATTTAGTAATTTTCTTTTATATTTATACGCCATTTATAAGTGTTTGTGAATAGTTTGTAAACTTTTGAATTTGATAATCATTTTCATTTACATATGATTAAATAAATGTTATTATTACATTGTTAATAATTATATATCTATACTAAATTAATTAAAACTTAATAAATGGAGGTTAAATAATGAATAACACTATTAAAAGTATTACAAACCACAGATCAATTAGAAGCTTTACAAATCAAATGATTGAAGAAGATAAACTTAGTGCAATCTTAGAATCAGCTCAAGCTGCACCTTCTTCTATTAACGGTCAACAAATGAGTATAATTGTAATTAAAGATCAAACTACTAAAGATAAAATTGCTAAATTAGCTGGTGGACAACCTTGGATTAGTAGTACTCCAATTTTTTTGCTTTTCCTTGCAGATTACTATAGAGCAAAACTTGCGGCTGATAAGAATGATGAAGAATTAGTTATTAGCAACAACATGGAAGGAACGTTAGTATCCAGCATTGATGTTGGGCTAGCTATGGGAAATTCAATAGTTGCTGCTGAATCTTTAGGTCTTGGAACAGTTTGTATTGGTGGTATAAGAATGAGTCCAGATGAAATTATTGAATTACTTGAATTACCAAAATACGTATATCCAATGGCTGGTTTATGTATTGGATATCCAGTCGAAGAAAATATACCCGATAAAAAACCTAGACTTCCTAAAGAAGCTGTTGTGCACCAAGAAAAATATAATTCAAACATTAATAGTTATATTGACGACTATGATAAAACAATAAGCGAATATATGAAAAATAGGCCTAATACACAAAACATACATGATTGGAGCAGTTCCATATCAAGTACTTATAATAAGGTTTATTTTCCAAAAGTAAGCAGGACTTTAAAAGAGCAAGGACTAAAATGTGAGTAAATTTAATTACTAACAACTAAAAAATGGAAAAATAGAACATATCTCTATTTTTCCGCTTTTATTTTGTTAAAATTTAAAATATATCATCTTACAATTAATACCGGTATAGTAGCATGATGTACTACTTTATTAGTTACACTTCCAAGGAAAAATCTTTTCAATTTCCCCATACCATGTGTACTCATAATAATTACATCACATAATTCGCTTTCAGAAATATCAATAATAGTAGATGCAGGATCTCCTTCAACAATCAATACTTTGACATTATTTGAACTACCTTCAAATTCTTTTCTAGCAGTTTCAACAATTTCAATAGAATTATCTTCTTCGCCAAAATCAACTAGTTCATTTTGAATCAATTTTTCAGGATCTAATATTGATTTTAGTGGAAGTTTTACATATAAAATAATCACCTCTGAATTAAATTTTTCAGCAACATCTTTTGCCATTTTAAGTGATTTTTCCTCAATCAGTGTTCCATCAATTGGCACTAATATTTTTTTCAATTATCTCATCTCCCAATAAAATATGAATAATATTTATAATTTACTTATACCCAATTTTAAAATTTTTACACATTATTTTGATAAATTATAGTGTATATTTTTATTTCATATACTATCTATCGCTTGTATTTACACACATAAGAAGATATGATACAATATCAATATACAGTTGTACTTTGTGTAATTTTTTTCTCACAAGAGTAAAACTTTCTACATTATGAAAATTATTACAATAAACTTAATATTGGAAGTGATATAATGGACAACTTTACAATTATAAATAGTCAAGATTTTCATAAATATTTAAAAAAACGAACATTTAAATTAACTTACATTTTATTTTTAATTTTTACAATTTCTTATTTAAGTTGGATATATTTTGACTGCACACTTTTATTAGATAATTGTAATATTTTCTTTACAATTAGATTTTTAATTTCTTCTATCTTATTTATAATGTTAATATTTATCAGACAAAATAAATATAAAAAATACATCAATGAATTTGCCTTTTTTTCTATTCTCTTAGTTCAGTCTAGTATTATTTTTATGTTTATGTACACAAAAAATGTATTTTTATACTATGTTTTAGGTTTTAGTTTAACTGTAATTGTCAGTTCAACTTTCATTTTATGGCGACCTTTATATTTTTATATATTAACCACTCTTTCACTTCTTTTAATTGCTTGTGAAATTATAATAATAAGTCCTGTTATAAATCTTACTACTTTTCATATACTTATTTTTTACGGTATTTCATTAATATTCCTCAATGGTTTAGCAGTTAATTTTAGATATTTAACTGCAAAAAAAGAATTTTTCAACCAAAAGGAACTTGAATATTCAAAACAAGAACTACTTAAAATTAACTCTTTTAAAAATAGATTTTATGAAAATGTAACTAATGAGTTTATAGATCCATTAGCTAACATAAGTGCATCATGCAAATATTGTATTGATTATAATTGTAATAAAAATTTAAATTTTGAAGTTACTCAAACATTCGATAATATTAATAGAACAGCCTTAATTCTTACCTCAAAATTAAAAAAATATATTGAAATTAGTAAAATAAACACATCTCAATTACCTCTAAATATTAAAAAAATAAATTTACAGAGCTTTATTACAAATTTATATAATATTTACAAATCAAATTTACAATATGAGGACATTGAATTCACCTTATCACTTCCAAATGAGGATATTGAAAATTTTTACAGCGATCAAGAAAAATTAGAACAAATAATAAATAACCTACTTTCAAATTCAATTAAATTCAGAGCTAATCAAAAATTAAAACTTTCAATAGAAGTTGAAGACAGAATTGATAATATTGAAATTTCTATAAAAGATAACGGAATAGGCCTTTCAAAAGAAGATATATCCAATTTATTTATTAGATATAAAAAATTAAATACTTATGATAAATACGCTGGATATGGTATAGGATTGTCGCATTCAAAAGAATTAATCACACTTTTAAACGGATACATTTTTGTCCACTCAGACGGTAAGAACCTTGGTTCAACCTTTACTATTTATCTTCCAAAAGGGTATAAGCACCTTAATATAAATGAAAGTGAAATAAATAAAGATGAAGATGATATTGCAAAAATATATGAAAAAGAATATATCGAATTGTTGCTTAATAAAGAATTTACTAAAAATTCTAAGGAAAAAATTAGAGTATTAATTCCTTCTAAGAAAAATAACCATTTTGAATATAAAAAATCTATAATTTTATTGGCAGATGATGATCCTTATATTATCGAGATTCTAAAGAATTTTCTATTAAAATATGGATTCGAAAATTTCATACTAATATCCGATAAAAGCTACTTAATTAGTTCAATTTACGATTATCATCCTGATATTATAATTTGTGACTTTAAAGAGTATAAAAATAAAATAACAGAACTTCAAAAAGTTATTCTAAATTCTCCTAACCTTTCTTCTGTTACGATTGTATTACTTTCTTCTATATTGAATAATAATAGCGAAGAAAAATTTAATAATGAAAATATAATTTTTCTAAATAAACCAATAGAAGAAAAAAAATTTATTGATACCATATCATTTACTCTAAAACATTACATGACTCTAAAAAAAGCTATAAATAAATCAAATATAGATTTTCTAACGGGTAACCTTAATAAAAATACTGCAATCAACGAATTTAATAGAATATTATCCAAAAGAACCTTCGAAAATATCAGTGTTATATTTTTCGATGTAGATAATTTTAAAACAATAAATGATACTTATGGACATTTAATTGGTGATGAAATATTAAAAATAGTTGGACATTCTTTAAATATTGTAACAAGAAAATATGATATTGCATGTAGGTATGGTGGAGATGAATTCTTAGTAATTCTTCAAGACTGCAACGTAAACGATTCTATTCTATTTATTGACAAATTTAAAAATGAAGTTAATAATATAAAATCTCTTTCTATATTTAATGATATTACACTTACTTTTAGCTTCGGTATTTCATCTTTATTTCATAATAAAGATGAAATTGAAAGAAAATTTGAAATTAACGATTTAAGAGAATTTTTTATTCCGTCAAAAGATTCGAAAATAGATTGGAATAAAAACAATATACTTAGAGAAAAAATAGCAAATTATTTAATTAAAATATCCGATGATGCTCTTTATGAATCAAAAACTTCCTTTTGTAACAATTGTGGATTTAGTTCTAAAATAAATTTCGATTTTATTAATGGATGTAAAATATGTGGATCTAAAGAGTATAAAAAAGGAAGAGATAAAATAACTATCTCATCTCAATTATAAATTTTATTTAATTATTATTACAGAATCACCTTTTTTAACAATTCCACTTTCTTTTACAATTGCAAAGACTCCTTCTTCATGCATTATTTTTTCTCTTTCTGTATGTAGAAGTGGGTCTTTTATATACTCTTTGCCAATTTGAGTGATTTCAAATATAGCTTCTCCTATTTTTACCTTTGTACCTACTTCTTCCTTACATAAATTTGTTCCTTCTATTGTAATATTTTCTGAATAAGTTTCATTACATAGTCTAATTTCATTTTTATTCATAGTGCTTAGACTAGATATATCAAAAATACTTACTTGTCTATGCCAATCTCCACTGTGCCCATCGCCTTCTAAGCCATAATTTTTAATAAAATTTCCTTTTTTAACAGAATATTTATTTGTACCTCTTTTTTCACTCAAATTTACTGAAAGTACCTTTGCTTTCATAAAAAAACTCCTTTTAGTGTATTAATTTATTATAATATTTTAGATACTAATTATTTTAGATTTCAATAATAAAAATTTCATCATTTCAAGATGATGTAACTATAATTATATATGATATAATTAATATTTGTAAGGCTTAAAGCTTACTAAAATTTATAAAATATTAAAACATTGAAAAATACAAAGTATAGGTGGAAAAATGAATATAATTAAAGTAGAAAACTTAAGTAAAAGCTATGGAGAAAAAAATCTTTTTAAAAATATTTCTTTTACTGTAAACGAAGGAGATAAAATAGGTGTAATTGGAATCAATGGTACTGGAAAATCAACACTTCTTAAAATAATTGCTAATATTAACTATCCTGATTCTGGAGCAGTCAATATGATCCCAAATATAACTATAGAGATGCTTAATCAAGACACTGAATTCGAACCTAATATTACTGTACTTGAACAAATATTTAAAAGTGAAGCTCCAATAATTAAATTAGTTAAATCCTATGAAATTGCAATAGATAAATTAAATAAAGAACCATTAAATGAAAATTATCAAAAATCACTTTCACTTTTAAGCGACAAAATGACTGCAATAAATGCATGGAGCGCAGAAAGTAACGCTAAAACAATTCTTTCAAAACTTGGAATCACGAATTTTAGTGATAAAATGAACACACTTTCTGGAGGTCAAAAGAAAAGAGTTGCTCTAGCAAGTACTCTTATTACGCCATGCGATCTTCTTATTTTAGATGAACCAACCAACCACATGGATAACGATACAATAGATTGGCTAGAGAATTATTTAAAAACACGAAAAGGTGCACTTTTAATGGTTACGCATGATAGATATTTTCTTGATAGAGTTGTTAATAAAACAATTGAACTTGAAAAAGGATCTCTATACTCATATCCTGGAAATTATTCGTTTTTTATCGAAAAACGCTTAGAAAGACGAGAAATGGCTAAATCAAGTGAACGAAAAAGGCTAAACTTGTATAAAAGAGAACTTCAGTGGATGAGAGCTGGTTGCAAGGCTAGAAGCACTAAACAAAATGCAAGAAAACAAAGGTTTGAAAAAATTGAAAATGGCAAAGTAAATCTAAAAGAAGATAATATTGATATTGCACTTCTTCAATCAAGACTTGGTAGAAAAATAATAAATATAAATAATATTTCTAAAAATTTTGAAGAGAAAATTGTTATTAAAGATTTTTCTTATAATATATTAAGAAATGATAGAATTGGAATAATTGGAGATAATGGAAGCGGAAAATCAACATTATTAAATATAATTGCAGGTTTACTTTCTCCAACATTTGGAGAAATAGAGATCGGTGAAACTGTTAAAATAGGATATTTTTCTCAAGTTTCCGAAAAAATTGATAATTCAAAGCGTGCAATTGAATATATAAAAGAAACTGCTGAATTTATTGAAACAATTGATGGAACTAAAATTACAGCTTCTCAGATGATGGAGAAATTTCTTTTCACTAGCGATATGCAATGGACATTTATTTCTAAGCTTTCAGGTGGAGAAAAAAGACGTTTATTTTTACTAAAAATTCTTATGAATTCACCAAATGTTCTTTTACTAGATGAACCTACAAACGACCTGGATATTGATTCATTAAATGTATTGGAGGCTTTTATTGATGACTTTAGTGGAGTAGTTATAGCTGTTTCACATGATAGGTATTTTTTAGATAGAACTTGTCAAAATATTTTTGCCTATAAAAATGGACAAATCACTCAACACAATGGTAATTACAGCGACTATAAGAGATTTGAAAATACAGTTTTATTAGAATCTTGTGAAGAAAAAATAGTTAAAACAAAACCCGCTAAAGCTAAAAATGTGAAATTAAAATTTACTTATAAAGAAAAACTAGAATTTGAATCAATTGAAGCAAAAATAGAAGACTTAGAAAATAAAATCAAGATAGTTGACAAAGAAATGCTTAATAATTCAAGTGATTTTGAACAACTAAGCAAACTTCAAAACGAAAAAAGCATCATTGAAAATGAACTTTTAGATAAAATGGAAAGATATGAATATTTATATGAACTAAATGAAAAAATCGAAAATCAAAATTGATTACTTGCTTTATTTAAGGGTATTTACTAAATATCCTTATTTTTAATTTTAATTCTTATCTTTCATTACTTTTGGAGGTCTATATGTATAAAAACATAAGACAAATTATAATTTACATTATGGTAATTGCACTAACATTCATTATAATAACAACTTCATATATAAATAATAAAGCTTGGGATGAGATATTAAATAATTTTGTAAATGAAAAAACAGACCAAACTAATTATTTTTTTAGTAAAATTAATTCAGATCTAAATTCAATTCTAGAAAATAATGCTTACTGGAGTGAAGCTGAAGAAAACTTACTTATGAAAAATGAGGCATGGCTAAAAGAAAACGCAACTGAATACGTAGTTAAAAGTAATGCACTAAATATTGATTTTATGTTTATTAGTAATGAAGATAAAAGCTATCAAGAGGTATACGGATCAAATTTAAAAAATTTATTTATTAACTCTAGTATTTATAATTCAACATTAGTTGACAATAATAATAATAATATAATTTTATGGAAAGATTCTTTGGCTTACTTTGTGAATTCTTCACCATTTCTAAGTAATGATCTTAAAAGACCTTTAGGAATTTATGCAGTCGGAAGAAAAATCGATACAAAAGAACTTGACACTTTAAAAGATATTCTTGGAAAAAATCAAATAACATATATTTCAATTACTCCTTTGGCTAAATACCCAAATATTTTTACGCACGACTTTCGTATTATTAAAGTTTCTATACCTGTAAAATATGGTGAAAATAGTGCATTTGTTAATATTAATTTTAATTTACCAATATATAACTATCTATTTAAAAAGCATCACTATAATTTGCTAATGCTTATATTTTTGTTTTCAACATTTGTTATCACAACTGAGTTATATTTTTTTAAAAAAATATCTATATATTTAACAGGAACAATTAAAATAATTAAAAGAATTTCGAAAGGTAATTTTAATGAAAAACTTTATAGTAGAAACAATACTTTTATACCTGAATTAACCGATTTATCAACTGCTATAAATAATATGTCATCAAATATTGAAAATAAAATTGAACAAATTGATTATAGATACCTTCAAATGATTGATCTTGTAGTAAACGCAATGGAAGTAAACGATTCTTATACACATGAACACAGTCACAATGTTTCTAAACACGCACTTAGGATTGCAAAAGTAATAAATTATGACGATTTAGAAAGTGTTGAAATTGCAGGCAAATTCCATGATATAGGAAAAATTTCTGTACCATCAGCCATATTAAACAAACCAGGAAAATTAACGAAAGAAGAATATGAAATTATAAAAAAACATCCTGAAGAAGGTTATAAAATAATCAAGAATTCGGATTTTAATCAATTTATAAAAGATGGCGTTTTATATCATCACGAAAAATATAATGGTATGGGTTATCCTAAAGGATTAAAGGGAGATCAAATCCCTTTTATTGCTCAAATAATTGCTGTTGCTGATGTTTATGATGCACTAACTAGTAATAGAGCTTATAGAAAATCAATGACAAAAAACAACGCAATTTCTATTATGAAGGAAGAGAAAGGTAAACAATTAAATCCCGAACTAGTAGATATATTTATAAATATTATTAAGAACGAATAATTTTGATACTCACTTTTAGTAATTAGATAATAAAAAAATGATATGATAATCTTACTAAAAGATTTATCATATCATTTTTTTATTACTTTTTTAAAATAAAATTATTTTATTTATTCATTACTTATCTCTTCCAGTTCCATTTCTAAATCCATTTCCTCTTCCATTACTTCTTCCTGATCCATCTCTTAATCCACTATTATTTTTTCTTCCAAAGCCTGATCCATCTCTTAAACCCATATTATTATCTCTTCCATAAGAAAGTCCATATTCTCTCATAATGCCTCTTTGTGAACCAGGGTTCAAGGTACAATCTTCACCTATCTTTGCAAGTATTTCATCTTCTTTTTCTTTCGTTAAAGTTCCATTTTCAACTAGTGAATCTAACCATTCTTTTTTATCATCTAACATAGCTTTTGTAAATTCTTCTAAGAATCCCTTTTCATCAGCCATTTGCCCAAATGTCTTATCAGCTGATCTTTCATTAAATGCATTTTCTACAGTAGTCCCCGCTAAGTTTGCATAAGTCTCAGCTGGAGTATCTGCAAATGATAATGCACCAAATCCTAAAGCCATAACACCTATTAATAATGTTGCAGTAAATTTTTTAATCTTCATAATTCTTTCCTCCTAAAATTTTTATTAAGCTTTATTTGTTAGCTTTAGCTTAACTTTATTATAGGATTCATTTGTCACAAGTATGTTACGAATATATGAAAGTTAAAAATATTCTAAGATGTTAAGAAATTAATTCATATAGTAAACCAAAACTCAACTCCATCTTCTCTGTTTCTAACACCATAACTTAAGCCATGAATATCAAGTATACTTTTTACTATCGAAAGCCCAAGTCCGCTACCAGAATATTCTCTAGTTCTTGCTTTGTCAACTTTGTAAAAACTTGACCAAATTTTTTCTATATCACTTTGTGGTATACTTTCTCCTGTATTAAAAACAGATAAAATTTTACTTCCTTTTACTTCTTCATTCCCTAATGAATACATATTTTTAGTATTTTCATCTAAGTTTTGCACTGATACACTTACCTCTTTTGGATTTTTAACATGATTAATTGCATTATTCAAATAATTAATAACAACTTGTTCAATTCTTAGTTCATCTGCATTTACCATTATAATATCTTCTTTTATAGTTCTAATATTTATTTTTTTTGATCTAATCATTGGCTCAAATTTATCAAGAACTTCATCAACTAATGCTGAAATATCAAATTCTTTTTTACAAACTTTATACATACCTGAATCAAGAAACGATAAATTAAGTAAATCCTTAACAAGTTTATCCATTTTATCAGATTCATCAATTATAACATCACAGTAGAAATCTTTTTTTGTAGTGTTATTAATAACATTTTCTTTCAGTCCAATAGCATATCCCTGAATTAATGCTATAGGAGTTTTAAGTTCATGCGAAACATTTGAAATAAATTGTTTGCGCATTATATCGATTCTATTTTTGATATCAATATCTTTTTTTAAAGAAATATTTGCATTTTCAAGTTCTGATATTGTACTTTCAAGTGTATTAGACATCTGATTAATACTTTTTCCAAGCATTGAAATTTCATCTTTTGTTTTAACGTTAAATTTTTTACTAAAATCTAAATTCGAAATATCCTGGGCAATTTTTGTAAGATTTATAATATCTTTAGTAAAGTTTTTAGCAAAAGCGTAAGCTATTATTCCTCCCATAATAAGAGAAATTAGTCCAATAATTAGATTAAATTTATTCGAAATATTTGCAGCAAGTTCAATTGCTTCCATTGGAGTTTCGACTAATAGTAATTCTTCGCCAGAGAGTTTATATCCAAGATATAAAAATTTAGAATTAAAACGAGGATGGTTTTTTACCTCAAAATAATATTCGTTTTTAATAATTTTATTTATAGCATCTTTTTCAAAATTTAATCCACTTTGCCTAAATTGACCTTTTTGGTTTCCCTGTAATAAAGAATTATTAGCTCTTAAAGTGCTTATTATTGGTTTTCCATCAATATCACTTATAACCACATTTCCACCAATTCTAGAAGCAATTTTATCAATTTCAACATATAAATTCTCATTATTTATTGTTCCATTTTTATATTCTTCACCAAATTTTTTAACACTAGAAAGCATATTTTTCTTCTTTTGACTCATATAGTAATCATCAAAAAAATTTATGTTCATAAAAGAAGAAATAAGTGTTAAAAACACTGCAAAAACTAAAATACCTATAAATAATTTAGCCTTAATAGAGTTCTTCACTAAACCACCTCAAACCTATATCCAAGGCCTCTTACAGTTTGAATATAATTTTCTTTTTGTTTTAATTTTATTCTTACTCTTTTTATATGTGTATCCACAGTTCTAAGTCCTCCAAAATAATCATAACCCCAAACACCATCTAGAATTTGTTCCCTTGTAAGTGCTATTCCCTTATTTTTAATTATATACATTAATAAATCATACTCTTTTGGACTAAAGTCTATTATTTCTTTATTTAAACTCACTTTATGTGCTTTTTCATCAATAAGAAGCCCATTAAAATTCATTATTTCATTTTCTATTTTTTCTTTTCTTCTAAGTAATGCTTTTACTCTTGCAACTAATATATTTGGTTTAAAAGGTTTTGAAATATATTCATCCACTCCAAGTTCAAAGCCATAAAGTTCATCAGTATCTTCACTTTTGGCAGTTAACATTAAAACGGGAATTGTTGATTTTTTCCTAATTTCTTTACATACTGTCCACCCGTCAAAAATAGGCATCATAACATCTAAAATAATTAAATCAATTTCATCTTTTTTTTCATTAAATAATTCAAGTGCTTTTTTCCCATTTTCAGCTTCAAGAACATTAAAGTTTTCTAAATTTAAAAAATCAGAAATCAAAATTCTCATTCTTTTTTCATCTTCAGCAATTAAAATAGTTTCATTCACTACTATACCTCCAATATCTACTTATTTTTTACTACTATAAACACCAAGTGAAACAACCATCTTTATAGCATCTTCTACTGGTAAATCAATAAATGTTATATCTTTTTTGTCTACATATAAAAGAAATCCACTTGTAGGATTTGGCGTTGTCGGAACAAAGACAGCAGTTTTTGAAAGTTTACCATCAAAAATGCATTCATCATTAGTTATAAAACCTATACATTTTGACCCTTTAAGCGGATAATCAACTAATACTGCCTTTTTAAAAGAAGAACTTTTATCTTTATCAAACATTTTTCCTATATCTCTAATTGATGAATATATCGTTTTTACCACTGGAATTTTATTAATTACAACTTCAAGCCAATGAAAAAATTTCTTTACGACGTATTGATTTGAGAATGTTCCAATTCCAAGTATAATTAATACTCCAAAAATAAAACCTACACCCGTATAATTCTTGCCAAAGATAAGCATAACAAGCGGTGACGTAAATCTTCCAACAAAATTAACAATATACATTATTAAGCCTAGCGTAATCATAAGAGGTAATAGTAAAAATAAACCTGATAAAAACGTTTTATATATTTTTTCAAACATCTAACCACATCCTTTAAAGTATTTGCATATCTATATTATACCACCCTTGTTACAGTTTAATTAACATTAGATAAATTTATTTTAAATTTTAATAAAAACTAAATTGACTTTGATTTTTTAATTATGTATAATGAGATGAAAATAATTAAATACTTTTTAAGGTGCTATTTATGTAGATAATAGGGAAAGGGGTTAAAATCCTCTGCAGCCTCCGCTACTGTAAATGATTATGAAATCTCAATGCCACTGTTTTTAATGGGAAGGCGAGAAAGTAAGTTAAGTCATGAGTCAGGAAACCTGCCTTGAAAACCGCAACAGCAACTTCGGAGAGAAAGTAAGCTATTGATTATTAACTAATCGGATACCTCTTTTAAGGTATCTTTTTTAATAACAAAAAACTACTTTGTCCCAAATGAAGTAGTTTTTATATATATTCACTAAAACCATATATTTCCGGAGGAAACATGGAAAAATACGAAAACTTTGATGACAATATTTATTCGCATATTGAAAGAGAAAAAAAATTTAACTATTTACTTATTCTTATATTTTCTGTTTCGCTTTTACTTATTATTGGAATAAGTTCAACGCTTGGTCTTATGGATATTTCAATTTCTGAAGCATACAAAATAATTATTGGAAAACTTCTTGGAATCAAATCCTTAGTAAGTGGAATTAATGAAACAAAAGTTTTAGTAGTATGGGATGTAAGGCTGCCTAGAATACTTGCAGGAGCTATTGTAGGTAGTGGCCTAGCTGTTTCAGGCGCTGTTTTTCAGTCCATACTTGGCAATCAATTAGCTGATCCTTATACTATTGGAGTTTCAACTGGCGCTGCTTTTGGAGCAACTATTGCAATATTTTTAAATTTATTTTTCGTTTCACATTTACTACCAATTATGCCTTTTGCTTTTGTTTTTGCACTTTTAACCTTATATATAGTTACAAATATATCTAAATCAGGAGGAAGTATTTCATCTTCTGATGTAATTCTATCTGGTATAATTATAAGTTCAATTCTTTCAGCAGGTATAAGTTTTCTTAAAACATTAGCTGGTGAACAGGTTGGTGCAATTGTATTTTGGATAATGGGAAGTTTATCAGCAAGATCTTGGACACATATAATCATTTCTTTACCTATGGTAATTGTATTAATTACTATTATTATGCTAAATGTAGACGAATTAGATATAATGGCACTCGGTAAAACTGAAGCAAATAATCTAGGACTTGACTACGAAAAAAAATTAAAAAAATACATGATTATTTCTTCTCTTCTTACTGCAACATGCGTTTCTATTAGTGGAGTAATTGGATTTGTAGGACTTGTAGTTCCACACCTTGTTAGAATGAGTATATCTTCAAGAAATAGAAATGTTGTATTAATGAGTGCACTATTAGGTGGCAATATATTGGTAATTGCAGATAATATTGCCAGACTCAGCTCAAGTATTGAAATTCCGGTAGGAGTATTTACAACTCTACTTGGAGGCCCTTTCTTTATGTATATATATATTAAAAGAAAGAGAGGCATAACAAAATGATTAAAATAAATAACTTAAATTTTAAATATAATGAAAATAAAGTACTAAACAACATTAATATTCACATTGATAATTATTTTAAAGGAAAACTCATATCTATTATCGGGCCCAATGGATGTGGCAAAAGTACACTTTTAAAATTAATTAATAAATCTCTTTCTATTAAATCAGGCATGATTTTATTAGAAAGGAAAAATAATAAAAAATTGAATTACCTTGATTTATCTAAAATTATATGTACAATCTCACAAGGCTACGAAACTACTTTTCCATTCAAAGTCATTGATTATGTAAGAATGGGATATTCAAACCGCAATACAAACTATAATTATATGAATGAAAATTCATTAATGGAAGTTACTAAAGCTCTTGAATTAACTGATACAAAAGAATTTTTTAATAAATCTATTAAAGAACTTAGCGGTGGTGAACTTCAAAGAGTAAGACTGGCTAGAGCCATTTGCCAAAATCCTAAAATATTAATTTTAGATGAATCATTTTCGGCCATGGATATTGCTTATAAAATTAAGATGATCAATGTAATAAAAAAATATGCTCTAGAAAATAACATTATTGTTATTTCTGTTATGCATGATGTTAATTTAGTATATAAATATTCTGATAGTGTCATTGTACTTAAAAATGGGGATCTAATTGAATTTGGGGAAACTAAACAAATACTAAATGAAATTTTATTAAAAAATGTATTTGAAATTAATACTACATTAATTAAAAACAAAGGTTTTTTAATTGAAAATTAGGAGGAATTTTTTATGAAAAAGGGGTTAATAGTAACATTAATAATTGTTTTAGTAGTATCATTATTTTCAGGTTGTTCGTCGTCTTTAGCAACAGATAATGGTAAAAGAGCGATACTCGTTGTAAGTTTTGGTACTAGTTATAACGACTCAAGAGCTTTAACAATTGAAGCTACTGAAAATAGAATTAAAGATGAATTTCCTGATTATGATATTTTTAGGGCGTTCACTTCTCAAATCATAATTGACAAGCTTAAAAATAGAGATAATTTAGATATTAATAATGTTCTTCAGGCCATGGAACAACTTAAAAAAGACAAATATTCTGAAGTTTACATTCAGCCACTTCATGTAATAAACGGAGAAGAATATAACGATCTTCTTAACCAAGCAAATAATTATAAAGATTCATTCAACACTCTTAGAATTGGAAAACCATTACTTTCTTCAACGGAAGACTATCAAAAAGCTATTGATGCTTTAAAAGATAAATTTTCCAATTTAGAAAAAAATGAAGCAGTAGTATTTATGGGACATGGTACTCCTCATATTGCTAATGCCCAGTATTCTGAACTATCATATATGCTTCATGATGAAGGTTATTCAAATGTATTCGTTGGTACAGTTGAAGGATACCCTACTATTGATAATGTTATAAGTAGATTAAATGAAAAAAATATTGAAAAAGTTACACTTATGCCTTTTATGCTAGTTGCAGGAGATCACGCAAATAATGATATGGCAGGAGATGAAAGTGATTCTTGGAAAACAATCTTAAAAAAAGATGGATTCGAAGTTACAACCTATATTCATGGACTTGGTGAAGTTAAAGGTATTCAAGATTTATATGTGGAACATTTGAGGAACCTTATAGACGGCCTTTACGAACCTGAGGAAAACAAGTAATTTTATTCGAATAAGCCAAGGAGAAATATATGAAAAATATGAGTCTAAAGACTCTTTTTACAATAGGGTTAATTGCAATATTAACCCTATTTGTTCTTAGAAGTCCAATTGAAAATTTAATAAAAAATACTGAAAAGCTTGATACCCATAAATATGCAATTGATTTTATTGATGACTCAGGGCATAGAATAAAAATGGATAAACCAGCCACAAAAATTATCTCTCTTTATTCTGCACATACAGAAAATTTATTTGCTATAGATGCAGGAAAAAATATACTAGGAATAGGACGAGCGGATGCTTATCCTATGGAAGTATTTAATCTTACCAGATATGACTATAGAGCTGATCCAGAAAAAATTCTTGCGGCAAATCCTGATTTAGTATTAATAAGACCATTTATTGAAAGAAAAACACCTGATTTTGTAAATTCTTTGAGAAGGTCAGGCATAAACGTAGTCTCTCTTTATCCAACTAAATTTAGTGATTTTGATGATTACATATTAAAACTCGGAATGATAAGTGGAAAAGAAAAATACGCTCAGAAAAAGCTTAATGAATTCCATGAAAAAATAGAAGAATTTAAAAAATTTAATTCTAGATTTAAAGATCATCCTGGCGTATATTTTGAGTCTTCAGAAACTGGTTATACCACCGTTACATCTGATTCTATGCCTGCAAGTGCAATAAAGATAGCTGGAGGAAATTTCATAGCAAACGATGCTGAGCCAATTGAAGGAAGTTCTATTGCTTCTTATGGTATAGAAAAAATACTTCAGAAGGCCAATGATATTGATATTTTTATTTCACAAAGAGGCGTTATGGGTGCTGGTGGTAACATTCATTCCATAACAATTAGACCGGGTTTTAAAGGAATAAAAGCTGTAAAAGATAATAAAGTATTTGAAATAAGCCAAAAAATTATTTCTAGTCCAACCTTTAGATTCCTAAAAGGAATACATGAAGTTTCAAGAATTATTCATCCAGACTACTTTGATAATCTAAGTAATATGATTTCACAAAACAATACCACTAATAGAGATTTAGCTAAATTAGTAGTTAAATATAAACACAAAGTGTATTTTGTGCCTACTTCTTCATACTTTAGAAAAGAGTATAATGGTCATACTTATGGTAAATTTGACGATTTAGAGTTTTCTGACCCTGATTTTGATTTTATTGAAACCGCAGTTTCTTCAGGTTATATGGATACAAACAAAATAGATGGTATAGAATACTTTTATCCTGAAAAAGAAATCACTAAAGAAGAATTTGCTAAATCACTTTATCTTATTTCTGATTTAAGAAAACAAACTATTCATAAAGAAATAAAAGATTCAAATGATTGTAAGAACCTTAAAATTATACAAATTATTGTTGATAATAACATAATGAAACTTGAAAACGGAAAATTTAATCCAAAAGATAATATAAGTATGAAGGATGCTATACAAACTCTTAATAAACTTAAAAATACTGCTAAACAATAAAGACCTACTTTATTAGACATTTTAATTTCAAATACTTGATTTTATTATTAAAAATCAACTTACTAAAATTCCTATTTTTAAAGGGAGTAATTATGATAAGACTAAAAAACATATCAAAATCATATGGAAAATCTTTTAATATAAGTAAGCTTAACCTTCATATAGAAAAAGGAAAATTAACTAGTTTACTCGGACCAAATGGTGCTGGAAAAACTACTATAATTAGAATGATAACTGGACTTTCTTCATACAATGAAGGTGAAATTTTATATGATAATGAGATTTTTAATAGAGATAGTAATCATCTTAAAAAGAAAATTGGTGTTGTTAATCAACATATTAATCTTGATAAAGAACTTTCAGTTTATGAAAATCTAATTTTCGCAGGAAAACTTTATGGTCTAAAAGGAAATGTTTTAAAAGAAAGAGTAACTCATCAACTTGCTCAGTTTAATTTAGAAATTCATAAAGATAAACTAGTAAAAAAATTATCTGGTGGAATGAAAAGAAAACTTATGATAGCAAGAGCGTTAATTCACTTTCCGGAAACTATTTTTCTTGATGAACCTACTGTTGGAATTGATTTAGTTTCTAGAAAACAAATCTGGAATGAATTTATTAGACTAAAAAATGAAGGAAAAACAATTATACTAACTACTCATCATATTGAAGAAGCTGAGTATTTAAGCGACAAAGTAATATTACTTAATGATGGAATAATTTATTCTAAAGATACACCTACTAATCTTATAAACGACCTAGGAAAATACACTATAGAGTGGTTTGAAGGTGAAGTAAATCATAAATTTTTTACTACACTTGAAAAAGCTAATATATATTCTAATAAGTTAAATGTTGTTTACTCTATTAGAAAAACAACACTCGAAGACGTTTTTTACCAGTTTACTAAAAAGAAGGTGAATTAATGAGTGATTTTACTGTTATTTGGAGAGAATGGATTTTTTTTAAAAGAAGATTTTTTAAAATTACATCCGCTCAAATTGTAACCCCTATTCTTTACCTAATCACTTTTGGCTGGGGTTTAAATACTAGCACAAATATTGATGGTAACAGCTATATGTACTATATTTTGCCAGGAATTGCAGCACTAACAACTATGCGTTCTAGCTATAGCGGAGTATCAATGCGTATAAGCGTTGCAAGACTTCATGAAAAGAGTTTTGAAAATTATTTTTTAGCGCCTATAAGCGTTAGAAGATTAGCTATAGAATATATAATCTCGGGCGCACTTAGAGGAATTTATGCATGCTTTTTAATGGTTATTATTATGTTTATAGCAGGAGCACATATTGAAAAACCTATTGTTTTTATTTTAGCAACCATTTTAAATGCAACTTTGTTTTCTGCAATTGGTTTTTTTGCTGCAATGATAATTGATACTCACTATGATATGAATAGATTTACTTCATTTGTTATTACACCCATGTCATTTTTATGTGGCACGTTTTTTTCAGTCAGTAAATTACCCATTTTTTTTAGATGGTTTATCGAACTTCTTCCACTTACACATGCTACTAGACTTATGCGAAGTGCAACATTCGGAAGAAATATTGATTGGTTCTCATTCATTGTTCTTATAACATACATAATAATCATTACCATATTTTCAATTAGAATATGTTATGAAGAAAGCAGAATTTAAAAAACTATAACTATATTTTTATAGAATTAATAGCAAATTATTTTAAGCGTTAATTAAAGGAAAAGATAAAGACTAATGATATTACAATTGTTGAAAAAGGAGTAATTATGAAAATTTATGGAATCGGTGTTGGACCTGGAGACAAAGAGTACTTAACTGTAAAAGCAGCTAGGATTCTTTCTGAATGTGATATTCTTTATTGTCCTATTAAATCCGAAGGTAGTGTGAGTTTTGCATATGAAATAATTAAAGAATATGTAAATCCAAATGCAAAAATAGTAAACTTAGTTTTTCCAATGAATTATGACAAAGATGAACTTAATAAAAAATGGAAAGAGAATGCAAAATTTATAGCTGATAATACTGTTAAAAACAAAAAAATAGCATTTATTGTTATTGGAGACGTTATGCTTTATAGTACTTTTTTATATTTAAAAGAGCATTTAATTGAAGAAAAAATTGATATTGACTTTATTCCTGGAATTACTTCTTTCTCAGCTATTTCATCTTCACTAGGTACTCCTCTTGCTATGTGGGAAGAAGGTCTTGCAGTGATTCCCGCATCTAAAGACAGTAAATTTGACTTAAATAAAGTTCTTGAAGCTTTTGATAACGTAATTGTTATGAAACCTTCTCATAATCCTAAAAAAATAGTTGATTCACTTATAAAAAATAACTTAGAAAATAATTTTAGATTAATAACTAAAGCAGGTACAGATGAAGAAGTGATTATATCTGATATTGATAAAATTAAAGATAAAATTCCTTATCTTTCAACAATGATAATAAAGAAAAATGGTATGAATATATAAATAATTTTATTAGATTCATTGCGAATTTTTAGAATTATTTATCCACAATTGTTAAAGTAAACCATCAAAAAAAATAAAACAATCCACAATATAATTTTACTTTGTGGATTGTTTTGTTAATTACATGTTTATATTTGAATTTTCAAACACTTATACACAATTAGTTCATCTTTTGCGTTATTTTGTTTAATTTATTGGATAATGTGATAAAAAATCCACTTGACTCTTTAAAAAATATAGCCTGTCTTCCAAATGTATTGTAATCAATTTTCTTAAAAAATTTAAACAAAAATACCATTGCTATCAGTAAAGTTGATAAAGATCCTAAAAAATAACCAAATCCATAAAAACTCTCACCAAATGGAATCATTACTACTGTAAAAAATGCTGTGGAAACCATAAATATAAATGTAATTAATAAAACTTCTTTTCTTGATTCAAAATATAATAATACTAAGAATATTAGTAAAATAAAAATATTACATAAAGCTCCAAGTGCACATATCCTAAAAATTCCTACTATTAATAAAGGAAAATTTAAATAAATAAAAATATATTTAGAAATGATAATAATAAATAATGTTATAAAAGTTTGAGTTTCAAATGTATATAATAACAATCTAAATATTGAAGTTCTCATTTCATCCCTTGCAATAGCTATTTCTTTATAAGTTCCTTTAGATGAAGCTAAACCATAATATTTTCTATAATTCTCATAAAACTCCGTTTCAACAGAAACCATAAACATAATCATTGTAGGTATCACTGTTAAATATGCTAAAAATACTGCATTATCATATATTGGTGCAAACTTATAAACATCTAAAACATTCTTTCCGAATTTGCTATACCACATAAGAATATCATCTATCCAAAGTCCCATTGTATAAAATAATCCTGAAAAAAATAAACTTGGAAATAGATTCATATATCTAATAAAATCATATTTTTTATTATTACTAATCTTAAATGTATTTACAAAACTAAAAAATAATATTGAAAAAACTAAAATAATACCAATTAAATATGAAAACAATAATGAACTCGCCTGATACAAATCATTAAAGGGTAAACTAATAATAGTTCCAACCTTTAGCTTAATTCCGACAGTATTATAAATATAATTAATTTGTGATTCATTAAATCCATAGGTCGTTAAAAAAGACAAAATAACTGTAGCTACACCTCCAGCTAAGTATCCATATGAAATAATAGCATAATTTTTAATAGCGCTAAGATACACCATGGTAATCCATACAAGAGATATAAACATAAAAAGTAAAACCGCCATATATTTATAATAATAAGGAACATTTTTAGTAAAATAATATAAGTAGCCTAGGCTAATTGTAATGATTATTATAATATTACTAAGCCCATTATAGGATGCTTTCATAGAAGCATAGTCTTTTTTATAAAGTTGGTCAGAAATATACCTTGTAATTAAGAGCTGAAATGGTGCAGTAATTATTTGCGAAAAAACAAATGCATATACTATTGAACCCATAAACAAATCCATTTCGGACAAACTAGAAAAATATATTCTTGAAAAAAATATTAATATATTAATTGTAAGAACTGATATTATCCAAGGCCCTGCAGCTACTATTCCAGAGAAAAAATAAGCTTTCATTTTTTCTAAAATAGTTTCTTTTTCAAAAAGTTTTTTTAAGGTAAATCCTATTCCTGCCATTTAATCACCAAATTTCTTATATATTTGCTTATATTTTTCTATAAACATATCATGAGTATAATATTTTTTTACTCTTTTTCTTCCTACCAAACCCATTCTTCTAGCTTCATCTTTACTACTTAATATCTTTATAATAGCATTTGCTGTTTCAAGAGGTGATACAGGTTTTGTAACTATTCCCGAACGACCTAAATTATCCTCACTAGTTCCACTAGTAAGTTCTTTGCATGAACCTACGTCTGTAGAAACAAAAGGAATTGAAGCTGCCATTCCTTCTAGCATTACAAGTGGCTGGCCTTCTGAAAGTGATGTTAATACTAAAACATCAATAATAGGCAAATAATCTTTAATATTAACTCTACCAGTAAATTCAATTGAATCACCAAGATCTAATCTTTTCACTAAATCCAGACACTCTTCATAATAATCTTCATCTTCACTTGAAGGTCCAATTATCATAAGTTTTACATCTTCTAAAGAATTCTTAACAATTTTAAATGAACGTATCAATGTTTTTATATCTTTAATAGGAACAATTCTTACAATTGCTCCTATTATATGTCCTTTATGTTCTTTTGGCTCAATATCATAAAAGCCATTTTTTACACCATTTGGAATAACCAAAGTTTTCTCTTCCTTTGAACCAAGTTCTAATTGAATATCTCTACTTCTATTAAAAAGTGAAATTATAACATCAGCATTTTTATATGCACTTTTAGAAATAAAATAAAAAAAATCTATCCACATTTTTTTATAAATTCCTTTTACCCATTTAGCTTTTAATAATTCTTCTTCTCTTTCTCTTGGATAAATACCATGTTCAGTAAGAATAAATGGAGAATTATACTTTATTTTACCAATTAGACTAATAAGACCTGAATATCCAGTAGAAACTGAATGATAAAGATCAGCCTGTGGCACTTGGCTTTGAATTACATTTATCATATTTAAATACATTGATCTTAATGACCAAAAAAATTCATTTAATCCATTATCAGAGTAAGATTTATTATAAATTTCAAGAATCATTTCCCAAAAAAATTCACTTTGTAAAAATTGAATTGTTGTACCAAATTTTTTTTTGTTTATCATTAATTTAATTATTGAATTTACATCACACTCACTATCAAATGTTAAAAACTTAATTAGTTCTTCTTTTTCCTTATCATTTGCCTTAACTTTATGGTTAAGTTGATTCGGATTTTGATCTAAATAATCATCTAAATAAAAAGTTATAACTTTTGATACATTTTTAGGTAATTTGTATTTATATTCGAGATTTTCTTTTCTTGACGCCATAATACTTACAATAATAAACTCATGTTCACTTACAGCATTAATTAATTGATTGGCCCAAGAAGATACACCACCTGAAATATATGGATATGACCCTTCTGCGATAATTGCTATTTTCATTAATATCAACTCCAATACTTCAAACGTTTATTTTCTTCATCAGTTAAGAAATATTTCTTTTTTCTAATAATATTTGCCATATTATAAACAGAATCATAGTCTTTTGTTTTATAATACAGTTCCATTCCCACAAAATAAGTAAGCTTATCTTCTTCAAATTCACTTAAAAGTATTTTGTAATACTCTAAAGATCTTTTAAATTTTTTTAGATTAATATATGTCCTAATTATTTTTAATAAAGTATCTTTTGTTTGAAAAATTTCAAAATGTTTTTCTAAAAAATCAATATATTCTTTTTGATGAATTACTTTTAATTCTCCTTCAAGTAATCCAGAATTAAGGTATTTGCTATAATTATTAATTACTTCTAATAAAAGTGACTTATCACTAGATTCCTTGTATTTATTAATTGAATTTGAAAGTGATTCTTCAAACTCTCTTTCAATTGTACTAAGAAGTGTTGAAGAATAATGGACAACCTCTTGATCAGTATCTAAAAGGCCTAATTTCAATGCATCAATTTTAATATCGACATCATTTGCTATTAAATCCGTAATTGTTTTCTTTTTATTTTTAGCATCTTCTCTTATTAATGTATCTATCAATCCAAGAGTATTTGCCTCTTTAATAAAAGTAGACGGTTTTTTCTTTAATATTAGTTCAAAATCACTAATATATTTTTCATAATCATCAAGAGCACTATTTCTTTCAGAGATTAATATTATAGACGTAATTATAGTATAAATTGCAATGCCAATAATAGGCACAAATAGAATTATCAAAAATGAAAAACCAATAAATTTACTTTTTTTATACTGAATAAAAAACAAAATTAATGTTAAAAAAGCGTGAAAAAATAATATATGCGTAATATCGAAATTACTTTTTAAAACTACAAAACCTAATACTTCTAATATCAAAATCACAAATGAACTTACTACAATTAAAAGCATAAAACACCTCTTTATTCTTTTGTAGAAATAATAATATTTTTATCTGTGCACTCAATAATATAAAGATTCAAATCTTTATCAAATAGCGAATATGTGCCGCCTTTAATATCCGTAACCTTACCATTAATGCGAAGTATATAATACACTGGCGAAATAAAATTCTCATTATATATATATATTTTATGATCCTTATAATTTGTATATACTTTTAAGTTTTCGCTAGATCTAAAATAATTATAGGCCTCATAATCTGTCATATTTCTTAAAAAAGGAAATCTATTTTTGGTGTCCGTTATAAGTGCAGTAAATTCCTTGTATAATTCTCTCCACGTCTTTCCATCTGATCTTTCTTTATCTAG
The DNA here is from genome assembly GCF_033097505.1 of Helicovermis profundi. Lineage (NCBI taxonomy): Bacteria > Bacillati > Bacillota > Clostridia > Peptostreptococcales > Caminicellaceae > Helicovermis > Helicovermis profundi. The sequence continues at coordinate 719,380 of NZ_AP028654.1, read as the reverse complement.
TACATCATCAGGATGAATAAAGTGATTAAAAACGCCATAGGTTGCAATTGAATTATAAATCGACCACATATTTTCCTTTGTATTTTCATATCCAGAGCTAATTCTAGGCATAGTATAAACGCCTTTAATATCAGGATCAGGTCCATATTCTTGGTACAATACACCTTTCTCAGGACTACCAGTATAAATTCCTGCAAAAACAACAATATCCTTAAATACTTCTTTAACCGCTTCCTTTCCTTCAATTGAAATTATATTTGAAGGTGCTACATAAGTAAAAATATTAATTTTACCATATATATTATAAATTTCATCTCTTAATTCCGTTAAAGCAGACACCATTGCTTTTTTTGACTCCCACGGTTTATATCCATAACTTTCATGATTCATTTCACCTTTTAAAGCAAGCGACTGATGATTATAACCATGTATTCCTATTTCACCACCATTTTCTTTGAGCCTTCTACCATAGTACTGAATATCTTCTATATTCGTATTTCCAAGTTTTTTAATTGGAAGTGAAGTATTATTATTGTAAGTTCCAATAATTAAACCCGTAATTTTTATATGCATTTTATAAGCTAAATTTATGATATCTGAAAGCCATATTTGCCTATAAAATTGTGTGTTTTTAAGTGAATATTCCTTAAATATAATATCTGATTTGCCTCTTTTAATTGGTGCCGGAAAATCATCAATATCTAAAATAAATGCATTCATAATATTGTAAATAGAATACTTAAGTGGATATAAAATTGTTTGTAGAAGGACACCACGATTATTTTTATCCATTAACATTGTTGAATTCACATACATAGTTCGTCCTAAATAATAATCATTTTCCCATATAATAGGAGTGTTTTCTGAAGTCGCAATTACATCAACATTAGGTGAAAGTTTCATATTTATTATTGAATGCGATATAAGTTCATTAGTAATTTCAATTTCATCCAAACCAGGGAAAAATTTTTTTGTAAATTTAAGACCAATTAAATCTTTATCTCTAAATCCAAATTGTTCTTTAATTCCAAATATTTCATCTAAATCAACAGCATGATTTCTTAAAAGAGATACTACCGTTCCACCATTTTTTACATATTTCACTATTAATTCATTATTTCTATAATTTTCTATATTCTCAGTTCCTATTATTATTAGGTCGTTATTTGTAAGTGATGTAATAATTTCCGTAGAATTTTCCTTTTCAATATTAACAAATTCTATATTTAATTTTGTTAATTTAAAAACTTCATTTACTTGATAATATATTAGCTTATTACCGGGAGAATCTGTAGAATATAAAAAAACAAATTTCCTATAGTCATTAGGTAAAATACTATTACTATAATTTAAGTTTAGCTTAATCTTTTTTTGATTTACTGATAAATTTCTTGAAAAGACATTTTGTCTTGAAACTTGTACTATAATTGCTGATATAATAATAATCAAAATAATAATTAGAAGTTTTTTATTTAATTTCATATGTTTTCTCCAATTTATAATCAAAGGTACTTAATATTCTTTCTTCTATATGGTCTTTTTGATTCATAGGAGTAGCAGGTAATAGGAAAAAAACATTTCCTTTTAAATTATATTTTTTAATTTTATTAGAAACATTATTCATTTTAATATTTATTTCTTTAATAGAGTTTCTTTTTTTATCTACACAATCAATAAAATTAAAATTACATTTCATTCCTACAATATCTACATCTCTAAGTATTTTTAATGATTTTTTAGAAATATATTCTAAATTAGGATTTTTAATATAGTAAGATAATAAAATATATTCAATATTAAATTTTTCTTTTCTGTGTTCTTCCTTATCTAATCTATCTATAAAATTAGAAAAAAATAAAATATTTGTTCCTTGAAAAACCTCATTTTCTCTTAAATCTTCTTCAGCACTTAATGCCCTTATCAGTGCTTTATTAACCCATTCAACTATAATCTTGAAAACATTATACGTATAATCAGTTACAAACTTAAACTCGATCATTTCAATATTAAGAATTGCTACTACTTTTCCATCATCTATTAGTGGGGCGCACATCAAAGGACAATTATCATCACTTTTATAAATATGTTTTACAATATTTTTTTTATTAATTAATTCATAAAATGATTCATTATCTTCATAAAAAATAGAATTAGGTAAATTACTACCCTCACCAAGCCTTATTTTTAGTCTAAGTACTCCTTTGGTTTCATTTACTGAATATATCGAAATAGTCTTTGCTCTAAGAAATTTTGAAAGCATTCCCATTGTTTCAGTGTATACTTCTTCAGGATCAAGAGTATCTAGTGAAGAGGCTATTTCATATAAAGATAGAATACTATGTTCAGCTCCTATTATTTGTTTTCTTAATTCTTCCTTTAATGCAAAAGCTTCTTTATTTGCCTCAGTTAAATTTTGATTTGCTTCTTTAAGAAGATTTATTTTATTATCTGATATTTTTTCATGATATAAAAAATTATCTTTAAATCTACCAATAACAATTGCAATAATAAAAAAATAAACAAAGTATTTACTATTAGATAATTCGCTGAAAAGCAAAAACATATCTTTTCCAAGTGTAAAATAGATATAGCTATAAGTTAGGCTTACAAAAAATGCACTGATAAGGCCAATAGCAGAACCATATCTTAGTGCCATAATTAATACAACAAAAAATAGAGGATGAATATTTAACGTTAAAAAACTTTCCTTATTGTATGGTAAAATATAAAATACTAAAATAACAATTGCTATAAATATAATATTTTCAAGTATAGAGAAAAAAATTTTTTTCGTATTCATAAAATCACCTTCTATTATTTTATATTTCATTTATTTTAATATATTATACCCACAATAAAGGAGTATCAATCATTATAACGGAAAATATAATGATTACAAAATAGAACTTATATTAGTGTAGTTTACACACTTATATAAGTCCTAATTCTTTAAACTATCCATATTTTATTACTTTGTTTTTCCATCTGAGTTTCTTTTTAATATTGGCTGAGCAAGAATATCAAGTTTTTTATCTACTAAGAAATGAATTGAGTTTTTAGTAAATTTACCATTTTTATTTAATGTTCCTGCTTTATGACCAGTTAATATTTCTATACCTTCATCGATTGTAGTAACAGCATATATATGGAACTCTCCTTTTTTAACGGCTTCAATGACTTCACTTGATAACATCAAATTTTTTACATTTTGGTGAGGCATCATTACGCCTTGTTTTCCTGTTATACCCTTTAACTTACATACTTTGTAGAACCCCTCAATTTTTTCATTAATTCCACCAATTGGTTGAATTATACCTCTTTGATTAACCGATCCAGTTACTGCAATACCTTGTTTAATCGGAATTCCAGAAAGACTCGAAAGAATTGCATAAAGTTCTGTACTAGACGCACTGTCACCATCTACTCCAGAATATAATTGTTCAAATACTATTGTTGCCGTCAATGCTAGAGGTCTGTTTTGAGCAAATTTATAGCCTAAATAACCAGTTAAAATTAAAACACCTTTATCATGAATAGCTCCGCTCGTCCTAGCTTCCCTTTCGATATTCACAATCCCAGCTCTACCTTTATATGTCGCAACAGTTATTTTTGATGGTTTACCAAAACTATATTGCCCTGAACCAGTCACTGCAAGGCCGTTAATTTCGCCAACTTTTTCACCATCCACATCAATTAAATAGTCCGCACTTTCAAACATTTCCATAATTTTTTCTTCATATTTTTGATTTCTTTTTTTAATTTGTTCAAGTGTTTTTTCAATATGTTCTTCTTTAACAAACTTATCACCTGATATTTCTGCCCATCTATCTGATTCATAGACAACATCAACTAATTTACTTAAGTGTGAGCTTAGTTTAAGCTGATCATCAGCAAGTCTTGAACTATATTCAATAATTTTTGCAATTGCACTACTTGAAAATTCTTTTAAATTTTCTTCTTCAATATGTTTTTTTATGAAACTTGTTATTTTCATAATATTTTCTTCATTTCTATTCATTTCAATATCAAAATCAGCCATTATTTTAAATAATTTTCTAAATTCCTCATCGTAATTATAGAGCATTTGATAAGTGTAAGCATCACCAATAACTATCACTTTAACATTAAGAGGAATTGGTTGCGGCTTAAGAGTTTGACTTACAACCGTACCATATTGACTTCCAATTGATTCAATAGATACTTTACCATCAAGCATTGCCCTTTTGATACCTTTCCAAGCGTAGGGCATAGTTAGTATATCTTTTGCAAGAACAATTAAATATCCACCATTTGCTTCATGAAGCGCACCAGGTTTAATTTGCATAAAATCAGTTTTCATAACACCATATTCATTTCTATACTCAATGCTACCAAGAATATTGTAGTAACTAGGGTTTGATGCAAAGACAACAGGAGCATGTTTTTTCTCAGAATTATCAACAAATAAATTTATCTTATATCTATTAAAGAAGATTTTTTTAGATTTAGGTGCAATCATTGCAAGTGCAGGGTTTTCTGGTTCTTCTTCTTCCCCTTTAAATTTATCTAAATGATCCACAATATCATCAGTCAAATAATCAAAATAAAGAGAAATATTTTTATTATCTTTATATTTTTCTCTAATATTCATTAAGTGAAAACTAACAACTTTTCTACCCATTTGTTCATCTAAATTTTTAATTCTCAATCTATAGTTTTCTTCAGATTTTCTAAGTTCATTAAAATACTCAACTGTTTCTAAACTAAGTTCATTTGATTTTTCTTTAAGTTTTTCATATTCTTCATCAGAAATATTTTTATATTCTTCTTCATTCATGGCTTCACCATTCTTAAGAGGAATACTTATGAGACCTTTCTCATTTTGAATAAATTTAAATCCATAATTTCTACCAATTTTATTAAGTTCTAATATAATTTTATCCGTTTCATTAGAATACTCTTCGAGTATTATAGCTCTTGTATTTTCATATTCTTTACTAGAAAAAACATTTTGAATTTCTTTTTTAAAAAACACAATCATGAATTCCATACTTCTAATAAAATTTTTGCCTTCCCCAGTTTCAAGACCAATAGCAATTGGGTTTCTAAAATTCTTAAAATTATTAACATAAATCCAATCTTTTGGTGCCTTTTGATTTTTTGCTTCTTTATATGTTAGTTGATTTACATAGCTATTTCTACCTGTTCCCCAACTTCCTGAAACGTAAATATTGTATCCTTTCTTTTTCATACCGAGTGCAAATTCAATAGCTTCAACCGCCCTATCTTGTCCCATAATACCTTTTAATGGTTCTATTTCAGCCGTAGACTTAAAATTCAAACATTTTTTATCACATTTACTACTTAATTCATCAACTTTTACTCTGTATTTATCCATATAATGTCTCATAAACTCACCTCTTTATTTTGTCTTATTTTATTTTACCCAATATTTTTATATAAACACAATAAATTAAAAATAGTTCATAAAAATCTGCTTTAATGGACAAGCCATATTGCAATCTTTTTTATGAACTATTTTTACTTTAAAAGATAAGATATAAGAAATTTATTTACGCATTTGTCAATAATATTTTCTTGAATTATTTATCTCTAAAATTTCAACTTATCAAATTTATCTTTGAATAAATCACCAAGCGTTGGTTCTATTCCTTTGTCATCTTCTTCATAGTCATCGAAGTCATATGATGAATCATTATTTAGTGCTTCTTTTATACTTAAACTAATTCTTTTTTCGTCTTGCTTTATATCTAAAATTGCCACTTCAACTTTTTGATTAATTTTTAATACATCAGAAACTTTGTTAACCCTTTCTTCAGATATTTCTGAAATATGAAGTAGACCTTCAATTCCTTCTCCTATATCAATAAATGCACCAAAAGGTTTTAGTCTTACAACATTTCCTTCAACAATATCACCAACATTAAATCTTGAATAAATATCATCCCATGGATTTTCATATTGGACTGCAAGTTTAAGAGAAATCCGTCCTTTTTCTTTATCAAAATCTTGAACTATAACTTCAATTTTGTCGCCTTCACTCATAACTTCTGAAGGGTGTAAAATCCTTTTAAAAGACATCTCAGAAATATGAAGTAATCCATCAGTTCCACCAATATCAACAAATGCACCATATTTTTCAAGGCGCCTTACAACTCCATTTCTCTTTTCTCCAATTTTAATAACTGACCAAAGGTTATTTTTTAAAACGTCAAGCTCTTCTTTTTCTACAACTTTTCTTGAACCAACTACTTTTTTACTATCTTTATCAAATTCTATTAGTCTTATTTTCATCTCAACGCCTATATATTCAGTTAAATCTTCAGTATATGAAGCTGAAACATGTGAAGCAGGTATAAATATCCTTACTCCTTTAAAATGCGCAAGAGCACCACCTTTTACAAGTTCATCAATACCAACAGTTATATCTTCTTCCTTATCATAGAATTTCTGAAGATCATCCCAAACGACTATTCTTTCAGCTCTTTTTCTTGAGAGTACAATATTGCCTTCTCCATCATCAACTTTTACAACAAAAGCATTGATTTCATCGCCAACATTTACTATGTCTCTAGGATTTAATATTCCATCTTCTGAAAATTCTTCTCTAGTTATTATTCCATCCATAATATAACCAATATTCACAATTACTTCTTCATCATTTACAGAAATAACTCTTCCTTTTAAAATATCTTCTGGATAAATTCTATTCATTGATTTATCAATTTGCTCCATAAAATCATCCATCGATTCTTCAATTACTTCTTCAATTACTTCTTCAGTTTTGTTTTCTTCAACTTCACTTTGATCCATATTAATTTCTTCGTTAATATTTACTGCTTCATTTTTTTCTTTAATATTATCTGACATATTACACCTCATAAAAATATTTTTGACTCTGTTTATTATTATATCAAATAATTTAGCTTTTAAACAATAATAGAAAAAATAAACGAAAGAATCATTTCAATTTACTTAAAATGATTCTCTCCTTCAATTAATTTTTTATTTTATTATACTGATTTTTTTATTCTTGAAATATTTTCACTTTTAATATCGTTTTTTTCATCTTTCTTTAAATATACAAACCAATAAACTCCAGCTACTAATAAGCCACCACCAACAATGTTTCCAATTGTTACTGGAACTAAATTTTTAGTTACAAATGTTGTCCAATTAAGAGAATTTAATTTTTCAATAGAAACACCTGCATTCTTTGCAGCTTCTAAATACACTGGATTCCCTTTTGCAAGTATACCAGCCGAAATATAATACATGTTTGCAACACTATGCTCAAATCCTGAAGTTATAAATAACCAAATTGGAAAAAATATAGCCATAATTTTACCGACCATATCTTTTGCACCATATGCCATCCAAACTGCAAGGCACACAAGCCAGTTACACATTAAACCAAGAAAAAATGCATGAGAAAAGCTTAAGCTTACTTTATATGATGCTATTTTTATAGTAGTTACAGCAAGAAGAGCGTGAGATGCATTTAATTGACCAGAATTAACTATCATATAAGAAATAAATATTGAACCAATAAAATTCCCTAAATAAACGTAAAACCAGTTTTTAAGCATTCCTGATAATTTAGCTTTCTTTTGAAGCACCGCCATAACAATTAAAGTATTACCAGTAAAAAGTTCTCCACCAGCTATAATAACAAGCATAAGTCCTGTTCCAAATATTGCTCCTGCAAGTGCTTTTCCAAGTCCATATGTACTCGGATTAGCCCAAAGACCAAATGCCGCCATATTAGAACCCTCTGCTGCAAACGCTATAAAAGCTCCTGCTAAAAATCCTAGGATAATCATCTTTAGCGGTGTAAGAAGTGTCTTTTTAATTCCACTCTCTACAGTAAATTCTGCAATTTCTTTTGGAGATAAATAATTTTTTGATTCCATTGAATCCTCCCTATATATTACTGTTAATAATATAACAAATAATGTCGTTAATATAATAACATCATTGTTTAAAAATTAATATTGTTACTTGTTCACAAAAATAAAAACTTCATTCCATCAGCTATTAGCCAAATGAACAAAGCTTTATTATATGTTTAGTATTAAAATAATATATTAGGGTCTAATAATCATCTAAATATTAACTATTATATCATCTACGCCTTTTCCTGGAGGTACTATTGGAAGCACACATTCATCTTTAAAAATATTACAAACAATAAGCGAGGATTTCTCTTTTTTATTTGAATCTTCTAATGCATTATTCAGTTCACTAGAATCAGAACATTTATAACTATTTAAATTGAATGCTTTAGCTAAGTATTCATAATTCAAATTATCTTCAATACAAGTCTCTGAATACCTCTTATCCTTAAATATATTTTGCCACTGTCTTACCATTCCAAGGGAATTGTTTTTCATTAAAACAATTGTTATTTTAATACCATAATCGTTTAACGAAGCAAGCTCATTAAAATTCATCCTAAAACTTCCGTCACCAGTAATAAGAACTACATCTTTATCTCTATTTCCAATTTTTACTCCAATTGCTGAACCAAGTCCGTATCCCATTGTTCCAAGTCCACCTGATGTCATAAAAGATCTTGTTTTATTAAATTTCCAGTACTGTGCTGTCCAAAGTTGGTGTTGACCTACATCTGTTGCTACAAGTGCATTAGGGTATTTAGCATTAACTTCTTCTAAAATTGTCTTAGGTGAAAAATCAGTGTGTTCAAATACATCTTTCACTTCTTCAAAATACTTAATCCACCAATTTGAATAAACTTTAGAATGCTTTCTTAAAATCTCGGAAATTGTATGTTTAACATCTCCAAGAAGAGTTAAATCAACTTCAACATTTTTATTCATTTCTGTTTTATCTACATCAATTTGTATGATTTTTTTGTCATTTCCAAATTCTTTGGGATTACCAATGACACGATCACTAAATCTAGCACCAATTGAAATTATTAAATCTGCATTATTCATAACTTTATTTGCATATACAGACCCATGCATTCCTACAAGACCTAAAGATAATTTTGAAATTCTTGGTACACTTCCAAGTCCCATTAATGTATTTAATACAGGTATATTGCATTTATTAATAAGTTCATTTAATTCCTTTGATGACTCTGAAAGTGTAATTCCACCACCAGCGTAAATTACAGGTCTAGTAGAATTAGACAATAATTTAATTGCTTGGTCAATTTTCGCTTTTGAAACTTTTTTAAATTTATTATCTTCTTTTATGAATTTTTTATTTATATACTCAATTTCATTTATAAAAATATCTTTAGGAACATCAATTAATACAGGACCTGGTCTACCACTACTTGCTATTGAAAAAGCTTCATCGATAACGGATGCAAGATTATTAGTATCTCTAACAATGTAATTGTATTTAGTTACTGACATCGTAATTCCTGTAATATCTACTTCTTGAAAAGAATCTTTTCCTAGCAAAGAACTTGGCACTTGACCTGAAAACACTACTAGAGGAACCGAATCCATATAAGCTGTTGCAAGTCCTGTTATAGTATTAGTTGCACCAGGTCCTGAAGTTACAAAGCATACACCAACTTTACCCGTACTTCTAGCATATCCATCTGCTGCGTGAACAGCTCCTTGCTCATGAGAAGTCCTTATATGAGTAAAAAATTTATCAAATTTATATAGTTCATCATATAAAGGAATAACGGCACCACCTGGATAACCAAATATGGTGTCAACGCCATTATCTTTTAATTTATCAAGTACAATTTTAGCACCGTTATATCTCATAATACCTCCTAGACAAGAACCGCACCCTCTGAGGCAGAAGATACAAGTTTTCTATATTTTTTTAGGTAGCCTTTTAAATTTTTTTCAGGTTTTACCCAGTTTTCTTTTCTTATATTTAATTCATCATCGTTTACTTTTAAATTTAGTATTCCATTTGGTATATCAATTTCTATAGTGTCGCCTTCTTTTACAAAAGCAATAACTCCTCCGTCATAAGCTTCTGGAGAAACATGACCAATAGCTGCACCTTTTGTACCACCAGAAAATCTTCCATCAGTAATTAAAGCAACTGATCCATCGAGTCCCATCCCTGCAATTGAAGACGTTGGTGTCAACATCTCCCTCATACCTGGTCCGCCTTTAGGTCCTTCATACCTTATGATTATAACATCTCCAGAATTAATTTTTCCACCTAAAATGGCTTCAGTTGCATCTTCTTCTGATTCAAAAACTCTTGCTGGTCCACTATGAACATACATTTCTTTTTTTACCGCTGATTTTTTTACAACAGCGCCATCTAAAGCAAGATTTCCAAATAAAATCTTAATTCCACCAAATTTATCATACGGTGAATCTATATCTGCTATAATTTTATTATTTAAACTTTGATGCTTTAATCTATCTTTTACTTTTCCTTCAACAGTAATACATGAAGTGTTAACTAGATTTTTCTTACTTAACTCATACATTACTGATTGTACTCCACCCGCCATATTTAAATCACTTACATGATAAGGTCCAGCTGGCGAAAGTCTACAAAGATTAGGAGTTTTTGAGCTTACAGAGTTTATTAACTCTAAATCAAGATCTAATTCAAGTTCACTCGCAACAGCCATTAAATGAAGAACAGAATTAGTAGAACATCCTAGTGCCATATCTACTGCTAAAGCATTCATAAGGGCTTCTTTGGTCATTATATCTCTTGGCTTAATATCTTCTCTAACTAAAGTCATTACTCTTTTTCCAGCATTTTTTGCAAGCCTAATTCTTTCTGAGGAAACAGCTGGAATAGTCCCATTGCCGCTTAATCCCATTCCAATAGCCTCAGTAAGACAATTCATAGAATTTGCAGTAAACATTCCAGCACATGAACCACAAGTTGGACAGGCTGTATTTTCAATTACATTTAGTTCTTCCATTGTCATTATTCCATTTTTAACTTTACCAACACCTTCAAATACTGTTGTTAAATCAATGCTTTGACCTAAATTATTTCCTGCTAACATAGGTCCACCACTTACAATAACTGTAGGTATATTTAATCTAGCTGCAGCCATAAGCATAGCTGGAACATTTTTATCACAATTTGGAATCATAACTAAACCATCAAGTGCATGTGCTTTTGTCATTATTTCAATTGAATCTGCAATCACTTCTCTTGAACAAAGTGAATATTTCATGCCTTCATGATTCATTGCAATTCCATCACATACTGCAATTGCGGGGTATTCGAGTGGAGTTCCACCTGACATAAGGACACCTTTTTTTACAGCATCTGATATTTTTCCAAGTTCCATATGACCAGGTACAATCTCATTAAACGAATTAACTACTCCAATAAGAGGTTTATTTATTTCATCATCAGTGAGTCCTAGTGCCTTTAGTAAAGATCTATGAGGTGCTTTTTCTAGACCTTTTTTCATTAAATCACTTCTCATTTTTCCTCCTAAATACTAATAAACTTTTTTAGTCTCTCTAAACTAAAGATCCGTTCTATTTCTCTACATTTTTAATCTTAACTTCTATTTTTTTTCGTTAAGATTTTTCTCTCTATATTTGTTTTTTACTAATTTATTTAGTGCTCTTTATTCACCTACATATTTTAATAATGTTATTAGTCAATCCATTTCATCATTCCTCTAAGTTTTGAGCCAACTTCAACTAGTTCATGTTCTTTTTCTTTTGCTTTCATTCTATTAAAAGTAACTCTATTTAATTGATTATCAAGAAGCCAATTTCTTGCAAATTCACCATTTTGAATTTCATGAAGCACTTCTTTCATTTCTTTTCTAGTATCTTCAGTAATAATTCTTCTTCCAGTTACGTAATCACCATATTCAGCAGTATCACTAATACTATTTCTCATATTTTCAAAACCTTTTTCATAAATTAAATCAACAATTAATTTCATTTCATGAAGACATTCAAAATATGCTATTTCCTTTTGGTATCCAGCTTCAACTAAAGTTTCATATCCCGCTTTCATAAGTTCAGTTACACCACCACATAAAACCGCTTGTTCACCAAATAAATCTGTTTCAGTTTCTTCTTTAAATGTAGTTTCAATAACTCCAGCTCTGAGAGCTCCAATACCTTTTGCATAGCTAAGAGCAAGATCAAAACACTTTCCGCTATTATCATTTTCAACTGCAACCAAAGCAGGTACACCTTTTCCATCTTCATAAACTCTTCTTACTAAATGTCCTGGTCCTTTTGGTGCAACCATAAATATATCAACATTCTTAGGAGGTGCAATTTGACCAAAATGAATATTAAATCCGTGAGCAAAAGCAAGTGCTGCTCCATCTTTAAGATTGTCTTTAACTTCTGCATCATACACTTTCTTTTGAAGTTCATCAGGAATTAACATCATTACAACGTCTGCTTCTTTTACTGCATCCTTTACATCTTTTACCTCAAGACCGTCCTCTTCAACTTTTTTTCTAGACTTACTTGTTGCATAAAGACCAACAACAACATCATTTCCACTTTCTTTTAAATTAAGCGAATGCGCCCTTCCTTGACTTCCATAACCAATAACTGCAACTTTTTTACCATCTAATAAATTTACTTTGCAATCCTCTTCATAATACATTTTAGCCATTTTTTATTCTCCTTTTAATTTTGTTTGATTACTTACTATTCTAATCTCCTCAATTTACAAGTTTTACCTCGCTAACTCCATAAATTTTTTCCATTTGGTACATTGCATTTTCAGCATTTTTGCTTGAATTTCCTGTGAGAGTAATTAAGAGTTCAACTCCAGTTTCTTCAAGATTTTTCATATCAATTCCCGAAATAGCAAATTCTTTTCTTCTAAGAGTCGTTAAAACTCTAATTGTTAAATCCATTCCACTCGAGAGCTTTGCATATAATCTTTTACTCATAAAAACCTCCTTACTATTTTTTGTAATTTCTCGAACAATTCTGAAAATTCGGAGTTTGTAAATCTAGCATTTTAAATAAATATAAAAAAACCCCCTCATATCTACAAGTTTGTAAACTTATAGAGATGAGGGAGTTTTCTCTCATGATACCACTCTACTTCACGATAAAAAAAATATCGCCTTTCTTCAAGTCGGCCTTAATACTTATACAGCGAACTCTAGCCATGTAACGTTGGCGGACGTCATGTTTTACTTTTTTCATTTCAAACATGCTGCTCTAGAGTGATCATGATTTCTTTCTATGCTAGTATCTCACCATTACTAACTCTCTGTGATAAAAATTATAGAAATCTTTGTCTCCGTCGTCGCATTTAATTTTCTTATTAAAAATGATTATAAGCTCTTAAGCATACTCTGTCAATACTTTTTTTGAAATTTTCTTAATTATATTTTTAATTTTTTTTATACATATACATACACAAATATTTATACGGATAAAAAAAAGTGAAATTACTCTTAAAATATAAGAATAATCCCACTTTTATCATATCATTAATTAAAATAATTATTTACAGCCACATCCGCCGCCATTACCACATCCACCGTCATGACTATGTTCTCCAGAGCAGCCACATCCATTTTCTTCGTCTTCTATTTCATCATCAAATTCAATAGAATCCATAATGGTATTATAGATATTTTCTGAAGTTAATCCATATTTTTCTAAAAGTTCATTTGGCTTTCCAGATTCACCAAATGTATCATTAACACCAATCATTTGAATAAAAGTTGGAGCTTCTTTTGCAGTAACTTCAGCAACAGCACTACCAAGTCCGCCAATTATACTATGTTCTTCAGCAGTAACAATAAGTTTTGTTTCAATTGCAGCTTTCACAATCGCTTCTTCGTCAATTGGTTTTATAGTATGCATATCAATTACTCTAATAGATAAACCAATTTTTTCAAGTTCTTTTGCTGCTTCAAGAGCCTCATTAACCATTATTCCAGTTGCAATTATAGTTATATCTTCTCCCTCTTTTACTGTAATAGATTTTCCAATTTCAAACTTTTGATCTTCTGAGTAAATTACCGGAACTGCTGCCCTTCCAAATCTAGCATACATTGGTCCATAAGTACTAATCATTTCACCTAATAATTTATCAGCAGAAACAGCGTCAGCTGGATTAATTACAGTTAAGTTTGGAATTGATCTCATAATAGCAAGGTCTTCAATAGATTGATGTGATGCACCATCTTCTCCAACAGTTAAGCCGGCATGCGTAGCACAAATTTTAACATTTAATTTAGGATAACAAATTGAATTTCTAACAATTTCAAATGCTCTACCAGCTGCAAACATAGCAAATGAACTTGCTACAGGAATTTTACCTGAAGTAGCTAAACCAGCTGCAGTTCCTAACATATTTTGTTCAGCAATTCCCATATTAAAAAAACGTTCAGGGAAAGTAGTAGAAAATTCAGCTGTCTTAGTTGACTTTGATAAGTCAGCATCTAAGACAACAATATTTTCATTTTCTTTACCATATTTAACTAAAGCTTTACCATAAGCTTCTCTAGTTGCAATCATTTTAGACATTATTTGTCACCTCCAAGTTCTTTTAACGCAATCTCAAGTTCTTCATCACTAGGAGCTTTTCCATGCCATCCAGCATTATTCTCCATAAACGAAACACCCTTGCCTTTTATTGTTTTTGCAATAATTATTGTAGGAATTCCTTTTGTTGATTTAGCGCTATCAAATGCTTTTAAAATTTCTTCAAAATTATGGCCATCTATTTTAATAACATTCCATCCGAAACTTTCAAATTTACGATCAACTGGGCTAACACCCATTACTTTATCATTCGGTCCATCTATTTGAAGACCATTGTAGTCAAGAACAGCAGTTAAATTATCTAATTTATAGTGAGCTGCGCTCATTGCCGCTTCCCAAACAATACCTTCATTAAGTTCGCCATCTCCAAGTAACACGAAAGTTCTGCTTGGAGAATTATCAAGCTTAGCACTTAAAGCCATTCCTATCGATGAAGAAAATCCTTGACCAAGTGAACCTGTTGACATTTCAACACCCGGTGTTCCTTTCATATCAGGATGTCCTTGTAAAAATGACCCAATTTTTCTTAAAGTTAATAACTCATCTGTAGAAAAATATCCACGTCTTGCAAGAGACGAATATAATACTGGTGCAGCGTGACCCTTAGAAAGAACAAATTTGTCTCTTTCCTCCATCTTTACGTTTTCTGGATCAATATTCATTACATTAAAGTATAATGCGCTTAAAATATCTGCAGCTGACAGTGAACCTCCCGGATGACCTGAAGCCGAGGCATGAACCATCTTAACGATATCTTTTCTGATTTCGCCCGCAGTTACTTTTAACTCTTTTACTGACTGTTTCATAAAATTCTCCCTTCTTTTTAAATAGATTTAATACAAAATCTATATACTATTTTACTATTTCTCTAAAACCTTCACCTAAAACTTCATGAGTTGTTGATACCATCATAAATGCTTTTATATCAATTTCATGAACAATATCTTTAAGTTTTGAAACCTGCGTTCTGTTTACCACACACATTAAAACTCTCTTATCTTTGCCCGTATACATTCCTTGGGCATAAAAAGAGGTTACACCTCTTCCTAGTTTATCAATAATCGCTTTACTTATATCTTCGGGATAGTCAGTAACAATATAAAAAGATTTTGAATAATCAAGTCCCTCTACAATAAAATCTGCAACTTTAACAATCACGTATAAAGATATCATAGAATAGAGCGAAGTTTCAACACTTTTATTTACTATTCCTGCAGTTACAACAATACATAAGTCAATAACCATCATTAGTTTTGCAATACTTAAATTTGGAAAGAATTTATGGAGTATTGAACCAGCTAAGTCTGTTCCACCTGTCGTTCCACCACTTCTAAAAACTAAGCCAATTCCAAAACCTGTTGAAATACCACCAAAAATAGATGCTAATAATAAATCATGAGTAGCACTTGTATTTCCAAAAAACTTTTCAATTAATATTAAAAAAACGGATAAAGATAATGTTCCAAATGCCGTTTTTATTCCAGCTTTTTTTCCTAGTATAATTACACCCAAAATAAATAAGGGAATATTAATAACTAGGTTAGAAATCCAAACATCTATTCCAATAATTTTTTTTATAACAATAGCTAAACCTGTAACACCTCCTGGAGCAATAACATTTGGGATCAAAAATAAATATAACCCTACTGCCAAAATAAAGGTACCTATCATTAGCACCAAATAATTTAAAATAATCTTTGTGTTTTTCATAAATACACCTTGCCTTATATGTTAAACTTATTTTTTTCTTTAAAATATTTTTATAGGACTAATGTCCTAAAAATATATTTATATTATATCATAAAATTAACAATTCAAAAAACTTAATAAAGAAATATAGATTATGATAAACATAATCTATATTTCTATTTCTTCTTTCTCAAAATCCTTACTTAAAAGTATTTTAAACAAAAATTTTGGAAGAGACATCATTCTTCCTATTCTTGATGGTTCTTTTATAAGTCTATAAAGCCATTCTAAGCCTAACTTACTAAAAACTTCAGGAGCTCTTTTTACTTTACCTGCCCATACATCAACTGATCCACCTACACCCATAGCAACTTTAGTATTTAAAATTTTTCTATATTCATAAATCCATTTTTCCTGTTTAGGAGCTCCAAGTGCAACAAATAAAATGTCAGGTTTTACTTCATTAATTTTATCTATTATTTTTAGTTCTTCATCTTTATCCTTATAATATCCATCGCTAAAACCAGCTATTTTTATATTAGGATATTCTATTTCAATATTTTCACAAGCTTCTTTAGCGACATCTGGTTTCCCACCAAATAAATATATAGATTTTTTAGTACTATTACAATATTTAAGAATTTTATCCATTAATCCGATACCAGTAACTCTTTCGGAAAGACCAAGTCCATGCAATTTCGAGGCATAAACTAAGCCAATTCCATCTGGAATAACCAAATCAGCATCTACAAGTATATCTTTCAGTTCTTGATCTTCTTGTGCTTTCATAACAATCTCAGTATTTGGAGTAAATATCATGCTTACTCTATCTTTTTCCATGAATGCTAAAAAAGAATTATACGCTCCGTCCATATTCACTTTATTAACTTTTACACCTAATATTCTTATAGAATTATTTTTCATTATAACCTCTCATAATAAGATCATTTAAAAAATCATCATTTAATGATAATTTCTCTTTTAATCTTTGAACATTATACGATAAATCTTTTTTAAAAGCAATTTCATTGTCAAAAATATTTGCGACTTCATTAATTAAAATTTCAGAATTAAAATCATTTATGTTGAAAATTGATTTAAGTCCAATGTCTTCTAGAAAATAATCTATTTTAGGATCATATGACATACCAATAAAGGGGACATTTAAAATAGATGCAAATATTAAAGAATGTAATCTCTCTCCGACTAGCATATCAACATCCTTCATAATATTTAATACTTTTTTAAAATTCAACTCTTTATCGATTATTTTTATATTTTTATTTGCTAAATCAATTATTTTATTATCTATTAGAAAATCAATTATTTTTATATCCTGATTAAAATAAAAAGGTATGAATAAAATATTATAATTTTTAAGGATTTTATCAATAAAATCTTTAATATTTTTATCAAGATTTAAATTACTAAATATCACATTACTTTTCAATGAAAGTCCAATAGTTTTTTTATCATTATTAAATAAATACTCATTTTTATTATTTTCAAGTTTTGAATAGTCAAAATCAATTACAGTATCTGCAGTAACGTATATTTCTTTTTTAACGCCCATTTTAATTAAATCTTTTTTAGAATTTTCTTCTCTTACTGTCACTATATCCGCAAAATTCAAAAGTTTACCAAGAAAAAATCTAAAGAATATATTATTTATAGGTCCAATACCTTGAGAATAAATCATAACTTTCTTTCTAAAAATTATACCAGAAAAAATAACAGCAATATAATAAACTAAACTTTTAACACTTGTTGCGTCTTGAAGCAAACTTCCTCCACCACTAATTAAAATATCTGTTTTTCTTAATACTCTAAAAAAACCTCTAAAATCATTTCTTCCAAGTGTTTTAACTTTATGATCTCTCTTTGTAGATTTTTGGTTTTTAGATATAACTGTAAGTTCAGCATTTACGTCTATTTTTTTTATTCTATTAATCATAGATTCCAGGATTGCTTCATCGCCAACATTTCCTGAACCATAAAATCCAGAGATCAATATTTTAGTCATATATTTTTTTCTCCTTAATTTTAGTTATTAAAATTAAAATTAGATTTATTATAGAAATTACAACGATTCCAATAATAGCTCCAAAAAACATTCCGTAAATTGTTCTTAAAAAAGATAAATAAAACGGAGTTCTAATATGACTAAAAGTATTTGCGACAGAAGCATAACCAACAACTACTGCTAAAGAAAGCGGAAACACAAGTTTCTTATATTTTCTAAGCGCAAAATATACTAAAACAATAATACTTGGAAATGCAAGAAGCATTTCTTTACTTCTTGGTCTTACAATGAGTTTAACTTCTAATAAATTTCTAAAAATCATCTCTAAATTACTTGGTTGAATATTAGTTTCATGTCCTGTTCTAGCAATATAAATATATCCAATAATAGCTACAATACTTCCTACTATAATATAAATTACTTTAATTTTTTCGTTTAACATTTTACTAATATCACTAACAAAACTACTAGCACTTAAAAGGTCTTTTTCACTTCTTTTAAATCCAAATTTAACTATATATGCTATTATAAGAACAATAAATGGTGATAGCTGTGAAGCTTTAACTCCTCTAAAAATTTCCATCTCGAGTAAAAATCTAGAGCTCATTAATATTGAAGCCACATAAAATCCTCCTAGCATAGCAAGACTTACAGTGATAAACAACATTACTAGAGAATTAAAATAAATTTCTTTCATTTTATAAAATTTATTATCAATAATCCTGTCTTTTGAAAACTCCAGTAGTATTACTATAGCAAGCGACGGAAAAACTACGCTCGAAAGAAGTGCAAATATATGCATTGATAAATTTGGTGCAATATATAAAGCTGGATATATCAATAATAGCCCTATTGTAAGAAGTATCAATTCCAATCTTTCACTAATTTTAAACACTAATTTTAATAAAATCAACGAAAATGCTATTAAACCTATTGAAATTAACGATATAAGAAGTATATTTGTAGCTCTGTATTTATAAACAGAAGCATTAGAATAAACGATATTATGCTCTTTTAACCTACTTTCAAGATTCTTAAAAGTAGATTTATAGTCGCTAAGATTACTTACGTATTCAGTATCATTTTTTAAAAATGGCCTAAAGTAAACTACTCTTATATTTCTTTCTGTAATTGCTCTATACATTGTATTTTCAATTTCTTCAGCACCTTGATAATTGTAAAATTTGTATCTTTTCTGAATATAATTTAAAATAGGAAACACTCGAACCGCTTGATAATTCATATCTTTTACTAATTTATTTATGCCATCTTGTTCAATGTTTTCCCTTTGAACAGAAGTTTCAATTAATGCAGGATGAATTTTATATTTATCCATAAATTCAATTAGTTCAGTATCATTTTTTGAAGACTTACTGTATCCCAAAACACTTGAACCAGCAAATATTAAATTCCCAGGATTAATATCATACTTATCAATTTCGTTTTTATATGCATCAATTAGTTTACTCGGATATCTTGTATAATTAATTGGTCTTGATATCACTTTAAGTCCAGAAGACTGAATTTTATCAATTTTATCTTTATCAAAGCCTATACCTATCTCAGTAAGTTTAGAAGACACAAGTTCTAAAGGATTCCCAATTCTTTTTCCCTCGTAATCTAAATAAACTTTCTTTTCTCCATATTCAGCGTCTTTAAAAGTTCCATCTAAAACAATATAGTATATTCCATCATAAAAAGTTTTATAAAAATCTTTAGGATATCTATTTTTTAAACCTTCAATAATAAATGAGTTCATCTTACTTGAACTAGTATTCACAATTAAATCGTATTTATCAACTTTACCACTATCAATTAAATTATTCAATTCTAATGGATAATCTTTATAGCGTTTTGTATCTTTAATAACATTATTAGCTAAAATATAATTAATATTTTTATCATATTTCACTAAATTATTTATACTTTCTTCTTCAAGTGCTACTCCATAAACACCCATTTTCTTAAATTCTTTAAACCAGTATTCTATTGGTTTACTTGACTGTTCACTAAGCTTATTCATTTCATAATAATCAAGGTCAATCTCAACACTTTTTCCTGATGATTCAATACCAACTCTATTAAAAAGTGAATAACCTACGGCAAATAAACTAATTAATATTAACACTATGTATATTGCTTTTTTTCTCATATTATCTTGTATACTAAAAATATAAATTTTAGTATAACTCTCCTTTCGTTTTATAATTTAATTTTTTCTTATATAATTTTAGTAATAAACATTGTGGATTATTCCATTTTTTCTATAGCTTGACTATTTTAAGGAGATTATAACCACATCTGTTACTTGTACAATTAATTAGCTAGTGAACGCATGACGTTTTATTTACAAGATTATTTGAAGTTTCAGATTGTGTGTTTTACCACTTGTTTATAAAATATATAAGGAGGTTTTTTTATGATCTTTGTCGGTATTGATGTAGCTTCTTCTAAGCATGACATCACAATTACTTCAAGTAATGGTGAGGTGCTCACCAAATGTTTTACTATTCAAAATGATTTTGAGGGGTTTAAAAAACTCCGTATGCTAATTCTATCCCATACGGAGTCTATTGATGACATTCGTATAGGAATTGAAGAAACCGGAATATACTCTCAAAATATTTCTAATTTTCTTGCGTTACAAGGCTTTTATGTCTTAATGATTAATCCAGTATTAACAAGTAATAGTCGTAAAGCTCTTTCACCAAGACTGACTAAAACAGATCAAGTTGATGCTTATGCTATATGCAAGTACGTAGAATTTAATCATAAACGTCACAATTCCTATACACCTACATTATACATTTCAAATGAATTAAAGTCACTATCTAGAGCAAGAATTGAAGTTCAAAAAAAACTCAATAAAGCAAAAACTGAGTGGACACGACTACTAGATATTACTTTCCCAGAATTTAGACATCAATTTAATCAACATTCAAACTGGGTTTACAAACTTTTTTCTGATTATCCTACAACTATAAAAATTTCTAATATGCATATTTCAACTCTTGAATCTATTATAAAATGCCGTGGTAATAGATTCGAAATAGCTAAAACAATTAAAACATTATCTAAAAACACAATCGGTAATGTTAATATTACAAATGAAATACTGATTAATTCTACTCTTGAGGACATTTTTCATTACAAACGACAAATGGATAGATTTGAGATAGAAATAAACAAGATTATTGATGCTCATTTTTCTTTCTTACTTAGTATACCTGGTGTTGGACATATTACTGCCGGCCTAATTGTCGGTGAAATCGGTGATATACATCGATTTGATCATCCTAAAAGCCTACTTGCTTTTGCAGGACTTGATCCTACAATATATCAGTCAGGTAACTTTATAGCTAAAAATTCTCATATATCTAAACGTGGATCAAGATATTTACGTACTGCAATATTTACCGCTACTAAAGTAGCTATAATAAATTCTAAAATTAAAGATAACAAATTTAGAGATAAATATTTACTAAAGATCAAAGAAGGTAAACATCATAACTCGGCAATTTGCCATGCTGCAAAAAATATGTCAAATACTATTTACGCGATTATGAAAACTGGTATTGCATTTAATAATTTATTGTAGTTTCATCTAATACAATTTATATTTTCTTTTAGAAGACCTTGTCTTCTTATTAAGTATGCTCAAAATTCTATTTTATCATTTAAAAAAAGCATCATTTATTTCTTGACTTTTGTATAGCTAGCTCCTATTCAGTCTTACTACTTTTTAATGTATAATTTCCCTTAACCATAATCCATGCATCAGAAATTAAGTTCATTCCTCGTCCATCGTCTCTTGCAATTAATAAAAGATGATTAAGAACTACCTTGTCTCCACTTGCTAAATCAATTCCTGTTGTTAAATCAGCAATACCACCATTTTTACCTGCAATAGCTGTAGCTTCACCTGCTCTAAGAATAACTTCAGCATTTCCCCCAAAATAAATAATATCTCCTTTTTTAACATTTACTACTTCATATGAATTAACATTAGTAGATGTACTCGAAATTGATTTCTTTATTTCTTCAATTTTATATAGTAAAGTTTTATTTAATTCTGAAAGTCTTAACTCAAGATAACTTTCAGTTATTATAGGATCACCATCAGTTCCTGGCTCTGGAATTTCAGCACCAGAAAAAGTAACAGTAAAAAAAACTCCGATTAAAATGCCTATAGTTAAAGTCAAGCTTGTTAAAAAAAATTTTTGTTTCATATCCACACTCCATAAAAGAATTTAAAGTACCACATACATTATAACCTAAAATAAGAGTAAATTTGATAACAAAGTTATTAAATTTACTCTTATTTTAGTATTTTATTAAATTCTACATTGTAAGTAAACAAAAAATTGATACTAACTAATTTTTTCGCTAAATTTATTTAATAGTATTGAACCAATTACTGTAAAAACCGCACCCATAATAATCAATATAAATATAGGTTTTACCACTTCTCCTAAAGTCTTATACCTAACTAATATATCAGTTAATGCTTCAATTGCCCATCTATGAGGAACAAAATAAGATAATGTAATTAATAATTTGCTACTTACAATTTCAAGCGGCCACATACAGCCTCCAATCATTGCAAAAGATGTTAATACTATTGGCATAATCACTGAAAGCTGCGCATATGTTTTTACAAACATTGATACTAAAAAACCAAGAGCTGAAATGGCATATACAAATACTAGTGCCACTATAAATACTCCTAAATAATTACCACTATAATTTACATCAAAAATAATGCTACTTAAATATAATATTATAAAAATTTGACCAACACCTAAAATTATTGAAACAATCATACTTTGCCATATAATACTAAAACGTTTAATAGGAGAAATTAGCATCCTATTAAATACACCAAGTTCTTTGTCCTCTAAAATATTTGCAATTGAAAAAACAATTGTAAAAGCAACAAACATAATAGTCATACCAAAAATACTATGAAGAGTATTATCATATTTTTTAGCGCTATTTTCACTAGTTTCCACGTTGATTTTTATATATTCTTTACTATCAGTAGAAATACTATTATATATTTCACTTAAAGTTTTTTCTCTAATAAGAGTTTTATTGTTCTCTAAAATTATATTATTAATATTTATCGCCGAATTATAATCCTTGTAAATCTTTAAAATTTTTGATTTAATTAAAAATTCTATATTCATAACTTCTAAATCTGATTCACTTGATAATACTGATACACTAACACTTGAAGATTTTAGTAGTGATTCTTCAAAACCTTTTTCTATTATTAATGATAGTTTTATAGAATTACTCTTAATGTTTTCTTTTGCATCTTCACTTGAAAGTTTTATAAATTCATACTCTTTATCTTCACTAATTTTTTTGATTAATTCTTTTGAAATTTTTGTGTTATCATTATCAACTATCCCAACTTTTAGAGTATAATCTCCAGTTGAACTATATCCGAATATAAACGCTAAAAGCATAGTTAATGCAATCATTATAAGTATTCTCTTATAATCATATTTTAATTGAATTATTCTTAATTTAATTATAGGAAACATTTGATTTAGCCTCCTTATTAAAAATTAGAACTCCCAAAAGTAAAAAAACAACTCCATTGACTACTAGTAAATATAAGTAGTTTTGTATATCATTTACCCCGTAACCATTAGATATTTTGAGTAAACTTTTCATAACAAGACCATTTATTGGGAGATAGCTTATAAATCGAATTGATTTAGGTAAAACTTCAATTGGCAAATAAGATCCACCAAAAAGTGCCATTACTTGAAAACCAAAACCTGATAATACACTCACAAGTTTATAATTTTCTGATTTAAACATAATAGAACTAAGTAAAATTCCAAATCCACTAATAGCAAATGCGGCTAATATAACTATTAACACCACTATTGGAATACTCACAAAATTTACTTTTAGTATAAAAGATGAATACATAAAGAGAAAAAACATCTGTATAATAGTTAAAAAATATATAACAAAAAATTTACTAAAAAGTATTGTACTTCTTTTTACTCCAGCGAGTATTTCTCTACTATAAGTTAATTCTTTTTTTTCTTTTAAAAGCATCACACTTCCATGTGAAGCTGAAAACAAAATAAACATAGCAATCATTCCTATCGAATAATAAGTGAAACTTGAAATTGCTTCTTTTCCATTTATCTTAACTCTATTTATATTAACCTTAAAATTATTACTATCTTTAGAAAATAAGGTTCTATTCATTTTACTAGCAAATATATTTGATATATTATATTTAATCCCTTTTTCAATATAAACATTTTTAGTAACAATAATATCCTCAACTGTACTTGAATAAGCATTTAAAATGTCTAATGCAATACTTGAACTTATGCTTCTTGATGGATTTTTTATAAATCGAATATCAACTCTATTTCTAAAAGTTGTAAACATATTAATGTAATTGTCTACTATAAAATTCTTTGGAAGTACTATTATTGCACTTATTTTGTTATTATTTAATAGTAAGTTTGCTTTATCCATATCCATTACTTTATAAGTCATAATTTTTTTTATTTCATCGTTTTCTAAAAATTGCTTAAAAAAAATATCTTCCGGATTATAATCTAAACCAGTATCGCTTATTTTGAAACTATCCTCATCCTTTGAAGAAAATAAAGAATTCTCTATTTTTTGCTTAATTTGTTCATCCACATTGTCATTATTATATTCTTTAACAACAGCAATATTAAACTTTAGAATTTTACTATCAGAATTAAACACTCCGTTTAGAGCAAAGGAAAGAATAGTTGAAAGAATAATAGGCATTAATATTAAAATCAAAAGTGCTTTTTTGTCAGAAAATATTACTTTTATATCTTTTATTATATTTATTCTTAACATAAAATCCTCCTAATCTCTAAGCTCTTTTCCTGTCAAATTTAAAAATACTGATTCTAAATTTGGATGTTTTTCATCAATTAATTCTTCTTTAGTCCCTTTAGCAATAATTTTTCCTTCATCAAGTATATATATTTGTGTGCAAATATACTCAACTTCTTCCATATAGTGAGAAGTATAGATAATAGTTTTACCTTCTTTACTTAAATTAACAACCGTATCAAGAATATGATTTCTTGACTGTGGGTCTATTCCAACTGTTGGTTCATCTAGTATAATAAAGCTTGGATCATGAATAAGAGCAGCACCAATATTTATCCTTCTTTTCATGCCACCCGAATAATTCTCCACTTTGTCCTTAAGCCTATCTGTAATTCCAATTATTTCAGAAACAATTTTAATTCGCTCTTTTAATCTAGCCCCCTTTAATCCATATAAACTTCCCCAAAATTTAAGATTTTCGTATCCACTTAGTTCGGTGTAAAGGGCTATATCTTGTGGCACTAGACCAAGTTCTTTTTTTATTAAACATTCCTTATCATGATTATTGATATTCTTATAATAGACCTGGCCTGAATCTTCTTTTAATAAAGTTGATATAATAGATATAAGTGTTGATTTACCTGCACCATTTGGACCAAGAAGTCCAACTATTTCACCCTTACTAACATTAAAACTAATATCATTTACAGCTTTTACATCGTTAAATTTTTTATATAAATTTTCAGTTCTTAAAATTTCCATTATTTCACCTCTATTTTTTATTAAATATATTTTTGTAAATACTTGGTATACCTTTTGAAAGTTCATTTCTCGAAATAAATGTATTTTCATCATATTTAGGGAATACTATATTTTGATTTTTTTCAATATTAAATAATTTTGAAGAAAAATTCATACTAAATTTTTTAATATATTGATTATCACCGCTAAAATTAAAATATATTTTCATATCTTCTTTTACAATATACCCGTCTATGTCAATATAGCTATTTAATTCAAATTTTTCTATATTGATTAACTCAATATATTTTTTTATCTCCATTACACTTTCCTTAGATAAATCCTTATTTGCTATTTTCATTTTTGCATTACTCTTAAAATCAACATCTTTATAAAGAATTTCAAACGTTTTTAAAAGTAACTCTTTCAACAATTTATCACTATACTTAATTGTATATTTTTCAGCTTTGACTTCTCCTTCAGGAGTATTTATAAGACTTTTATTTCCTTTTAATACATCATTTTTTTTAATTGAATCATTCCAAAGCGCTTTAATCGCTCTAATAGATTCTTTTGAAATTAAATTATTAGAGTATGAAGTAATTTCACTTTCGCTATATGCACCCATTTTCATTAGGTCATCCAAATAAATATATTTATCAACCATAGGAAGTTTTACAAATGCTCTTTTATCATCATCGTAATAAGTAACATTAAAACCTAATCCACCAAGTTTCACATAAATATCTGAAGTCGTTTTATTAACATCACTTTTATTTTTCTGCTCAAGATAAAAATCACTATACATATTCATTTCATCTGCTACTTCTTTAGATAAGCCTTCTCTATTAAAATCAATCTTAGTATTTAAAATAAATTCACCTGAACTTTTAGATATTCCATCTGTTTTTTCAACAGCTTTTTTATAATTACCATATGTTTTATCGCTGCAACCTGTAAGCAAACTACCTAGTATCAATATTAAACATAAACTTATTAATATTTTTTTTGATTTTTTCATATTTTCTTCCTCCTATAAAATTTTAAAGTTAACTTTAATTTAATTTTTTAACATAATATATTTAAACTATACTAGCATTATATTTCTTTATAGAAGATATATCTTCTAACTAAAGTAATAAATATTTTTATTATAGTGACTTTTTTCCTAAAAAAAAGAACCGGTTAATTTTATTTAAACCAAGTTCCTTTTAAGCGCATAAATAGCAAGCTGAGTTCTATCTCTTAATTCTAGCTTATTTAATATCCTTGTTATATTATTCTTAACTGTACCTTCGCTAATAAATAGGTCTTTTGCTATTTCACTATTATTTTTTCCTTCAGTAATTAATTTAACAATATCAAGTTCTCTTGAAGTAAATACTTCTTCTAAATTATCTTTGTTTTTTATTTTATCACTCAAAACAGTTGTGTCTTTAATTTCACTTGATACCTTAGAAAACTCACTTGCTAGTTTTAAAGCAACATTAGGTTCAAAAGTTGCACCACCATTATATACAATTCTTATAGCCTTTGATATTTCACTTGGCTCAGTATCTTTAAGTAAATAACCACTAGCTCCATTTTTTATTCCATCATATATGTATTCATCATCACTAAATGTTGTTAAAATTATTATTTTTACAGATTTAAAGTCTCTTTTAATTATTTTTATTGCCTCTATTCCACTTAGAAGTGGCATTCTAATATCCATTAATACAATATCAGGCAGATGTTTTTTTACTAACTTTATTGATTCTGATCCATTTTTTGCTAGTCCTACTACTTCAATATCATTTTCAAGAGAAAGTATCATGCTAAGTCCTCTAGAAATTATTTCTTGGTCATCTACAATCAGTACTCTAATCATCTTTCCTCCATTTTTAGAAAGTTGGAATAAATCCACTTATTTTAAAGCCGTTTTCACTTTCAAATTCAATATATCCAGATAGTTCTAAAACCCTTTCTCTCATAGATTTAAGACCAAATCCAATTTCCCAATTTTCTAATACTTTTCCATTGTCCTCTATAAGTATATTTACTCCTTTGTTTTCTTCTATTATATTAATACTAATTTGACTTGCATTTCCATGTCGTATACTGTTTGTTAAAGATTCTTGAATAATTCTATATATACAACTAATAATTAAATCATTTCTTGTATATAATTCGATTTTTTTATCTATTTTAACATTTGATTTACTTATAAAATCTCCAATCAATTTTTCTATACCATTTATATCAAAATATTTAAGTGTATTTACAGCGTTTCTAACTTGATTAAGAGATTCTCTCACTTCTTTTTTAATATTAACAGTAAGATTAATAGCTTCAGTATCTTTGGCATCAATTTTTAAAGAAAGCATTTCAAGTTGCATTATTGTAGCCATCATATTGTGGCCAAGTGTATCATGAATTTCTCTTGCAATATTTGTTCTTTGTTTTTGAAGTTTTAACAATGCATCTAACTTTGAACTCTCAATTAATTTTTTATGTGAGTTTTCAAGCTCTTTTAAAAGCTTCTCTTTATTTTCCTTTTCTATTTTATAGTATTTAAGAAAAAGAATACTTGATACAACTAATACACTTAAAATCAAGAAAAATACCATTTCTGCTATAGTGTTAAAGTTTAGGGCGATAGTTAATAAATTTACATATTTAATAAGTGATGTTAATACCGCAAGAATTGATATAAAAAGTGCAGATTTGATTTTTAGGTTTAGCGTACAGTCAATAATTGTAATTAGATACAAACTATGAAAAATATAATTAATATAATATCTAGAATAATATTCAATTAGAAAAATAATCAATATTTCTATAACAAAAGATATTATGTAAAATAATTCTTTTTTTCTAAAAATTTTTTTACTTATATTAAGTAGTAAAAAAGCACTTATAAATATAATATATAGAGTTAATCTTTCTTTACTCATATTCTCATAAATAATACCAATTCCAATTAGAAAAATAAATACAAGTAACTTAATAATAGTAATTTTTTTCTTTCCTACAATCATTATATGCACATCCTTAAATTGCTTTAAAAAAAAAGCTGAAATATTACTGAATCCTCCAGTAATTAATTTCAACTATTCTTTACTATTCTTCATATAATCCCAAACTTATAAGAAGAGCATCATCTACTTTACTCATAGTTTTTTTATCAAGCGTACCAAGTTTTTGTAAAAGTCTTTTTTTATCAATTGTTCTTATTTGTTCAAGCAAAATTACTGAATCCTTTACTAAACCTACAGCATCTTTTTTTACTTCCACATGAGTTGGAAGTTTTGCCTTAGTAATTTTTGCAGTAATAGCGGAGATTATAACCGTCGGACTATATCTATTTCCAATATTGTTTTGAATAATAATAACAGGTCTTTGTCCACCTTGTTCTGAACCTACGACAGGACTTAAATCAGCAAAAAATACATCCCCTCGTTTTATTATTTTATTCTTTTGAGCCATTTTGTTCAAGTTCTCCTTCATAATCCTCTAAAGAATATAAATCAGAACTCATTCCCATTTCAGCAAAAGATAAATTGATTTCAGCCATATTTTCATAAGCTTTTTTAACTGATTCATCTTTTTTATTTTTAAAATTATGTTGCATCAATAAGTTCCTCCTCGATTTTTTAGAATTTTTATTAAACTCTAATAATTCTTTAGGTAAATTTATTTTAGTTTCCTTAAAATACCCCATCAATACACCCCCACACATCTTTTAAATGAGCTAAAAAGCTCTATGTAATGTTTAAGTATATATAAGCTGATTTATAATTTAAAAAATAGATATTAATATTTATATTAAATCTAAAATATAATCTCTAATTTTTTTAACTTTACCATGTTCTATGTATACCCTAGGAACTCTCTTATTAATCATACAAACTACTTCGTAATTAATTGTTCCTATATACTTAGATACTTCGTCAATAGTAACTTCATTTCCTTCTTTTTTTCCAAATAAAATTACTTCATCTCCAACTTTAGCTGATGTTCCTGTTAAATCAATCATACATTGATCCATACAAATTCTACCTACTATTGGCATAATTTTACCATCAACAATACCTTTTGCTTTTCCAGTATACATTCTTGTAAACCCATCAGCATAGCCAAGTGGAAGTGTTCCAATTTTCTTTTTTGAATCTGTTTTATAAATAAGACCGTAACTAATACCAGTATTCTCTTCAACTTCTTTAACATGTGATAATTGCGCTTTTAAAGACATAACTTCTTTAAGATTCACATTTTTCTTAATCACATCATTTGAAGGATAAAGTCCATATAGCATGATTCCAGCACGTACCATATTAAAATTAAGATCTTTCATATCAATAATAGCAGCACTATTTGAAACGTGTTTAATTGGTATAAATATTTCTCTTTTTTCTAATTCTTCTATAATAAAATTATATTTTTCTACTTGTCTATAAGTATATTCTTTATTTTCTTCATCTGCAACTGCGAAATGTGTAAAAATACCCTCTATTTCCACATTTGTAAGCTTACTTATTTTTTCTATTTCTTCTACTGTTTTTTCACTAATTTCCATACCGAGCCTATTCATACCCGTATCAAGCTTTATATGAAGTTTAACTTTTTTATTAAGTTCTTTTGCTGAGACTGAAAAATCAATTGCTTGAGAAAGAGAGTACACTGTTTGAGTAATATTGTTAATTATAACATCTTTTGCAGAATAAGTCGGAGTGTAACCAAGTAGTAGTATTTCAATATCTTTAAACTTACTTCTAAGTTGAATCGCCTCAGAAAGAGTTGCAACAGCGAATCTATCAGCTCCATTTTCTAATAGAGTATCCGCAATTTCAATCGCTCCATGGCCATAACCATCCGCTTTTATAACAGCCGTAACAATAGTACCTTCTTTTACACTTCTTTTAACTTCTCTAATGTTATTTGCTAAATTATCAAGATTAATTTCTGCCCATACAGGACGAGTTAAATTATTAATTTTCATTATTTCGCTCCTCTTTAATTCAATTATTTATTTGTATTGCATGTATTTTTTATATTAGAATTTAATATTTTTTTATAAATTCATTTTTATATAAGTATTACTATCTATTTTTCGTTTAAATTTGTAAGGTTTTTTAAAGCATAGGCAAGACCATCAACAATATCTCCAGCAAGAAGACCATATTCTCCTCTTTTTTCAGCCATTAAATCTCCAGCCATTCCATGAAGAAAAACTCCTAATATTGCTGATTTATACACTTCTATTCCTTGTGCAATAAAGCCTGTAATTATTCCTGTAAGTACATCTCCACTACCTGCAGTAGCCATTCCAGGATTTCCATTAATATTTACATATACTGATCCGTCCGGAGTAGCTATAACTGTTCTAGAACCCTTAAGCACTAATACAACTTTCCATTTTTCAGCAAACTCATTAGCTATATGAATCGGATTTTTGTTTATTTCATCTATTGAATATCCTGAAAGTCTTGACATTTCGCCTGGATGAGGAGTTAATACAATTTCACCTTCTCTTTCAAGTAGCCATTTAATATTTTTAGAAAGTGCATTAAGTCCGTCAGCATCTATTACAAGCGGTGCTTTTACATCTAAAATACTTCTTCTAACAGTTTCAGAAATTTCTGATGTATTTCCACAACCTGGTCCAATTGCAAGTACATTTACACTATTAGAATCTTCAACAATTCTATTTATATGATTTATTCCAATTACACCCTTTCTCATCTCATGAAGTGGAACTGTAACCGTTTCTGGAACACTTAACGTTATCAATGTATTTAAACTCTCTGGAATGTATAATTTAAGAAGGCCAAGTCCACTTCTAAGAGCCGCTTTACAAGTAAGTATTGCAGCACCTGTAAGTCCTGAAGAACCAGCTATTATATTAGCTTTCCCATAATTGCCCTTATGTGAATCTCGCTTTCTAAGCATTAAAAAATTTTTAGCAAATTTTTCTGTAACTATTTGATACTTTAGTTTCTTTTCGTTAATTGCTTTAACAGGTATGCCAACAGTTTTAATGATAAGTTCATCTGAATAACTTGAACCTGGGTACATTATATTTCCTATTTTAGGAAGAATAAAAGAAACTGTCTTATCTGCTCTAACACAAGTTCCATAAATATGACCATCATTTGAGTCTACACCTGAAGGAATATCTACACTAATAACAAATTTTTTATATAAATTTATTCTTTCAATTGTACCTATATATATATCAGATATTTCTCTATCTATTCCTATTCCAAAAATTGCGTCCACTATATAAGGACATTTTTTAATCATTTTTTC
Source organism: Helicovermis profundi (assembly GCF_033097505.1). NCBI lineage: Bacteria > Bacillati > Bacillota > Clostridia > Peptostreptococcales > Caminicellaceae > Helicovermis > Helicovermis profundi. The sequence continues at coordinate 687,304 of NZ_AP028654.1, read as the reverse complement.
AAATTTAATAAGTCCATTTTGCTCACTTATATTTTCAATTTGCATATCAATTTTTTTAAGTATATCAAAATTAATTTTTGCGTCGCCACTTATATTTTTAGGATTTCCAACAATAAATACTGTAACCTTGTATCCAAAGTTTTGAAGATGTCTTGCTACTACAAATCCATCTCCACCATTATTTCCTGTACCTGAAACTACAACAAATTCATCTGTATCTAAATTTGCTTCTTTAATTTCATAAGCAACACTACTTCCTGCATTTTCCATAATTGTGATGCTTTGAATTCCATATTTTTCATAAGATAATTCTTCTATTTTTTTTATATCACTACTTAGCGTTAGTTTCATTATTTTTGCCTCCAAGTCCAATACAATTTGCAATAGCATAAAGCTTCGAATGAGAAATACTAACTAAAATTTCATTTATATTTTTTTCATTTGCACTAACTTTTGCACCATTATGTAAAAGTACATATGGCTTTCCAAAATCATTTCTTAGAACTTCTATATCTATAAAATTAAATCCCCTAAAACCCGTTCCAAGAACTTTACTAACTGCTTCTTTAGCAGCAAAATTTCCTGCTATAGTTTCAGGATTATTATTTTTTGATATAAAATAATCAATTTCTTTAGCTGTAAAATTTCTTGAAATAAATCTATAATTTTTAATAGATTTTTTTATCCTATCAATTTCAATTATATCAACGCCTAATCCATTAACCATAATTACTCCTTAAATACAATATATAATGTAATAATTTTATCTTAATAAATGCATTAATACAATAAAATATCGTAATATTAGAGAAATTTTAATTTTATTTTTTAAACCACGTTAAAAAATAATCGAATATATCGGACAAAATTAATACTTTAAGTACAAAACAAAATTATGTAAAACAATTGCACAAATATATAATTTGTGGTAATATTTGTTTGTAATTGTTTTTATACTAAACATATATATGTTAAAATAGGAGTTTCTAATGAATAATAAATCCAAATATAAATTTCTTTCTTTTATACTAATAATTGTTATATTACTTACATCTTGTAGGATAAACACTATAACTAATCATAGCAACTCAAGCGAAAGAAAAATTATTTCTGACACTGATTTCATTTCTAATTTATACACTCTAGAACGTAATACTCCAAAAAATTATCATTTAAATGATTTAAAAAATGTTATTAGTAGAAAACAAACTTCTAACAATTTTATGCTTATACCTCTACTTATGTCTGAAAACATTTCAAATATTGCAAATAAACTAGTAAAAAATAATAAAGGACATTATATTTTAAATATAATGGATTTTTCTACTTTTCATGTATTTCATGTTCAAAATTATAAAAAGTTTAAAAATAATTTGGATAATTTTTTCAATTACGATTCAACTGATCATTTTAATCCAATTAAATCTGTCGATAGCGAAACTATGAAAGCACTTTCTCCTAACAATTCATATTACTTAGGCTTTTGCGAAGATATTGCTTCAATTTATTTTTCTTCACTTTTAGCTAGTGGAATTAAAATTGATGATATTACAACTGTCTTTGTTGATAAACACGCATATGTCGTATTTAAATACAATTACAACTATTATTTACTGGATTCTATACTATTTAAAATTAATTTAGAAAATAAGTCTACTATTTCAAAAATGTTTGGATCTAATTATCATTATGTTCATCCATTAAATTTTCCACTAACAAGAAATAAAGAACTACTTTCACTATTAGATAAACCATTGGTTGAAAATTTTAAAGATACTCACAAGACTAACTTTTACGAACTTTATAACGTTAAATATGATTTAAAATTTTATAAAGATAAAAACAAATTAAAAGCAGACCTTTTTTCTTCAAATGAATTTGAAAGCTTAATTAACAACGTTTTTAATACGACTATTCATTCAAGTGGTAAACAAAATTCAGTTGATTATCCATTTTTAGAAAAATCAATAAGGGACTTTGATAGTGCAAAGGACTACAATGAATATATTGTTAAATCAGTCTATGAATTAAGTAAAACAGATAAGAATCTAGAACTTGAAAAATATGCTTTTAGAACTCTTATAGTAAATCATCCTGAATATTATTTAAAAACTAAGCTACAAACTATTGAAAATAAAGACTCAAAAAAGGACTATCTAATTAACTTTTTTGATACTTTTAATAGTGAAAAAGATTTTCTAAATTATCTAAAAAATATAAAAAATTCATCAATATACTCTGGAAAATATAAAAGAATAATGGACCCTTCAGTTGTTGCATGCACTAAGATAGGTTCATCAAAAGATAGAGCCTTATTACTATTTTATTATCTAAAATATCATAATGAAACTTCTAAAATAATTTTTACAAATAATGATACTTATATTCTTAAAGAAAATGGAGTTATAATTAGTCTAAATGAATCGAACTATGTTAATAAGATTAGTGGTGATATTTGGCTTATGATGGATGAAAGAAAGGTATACTATCCTAAAATAGGACGAACTGAAATTGATCCTAATGGTATTTAGATAAATAGTAAAAATGATGCTACATATAAATGCTAACTTTATCACTCTTCTTAGTAGAATTTACTATTACTATGTTATTATTGAATAGGAACAATATATATAATTATTTCAATAGACAAACCAAAGGAGAGCGATATTTTGAATACATTTTTTAATAAAAAAGATATTATAAACACTGATTTTCCTATTATAGAGCAAATTATTGATATAATTCATAATGTACCATCTTTAAACTTAGATCTATTAGATTCTAAAGAAACTGTAATATGTATTGTAGATATGGTTAAAGGATTTGCAATTAATGGTATATTAAGCAGTCCAAAAATTAATAGCTTAATTGCTCCTATTGAGAATTTTGTAAAATATGCTACTTCAAAAGGATTCACTACTATAGCATTTTTAGATCAACATACAAAGGATTCTATCGAACTTAAATTTAGACCTTCACATTGTCTTAAAGATACATTTGAAAGCGAGTTAGTTGATGAACTTAATAATTTAGGAATTACTAAGATTTTTCCAAAGAATTCTACAAATGGTTTTGTTAATGACAAATACCAAAAATGGCTTAAAGAAGAAGGAGCTATCTATAGAAATTTTATTGTCGTTGGCGATTGCACAGATATATGTATATCACAATATGCTCTAACTCAAAAAGCTTTTTTTAATGAAAATAATATAGATAATAGAATTATTATACCAATAAATATGATTGATACATATGACTTTGAAGTTCATAATGCAAATTTAATAAATATATTTAGCTTATATCAATTCATAGACAACGGACTAGAAGTTGTAAAAAAAATAACAGGTGGCGATAATAATGACAAAATATAATAATAGAAGAATAAAAGCAGAAACTTTTCAAATAGATCCAAGAGTTAAACAAGGTTGGTTTTCTGATGAATATCTTAATAATACTTCAAGAATACTTTATGAAATTTCAAAGGAAAATTATAAATTTGGAAATAATTCAAGTGACCTTAACCATATTGATGTAACTAATGTTGAAAATGGAAATATAGAAGTAGAAATGCAATTTTTTACTAGAAGAAAACCACTAAGTTTAGTAGTTGGAATTGATGAATCACTTGCAATACTAAAAACTAGCACTGGTTACTTTGATAAAGAAAATAATTTCATTAATACATTTAAAAATCTAGAAATTGAAGCAGTTGAAGATGGAAGTATTGTCACTTATAATGGAGACGTAACAAAAGTTAAACCAATTCTAAAAATTCGTGGTCGATACAGGGACTTTGCGTATCTTGAAACTGTCTTACTAGGAGTTCTATCAGAACCAACAAGAATTGCAACTAATGTTTATAATACTTTGGTTGCAGCAAATGGTAAAGAAGTTTTATTTTTTCCTGCAAGATTTGCACATTATAAAATGCAAGGAATTCATGGCTATGCGCACAAAGTTGCCATTGAAGCTTACAATAAAAATTACAAAGCTAATCTATCTGCATTTGTTTCAACACAAGAACAAGGTTCATGGTGGGGAGGAAAAGGCGGTGGAACTGTGGCACATGCAACGATTGCAGCTTTTTTAGGAAACACTTCCGAAACAATGATGCAATTTGCTAAAGTAATGCCTGTTACTACTAATAGAATTGCACTTATTGATTTTCATAACGACTGTATTGGTGAAGCTCTTTCAGTTATGAAAAAAATGTTTTATAAATATTTTGAGCTTTATAGCAAAAAAAAATATAAAGAAGCAAAAAAATATGAATTATATGGAGTTAGACCTGACAATAGTAGCAATATGATTGATAAATGTATCGAAGAACCAGCAAATGATGACGATTATGGTGTAAATGCAAAACTTGTTTGGCGACTTAGAAAAGCAATAAACAATGCCTATTTAGATTGGGACACTATCAATAATTCAACTAATAATAATGATACTATTACTGCAAAAACTTGGTGTGAAAATATTAAAATAATAGTAACTGGTGGATTTAATGTTAAAAAAATAAATAAATTCGAAAAACTTGGTGTTCCAGTTGATATTTACGGTGTTGGGTCAAGTTTACTCACAAATGATAAAGATTCAAATAATGATTATACAGCAGATGTTGTTAAAGTTAAAATTCATAATACATGGCATAACCTTTCGAAAGTTGGAAGAAATTCATCAGATAATGATGAACTTATAAAAATAGAAAAATAGAATTATTTTATATATTGAGTTTTTCATGAATCAGATAAATGAATTTCTAAGATTCAGAGGGAATTTTTACTCCCACTGAATCTTAGAAAACATAATCCAGGGCCTTTTTAGAGTCCTTTATCCCCCACTTTTTTAAGAAGTGGGGGTATTAGAGCTCTAAGGCATCGGATAAAAATGGATTTTCTATGTAAACATTTCTTCTAAAAGTGTATACACAGAGAATCCATTTAATTTTATTAATTAAATTACTTGACTATTACTAGCTGATCTTGTACTATTACTATCATTTTTCCGATGGCAAAATAATCCTAAAATAATATCTATCATCACTATTTTTTAAGTACAGTATCTTTCCACCTAGACCACGTTTAATATAAGTATATGCGAGGTGAAGTTCTAAACCACTACTCCCTGTTTCAAATGAATTAAAAGTAAAGGGTTCAAAAATATGTTCTCTATCTTCTGCCAATATAGGTTTGCTTTGATCGTAATAATCAATAATAAGATTATTAGTTTCTAATTTAGCAACCACTCTTATCATATTTACTTCAATATTTATAGCATTTAATAATGAATATTTCACTAAGTTTTCAAATACTTCTACTAATGTTTTTGTATAAATAGAAAATTCTATATTTTCATCGCAATCTACGCTCCAATATAAAGTCAACTTATCACTACATCTTTTCTTTATATAATTAAAAGTTGAATCTAAAAATATTTTCATATTCACTAAATTTCTATCAAATGTCTGCGTATTAACTAAAATATTTTGAAGATCTCTAATAAGTTCAGATGAAATATCTATACTAGATGATGCAATTTTTATTGATTTCTCCATCTCATTAAAATTATCTATAAATTTTTGCTTAGATAGTTTATTTTCTTTAAAATTATCTTTAATTTTTTTAATTAATGATTCAACAAATGAAGTAGACATTTTCGCATTTCCAAGTGGAGTATTCATCCTATGCGATATTTCAATAAGCAAATGGCTAATCGCCTCAAATTTTTGAGTTTCAACAAGCAACTCCTGAGTTGCTTTTAAATTTTTAAAAGAAATTTCTAGTTCATTATTCATTTCTTTAAGCTCATTCGTTCTCATCTCAACTAATTCTTCCAAATTACTGTTATAGTCTGTAATTTCTTCAAATGATTTTTTTTGCCTTATACGCATTTCTTCAACAGATTTAGCAAGTGTCCCAACTTCACTTATATCTTTTAATAAATACTTTGGAATTTCAATCTCATAATTTCCTTTTCCTATAAGTTTAATTCTAGAGGTAACTTTTTCTAAAGAGTTGGTAAGTTTAAAACTTAAATAGTATACAATAAATGCAGTAATTGTGCTTCCAATAATAACAAGAGTAATCATATATAGTAATTGTTTTTTTATAACATTATATATTTCTTTTTTACTTGCGGTTATTGCAATAACCCATCCATTATAAAGCTTTGAAAATGCCATTATCTTCTCGTCTCCATCAATCCATGTGTATTCAATAATACCCTTTTCTCTTTTATCAATATAATCTGACATCCATTTATAATTACCATTATCAATAGTCTTTAAATTATCATGTTTATCATAAACAGGATGTATTAAAAAATCATATTTACTATTGGTAAGAATTGCATATCCTGTTTTATATATATTAAGATTTCTTATTTCATTCTCAAATTCTTGATAAATAAAATCAGTTCCAACTGCACCTATAAATGTATCATCAATAAAAATTGGAAGAGAATAGCTTATCCACCATATACCAGTTCCAAATAATTGCGAAGTCGGATATGGATCGGTCCAATATGCTTTTTTTTCATGCATTGGCTTGAAAAACCAATCTTTATTTATCTCTGTTTTATAAAAATCCTTATTAGATTCTTTCATTTTTTCTGTTTTTCCATCCCTATTAAGATCAAAATACCAAATATCATGTACTTCGTCTTTTTTTAAATAAGGACTAAAATATATCCATGCATCTCCGTATCTATCTGCTGTCATACGAATAAAAGGCTCTATAGAATCTCTATATTTATCGTAGTAATCATCGTTTTTATAAAACTCATCTAAATCAAATGTATTTCTAACATACATTTCAATATTTTCAGCAACAGTTTTTTTCTTAAGAAATTCTGAGTCAAGTTTTTTAGCATACCCTACTGTTAAATTCATTAGTTTTTCTTCTGACTCTGATTTCATAAGCAGCGAACTATAATTGCTCGTTAAAATAAGAAGAATCACTGACAATGATATAGAGCAAAATAATACAACTAAAACAATCTTTGTTCTTATCTTTTTAATATTCATTAGCAATCACCCTCCTATAGAGGATTAATACCCAAATTCATATAGATAAATAACATATTTATTTATTACGAAATATTAACTAATTTTGTTAAAATATATTATAACAATATGTATAACATTTATAATATAAGAAAACTAGAAAAAAATATATCTCCACAAAATTATACAACACCATATTTTTATGAATATCTTAGTTAAAATTATAAAATTTTTTATTAATTACACTTTTATACATATTTACAAGTGCAATTTTTTATATTATAATGAAAATCGATTGAAAATATATTAACAAACAGGAGGGAAAATGTCACTACTAAAAAACAAACTAAAAAATTTTACTACTCACACTAATTTAGACCCAGAAAGTATTAGTGAAGAAAGCGAAAATAACACAAATAAGCGTTCTTCAAAACTAAAAACAATCAAAACTTTATTAATACTTCCGCTTATTATTATTTCTATTATTTTTGTTACATCATTAGCATACACAGTTGATGAGACTCAACAAGCTGTCGTAACAACTCTTGGTAAAGTAACAGATGTAAAATCAGCAGGACTTCACTTTAAACTTCCATACCCAATTCAAAGTGTAAAAAAGGTTGCAGTTAATAAAACTCAAAAAATGCAAATTGGTTATGCAAGTACAAATAATTCTGAAAAATCTTCTCAAGTAAATGACGTTGTAGCAGAATCTAAGATGATTACAGGAGATTTTAATATTGTTAAAATTGATTTCTTCATTGAATGGAAAATATCTGATCCTGTTAAATACTTATATAATTCCAATAAACCCATTGATACTCTAAGAATGATTGCACAATCATCTGCTAGAAGTATAGTTGGTTCTAAAGGTGTTGATGGTGTTTTAACAGTTGATAAGCCAATAATTCAAAATGAAATTAAAGACAAAATGCTTAAAAAATTAGAAAGTTACGATCTTGGAATTGCTGTTCTTGATATTAAAATTCAAGATAGTGAACCTCCTACTGAAAAAGTAAAAGCTGCTTTTAAGAATGTTGAAACTGCAAAGCAAGAAAAAGAAACAAGAATCAACGAAGCACTTGAATATAAAAACAAAACTATACCTGCGGCTGAGAGTAAAGCTGATAAATTAGTTAGAGATGCCGAAGCATATAAAGCTTCTCGTATAAATGAAGCAAACGGTGATGTAGCAAAATTTAATGCTATGTATACTGAGTATGCAAAAAATAAAACACTAACTAAAACAAGGATGTATCTAGAAACCATAGAAAAGGTGTTTCCTGATATGACTATCTATATCGAATCTTCATCAGGGGATGTACAAAAAATGTTGCCTTTACAATCTTTTATTTCAAATAATCTAGATGAAAATACAAAAACGGTTGAAGATAAAGGAGGCAATTAAATGAAAAAATTTAAAAAAGTAAGTTTAATAGTAATAGGAATTATTATGTTTTTCGCTATAACAGGAAGCTTTTATCAAGTTAAGGAAAATGAATTCGCTTATGTAACACGTTTTTCGAAATATATTGGCATAAAAAAAACAGCAGGACTAAAATTTAAATTGCCAATCCTAGATAAAGTTAGAAAAATACCTAAAAATCGCATGATTTATGATATAACTCCTTCCGATGTTATAACAGGTGATAAAAAGACCTTAGTCGTTGACAACTTTGCCGTATGGCAAATTAACGATCCATATCTTTTTATGAAAACTGTAAGTAGAATATCAGAAATGGAAAATCGTTTAGATGCTGTTGTTTACAATGCGGTAAAAAACAAACTTGGAACTATGAAGCAAACTTCAATCATAAATGCAAATAATAGTTCAATTGATGAAGTAAATACTGCAATAACAGAGCAAGTAAACAAACAATTAAAAAGCTACGGAGTATCTACTATCGCAGTGGAAATAAAACGCTTAGATTTACCCTCTGACAATGAAAATGCAGTTTATAACAGAATGATATCTGAAAGAAACCAAATGGCGGAAAGTTTTAGGGCAGCTGGAAAACTTGAAGCTAGTAAAGTAGTAAACGAAACTGATAAAGAAGTTGGAATTTTACTATCTAAGGCTATAGCTGATGCTGAAGAATTAAAAGGTCAAGGAGAAAGTGAATATATGAAAATAATTTCAAATGCATATTCGACAAAAGACCGATCTGAATATTATAAATTTGTAAGAAGTTTAGACACACTTAAAATAGTTATGAAAGGCGATAAAACATTATTTTTACCTTCTGATAGCTATATTGTCAAAGTTTTGAATGGAAAAGAATAGAAACTTCTAGCCTATACAGTAAAGTTTTTTGGAAAAATTCGTTTTTTACAAAGCTAATAAAAAAGCTGCCAATTCCTATCTTAAATGAATTTCTAAGATTCAGAGGGAGTTTTTACTCCCACTGAATCTTAGAAAACATAATTCAGGGCCTTTTTAGAGTTCTTTATCCCTCACTTTTTTAAGAAGTTGGGCTATTAGAACTCTAAGGCATCGGATAAATAGGAATTAGCAGCTTTTGTTATTATATTTTAGACTTCTTTGGTCATCTCTTTTAACCAATTTGTTTGTTCACTATTAAGTAGAGGTGAAAGTTTTTCGAAAACTTCACTATGATAGGTATTTATCCATTTTCTCTCAGACTCATTTAACATATCAGATTTTATAAGTCTTCTGTCTATTGGACAAAATGAAACAGTTTCAAATTTAAAGAATTTGCCGAACTCAGTTTCTAAATGCGGCACAACAGTAATAGTATTTTCTATACGAATTCCATGTTTTCCTTTTCTATAAAGACCTGGTTCATTACTAAGTAACATACCCTCTTCAAGTTTTACGTCTATTAATTTTAAGGAAATACTCTGTGGTCCTTCATGAACATTTAGAAAATATCCAATACCATGACTTGTTCCATGTTTATAGTCTATAGCTCTATTCCACATAGCTTGTCTTGCTAAAATATCAAGATTTGCTCCTATGGTTCCCTCAAGAAATATAGCTTGAGATAAATTAATCATACCTTTAAGAACTAATGTAAAATCAGTTTTTTCTTCTTCACTAGTTTCTCCAAGCGCAATTGTTCTAGTTATATCAGTTGTTCCATCTAAATATAATCCTCCAGAATCAAGTAATAAAATACTTTCATTTTTAAGAGTAGAATTCGTTTCTTCATTTGCACTATAATGAATAATAGCGCCGTGCTCCTTATAACCTGCTATAGTATCAAAACTTTCATCAACAAATTTTGAATCCTGCGCTCTAAAATAATTAAGTTTTTTGTCAATACTTAGTTCAGTAAGCTTTCCTGAATCAACATTTGTATCTAACCAGTGCAAGAATTTAACCATACTCGCTCCGTCGCGAATAAGACAGTTTTTTTCATTTGATATTTCTATAGAATCCTTTTTAGCTTTTTCGTAGGCAACTATATTTTTAATATTTTTTGTATTAGCTTGTATACTATTTTTAACTTTAATATTAAGAGTCTTTTCATTTATTAGAACAGTTTCATCCGTGCCTAATTCACTTAAATCGTTGAATATATCAGTATAATTTTTAATAGCAATATTATCCTCTTCTAAACTTTTTAAAAGATGAGTGTTAATTTTATTATTATGAATATATAAAGTGGCTTTGTTTTCAGATATTAAAACATATGAAACAGCTACTGGTGAATTTTTAACATCTGAGCCTCTAAAATTAAAGAGCCAAGCTATATCATCTAAAGTCGAAAGCACATAGTGATTTCCTTCGTTTTTTTTAATAATATCTCTAATAATACTAATCTTAGTAAGTCTTTCTTTTCCTGCATATTTTATTTTATGTTCATATACTTCATTCATAGGAATACTTGGTCTATCTTCCCAAATTTCATCAATTAAATCCATATATTCGATATTAATATTCTTTTTGTCAAAAATAGAAATTAATTCATCATTCATTGCTACTGTTACAACTTCGCCATCCGTACCAATAGTTGCATTTTTATCTAAGTTGTTATATAACCACTGTGTGTAAGTATCGAAACCTGGTGTAGCCATTTTAAATAAATCTATACCCGAGCCTTTTAATTGTTCTTCAGCCTGAATAAAGTATCTACCATCCGTCCAAAGACCAGCTTTGTCTTTTAAAATTACTACTAATCCAGCTGATCCAGTAAAACCAGAAATCCAAGCCCTGCTTTTCCATTTTTCAGATACATATTCGCTATTATGAGGATCAAACGAGTATACAATATATGCATCCAAATTATTTTTTTCCATTAGTTTTCTTAATTTTTTCACTCTTTCTTTAATCATATATGACCTCCATAAATGAATTTCTTGGATTCAGAGGGAGTTTTTACTCCCACTGAATCTTAGAAAACATAATCCAGAGCCTTTTAGAGTTCTTTCTCCCCCACTTTTTTAAGAAGTGGGGGTATTAGAATTCTAAGGCATCGGATAAATGAATTTCTTGGATTCAGAGGGAGTTTTTACTCCCACTGAATCTTAGAAAACATAATCCAGGGCCTTTTAGAGTTCTTTATTCCCCACTTTTTTAAGAAGTGGGGGTATTAGAATTCTAAGGCATCGGATAAATATTTAATATTGCTCATTAACGCGTATAATTTTTTTTATATCGTTAAAATCAGTATATCAAAATAATAAATACTTATATAGTAAAAATAGTTCATTATTTGATAAGTTTTTTTAATAAATTTTTAAATTTCTTTGGTCATATTTTTTAACCATTTATTTTCTTTTTTATTTAATAAAGGAGATAGTTTTTTATAAACATCATTATGATAAGAATTAATCCACTCTCTTTCACCCTCAGTTAATAACTCACTTTTTATAAGTCTAATATCTATTGGAGCGTAAGAAATAGTCTCGAATTTATAAAATTTTCCAAATTCACTTTCTTTATATGGAACAACTACAATTGTATTTTCTATTCTAATTCCATATTGTCCTTCTCTATATATTCCAGGTTCATTACTAAGCACCATACCCTCTTCAAGCTTTACATTTATTAGATCGCGAGAAATTCTCTGAGGGCCTTCGTGAACATTTAAAAAATATCCGATGCCGTGACCTGTTCCGCATTTATAGTCTATACCATTGTCCCACATAGGTTTTCTTGCAAGTATATCAAGATTTGCTCCAATAGTTCCTTCAAGAAAAACTGCTTTTGTAAGATTAATTACACCCTTTAAAACTAATGTAAAATCAGTTCTTTCTTTATCGCTAACCTCTCCTAAAGAAAATGTCCTAGTTATATCACTTGTTCCATCTAAATATAATCCACCAGAATCAACTAAAAGCATTCCCTCTGGCTTTAATTTGTAACAGGTTTCTTCATTTGCACTATAATGCATTAAAGCCCCATGTTCTTTATAACCAATAATAGAAGCAAAACTTTCATCAACAAATTTTGAGTCATCTTTTCTAATTGAATAAAGTTTTTCATTAACATTTATTTCCGTAAGAGTTTCAGATTTAACATTTGTATCAACCCAGTGAAGAAATCTAACTAAACTCGCTCCATCGCGAATAAGACATTTTTTTTGATTTTCTAATTCAATGTCATCTTTTACTGATTTAAGAAAAGCAATATAATTTTTAGTATTTTTTGTTTTAGCATTTATAGAGTTTTTGATTTTTACATTTATACTTTCCTCATTTATTAAAATACTATCCGTTTTACTAATTTCTCCCAAATCTTCAAATATAGTATCATAGTTTTTTATAAGAATTTTATCTTTTTTTAAACTACTAACTAATTCATTATTTAACTTATTGTTATGAATATAAAGTACAGTTTTACTTTTTGAAATAAGTAAATAAGATATTGCAACAGGAGAATATGAAATATCTGATCCTCTTAAATTTAATGTCCAAGCAATATCGTCTAAAGTTGAAATAATATAATAATCGCTCTCTTTTTTACTAATATATTCTCTTAGAATTTCTATTTTCTTTTGACGTGATTTTCCTGCATACTTTATTTCATGTTTATAAACTTCATTCATAGGAATACTTGGTCTATCTTGCCAAATATCGTTAAGTAAATCCATATATTTTATTTCTATATTTTTTTTAGAGAAAGTTTCACATAATTCTTTATTAGTTTTAACATTAAGAACTTCACCATCTACACCAATTTTTGCATCTTTATCTAAATTATCATAAATCCACTCTTCATAAGTTGGAAAACCTGGTATTGCCATCTTATATAAATCAATTCCTGAGTTTTTAAGCTGTTTTTCTGCCTGAATAAAATATCTACCATCAGTCCAAAGACCTGCTTTATCTTTCAAAACAACAATAGTTCCAGCAGAACCCGTAAATCCCGAAATCCACGCTCTACCTTTCCATCTTTCAGATACATATTCACTACTATGAGGATCAAATGAATATACGATATACGCATCTAAATTATTTTTTAGCATTATATCTCTTAGCTTTTTTACTCTTTCATTAACCATAATCAGCCTCCATAAATGAATTTCTTGGATTCAGAGGGAGTTTTTACTCCCACTGAATCTTAGAAAACATAATCCAGGGCCTTTTTAGAGTTCTTTATCCCCCACTTTTTTAAGAAGTGGGGGTATTAGAACTCTAAGGCATTGGATAAAAATAAATTTATACGTCTAGGGTCAGTATAGAAAAATATTTCAAATTATTCTATATTTTATTAAAAATGGTATTGAAAACAAATTAATTTCAATACCATTTTTATATTGTATGTTGTCTATATTATTTTCTATTCAATAGTTCTAGTAAATTAGAAAATACATCTATATTATTTTTTCCTGTTTTAGGTTCTATTACTTTATTTACATTTAATACTTTTCCGTCGCATCTTGTAACGCTGCCGTTAACTTCAGCCAAAGTAACCATTGGAATTACTAAATCTGCAATTTCAGTAGTTTCAGTTTCAAACATATCTATTACAGCAAGATAGTCTGGTTTAAATTCAGTATTAAACTCTTCAATTTCTTCTCCAATTACAACTACTGCTTTAACCTCATTGTTTTCTACTCCGCTTATAACTTCATCAATCGATTTTGTAAATCCTCTATCCATTGTTCCCTGCGTATTTATTGAATCTTTTAAAGTTATAATTCCTCTATGGACTTTATCTATTTTATCAACAGACATTGCAATTAAATAAATAAGCCCTATTTCTTCTTCAGATAATGACATTTCATCAACTACAAATATCGGCTTTTTAGAAGCACAATATTTACTAGCAAATTTAACTGCATTTTCACTAGGAACTACATCTTTTAATATTTCTTTTATTTCATTTATATCTACTTGTTTTTCTTTAAGTACATCTTCTTTTATTTCATTTTGAAGAATAATTGATTTTAATACTTCTTCAAAGAATTCTAAATTTAATTCTGTTATATATTTTTCTTTACTAAATTCATCTAATTTTGTTCCTTCATCAGATATAGTAATAAGTTTCTCAGAATTCATTTTCATTTTTATACCCATTGGTACAAAGTTTTCGTATACTGAACCAACTGCAATCAGCATATCTGCACTATATATTTCTTCAAACGAGTTAGATGAATTAAACTTACTAATATCAATTGCTGATATATATTTTGTATCTAGCACTCTACTAATTTCTTTTACCTTTGAAAGTTCTTCATTTGTAAGACTTTGAGAGACAACAAATGCAATGCTATCACTACCATTAGTGTATTTAATAGATTTTAATTTTGAAATCAAATCATTTTCTGCATTCATCCATGATAATTGGTTTTTAGATTCATTTACTCTTTCATATGGCTTAATTAATCTTTCATTGCTATTAATATAGTCATAACCAAATTTGCCAAATTCACATAGTATACCATCGTCTTTTAATCGATTAGGAGTAACTCTATATATTTTATCACCTAAATAATGATATACAATATTACATCCAAGGCTACAATAACTACATACAGATTCCACAGTTTTTAGTTTTAGAGGTATTTCTTTTGCTTCTAATTGTTTCTCCATTAAAGCGCCTGTTGGACAAACATCAACACATTGTCCACATGAAATACAATCAGTATCTTCAAGATTATTACCAAATTCCGGCGCAACTAATGCTTCAAATCCTCTATCAACTATACCCAGTGCTGAAATGCCCATGACTTCATCACATGTTCTAATACATAATCCACACTGAATACACTTGTCAGAGTCTCTTTCAATATATTTATGAGTACTCGGAGTGTATCTTCTATGCTTAACTCCATAATCTTTTTCAGTATCAGTTTCATACTCTTTTATATTTGTCAAAAGTTGACACTCAAATTGATCTTTACATCCACACTCTAAACATCTCGCTGCCTCTTTTATAGCTTCTTCTTCAGAAAGTGTTTCAAGTACCATTTGAAAATTATTTTTTCTTATATCTGAAGATAGAATATTATTTTGAACTCTTGGTTCAATTTGGATTCCAGGATAATCCTTAATGGTCATATCTTTTCTTGAAACTATTCTTGGCTCACTGTGGCCTACAATTTCACCTTCAAGATAAGTATGCATAACTCTTGCAGCATTTTTACCACCTGCTATAGCACCAATTGCAATTCCAGGACCATCCGATGCATCACCACCTGAAAATACATTTTCTATATTTGTCTGATAAGTTGATTCATCAACTTCAATAGTACCTCGTTTTGAAGTATTTATCCCTTTAATATTACCAATAGTAACTTTTTGACCTATTGCTGAAATAATAGTATCAGTTTCAAATTCTACAAATTCACCTTCAATTGGCTCAGGTCTTCTTCTGCCAGAAGCATCAGGTTCTCCGAGTTTCATTTTTTGACATTTCATGCTTGATGCTGCACCATCAGTGCTGAAAATTTCTGTTGGCGAAAGTAAAAATTCAAATATTAAGCCTTCTTCTTTTGCTTCATGAATTTCTACTTTTTCAGCAGGCATTTCTTCTTCAGTTCTTCTGTAAAGAAGTCTAACTTCTTTTGAACCAAGTCTAATGCAGGTTCTTGCAACGTCCATTGCCGTATTTCCGCCGCCTACTACTAGAACTTTTTCTCCGACTTTTACATCTTCATTTAATGTGATTTTTCTTAAGAAATCAATTCCACCAAACACTCCATTAGCGTCTTCACCTATACATCTCATATTTGAACTTTCCCATGCTCCTATACCTAAGAATACAGCATCATAGTTATTAGACAAATAATCTAATGTTATATCATCACCAAGTTTAATATTGTAATTAAATTTAACTCCCATTTTTTCAATAATTTCTACTTCAGAGTCAACAACGTGTTTTGGAAGTCTATATTCTGGAATACCATATCTTAACATTCCTCCCGGTTTACCCATCATATCAAACACTTCAACCGCGTGACCTTTTATTTTTAGATAATATGCTGCAGCAAGTCCAGCTGGTCCTGCACCTACAATTGCAACTTTTTTACCAGTATCTTTAAGTATTTTTGGCATAAATGGTCCATTTTCTGATTCAAATAGATCTTTATCTGCTACAAATGTTTTAATCGCTGCAACTGATATTGCTTCTTCTAAAATACTTCTTCTACACTCAGTTTCACAAGGATGAGGACAAACTCTTCCTATACTTGCTGGAAGTGGGAGTTCTTCTTTAATTAATTCAAGTGCTTGTCTATATTGTCCATTCGCAGTTAATCCCACATATCCTTGTATGTCCGTATGAGCAGGACATGCCATAATACAAGGTGCCTTACAATCTCCTCTATGATCTGATGATAATAGATTTAAAGCTGTTTTTCTTGTTGCTATTGTTCTATCTGTGTTAGTTTTTATAATCATTCCGTTTTGTACTTTTTGTGAGCAAGAACGTACAAGTTTTGGCATACCTTCAATTTCAACTACACACATTCCACATCCACCGTAAGCTTCCATTCTTTCATCGTAACATAAATGTGGAATTTCAATACCATTATCGAGTGCTGCATTTAATATCGTTTTATCTTCTGTTGTTTTAATTTCTAGTCCATTTATATTTAATCTTACAATCGCCACTGAATTACCTCCTACATAACATTAACAGCATCAAACTTACATACTGACAAACAATTTCCGCATTTAATACAACCTTCTTGATTAATGCTATGAACTTTTTTTACACTTCCATCAATCGTATTAGTTGGACAATTTTTAGCACACAATGTACAGCCAATGCACTTATCAGGATTAATTGAATAAGTAAGTAAATCTTTACACTGCTTAGCTGGACACCTTTTATCTATAATATGAGCTTCATATTCTTCTCTAAAATATTTAAGACCTGTGAGCACTGGATTTGGAGCAGTTTGACCCAAACCACAAAGTGATGCATCTTTTATACTATAAGCAAGTGATTCAAGTTCATCAAGGTCTTCCATTTTTCCCTTTCCTTCTGTAATTTTCACAAGAATTTCATGCATCCTTTTTGTTCCAATTCTGCAATAAATACATTTTCCACACGATTCTTTACATGTGAAATCTAAGAAAAATTTAGCAATATCAACCATACAAGTCGTTTCATCTAAAACTACCATTCCTCCTGAACCCATAATAGCGCCTGTTGCATTAATTGCTTCATAAGTTACTGGAGTATCAAGTAAACTCGCTGGAATACATCCACCAGACGGTCCTCCCATTTGAACAGCTTTAAATTTCTTGCCGTTTTTTATTCCACCACCAATATCAAAAATAACTTCTCTTAATGTCATTCCCATAGGTATTTCCACTAAACCACCATTTTTTATCTTTCCAGAAAGTGCAAAGACTTTCGTTCCAACGCTTTTACCTGAACCAATATCAGAATATGCTTTTGCTCCATTACTAAAAATCCAAGGAACATTTGCTAATGTCTCAACGTTATTTATATTTGTAGGGTACTGAAAATATCCCGCTTGAGCTGGAAAAGGTGGCTTTAAACGTGGCATTCCCCTTTTTCCTTCTAAAGATTCAATTAATGCCGTTTCCTCTCCACAAACAAAAGCTCCTGCACCTTTTTTTATAATAAGATCAAAATTAAAATTTGTACCTAAAATAGAATTTCCTAAATAATTTTTTTCTCTAGCTTGTTCCATTGCAAGTTCTAATCTTTCAATCGCTAAGGGATACTCTGCTCTGCAATAAATAATACCTTCATTTGCTCCAATAGCATATGCACCTATAATCATTCCCTCAATTAATCTATGAGGATCTCCTTCCAAAACACTTCTATCCATAAATGCACCTGGATCACCCTCATCAGCATTACAAACCATATATTTTTTATCACCTTTTGATTTTCTAGCTGCATTCCACTTAAACCAAGTTGGAAAACCAGCTCCACCACGACCTCTAAGTCCAGCTTCCTTTATTACTTCAACAACTTTTTCTGGTGTCATTTCTTTTAGTACTTTTTCCACAGCACTATACCCATTTTTTTCTATATAATCTTCTATTTTTTCAGGATTTATGATTCCACAATTTTCTAAAACTATTTTATACTGCTTTTTTTCATAATCAGCTTCATTATCAGTAGAATAAATAATTTTATCTTCTATTATATTACCACCTTTAATATGCTCATCTATAATACGCTTAGCGAGTTCATCATCAACAAATCCATATGTATATGTTTTTTCATCAGTAACAATATCAACTAAAGGTTCATAAAAGCACATTCCAATACAACCAGTATTTTCAATTTCAATATTTATTCCCAGTTCTTTAGCTCTAGATTTAAGTACACCCATAACTTTTCTTCCACCAGATGCAATACCACAACTACCTAAACCAACTCTAATTTTCATTAATGACTTCCTCCTCATCTTTTTTTATTTTTCTGATGATTTTAACAGCTTCTTTTGGAGTTAAATTTCCATATGCTTCTCCATTAATCATTATTACAGGTGCTAAACTACAACATCCAAGGCATGCAACATCTTCAATAGTAAATAGACCATCCTTTGTAGTTTCACCTGGATTAATTTCAAGTTCATTACATAGTGCTTTTGAAATTTCCCTAGAGCCATTTACATGACACGCTGTACCTTGACATTGTAAAATTAAATTTTTTCCAATTGGATGTAATCTAAATTGAGTGTAAAAAGTTGCAACTCCATAAATAGTTGCTTTTTTATTGTTAGTATTATCTGCAATGTATTCCATTGCACTAAGTGGCAAATAACCATATACCTCTTGAATCTCCTGAAGCATATTAATCAAACTACCTTTAACCTGCCCATATTTTTCAACAATAGGGTGTATTAATTTTAGGTCAACTTTTTCATCAATAAAATTCTTTTCCATTTCATCTTGTTTGCAATTTTCACACATATCGCCTTCTCCTTTCAATCAGTAATACTATTAAGTTATGAATATTATTTATTTAAAATTATGAGAACATTATATCAAATTATCAATTTCATAATATAAAAAAATAAGAGTGAACCTAGATTAATTTTATATACTTTCTCTAAATAGATAAAAACAATTTTAATTATTAAACTTACTATACATACTACTACAAATTCCTAATACATAAAACACATAACACTAATTTGCAATTTCTACTAGTAAAGTACACAGATTTAGCGCTTTAGTTGAAATAATATAATTTTACAACTACTAAATTTTTTCATATTAATTTAACTATAAATTAATTAATACCTATAAATTTATAATTAGGCACATAATTATTTTATATATATATTATAAAATTTTTATAATGTTAATAAATTATCATCGATTTATTTGAATATAAATATTTTAATAAGATTATTAACTATTAATACTAAAAAACATAAATTTCTATGTTTCAGTATCTTCTATTATCTATTGACACAATTAAAGTTTTATTGTAATCTGATATAGATAAGTAAATATTACCTCATCTTATAGATGCGGTAGAGGCGCAATAATTATCAGTAATTTTTTTAAAGTCGGAAGCTTAAGATGAAAAATGAAAGGAATTATTGCCGAAGCTTTGAGAACCAAAACTCAAAAGCTGGGTCTGTACTTAATAAGTGCAGGACTGTCATAAATACTTCGCCTAAGTATTTATGGAGAGCTATCACATACTGGGCAAGAGGGAGGTTAGACATTAAAACCATTCTCGATTTATATCGAGTTTTTTTATGCAATTGTATTGTTTTTGTTAGCGCATATTAATAGAATATATTTTTATACTTATCAAATACATTCTTAAATACAATGCATTAATATGATTGAATATTATATTTAAAATATAATTTTTAATAAACTTATTTGATTAATAATATATGATCTTACCCTGATTAGCTCATATATTACAAATTAATCATAGGTGAAATTTCACCTATTACCTCAATTTTGACCACTATTAGTGGTCTTTTTTTGCGCGAAGAAAAAAAGCAGTGCAAAAAAGCTAAAACAAATAGAATTAAGCTTGCTTAAAATTCTATTTGTTTTAGCTTTTTTATAGGGCTGAAAGAGAGCGACTAGGCATAGCACAGCTATGACAGGGCGCGCACTGCTTTTTTTTATATACTTTTAATTTCACAAAACCTAAAACCATAAATGATTAAAACAAATAGAATTAAGCTTGCTTAAAATTCTATTTGTTTTAGCTTTTTTATAGGGCTATGAGTTAAACGCAGTTTAACGAATGTTATTCTAAATTAATTTTCAATTCATTTACTTCTTCATATGATAACTTTGTTACTTTTGATACAAATTCTATTTCTGCACCATCTTTTAATAATTCTTTAGCTATCTCAATTGCTTTGCTTTTTATCCCTTCTTTTATACCCTCTTTTATACCTTCTTTTATACCTTCTTTTATACCTTCTTTTATACCTTCTTTTAGTCCTTCTTTCCATCCTTCATTCTTTCCACGTTCAATACCAGTTTCTATTAAATTCGCTCTTTCTAACCTACTTCGCTCTCTAGCTTCATATAAGTCTCTAGTGTGTTTATCAGAAGATAAATATTCTAACTTCTTTTCAGCTGCCTTAATATTTTCATCCATTTCCATCAACTCCTCAAGTAATTCTTCTGGAATATCTTTATTTAAAAATGTAAGCCATCTTTGAAGGCTATCTCCACTTAAATTTTTCTTCTTTAAATTATTAAACTTTGGTATTTCAATAAAATGTATCTCTAAAAGATCATTTAACTTATACTCTTTATGTGTATCTTCCCATATATGAAATGAAGTATAAAATTCTTTTAAATTAATATATTCAAAATTTAATATATTAATTGTAATAACTTTTGATAAGTCATTATATTTTTCCCCTTTTCCAATCGTTTTATTAAATAATTTTCCCCAATAATATAAAGTTCTTTTTTCCATATTATTCTGATTTAATAGCTGGACTTCAATATTAATTTCAATTCCATTTTTTGCTTTTGCTCTAACATCAAGAATTGATAGCTTGTCATCTATTAACTCTCTAGTTAACTCCTTATTGTCAATAATTTTAACTCCGACTAACTTATTCGTTCCTTTTCTATCTAATACAGCATTTAGAAAAGCAACTAAATTATCTAATACATCATCTTCTCCAAATAATTTTTTAAATACAAAATCATTCAACGGTCTTAATCTTTCCACAAAATCATTCCTCTATAATTTTATTATACACCCTTTGCACTCAAAATTAAATTAGGTATATTTTAATTATATAGTAATATTCTGTAATATATATTACTGTTGTATTACATTTTTTTACAATTCGGTTTTATCTTTAAAAATAATAAAAGGCCTAGTTTTAAGCAACATAATCAAAACTAGGCCTTTTAACTTTTATATTATGCCAAGAAATTTATTTTAAAAAAATAAATTTCTAATCAATAACTTCCTTTACTAGCTTTACAATGTTCTCACTAGTAAAACCAAATTTTCCAAACAATAAATTTGCAGGAGCTGATTCACCGTAGTGATTTATTGAAATAATTTTACCTTTATCACCTACATACTTTCGCCATCCAAGTTCAATTCCAGCTTCAATAGAAACTCTACTTTTAACATCACTTGGAAGAACCATTTCTTTATAACTATCATTTTGCTTATCAAAAAATTCCATACTAAGCATACTTACTACACGTGAATCTATACCATCTTCAAGCAGCTTTTTAGAAGCTTCAAGTGCAACATGAACTTCAGATCCTGAAGCAATTATTATCGCATCAGGTTTTTCTTTTATTTCTTTTGATAAAATATATGCTCCATAGTTAGCACCTTTATTTACACCAACAAGCGAAGGTAAATTTTGCCTTGTAAGTATAATTGCAGAAGGACCTCTTGTTCTTTTTAAAGCATTAATCCATGCCATCGCAGTTTCCTTTCCATCTGCTGGTCTAAAAACAGATAAATTAGGGATTGATCTTAACATACTAATTTGCTCAATTGGTTGGTGGGTTGGACCATCTTCTCCAACACCAATACTATCATGAGTAAATACATAAATTACTGGTAAACCCATAAGAGCCGAAAGTCTAATTGATGGTTTCATATAATCTGAAAAAACTAAAAATGTTGCACCAAATGGTCTAAGTCCACCATGGAGTGCTATACCATTAATAATTGCTCCCATTGCATGTTCTCTTATACCAAAAAACACATTACTACCTGATGGATTTTCAAAACTAAAATCTCCAAGATTTTTTAAATATGTTTTTGTTGAACCATTCAAATCTGCACTTCCGCCAAATAAATTTGGAATATCTTCCTTCACGATATTCATAAATATACCACCTGAATTTCTAGTTGAATTATCAATAGAAATACTAGACCATATTTTCGAATCTTGAAATGTCTCATCAGATATTTCATATTCAAACCAATGCTTCCACTTACTTTCCTTCTCAGGATATTTTTTAAAATACTCCTCAAATTTCTCTTCCCATAAAAATCTATTTATCTCTTTTTTATCTGTAATATTTTTCATATACTCTTTTACATCATCAGGAACATAAAAACTCTTATCAGGATCCCATCCCATATTTTTTTTCATTTGAATAATTTCATCTTTTCCAAGAGGAGAACCATGAACTGATGATTTTCCAGCTTTTGTTG
This sequence comes from Helicovermis profundi, assembly GCF_033097505.1. NCBI lineage: Bacteria > Bacillati > Bacillota > Clostridia > Peptostreptococcales > Caminicellaceae > Helicovermis > Helicovermis profundi. The sequence continues at coordinate 664,259 of NZ_AP028654.1, read as the reverse complement.
GACTTCCATAACCTATAATTGTTTTAACTTTAATAAGAGTTGGCTTAACAGAATTTAGTCTAGCAAGATTTATTGCATCAACTATTTCTCCATAATTATTTCCATCTTTCACTTCAATAACTTCCCAACCATAAGCTCTATACCTCGCTCCAACGTCTTCTGTAAAAGAAATATCAGTAGAACCATCTATAGTTATACCATTATCATCATAAAGAACTATTAATTTACCAAGCTTTAAATGCCCAGCAAGTGAAGCCGCCTCTGAAGTAATACCTTCCATCATATCTCCATCACCTGCGATAACATAAGTATAATGATCAATAATATTAAAATCAGAAGTATTGAATTCAGCTGAAAGTTTCTTTTCAGCAATTGCCATACCAACTGCATTTCCTAGTCCCTGCCCAAGCGGACCAGTCGTTGTTTCAATTCCAGGAGTAACATTATATTCAGGATGCCCTGGAGTAATACTTCCAAGTTGTCTAAAATTCTTTAAATCGTCTAGTGAAATTTCATAACCAAATAAATGAAGTAAGCTGTAATATAACATAGAACCATGACCAGCCGATAGAACAAATCTATCTCTATTCATCCATTTTGTTTCAGTAGCACTCACATTTAAAAATTCATTCCATAATGCAAATGCCATAGGTGCAGCTCCAAGAGGTAATCCTGGGTGACCTGAATTTGCCTTTTCTATTGCATCAACTGAAAGTAATCTTATCGTTTCTATAACTCTACTATTTTTATGCTTCATTTTGCACCTCCATTTATTAAAATCTTATCTTCTTTTAGTCTATACCCTAAAAATATAAAAAAAAATCCTATATATTAAATAAAAATTTAATATATAGGATTAATTAATTTTTACATTACATTTATTATTAAGGGGGAATAAATGTAGTGTTATTTCTCGCGAATCGAGTTGTCTTTGTTAAGTAATTGTTTATCAACACTCAACATTGACAATCCTAACACCTTTGTTTTAATATGTCAATACTTATTTTGAAAATTTAATAATTTTATTTTTTATTCATCATTTCTTAATTATTTCTACACACATTGTACACATCTATTTCAATGAAGCGTATTCAATTGCAATGTCTGTGCCTACTCTAGCATTGTTATAAACAAGTTCAATATTCGAATCTAAACTGTCTCCAGAAGTAAGTTCTTTTACTTTTGCAAGTAAAAATGGAGTAGTTTCTTTACCTTTTATATTATTTTCTTTTAATTCAATTAGCGCTTTTTCAATTGCACCACTAATAGTATCGTAATCCATTTCAAATTCTTTAGGGATTGGATTTCCAATAACCATTCCACCTTCAAGACCTAAATCCCATTTTGCTTTTAATGCTTTTGCAATTTCCAAAGCGCTATCAACTTTATAGTCTACTCCAAATCCACTTTTTCTTGTATAGAAAGCTGGGAATTCATCAGTTTTATATCCAACAACAGTAACTCCATAAGTCTCTAAATATTCAAGAGTTAAATTAATATCTAAAATTGATTTTGCTCCTGCACAAACTACTGCAACATTTGTATTTGAAAGTTCTTGTAAATCTGCAGAAATATCAAAAGTATTTTCTCCGCCTCTATGAACACCACCAATTCCACCAGTTACAAATACTTTAATGCCAGCGAGTTCTGAAATAATCATTGTAGACGCCACAGTAGTAGCACCATCTAATTTATTTGAAACTATAAATGGAATATCACGTCTTGAAACTTTTTTAATATCTTTTTCTTTTCCCATATATTCAATTTCTTCATCAGTAAGACCAGCTTTAAGCCTACCCTTAATAATCCCAATAGTTGCAGGAACTGCACCTTTTGCTCTTATTATATCTTCAACTTTTCTTGCAGTTTCAACATTTTTAGGGTACGGCATACCGTGAGCAATAATAGTTGATTCAAGTGCTACTACTGGTCTACCTTCTTTTAAAGCTTTTTCAACCTCTGGATTAATATCTAAGTATTCTTTTAATAATTCTTTATTCATTATATTCATCTCCCATTCGCGTTTTACGCGTATATATATATTATTTTAAAACAATTTTTTCTATTTTTTCAGAAGTAATATCTCTATTAATTGTTTCTTTAGTATTAATTGCCATAGATGCCATTGCAAGTCCGTATAAAGTACTACTATTAAAACTATGTTTAATATAACTATAAACGATACCAGCCATAAAAGCGTCACCCGCACCAGTTGCACTAACTAATTTACTTTCATAATTACTATATTTTTTTCTTTCTACTGAATTTGAAAATATTACCCCATCTTTTCCCATACTAAGATAAACATTTTTTACGCCTTTTTCATGCAAAGAATCTACTGCTTTATTTAAAGAAACTTCATCAGTAATTTTTATGCCTGTTAATATTTCAGCTTCAATTTTATTAGGCTTTAGAGTATTAATATATTTTAAATTTTTAATTAACTTTAAAGCTTTAATAGAAGAAACAGTGTCAACAAAAATATCTTTATTTGAAAATTCATCAAAAATAAAATCTAAAACATTTTCATCTAAATTAGTATCAAGCACAATACATCTAGCATTTTTAATTAATGTATTATTACTTTTAATATAATCAATATCTACATTTGAAATAATATCACTAGCATTAATAGCGAGCTTCATATCACCAGAATTATCAAGAATTGATAGGTAAGTTGAAGTAGGACTATTTTTAGAGATAATCACTTCATCCATATTTATGCCAGTTAGTTTAGATTCTTCAATAATCTTTTTGCCATATAAATCATCGCCAACAACAGAAATTAGCTTAATATTTAAGCCAAGTCTAGCCATATTTTCTGCAATATTTCGTGCAACTCCGCCGAGTGACATAGTAACATAGCCTGGATTAGAATCTTCATAAACCAATTTTTCTAATGACGTTCCTTGAAGATCAATATTAGATCCTCCAATAACGACAATATAATCTTCTTCATTAACAATATATCCTTTTCCTTTAAGTTTTCCCTTTTTTATAAGGTTTGAAATTTGAACTCCAACTGAAGACCTTTGAATACCAAGCTTTTCAGCAATTTCCTTTTGAGAAATCATAGGATTTTTTAAAATAAGATTATAGATTTCTTTTTCTCTATTAGTCAATTTTCCACCACCTTTACATATATTATTAAGTAAACAAAAGATTAATTTTAAACTTATGTTTACTTAATAATATATTAGATTAATATATTTGTCAAATAGAATATAAAAAAATAATTAACAATATATTTTAAGTATTTTACTTAAAATTAATATTATTAATTATATGACTTTCACTATTCAAATTCCTTTATCATTATGTCTAGGGTTACTAGTGTCAAATTATTAATATTTTTTTCTAGTTTCAATAAAGATTCATTAAAGCCGTTTTTTGAAAATATATAATAATACGAATCTTTACTATTTATTAAATTTGACCGTTCAACTAATTTTTCATAAATACTAATTCCAACTTTTTCATTTGTATATTTACATTCTGCAAATAAAGTTTTATCTTCACCAAATCCAACAATATCAATTTCTTCTTGTTTCTTTTTAATAGGGTTATTCCCCCACCATTTACCCAATTTAAATATTATAAAAGGTAATTCAGATTTCTTATTTTTTCTAGATAAATAATCCTTACAAATTTCTTCAAATACATAGCCTTGGTGTTCATAGAATTTATGATTTACTTTTTCTATATATATATACTCGCCCATTTCTTGTTCAATAGCTGATATATACTTCGCGACATATTTATAATAAAAACTATAAAAATTATCACAGATATTATATAAGGTTTTTCTTGAATTTGATTTTTCTGTAATAGGAACTAACTTCTGAATTATTTTTAACTCTAAAAGTGATTTAATATATATAGAAGTTTTTGATGTTGTTTCTCCAATTTTGGTTGATATTTCATTTAATTTACTTGAACCATCTGCTATTGCTTCGATTATACTTTTATATACAATAGGATTAACTAATTCTTGTTTTAATAATAATTCTACTTCCATATATAAATAAGAAGATTTATCGTATAATTTATTTATCATATTGTAATCAAATGACTTATTACTATCAAATTGTAATAGATATTGTGGTACTCCACCCAAAACGCTATAGGACTTCATTTTATCTTCATTTGAATAATTTTTAAAAAATTTTATTGAATCAAAAAAATCTAAAGGAGATATCATAAATTGAGCTGTTCTACGACCAAATAAAGGACTTTTATGTGAAAGAACTTCATTTTCCATAAAACTTATTGACGAACCACATATAATTAAAAATAATTTTGTATTTATTAAATGATGATCTATATTATTCTGTAGTATTGATAGAATACTTTTATTTGAAGACACCATATAAGGAAATTCATCAAGAACTAAGATTGTTCTTTTAGTTTTAGCTTTTTCACCAATAAATCTAAATGCAGTATCAAATGATTCAAATTCAGGTGTAAATTCATTAAGATTATAATGTTCCATTATTTGGATTGAAAACTTTTTAAGTGATAATTTATCATTATGCTCTTCACCAACATAAAAAATAGTATTTTTCCCTCTACAAAATTCTGTAATTAAACGTGTTTTACCAACTCTTCTTCTACCATACATAACAATACATTCAAATTTGTTTTCATTATATAATTTATATAATTTATTAATTTCATAATCTCTTCCTATAAACATATTAACCTCCGGCTTTCTTTATCATTAAATATTTTTATCTTAGAAATACTTGATTAGTGCAATTTGAACACATCTTAATGTATATTAACTTAATACAAATTAACTAAATCTATATTAAGTTAATTTTATATTGAATAATACTTTATGTCAAACGAAACAAATTATTCAACTTTTCTCAATTCAACTATTTATTTCAATCCAATTTGATATTGATTCTAATTATTTCGATTTAATTACAATATATTGACAACATTGCATATAAATATTTATAATAATAAGTGTAATATGCATTTTTTATTGTATTTTCCCAATATATTGCTACTAAATTTTAAGCTTAATATGATTATAATTACAATTATATTAATTGATTTAATATACTCTATTTTATTACACTTTAGAAAAAAAGAGCAAAATAGAAATTATAGATTTATATATCTATCTTTATCTTATTTAGTAGCTATATTTCTATTAATTACTGGATATGAGTCAATATTAAGTGGAGAATTGCCTCTAGTATCAATGAATATATATGTATTAATATATCTTGGAACAATGAAACTTAAAAAATCGATTTATAAGAAAATTATCAATATATTTTTATTACTAGCTTATTTATCCTCTATTGCTTATGAAGTAATTTTCATATTATAATTCTATTTTCTAAAAAAGGTATATCACAATTAAATTATGTGATATACCTTTTAAATATTTTTCTAAGTTGAAACTGCTCTTAAAGAGCAAATTATTTACTTAATCAAATCTATATATTCTTCAAATCCCATTTCTTTCATCTTATCTACTGGAATAAATTTAAGCGACGCGCTGTTAACACAATATCTTAATCCACCTTTATCAATTGGACCATCGTTAAAAACATGACCTAAATGAGTATCTCCTTTTTTACTTTTTATTTCAGTTCGTTTTGAAAAAAGTGAATTGTCTTCTACGAGCTTCACCATATCTAAAGAAATAGCTTTAGTAAAACTTGGCCATCCACTTCCAGAATCATATTTATCTGTTGATATAAAAAGAGGTTCACCAGTTACTATATCAACGTATATACCCTTTTCTTTCAAATTCCAATATTCATTGTCAAATGCTCTTTCAGTAGCTCCATTTTGAGTAACATCATATTGTAATTTTGTTAGATTTTTTTTAAGGACTTTGTCAGTGGGAATTTCAAGTTTAGAAAGGTCTTCTGTTACAGTATTCAAATTAATATGACAATATCCACTTGGATTTTTATCAAGATAATCTTGATGGTAATCTTCTGCTAAAAAATACTGCTTTAAAGGTAAAACTTCTACGACTAAAGGATCACTATAAAGCGTTTGCTCTTTTTTCACTCTGTCATTTATTGTTTTTAATTCTTTACTATCTGTATAGTAAATACCAGTTCTATACTGAAGTCCACGGTCGTTGCCTTGCTGGTTTAAAGTAGTCGGATCGATAATTTTAAAATAGTAATTTAATAGAGTTTCAAGTGTAACTAAGGAAGGATCATATTTTATATGAACAGTTTCTGCGTGTCCTGAGTTCTTATAAATTAAATCCTCATATGATGGATTTTCTGTTAATCCATTTGCATATCCTGAACTTACATCATAAACTCCATATACTCTTGACATATATGCTTCTACACCCCAAAAACATCCACCAGCAAGATATATATCTTTTAAATCATCTATATTAAATACTAGGTCATTGTTGGGATTCATTGGTAGACTTGACGTTTTTAACTTTGAACTTACTTTTATTTTAGTATCTTCTTTTATTATTACATTTTTATCTTTCATAGTTTTTTCCTCCAATTTTTCATTTGAACCATTATAAATACCATTTATATTAATTCCAATGGCCAATAAAGAAGTAACAACTATAATTGCTAATAATACAATATATTTTTTCATAATTACTCCTCCTCAATTTTTTTGGTAGTGTACACTTTTTTCTTTCAAATTCATCTATAATCATTGAAATATAAACGTTTCAAAAAAATATAGCGACACTCCTCTTTTTTTAGTATAATTGAGTCATCATTAGGTTAACTCCATTTAAACAATGGAAACATGAAGAATTTTTCAGCCCTAAATATCAAAAGTTTAAAACTGATGTACTTCCTACTATTTTAAAATTCTATAAACAAGATTATCTATTTTTGATTGAATACTACAAATTTAAATACAATAAGACTATTAAACCTATCAATCATAGAATCAAAGTTTTTATTCCAAAGGACATTTTGTGCCCTCGATGCGGCGCTACTCATGATTATCTTTATACCAATAATGGTAACTATGTTACTAACTCACTTACTCTTCTTTATCCTCATTGTAATCACACTTTAGAAAAAGTTAAAAGTCGTAAATCTTTTTTCGTTCATAAATGAAAAAATAATAATTGTTCTTACTATCTTAAAAATTTTAATAAACTTTCCAAAAATATTTCTCACTATGATAAATCTAAATATAAAGTTCACTATATTTACCGTGAGTTTAATATTTTTTTTTAACATCTATCTTTCTAAACTTCCTGATTGGGCTTAAATATCTTAAATTCATTGCTGATGCTTACAGTGCTTATCCTTTAGCCGCTCAACAGTTTGATTTAATTGAAAATAAATCTTTTGATATCATTCCTGTTATCGATCTTTCTAACGTTGATCCAATTTCCAAAATTTTTAGACCTTACAAACAAATGATTGAACGTTTAAATCGTACTTTCAAAACTTCTTACACGCTTACTTGTGGCTATGATTCTTTAAAAGGCGCTCATTCTTTGGGTTGCTTATTATAACTTTTTAAGGCCTCATAGTTATATTAGTAAAAAATATCTTAATCACGTTGAAGAACTTTCTTCGGCTAATAATATGCCAGGCAAATGGCAGCTACTAATTTTTCTTGGTCAACAAACTATTATTATCATGCAAGAAAAAAATTCGTCTTAAACTTAAATTTTTATTTGCTCTTTTTATGCTGTTATTTACTCAGAGCATTACTTGTTATACCTTCTTTTATTGTCTTTCTATAATTTTTATTCCTTTTGCTTTTTCATAGGCTACTTTACAGTATCTTTTATTCCGACGTATCAGATTTTCTGAAAGCTAGAAATTTATTTACTTATTTACTTAGCTAGTCATTTTTATTTATACCACTTTTTCGACATTTTATTCATTATTTTTGTACCTTTATTTTATTAAGTTATTAAACATCAATATTTTAGCGTTTAGGTGCATTTATTAATATTTTTATAAAATATCATTAAATCTTAACTTAAGTCAATGAAGCCATTCAAAAATAATAATATGATAAACATATAAATCAATATCATTTTGGGAGGTTACAATGAAAAACAATTTATCAAATTCAAAATACAAATTCTTAGGGATAATTATAGGACTATCCCTCTTAATTATGACACTTGTAGCAATGTTTTCATATGGATATGCACATAGAACTATAATAAATGTTAGCAATCCACTGAAAACATATGAAAATTTAATATCTATGAAAAACCTATTTATATATGAAATCATAGGGTGGATTATCATAGCAATTTTAGATTTTTTACTATCTTACTGCTTATGCAAAATATCAAGCTTAATTAATCCAAAAAAAGGAAAAATAGTCGGTATAACTCGATTACTTTACTCAATATTTCTTACTTTTGCTATTAGTAAACTTATATATCTATCTCAAACCATTGATATAAGAACTGCTTATAGTGCAATCACTTTAATAGAAAAATTCAATTCAATCTGGTCATTTGGTCTTATAATATTTGGTTGTCATCTAATTGCTCTCGGACTAACCTTTAAAGCTACAAAACTACCCAGAATAATATCTATACTACTAGTTATTGGAGGCGTCGGATATATAATTGTTGAAACGCTTCATATCATTATACCATCGTATTCAAATATAGTAGGGCTTATAAATATGTTATTTATGATTCCAATGACATTTGGTGAACTTGGATTTGGAGTGTGGCTATTTGTTAAATCAAACAAATTAAAGTCTCTATTTGGAGCTTCTTAGATTATTATAAATTCGTTTCTTAATTCGACTAAATGATTCAGGCGTAATACCTACGTAATTTGAAAGCTGATTCTGCGGAACTCGTTCAATTAGATTTGAACGAGTTCCCATTATGATTTTAAATCATTTTTCTGGGCTACTACCAATAAACATTGATAAACTTTCCTGCATTTCAGCGATTCTCATCTCCAACATTTTAGGTATGATTTCTATCAATTCTGGAAAATCATCGTAAGCCTTCACATCTGAATTACTATCAGCTATAAGTACTCTTGTATCTTCCATACACTGCAAGGAATATTCAGAAATGATAAAAGAAATTGTAACTAACATAAAAACAGATGATTTAGAAATCTTATTCCGAATGGATAGTGGCTATTTTGATGAAAAGATTATTCAAACAATAGAGTCTTTTAATTGCAAGTATTTGATTAAAGCTAAAGCCTACCCTACACTCACTACAAAAGTGACAGATTCCAAGAAACATTTTGTTGAAGGTGAAGAAGGCAAAGAGACAATTGAGCTCGAAACCAAATTAAATAATTGAAATAAAGAAAGAAGATTTGTGGTTTCTCGTGTGCTTAAACCTAAAAAAAATAGAGTTCAATTATCACTTTTACCAGGTGCAGAGTACCAATATTTTTTTTATTACCAATACAGATTTACCATCAGAAAAAGTAATCATTACCTATGAAAAAAGAGGTAATGCAGAAAACTATATTAAAGAAGCAAAATATGATATGTACGTAGGGCATCTTATCTTAAAATCGTTTTGGGCTAATGAAGCAGTATTTCAAATGATGATGCTTTCATACAACTTATTTTTGTTGTTTAAGTTTGATTTTTTAACGATCACTGAATACAGGCAACAAATTAAGACGTTTCGCTTAAAGTATGTGTTTCTTGCAGGAAAAATCATAAAAACTGCAAGGTCAGTAATCATGAAAATTTGTGAAAACTACCCTTATCGGAAAGTGTATGAAACTGTTTGGTATAACCGTTCATAAATGATAGTTCACAATTGTACTGCTAATATTGGCTTCGTAAAACGTTATGAGGTCTATTTACTATGGCGGTGGTTTTCAAGAAAATATATCGTTACAGAAAAAATAGATAAATTGTATATGAGTTATTAGATGAGGTAAAATTTAAAAAAAGTATAAATCGTTCGAGATTAAAGCTAACGCCACGATTAGAAATTGTGTTATATATTGGTAATGATGGTGATGGATCATTTCTTCATTTCGTTAACGAAAAATATGTACTGGTAGGAGATTTGGTTTATGAAATTATAGATGGCTATAACCATATAGAGTTATACGAGTTTATTAAGAATTATGAATTAAATGAAAATAATTAAAGGTAAAAGTAAGAATTAGAGCACTATGCTGGTTTGCCTTTCTATGTACTCTGGAGGCTTTAGTAATTGCACTTGGACCAAAATATAAATTCATCGTTAAAAGTATCATTTTGATCTAACTAGAAACAAGGTAATATTAAATGAGAAAGTTAATGATCGACACTATCATAAGTTATTACTATTGTATATACTAGACTTATAAGGTTAAGTTTAAGGTGTTGATACATCACATAAATAAAGTGGTTGATTTGAAAGGAATAAATATGAAAATAAAAAAACTAATAATCATTCTAATACTAGTTATTAGCACTGGTATTTCAATGTTTTTCATTCCATGGAGTATCTTGTCATACTGGATGGCACCATTACAAGATGACATTCAAAATGAAATAGAGTACGCAGCAGATAATGGATTTGATGGCGTTATTGTGTATGTTGATCGGGCAGGTGAGGTTGAGACTTATGCTTCAGGTTGGCAAAACAGAGAAAATGAAATACCAGCAAATCCTGAGACACTATTTAAGATTGCAAGTATCAGTAAACTTTATATTGCAGCAGCTACGACTAAATTGATTGATGCTGATATGTTATCAGTAGATGATACACTTTCTAGTCTGTTACCTGAACTTGTTGGTCGAATTGAATATGCTGATAAAATTACTTTAAAGATGATGCTACAACATAGAAGTGGTATTCCTAATTTTGTAGACGATCCTGATTTCTCATGGGATTATATACCGACGACCAATGAAACAGCTCTAGAACTAGTGTTGGATGAAGCAGCTGACTTTGAACCAGACAACAAATATAGTTATTCCAATACGAATTATTTATTGATTGGTGACATTCTTGACAAGACCCTGGGGTACAGTCATCATGAATTTATTAACAATGAGATATTGAAGCCTTTAGGGCTTAAGAATACTTATAATTTGCTGACTGATGTACCTATAGAGAATGTCATGAGTGGTTATTCTGTTGGATACGAATGGGATGTTAAATACAATGATTTTGCTAATTCTGCTGGATCCATGGTTGCTACAATAGAAGATGTTGGTATCTTTATTAGAGCTTTAAATGATGGTTCTTTGTTTACAGACGATGAACAAGCACTCTACACTTCTCTTTACACTTATGATCACACAGGTTTGCTACCAGGGTACCAAAGTATCGCTAAGTATCATAAAGATATTGATACCGTTGTTATCCAGTTCAACAACACAAGTGGCGGTAAAATGTGGAATAAAGCTGAAATATTATATAATAATATCCTTAAGATCATTAAACGTTAAGGGTTTGATGATAATGAGTGGTATCAGGCACATAATGATATAGCTTGAAATTAACTCTAAGTAATAAACTTTTAAAAAGTTACTACTTAGAGTTTTTTATTTGTAATTATAATATAATGTTTTGTTGTCTAATTAAGTATATCCTATTCAAATAATAAAATCATTCGAATTAACACAGGAGGTTAAAATATGAATAAAGTACTTATTACAGGAGCAGGAAGTGGAGCTTAATTAATCTAAAAAAGGAAAAGTAATCGGTATAACTCGATTACTTTACTCAATATTTCTTACTTTTGCTATTAGTAAACTTATATATCTATCTCAAACCATTGATATAAGAACTGCTTATAGTGCAATCACTTTAATAGAAAAATTCAATTCAATCTGGTCATTTGATCTTATAATATTTGGTTGTCATCTAATTGCTCTCGGACTAACCTTTAAAGCTACAAAACTACCCAGATTAATATCTATACTACTAGTTATTGGAGGCGTCGGATATATAATTGTTGAAACACTTCATATCATTATACTATCATATTCGAATATAGTAAGGCTTATAAATACGTTATTTATGATTCCAATGACATTTGGCGAACTTGGATTTGGAGTGTGGCTATTTGTTAAATCAAACAAATTAAAGTCTCTATTTGGAACTTCTTAGATTATTATAAATTCGTTTCTTAATTCGACTAAATGATTCAGGCGTAATACCTAAGTAATTTGAAAGCTGATTCTGCGGAACTCGTTCAATTAGATTTGGACGAGTTTCCATTATGATTTTAAATCGTTTTTCTGGGCTACTACCAATAAACATTGATAATCTTTCCTGCATTTCAGCGATTCTCATCTCCAACATTTTAGGTATAATTTCTATCAATTCTGGAAAATCATCGTAAGCCTTCACATCTGAATTATTATCAGCTATAAGTACTCTTGTATCTTCCATACACTGCAAGGAATATTCAGAAATAATATTATTTTGCTGACTAAATATACCAATAAAATCTCCCTCAGTATAAAAATTAGATATGACTTCTTTTCCATCTTCCTTTAAAGTAAATTGTTTGACAATCCCTTTCAAAACAAAAAAACATTTTTCTATAGAATTTCCTTGACTTTGTAGTATATGCCCCTTTTTAAACGTCATAATTGGAACGCCTTTAACCATTCTCAATATATAATCATCATCAAGATCCGAAAACTGCTTTACATAGCTAATCAATTCTTCATACATATTATTCACTCCTACTTTATTATACAAATATTTTGGTGTTAGGTGCATTTTATTAAGTAATTTCTTTAGATGAATTTTAAAAAACAAAATTTGTTCCAACATCCATAGATATTCCCCTTTAACTGATTTAGTAGTGTACACTTTTTTCTTTCTAATTCATCTATAATCATTGAAATATAAACGTTTCAAAAAAATATAGCGCCCCCCTCTTTTTTTAGTATAATTGATTCACCAAAAACCTAATTTTCCTAAAAGAAAGGAGACATCGCTATGGTTTCAATTATACAATTTTTATTACTATATATTCAAGACTTACATAAGCAAATCTACAAATTAAATTTATTCATCATTAGGTTAACTCCATTTAAACAATGGAAGCATGAAGAATTTTTCAGCCCTAAATATCAAAAGTTTAAAACTGATGTACTTCCTACTATTTTAAAATTCTATAAACAAGATTATCTATTTTTGATTGAATACAATAAGACTATTAAACCTATTAATCGTAGAAGCAAAGTTTCTATTTCAAAGGATACTTTACAGTATCCTTTTTTTATAAACAATAAACTTAGTATAATTGTACAACTCTTTTGTTTACAAAATATTTACAAAATGTGAACATTCTGATAATTTCCGATATGACTATAAAGAAAATAAAAAAATTAGCCATATATTTATATTATAAATATATGGCTAAAAAAAATTAAAGTCAAAAATATTCTTCAAAGCTAGTTCATTTACAATTATTTTTCTACATTTATCTCGTTTTTAAGAAGTTCTTTAATCTTTAAAAAATCATTTTTCCTGTCGTCTCGGTCTACTTCTATAGGCTCACTTACACCTATTGTGATAGTGTTAAAAGGTAGTGGTATAGAGTAATTATCCCATCTTTTATATAGACTGATTTTACATTTAGTGTGGATTGATACCTTAATTACTTTTCTTTTTGTTAGTAACGCTAAAACAAACGAAATTGATTTTGGCTCATGGAATGGTCCAAGTGGACCATCCA